>JAQDWB010000001.1 GCA_027673765.1 Coriobacteriaceae bacterium AM113-163
GGCCTTGCCGACGCCTTTCGTGGACTCGGATTTCGGAAGTGCGGGGAAAACTCCGAACCTTCGAGCACACTGCTCTTTTGAACTCTTGTGACCTGCGGTTTTGTTGCTAAAAAAGTCGGTCTGGTCGGCAGAACTCGATTTTTCACCGCACTTCCGAAAACTGCGATCTTGCAGTACGAAAAACGGCCTCCATAACTCTGGGTTTATTGATAAGTGTAGCCGTTCGCCGTATATCATTGTCCGTTTATGGAATCTATCTCCAACGAGTTGTAGTCATATGGTTTGATGTTGGAAACATATGATTACCGGCAGGCCGTAGGTGACGTTCCCCCTGATATCGGAGGTTCCGGGTATGTTTCGTGCTCCGTTAAACAAGTATCGGGCTGGCTGACATGAGCCGCCGTTTTGTCTCGATAACCGTTGCAGTGGTTTGCCTGGCAGTGCTTCTGGGCGCTACAGGGCAACTCGCCATAAGTCGAGAAACATCCTATATGCAGGAATGTGCTTCCGAAGGCTTTGCCATTGACGGTTACTATCGGGATGACGAAACAAGTCGGGAAACCCTGGCTTTTCTTGAGGAGGACAACTGTCGATGGCAGCTGGTCGACCAAGACGGAATCTGCACAGACGGGCAGTTTAAGCGTACGGATGACCCCAACATCCTGATATTAAAGAAGGAAAACGGCGAAGAATTCGGTACGGTCCACGTGGCGTATATTTCGCGCCGACGCGATCAGGGCGTGCTCTACCTATTTAGAGATACCAGGGTGACCCGTTTTTATCTGGTGAGTACCGGTCCGGCGTTTACAGTGGAGTCTGGCGATGTCGATGCGGACAGCTGATTCACGGCAATAAATCAGCGAGCGGAGCGCGGCCATGGACCGCGCCCCGCTATTTGCTCGTGGCCCGCGTCACGTCTGCGCCATGTCGTGACTCGCGGCTGCGCGCATCCATCCCACGTCGCGTATTACTGCACATCAAACTCCACGCGATCGAGCTCGGGCACGTTGAGGTCGATGAGCTTGCGGGCAACGCGGCGGTCGTGTGCCCCAAGCGCCTCGCTTGTCGTCACGTGAGCGACAACCTCGCGCTCGACCATGCCCTCTTCCTCGCCTTCGGTAGCCGAAGTTTCGACAGCGACGGTGTAATCCTTAAAGCCCGGCAGCACCGCGGCAAGTTCGCGCGTGGTTTCGGTGACGCCGTAGCCGTCCTGCACGCCGGCCTGCGCCGAGCCAATAGACCCCGCCGTCATAACGATGCAGGGGATGGCAAAGATCACCGTGCCCACGATGATGCGGCGGCGCACCTTGTGTGACAGCTCATCGACCTCGGCGTTTTCCTCGGCGGTCACAATGCCGTCGCCGTTGAGGTCGCGCTTGAGCGGCACGCGCAAAAGAAGCAGCACGGCTTCGGCAGCCAGTGCGATAAAGACCACGTTGATGCCAAACTCGTAGAGGGCTGAAAGAAACAGCGACCCGCTTGCGATGGCGATGCCATAGCCCGCCGCGCACAGGGGCGGCATGAGCGCGGTCGCCACGGCCACGCCGGCGATGAGCGTGGCGGGTTCCTGGTCGCGCGAGTTGCCCAGGCCACCCGCAAAGCCGCCCGCGAGCGCGACGGCAAGGTCCCATACGGTGGGTGTCGAGTTATCGATGATGGCGGCCGTGGTGGTGCCAAGGGGTGAGAGCTTAAAGTACAGCGTGGACGTGATTAGACAAAAGACCATCTGCAGCGCGAGGCCGGCAATCGCCTCGACGGCAATCTCGCGGTCGAGCGTGGCGATGCCGTATGCCATGGCAAGGACCGAGCCCATGAGCGGACAGATGAGCATGGCGCCCACGATGGCAATGTCCGAGTCGATATCGAGGCCGATGCTCGCGATCAACATGGCAATGATCAGGATGCATAAGTGCGAGCCAGTCAGGCGCGCCCCGTTTATAAAGCGCTTGCGAATCACGTGATAGGGCGCGCGTCCCTCGCGTATGTTGAACGCCTGCTTAAGGAAACGGGTGGCATTCTCCATGGCCTCGCTGTGTGCAGGGCGTATACCGTGACGACGATGATGACGCTCGCGCAGCCGCTTGATCTGTTGTTTGTCGAGTTCCATGCTTACCTCGTTTAGCTTCTGAGCCGCTTCTTGCGTCTGTCGTCTTTACTCTACACCGCGTTAGGCGAGGTGTCAGACAAGGTTTGTTGACCTGGAAGTCAGGCCAATCGACATGGCTAAAACGCCGTGAGGATCATAAGAGTCAAATAGACAAAAAAGCGCGGGGCCGGTTTGATTCCGACCCCGCGCTCTGCGCTGGTGCGTTGTTGTTCAGCCTACCCCAGCAGGCTCAGACCAACAGAGACAAACGCCAGGATAACGCCGACGATGGACTCGCCGCCGAGCAGGCCGCTGGCGACGACCAGGCCCTGCTCCTGGAAGGCGGCATCCTTGGAGGCCTTCTCCTCGACCGAAAGACCGGCAGCGGCGTCGCGGCGTGCGGCCCACTTGTCGTAGGCGAGCTTGACGCAGGAGCCCAAGAAGGCCGTGAGCGACATGTAGAACGGCAGGTACACGCCTAGGCCGATCATCATGGCCGGAATGCCGAGCCAGTACATGACGATGCCGGCGATAAAGCCGCCCGCGAACCACGGCACGCTCGGGATGCCCGAGACCATGGTGGCGACGACGCTTGCCTGCGCGGCCACAAAGCTCTTGTCGGGGCCGAAAGCATCCGGACCATAGGCGGTGACGAGCGCGACCATGACGGCAGCGGCGACCAGGGCGCCCACGATGCCGCCGATGGCCTGGCCGATCCACTGCGCACGCGGATTGGTGCCCAGCACGGCGCCGGCCTTAAAGTCGTTCATGACGTCGCCCGCAAGGCCGCATGCCACGGCCACGATGCCGGCGATAAAGAACAGCTTGACCTGGGCGATCTGTGCGAAGGCAGCCACGATGAGCATGACGATGAGGCCGAAGATCTCCATGGGGTCGATGCCCGTCTGGCCGCAGCTCTGCGCGCTCATGATGGTGGTGACAAAGGTGAACAGCGTGACGATGACGGCCGGGACGGGGCCAAGGTCGAGCGCGATGGCGACGATCACGGCGATGGCGGCAGTACCCAGGCCGATGATGCCGGCGTCGAGCTTAAGCGAGCCCGAGATGAGCGACTGCTCGTCGGTGTCGCTGGAGCTGTCGGCGGCGAGGCCGCGGGCGATGCCGGCGACCTGCGGCAGGATGTCCTTGAGGACGACGGCGACGCCAAAGCCCATCATGAGGCCCATGCCGAGCGATTTGACGATGCCCTGCGCAGTCACAACGTCGAATAGACCGGCAGCGGTGCCGCCCACGATGATGCCAAAGTTACCTAGCAGCGCGCCGGCAAACCAGAAGGCAACCGGGGCGAAGCCAACCAAAAAGCCGATGGAGAGCAGCATGGGCGAGTTATAGATGGCAAAGGTCACGCCGGGGATATTGAGCGTGCACAGCATGCTGGGCACCACGCCCAGAGCGTCGCGAAGCACGCTGTAGATGCCTGCGATGGCCATGGAGCCAAAGAGCTGCTTGCCGGTCTTGCCGCCGGCCTCGGTGGCGCGCAGTGTCTGAGCTGCGGCATTGCCGGTGGGAAACTCCAGCGCGGCGTCCACGATAAAGTGGCGGTGGATGAGCGCCGTTGCCAGCAGGCCCAAGATGGTGCCGGCGAGTGCCACGATAAACATGTCGAGCCAGCTGATCTGGTCGGCATAGCCCAGCATCCAGGCGCCCGGGATGGTAAACGCCAGACCGCCGGCGACCATGGCGCCCGCGGACATGATGGTGTGGGTAACGTTGGCCTCGTTGAGGCTGGCGTTACCCATGAGCTTCAGGAAGAACAGCGAAATGACGGCAGCGAAAATGATCGGCCAGGGGAGGGCGCCCATCTTGAGGGCGGTATAGGCCGAGCTTGCCGTGATGATCACGCAGCCAAGGACGCCGATGACGACGCCGCGCAGCGTGAGTTGCCCGCGCATCGAGGCGCGGTTCGAGGGATTGCTCATATAGAACTCCTTTGCGTATATCCGCTTCCCCCGGGAGCGCCGCTACGGATACGGCGCGGGAAGTCGGGTTACCAAGGGCCGCCGCGTGAGCTCGCGCGCGACCGCGCATCAGTATAGCCGCACGGCAGTTAATTCGGGACTGGGCTTTTTTAGCTATCCCAAACGAAGCCGAAGGATGATTATTCTGGGACGGGGATTTAAAAATCATCAGGTACGCAATGATTTTTATATCCCCGTCCCAGAATAATCATCGGGATATACTGCTGGGCAGACGAAAGGAGCGCCGACGATGCTTAATGGGTGCGCATATATATTGACGGTCGACGTGGGCAACACGTTCATTCGCTTTGGCCTGTTTGCCGAGGATTCGGCCGCGGCGCAGGAATGTCCGCTTGCGACATGCGAGATCACGACGCCGTCGAGCATTACGGCCGACGAAGCACGCATGCGACTTGTGCAGGTCATGGGCGCGCTCGCCGCCGATGCAGGTGTGCCCGGGGTGCTTGCACCCGCCGCGGCCGTGCTGAGCTGTGTAGTCCCGGCGCTCGAGCGCCCGTGGAAGGCGGCACTTTCCCGCACCTGCACGGGGCGCGTGCTCACCGTGGGGCCGGGACTTAAGAGCGGCATGCCTGTGCACTACGATGACCCGGCCGAGATCGGTCCCGACCGCATCGCCGATGCCGTGGCGGCCCGCGCCGTCTACGGCTCGCCGTGCATCGTGATTGACCTGGGCACGACGACCAATATCGAGGTCATCGACGCGCACGGTACCTTTGTGGGCGGCGTTATCGCGCCAGGCCTGGCCCTCGGCGCCCGTTCGCTTTCGGCGGCAGCAGCGCGCCTACCCCAGGTTGAGCCCTCGGCGCCAACGCACGTCATCGGACGCAACACGCGTGAGGCCATGCGCTCGGGTGTGGTTTTGGGCGAGGTAGCCCGCATCGACGGAATGCTCGACATGGTGCTTGCCGAGATGCGCGCGACCAAGGCCGCGGGGGAGGGCGATGTGCCCATCGTCATTACCGGCGACGATGCCGAGGCACTTGCGGCGCTGGTCGGCCATAGCCTGACGGTAGACGACGCGCTGACGTTGCGGGGTCTCGCCGAGCTCTACCGCATCAACCAAAAGCCCCGCCGCGCGTAGGGCGAGGGGCTGGTGGGATAAGCGCCCCTACCTTTCACCTGCTACAATGGGCCAAACTATTGCGATTGCGGAGGTGTCTGCCATGTCGGACGATCTTCATCAAACCGCGTCGGGCAAGCGCCGCGACGTTATTAGCTGGGACGAGTTCTTTATGAGCGTGGCCATCGCCGCGCAGCGCCGCAGCAAGGACCCCAACACGCAGGTGGGAGCGTGCATCGCCAGCACCAACCACCGCATCCTTTCGGTGGGTTACAACGGCACGCCCTCGGCGCTCAACGACGACTTTTTCCCGTGGGGTACGAGCGACGACCCGCTGCAGGACAAGCACAACTACGTGGTCCATGCCGAGGCCAACGCCGTGCTCAACTACCGTGGCTCGCTCAAGGACCTCGAGGATTCCACGGTTTACGTCACGCTGTTCCCGTGCCACGACTGCGCCAAGATTTTGGCGCAGGTGGGCGTGGGCGAGGTTGTCTACCTGGACAACAAGTACGCCGACACCGATGACGGACGCATCAGCCGCCGCATCCTCGACTCCTGCGGCATCAGCTACCGCCAGGTTATCGTCGATGTTCACATCGGCACCGAGGGGCAGGCTCAGCAGTAGCGCGTGGCAACGCTAGCTGGCAACAAAAGGCAGCCAAAAGAGCCCCGTCCCAAATTGACTGCTCGTGAAAGTCGTGTCCGCACGCATGGCTGGCGCCTAAGCGGGTACATGGCTGTAGTAACATAGCCCCTGTCCGCGGGCGTGCCCGCGTTATTGTGAGAAAGGAGCCCCTGTGGCTGTTAACGAAGAGCTGCTTAAGAAGGTTCTTGAAGAGATCCGCCCCAACCTGCAGGCCGATGGCGGCGATATGGAGTATGTGGGCGTCGACGACGAGGGTGTTGTCAAGCTGGAGCTGCAGGGTGCCTGCGCCGGCTGCCCCATGAGTTCGCTAACCCTGTCTATGGGTATCGAGCGCATCCTGAAGGAGCACGTGCCCGGCGTCACCCGCGTCGAGCAGGTCAATGCTTCCGGCGAGACCGACGACCTGTACGACGAGTACGCGCCGTTCTAAGATGCGAAAGCTGCGGACGACATGCTCCGCATAGACGTTACGCCCAGATATGCGGCTGCGAGCGCAAGGTCCGCGGCCGCATTTGTATGTAGGGAGCAGGGGATCGATATGCTCAACGACCTCTACCATATGCTTGATCCCGTCGCGATCTCGGCGGGCCCCATCACTATCTACTGGTACGGCCTGGCCTACGTGGTCGGCACCCTGCTCACAGCGGTCGTTATGTACCGCACGCAGCGTCGTTGGGGCTTCGACATTACGATCGATGACCTGACGAGCGTCGTGGTCGGCGCGGTCTTTGGCCTCATCATCGGCGCCCGTCTGTTTTACGTCGTCTTTTACGGCGATGGCTACTATTGGACCCACCCGCTCGAGATCTTTGCCACCAACGAGGGCGGCATGAGCTTCCACGGCGGCCTGGTGGGCGGCATCTTGGGCGGCATCATCGTGTGCCGCATGTATAAGCTCGACGCCTGGACCGTCGCCGACCTTGCCGTGATCGGCGCCCCGCTGGCCCTGTGCCTGGGCCGTTGTGCCAATTTCGTCAACGGCGAGCTGTGGGGTAAGCCGACCGATCTGCCTTGGGGTGTGGTCTTTGGCGGCACTGCGGGCGATATGCCGCGCCATCCCTCCCAGCTCTACGAGGCGTTTCTAGAGGGCATCGTGCTCTTTTGCATCCTACGGGTGCTCAGTCGCAAAAAGCCGCTGCTGCCCCAGGGCACGTTTATGGGCGTGTTCGTGATGGGGTACGGCATCGTCCGCTTTCTCGTTGAGTTCGTGCGCGTGCCCGATGCGCAGCTGGGCTATCTGCTGGGAGGCGTTATCACCATGGGCCAGCTGCTGAGTTTGCCGCTCGTAATCGCCGGCCTGGCGCTCATCATCTTCGCCCGACACCGCAACCGTCCCCAGCGCATCTACCTGGACGCCTAATCACCAAAACCACCACAAAGGGGACAGGCACCTTTGTGGTGGTTTGCTGGGCAACGATGACAGAACCGTAACGTTTTCCCAGATAAAACCTGCCAAAATAAACCTGTCCCTTTTTGGCAGGTTTCTAGAAAGGCTCTTTGGACTGTGAAGGATTCCGACCTCTCCACAACGGCTGCGCGCGACGCTGCCCGCATCGTCTGGTTTAAGCGCTACCCCGCCAAGCAGACGCTCATCGCATTTCTGCTCGCGCTGTTGGCGACCACGGCGTTTTCCATCGATCCCGCGCCGGTCTCGAGCAACGCAGTCTTGGCGATTGACCCCAAAGCCTCGGGCATGCTGTACGTGTGCTACGAGGTGCTCCTCTCGTTTGCCGGCCATACCGACGCGGTCATGCTGCTTGCGCTTGCCTGCCTGCTCACGCTGCCGTTTCGCTACGTATTCTTTGGCCGCGGCGATGCTTGGCGTCCTTCGGTGATCCTTCCGTCGCTGTTCTTTGCCGTCTGCATGGTGTTTGGCCGCAGCTACGACCTCACCGATTCTGCCGAGATCGTACTCGGCGACAAGGCTCGCATCATCTGCGCCTGGATAGGCGGTGCGGGCTGGATGCTCTTGGCGGTCGTTGCCTTCTACCTGGCTTTTGAGTGTCTAGATTGGCTGAGCTCTCGGCGCATTCCGTTTTCCGAAGCGCACTTTGGCCGCGTATGGCGTGTGGCTCACGCCGTACTCTCGGTCCATCCCTTTGCCGGGCCCTTCCTGGTGCTTATGGTCGCCTGGGCGCCCACGCTCATCGCTTCGCTGCCCGGCCTTTTTATGGGAGATACGGGTGCGCAGATTCGCCAGTGGTTCAACTACCCCAACGGCACGAGTGACTATCTGCGTCTGCTCAATCCCAATGTGTTGCTCAACGGACATCACCCCGTGGTGCACACGGCTATCATCGGTTCGTGCGTCCAGCTGGGGCTTTCACTGTTCAACAGTGCCAACGCAGGTCTTGCCATCTACACCTGCGCTCAGTTCGTCATTACGGCCGCCTGCATGGCCTATTCCATCTCGTCGCTGCGCAAGCTGGGCGTGAGCTTGCCGATTCGCGGCGTGATCTTGCTGTTCTTTGTGTTTATGCCCATGTTCTCCAACTACGCGGCCCTGCTTACCAAAGATGTGCTGTTTGCCGACGCGTTTTTGGTGCTGTTGGTGCAGGCCGTGAAGCTCGTGGCATGCGGCCTGCCCCGTCGCGATGCCAATGCCGAGCGTGCGGGCGAACAGAGGCCCGTGCTCTTTGCGCGCCATGACTGGCTGCTGCTCGCTCTGGGTGCCATGGGTTCCACGTTTCTGCGCAACGGCGGCCTGGTGTTTCCCCTGGCGGCATGCGTAATCGCGGCGGCGTTTTGCGCATGGGACGCGCATGTGGCTCGTCGTGCAGTCAAGCAGGCCGGTGCTGCGCCTTCGGGCGCCATCTCGCGTTTCCGCTGGGTGGGAGTTCTTGCGGTGCTTGGACTCTGCCTTGCCTCTAATATGTACTTCACCAAGGTCTTTATGCCGGCGCACGACATTACGCCTGGTTCCAAGCGCGAAATCCTCTCGATTCCGTTCCAGCAGACGGCTCGTTTCGTCCAAAAGCACGACGGCCTCAACTCGGGTGTCAACCCTACGGTTAAGGAGGACGGTACTATCGTGGAGGCTCCTTGCGACGGCTTGGTGACCGACGATGAGCGTGCCGTGATCGACCGTGTGCTCAAGTACGACAATCTGGGCCGCCGCTACAACCCCGACAAGTCCGATGCCGTCAAGAACTGCTTTAACGAGTACGCCTCGCAGGAGGACATCAAGGCCTATTTTGAGGTCTGGGCGCAGATGTTCAAAAAGGATCCCGAGTGCTATATCTCGGCGCTCATCAATAACTATTACGGCTACTTTTATCCGAGTGCCCGCGATGCCTGGGTCTACAGCACGGCGCGTAGTGCCGAGATCATGGCGCGTCCCGACAACCTCAAGTACTTCGACTTCCATCCGGTCGATAGCAAGGTTGTGTGCTGGTGCGACCACCTGATCAACCTGTATCGCGTGGCGGTACAACGCATCCCGTTTATCTCGCTCACCATGAGCTCGGCCACCTATGTGTGGATCATGATTGCCGTGGTGGTCTATCTGCTACGTCGTCATTCGTGGCGCGGGCTGGCCATTTGGGTGCCGCTGCTGGGCGTGCTCGCTGTGTGCCTGATCGGCCCCTGCAACGGCTCGACCTATATGCGCTACCTGTATCCGGTCATCGCCTGCATGCCCTTTGCCATCGGCGCCACCATCACCCGTAGCGACCTCCTCTGCTCCTAATTTGGTGCAAAGGGGACAGGTTACTTTGCACCAAAGGGTGGCATCATCACGACGCCTTCATTTTGGGGTTTATCTCGCAGGCCAGTAGGTATATCATAACGACGTTTGTTTATATTGCCCGAGCATCTGCGCTGGGCTTTAGGTCGAAACCGATAGGAGACACGTATGTCCGGACACTCTAAGTGGGCCACAACCAAGCATCGTAAGGGCGCGCAGGACGCCAAGCGTTCCGCCCTCTTCTCCAAGCTCAGCCGCAACATCACCGTTGCTGCCCGTCTCGGCGGTGACCCGCTGCCCGAGAACAACGCCAGCCTCGCCGCTGCCGTTGCCAAGGCCAAGGCTCAGTCCATGCCTAAGGACAAGATCAAGTCCGCTATCGACAAGGCATTTGGTTCGGGTGCCGACGCCGCTGTCTACGAGAACATCGTGTACGAGGGCTACGGTCCCGCCGGTGTCGCCGTCTACGTCGACTGCCTGACCGATAACCGCAACCGTACCGCCGCCGACGTCCGTTCCGCCTTCTCCCACGCTGGCGGCAACCTGGGCACCTCCGGCTCTGTCGCCTTCCAGTTTGAGCGCAAGGGCCAGATCGTCGTTGCCAAGGAGGTCCTGGACGAGAACGCCAAGAAGGAGACCATGATCGCCAACGGTGCTGCCGGTGACGAGGATGAGTTCATGATGGCCATCGCCGAGGCCGGTGGCGAGGACTACGAGGACGCCGGCGAGGAGTGGATCGTCTGGACCGCTGCTAACGACGTCATGGCTGTCTCCAAGGCGCTCGAGGAGCAGGGCGTCCAGGTCAAGGGTTCCGAGACCACCATGGTCCCGACCACCCCGACCGAGGTCTCCGGCGCCGACGCCAAGAAGGTCCAGCGCCTCATCGACCGCCTCGAGGAGCTCGACGACGTCCAGGACGTCTACAGCACCATGGACATGACCGACGAGGTCATCGCTGCCCTCGAGGAGGAGTAGCGCCCGCACGGGTTAAGCCGTGCATATCTGGGCATAATGAAGCGAGCATGCAAGCCTCGTGGAATAGATGAGCCGGATCCGCGTGCGTTATAGCACCGGACCCGGCTCTTTTATAATGATGCGAATCGTTTTGCAATCTGTGGACCGAGACCCGAAAGGAGCGCCGCATGCGCGTGCTCAAACGAGCCCTAGCGATCGTGTATCTTGCCGCCGCCGTCGTGGCGTTGGGCACGTTGGTCTGCCAGTTTTGGGGGCCATATACCTATCGCTTTATGCTGCTGATGCGTGACCCCATGCCGCGCATTGTCGTTACAGTGTGCGGCGGTGTCGTGGCGCTTGGCGTGCTGGCGGTCTTCTTCCGCCTGATGTTTGCTCGCCGCGAGCCGTCCTGCGTGCATCCGGCAGGGGAGCGCAATATCGAGGTCACGCTCGCGGCTCTCTCCTCGTGTGCCCGCGCTGCTGCCGAACGCGATGACCGCGTGATGGTCGAGCATATCGAGGCGCGTGTTCAGGGTTCCGACGAATCGCACGTTCGTTTTAAGGTCGAAGCCATCGCGCTCGATGATAAAGACGTCGCTTCCCTTGCCACTGCGATGCAGCAGCGTATCGAGCGGGCCTGCGACACCATGCTCGGTACGCCGGGCACGACTGCGCGCGTTCGCTTTTTGCCGTCCAAGACTACCGTCCAGACCGTGGAGGTTTCCGGTGAGTGATACCAACCAAGACAAGACCGCCCGCACGCCGCGCCTGACGATCGATCAGAACGCTATGCCGGCAGGCGAGTCCGCCGACACCAAGCCCGAGGCCGGCGAGCAGCACGACAGCGCCGCCAACGACTTTGACGAGGCCATGGGTCTCATCAAAGGTACGGGCGCTGCTATCTGGAGCTACGCCGTGCGCCACCCCAACACTACGCTCGGCGCCGTGGCAGGCTTTATCCTCGCCGTGCTGGTACTTACGTTGGGCCTGTGGGACACGCTCGTCATCGCATTCTTTGTGCTGATCGGCGCCGTGATCGGCCAGATTCGCGACGGCGAGAACGGTATCGTTAACTTCTTCGGCCGTCTGTTTAGCGGCCGCTAATATGTATTCGACTGTCGCATCCGTGGCAGGCATAAGGAGGAACCATGGCTTTTAACACGAAGGTCGATGTGGCCGATACCGAGCTCGAGACGAACGAGGCCGTCGCCGCCGAGGCGGAGGACGTAACGCTCGAGGACGATGCGCTCGTCGAGGCAGAGTCCGAAGACGAGGCGGGCGAGGATGACGAGGAGGCGGACGAGTCCGAGGACTCGCTGACCTATTCCAACGGCGTGATTGAGAAGATCGTCGCCATGGCCACCCGCGAGGTGCCGCACGTTCTGGGCATGAAGGGCAACCTCATGCACTTTGTGCAGGAGCAGTTTGGTGCCGAGAACCTGACCAAGGGCGTGACGGTCGAGGTCACCGACGACAACCGCGTGGTTGTCAACATCTCGGTCATCATCGAGTACGGCGCCTATGCGCCTGCGATCTTTGACGACGTTAAGGCGCGCGTCACCGAGCGTCTGGCAGCGATGACCGGCCTTGAGGTGGCAGGCGTCAACCTGCGCATCGAGGATGTCATCACCCCCGAGGAGTACGAGCACCGTACCAGCCAGCACGAGTAACCTACCAAAAAGGGATGTTTATTTTGGCAGGTTTTATCTGCGAAAACGTTAAACGGCCGACCGCGCAAGCAAAAGCGTGGCCGGCCGTTTTTGTACGCACCCGATGTAGTCATACCGCTCGTCTAACTAAGGGTTGCAATCCCCACGTTCCGCGTTACCCTAATGGGCGCATTGTTTCCAAATTGTTAACGAGGGGTTGCCGTAATGGCCGACGAACACGAGACCGAAAGCAAGGCATGGGCGATTGAGGCCGCTGCGGCAGAGGCGGCGTCGCGTGCCGCCGAGGAGGTGCATCGTCCTCCGGTGGTGCCGATGGAGCGCGTTGTCGATCGCGATGTTATTGAGCAAGGCGAGCGCGCCGGCCGCAAGCGCAGCCAGGAACCAGGCTTTCCTCGCTTTTTTGCCGAGCTCAACCTGGGCCTGATCCTCACGGCCTTTGCCATCGTGGCTTTCAAAACGCCCAATCACTTTGCTTTCGGCGGTACCTCGGGTGTGTCGGTCATTCTTTCTACGCTGTTCCCGACTCTGCCCGTCGGCGTCTTTATGTGGATTATCAACGCGGTCCTGGTCGTTCTGGGCTTTATCTTTTTGGAGCGCAAGGCGATTCTGTGGAGCGTCTTCGCTTCGTTTGCGCTTTCGGCCTATGTCTCGCTGTTTGAGCTCTTCATTCCGACCGATGTTTCGATGACGGGCGATATGTGGCTCGACCTGTGCTTTGCCGTCATCTTGCCGGCGCTCGGCAGCGCTATTGTCTTTGACATCGGCGCCTCGACGGGTGGTACGGACATTCTTGCCATGATCCTCAAACGCCGCACCACGCTCGAGATTGGCCGCGCACTGCTGTTGGTCGATATCGGCATCGTGACCATCGCGGCTTTTCTGTATGGCCCGCGCGTCGGCCTGTACTGCGTGCTTGGCCTGTTTGCCAAGACGCTCGTGGTCGACAAGGCCATCGAGAGCATTCACCTGCGCAAGGTCTGCACGATTATTTGCGCCGAACCGCGCAAAGTCGAGGAGTTTATCGTCAAGCATCTCAACCGCACGGCAACGATCAGCCGCGGCTACGGCGCCTTCTCGGGCAAGTGCGTCACGGTGATCATGAGCGTGCTGAGCCGTCGCGAGGCAGTGCAACTGCGCCGCTATACCCGCGAGATTGACCCTGGCGCCTTCATCACCATCGTCGATAGCTCCGAAATCGTCGGCAAGGGCTTCCGCGGCACGAACTAGCGCGGACGCACCCTTCGAATCATTGAATAAGGCCGCCTACGTTGCAAATCGGCCATCTTGGGGTATTTGTCCCCACATTGGGCGATAATGATGCTAAAGACATCGTTTGCGATCCAGGTGATTCGCTCTAGATACGAAGGGATGATTTCGATGTTCTGTTCGCAGTGTGGCGCCCCCATGGGCGATAACGACAAGTTCTGCGGCGTGTGCGGTGCTCCTAATGCCGGTGCCGCAGCCTCTGCCCCTCAGGGTCAGCCCCAGCAGTTTGTTCCGCAACCGCCCGTGGCGAATGCGTCCAAGGGCTGTGTGGCTCAGGCGTTTGAGGACATGACCAAGACGCCGGGCGTGCTGCAGCGCGTGTGCCAGATCGCCTTTTTGCCGGCGCTCATCTGTGTCGTGTCAGTGCTCGTGCTGTTCATTCCCGTTATCGGCGGTATCGCGGCTGCCATCGGCTTTTTGGCTGCCTGTGTGGCAAGCGCGTGCGGTTCTGGCTTTGGCATCGAATGGGGCCGCGACCTGTCGCTTAAGGTCGTTGACGGCATGGATCGTCCGCTGATGCGTTCCACGTCGTTTGGTCTGGGCGTCTTTTCGGGTGTTATCTCGGGCGTGCTCAAGGTTATCGCTGCCATTCCCGTTATCGGTGTGGCGCTTTCGCTGGTGGAGAGCGTGGTAATTGGTGCCGCGGGTTCGTATTCATATTACGGCTCTTATGCGCTCGAGGCCGCGCTGATCGGTTCGCTGGGCCTGTTTGTTCTGGCTATGATTGCCGCGGCGGTCCTGGGCGTCTTCTTTACCATGTTCGCCGACATCGCCGTGATGCACTTTGCGGTGACCGGCCGCGTCGAGAGCGCGTTTTCGCTCGATAAGGTTTGGGCGGCCTTTAAGAACAATAAGACCAAGCTGTTCTGCGCTTCGTTCCTTCCCGAGTTTTTGACGGGCCTGGTCGCCAACGTTGTCACATGGATCCTGACGCTCGTTTTTGGCACCATTGCCTCTGTCGGTATGTATAGCTACTACTACCGTCCTACGGCTATTGAGGCGCTTGTTACCGGCGGCGGCATTACGCTCGTATTGTTCTTGGTGCTGACGGCGTTTGTCACGGTATTCCTCACGGTCTTTGGCAACATGCTCAAGCATCGCGCCGTTGGCTATTGGGTTGCACGCTATGCAGCTGAATGGGCTGATGAGGATAAGGATGACGTCCTGACCTTTGTACTGCCGTTTGAGAAGAAGTCTGCTCCGGCTGGTTTTAGCACCGACGCAGCGCCCGTATCCGATTCCGCTGCGGCGCCTGCGCCCGAGCCCGAGCCCGAGCCCGCGCCCGAGCCCGTGCCCGTGCCTGAGCCTGAGCCTGAGCCCGCGCCCGTGCCTGAGCCCGACCCCGCGCCCATGTCGGAACCGGAGCCCGAGCCTGCGCCTGAGCCCGACCCCGCGCCAAGCTCCGACGAGGACCCGCAGGACGAGTAACCCTGCCACCTGCCATTTGGGGACGGGGTAGAAACGGTAGAAATAGCGCTTGACAAATAAGCGGGGGCGGACGTGCCGAAGCGTCCGCCCCCGCTTTGATATCGCGATGCGGCTATGACTGCGAGATGGTCGTGGATCGACTACTCGTCGTGCTTCTCCTCGCGGCGAGCGGCGGCACGTGCATCATGGATGCCCTTGATGGCGGCATGGCGCGCCGTGCGGGCATCATGGATAGCATCGCGAGCCTCGGCGGACGTGGCCTTGGCAGAGCGCAACTTGGCGGCCAAGTCGGGGTTGGTTTCGGCGACCGCGGTGATCGCGGGGCCGTCGAGCTCCTCTTGGGTGGGCTCGGCCAAAAAGTCGATGGCATACTGGGCGGCCACCATGGAGCCCTTTGCCAGCACAGTCTCGTCGATCTTGTAGAAGCAGGAATGTTGGGCGTACGTGGCGCCAATCTTGGGGTTGCGCGTACCTACAAAGGCGAGCACGCCCGGTACGCGGCGCAGGTACTCCGAAAAATCCTCGCCCGAAAGCGTGCCACGGTAATGGCCTTGACCGGTGGGGCCCAAGCACTTGATTACGGCCTGACGGCAGCGCTCGCTCGAGGCGGCGTCGTTTTCGACCTTGTAGTTGGCGATGGTGTAGTCGGTGAGCTCTGCCTCGGCGCCCAAGGCGGCCGCGGTATGCTCCACGATGCGGCGCATGAGCTCCGGCATTTCCTCGTGGGTCGAATCTCCGTAGGTGCGCACTGTGCCGGCGAGGTAGGCCGTGCCGGCGATAACGTTGCGCGCGGTGCCGCCGTGCAGCTCGCCGACGGTGATGACAGCCGGCTCGTAGGGGCTGATCTCGCGCGAAACGATGGTCTGCAGAGCGTTGACGATCTCGGCGGCAACCATGACGGCGTCGTGGCCGCGTTGGGGCATGGCGCCATGGCACGAGGTGCCGCGGACATCAATGCGGAACCAGTCGGTATTGGCCATGCGCGGACCGGGCTCGCAGCTTACGGTGCCGGCGTCAACCTCGCTCCAGATATGCGCGGCGTAGGCACCATCGACGCCGTCGAGCACGCCCGTGCCGATCATGAGCTTGGCGCCCTGGCCGTTTTCCTCGCTGGGCTGGAAGACGATGCGGACTTCGCCGTGGATGTCGTCGGTCATATGGCGCAGGATTTGCAGCGTGCCGAGCATCATGGCGATATGGCAGTCGTGGCCGCAGGCGTGCATGCAGCCCTCGTTGACGCTGGCGAACTCTTCGCCGGTCTGCTCGGTGACGGGCAGGGCGTCGATGTCGGCGCGCAGCAGGATGCGGCGGCGTGGCGTGCCGTCCTCGCGATAGGCGTCGGGCGCGGTGCCGCGAAGGGTTGCCACAAGGCCCGTCTTAAGGGGACGCTCGTAGGGGATATTCATGGCGTCGAGCTGGTTGGCGATGTCAGAAGTCGTGCGCTCCTCGGCAAGGCTCAGCTCCGGGTGCTTATGGAAGTGGCGGCGCTGCTTGATGATATAGGGTTCAAACTCGGTAGCGATATCTTTGATGGCTGCGGTGACGTCGTCAGCCGCACGAGCCTCGGTCGCCGCCATAATCTGCTGTGCCTTGGTCTTCGTCATGGTCGATTTGCTCCTTGCTGGGTTGATCGCAAAATCGTACAGGCTCTCTCCAGTATGCCACCTGCCGCTAGGGCTGGTAAAGTTGCCGTTTGCCGCTTGGGGTTTTGTTGCAAGGGCGGGGGAGTACACTCGGGGGTGTTGAATTTCCTGCCAGAGATGGGGATGCCCATGCAACATATCGATCGGATTATCCGCTCCAAGAACGTCTTTACCGCGCAAGACGGCATCGATACTGCCCGCGAGCTGGCGATTGCCATCGCAGGCGACCGTATCGTCGCAGTCGGCAAGCCCGATGACGTGATCGCCGCCGCTCCCGCCGCCACGCCGGTTATCGACTGCGGCGAGCAGTTTGTCTGCCCCGGTTTCCATGACGCTCATCTGCACTTCTTCCATACCTCGGTCGGTTCCTCGCCGTACATGCTCATGGATATGGGCACGTCCGAGGCGGCGCTGGTGCAGCACGCGCTCGAGTTTTCCCAGGACCTGCCCGATGACGCTTGGGTTGTGACGCAGGGCTGGCGCGACTACCGTTGGGACCCGCCCGCGCATCCTACCAAGGCGTCGCTCGATGCGGCATTCCCCGATCGCCCCTGCGTTATGTATTCGGGCGACGGGCACACGCTGTGGCTCAACAGCCGCGCACTCGAAGCCCTCGGCGTGACACGCGACAGCGAGCCTCCGGCGGGTGGTAGCTACGACAAGGATGCAAACGGCGAGCTCACGGGTATCGCTCACGAGGCGGCCGCTATGCAGCTGCTTCCGCGCTGCCTTGAGTGGCTGGGGGAGGATCGCATTGCAAGCGCTTACGCCGATCAAATGAGGCGTATGGCCGAGCAGGGCATCACCTCGATCTGCGACATGTCGCTCATGCCCATGCCGGGCTGCGATTTTATCCGCGACGATGTCTACGACAAACTGCAGGCAGCCGGCAAGTTGGGCATCCGAGCCCATCTGTTCCCCACGCTGCTGGATGACCAGTTGCGCTTGGAAGAGCTGCAGACCCGCTACACGAACAACGCGCTGCTCTCGGCGCCAGGCTTTAAGCAGTTCTTCGACGGCGTGTCGAGCGAACACACGGCATATCTCACCGAGCCCTATACCAATCCGCGCTTCCCGGGCGACCAGGGCCGTCTGACAGTTCCTGCCGAGCGCATGCGTAAGCTGGTTCTGGCGGCTGCGGAGCGCGGCCACACTGTGCGTATCCACGTCATCGGCGACGGTGCGATTCATGCCGCGCTGGATATCTTCGAGGAGGCCGCCGACCTGTACGGCCTGCCCCAGCACGGCCATAACACACTCGAGCATCTGGAGAACCTCCTGCCCGAGGACATCGACCGCCTGCGCAAGCTCAACGTGATTGCCTCGAGTCAGCCCTGTCACATTACGCTCGACCCGGGCGGCTCCGAGCGCGATTTGGGCATGGAGCGCAGCCGCATCATGTGGCCGTTTGCAACCTATAAGCAGCGCGGCATTCGCCAAGCCTTCGGTACTGACAGCCCTATCACGCCCGTTACCAGCATGAACGTGCTCTACACGGCTATCACGCGCCAAGACCCCAAAAGCCACTGGCCCGAGGGCGGCTGGTTACCGAGTGAGCGTATCGACGCGGCAACAGCCCTGCGCAACTACACCCTGGGCAGCGCCTATGCAGCGGGCGACGAGCAAAACCTCGGCAGTCTGGAGCCCGGCAAGTACGCCGACCTGGTAGTCCTGGACCAAAACCCACTCACCATCGACCCCCAAGAGCTGCAAGCCACCAAGGTTCAGGCCACCTACCTGGCAGGTAACTTAATCTACGAGCGCTAACCTCATACCCCACTCATAAGGGGCACGTTTCAGCAACGTGTCCCTTTCTTATTCGCACCATCCGCATCGCCATTTTGCTGCACTGACTTTTCTGAATGCCGGGCCCGAATTAGTTAACCTGGCTCCCTGGGCGGACCGGAGGGCATGAAGTTTGTCGCGAGTTCCGCACGCAAAGGAAAGCACTTAATGTGCTTTCCGTCTTGCGCAGGACTGTAGAGCAGCAAACTACATGCCCTCCGGTCCGCCTTGGGGCCGCGCACAAGTTATCCCCCGGCATTCAGAAAATCTAAGTGCCAAAAAATAAGATTTTTTGACTCCGTGTTGTATAACCCGCCATTCGTGGGTACCATTCAACGCGTACGCAAACAAAAAGGGTTAACCCGCGCGGCATGACCGCGCGGCCCACAAAGGAGGAAACAAGCATGTCGTCTTTGAAGCCGCTTGCAGATCGCGTCCTGGTCAAGCCCGACGAGGCCGAGCAGAAGACCGCCTCTGGTCTGTACATCGCCAGCAACGCTCAGGAGAAGCCGCAGCGCGGCACCATCGTTGCCGTGGGCGCCGGCAAGGTCAACGACAAGGGTGAGCGCATCCCCATGGACGTCAAGGTCGGCGACGTTGTCATCTACGGTAAGTTCGGTGGCAACGAGGTCAAGGTCGACGGCGAGAAGTATCTGCTCATGCGCGCCGACGACATCTACGCTGTCGTCGAGGCCTAGTCTCGTCAGAATCTCTGATTCGTCTTTGAACGCGCCCGCCGCATAGGACTCGGAAGCGGCGACGCGAGTCACATTTCTTTTGGAGGATTACCTACCATGGCAAAGAACATTACGTTCAACACCGATGCCCGCGCTAAGCTCGCCAAGGGCGTCAACACTCTGGCCGACGCCGTTACCGTCACCATGGGCCCCAAGGGTCGCTACGTTGCGCTGCAGCGCACGTTCGGTGCCCCGACCATCACCAACGACGGCGTTTCCGTCGCCAAGGAGATTGAGCTCGAGGACAACATCGAGAACATGGGCGCTCAGCTGGTGAAGGAGGTCGCCACCAAGACCAACGACACCGTGGGTGACGGCACCACCACCGCAACCCTGCTCGCTCAGGCCATCGTCAACGACGGTCTGCGCAACGTCGCCGCCGGCGCCAACCCGCTGGCTATCCGTCGCGGCATCGACAAGGCCGTCAACGCCGCCGTCGCCGAGATGAAGAAGCAGGCCAAGCCGGTCGAGACCAAGGAGCAGATCGCTTCTGTCGGCACCATCTCCGCTGGTGACCCCGAGGTCGGCGAGAAGATCGCCGAGGCCATGGAGGTCGTGGGCAAGGACGGCGTCATCACCGTCGAGGATTCCCAGACGTTCGACATCACCATCGACACCGTCGAGGGCATGCAGTTCGACAAGGGCTATGTTTCCGCTTACTTCGTCACGGACAACGACCGCATGGAGGCCGTGATGAAGGATCCGTACATCCTCATCACCGATCAGAAGATCTCCAGCGTTCAGGACATCATGCCTGTTCTCGAGGCTGTCCAGCGCGCCGGCCGTGGCCTGCTCATCATCGCTGAGGACATCGACGGCGAGGCTCTGCCGACCCTCGTCCTCAACAAGATCCGTGGCGCTCTCAACGTCTGCGCCGTCAAGGCCCCGGGCTACGGCGATCGCCGCAAGCGCATCCTCGAGGACATCGCCGTCCTCACCGGTGGTCAGGCTGCTCTGGACGAGCTGGGCGTGAAGGTCGCTGACATCACCGCCGATATGCTCGGCACCGCTAAGTCCGTCACCATTTCCAAGGACAACACCGTTGTCGTCGGCGGCGCTGGCTCCAAGGAGGCCATTGACGCCCGTATCGCTCAGATTAAGGGCGAGATGGAGAACACCACCTCTGACTTCGACCGTGAGAAGCTCCAGGAGCGCCTGGCTAAGCTCTCCGGTGGCGTTGCCGTCATCAAGGTCGGCGCTGCTACCGAGTCCGAGCTCAAGGAGATCAAGCACCGCGTTGAGGATGCCCTGCAGGCTACCCGCGCTGCTGTCGAGGAGGGTATCGTCGCCGGCGGTGGCGTCGCCTTCATGGACGCTGCTCCTGCGCTCGATGCTGTCGAGATCGACGACCCCGAGGAGAAGATCGGCGTCGACATCGTCAAGAAGGCTCTGACCGCTCCGGTCGCCACCATCGCCAAGAACGCTGGTTTTGAGGGCGCTGTTGTGGTCGACAAGGTTGCCGAGCTGCCCGCCGGCCAGGGTCTCAACTCTGCCAACGGCGAGTGGGGCGACATGATCGAGATGGGCGTCCTCGACCCCGTCAAGGTCAGCCGCGTCACCCTGCAGAATGCTGCTTCTGTCGCCAGCCTGATCCTCATCACCGAGGCTACCGTCTCCGATGTCCCCAAAAACACTCAGCTTGAGGACGCTATCGCTGCTGCCACCGCTGGTCAGCAGGGCGGCGGTATGTACTAAGGCCGACAAGGTCTAGAACTCCCACCGGGAATCCGGGGGCGTGACGGGGTTTCTCTCCGGAACGTCCTCGGACATGCAAGGAGGCTCCGCATCGCGCTTCGCGCTGCGGAGCCTCTTTGCGGAATGTTCCGGAGAGAAACCCCGTCACGCCCCCGGATTCCCTGCGTTTACGGCCTTGAGGTCGGCTCGCGGAGAAGGACCTGGTTGATGGGAATACGTGTCCCTTTCGCTGTTTCGCGCTTTGCGCGAAAGGCGCGTTACTTTGGGATGGGTGGGGAACGTGGTTGTTGCGGTAACTGATCCCCGTCATAAATTACCCTCGGCATACTTGCGCGAACGATTGCTCGTGCTACACTTTCAATTGCTGTTTCAGGGCGGGGTGAAATTCCCCACTGGCGGTAAATCGGGCGGTGCCAAAGGGGTGCCGTGGCGCAGGCGAGGTGTCTACGACCGAGCCGATGAGTCCGCGACCCGTGTGTGCGTTGGTTCGCATGCCGGCTGAACTGGTGAGATCCCAGTACCAACGGTCAGAGTCCGGATGAAAGAGGCAGGTGATCTTATGTCTGAACAGTCGCAGCATATCCATTTTGAGAACACGAATAGGTGGAGCACCAAACAGCTCGTTACCATGGCGTTGATGTGCGCCTTGGGTGCCCTGTTTATGTATGTGCAGCTGCCCATTCTTCCCTCGGCGCCGTTTTTGACGTATGATCCGTCGCTGGTGCCGGCGATGGTGTGCGGTTTTGCGTATGGCCCTGGCGCCGGCACTGCTGTTGCCGCCATGGCGATCGTTATCCATGCGCTCACCACGGGTGACTGGGTCGGCGCGCTTATGAACCTGGTGGCTACGCTGGGTTATATTCTGCCCGCGGCTATCGTCTACCAGAAGATGCATACCTATAAGGGTGCCGTGATTGGCCTAGCGCTCGGCGTCATTGCCGCTACGGCGCTGTCTATGGTCGCAAACCTTACCATTGGTGTTTGGTTCTGGTATGGCTCGGTCGATGCGATCGCCCCGCTCATGATTCCTGCCGTGCTGCCGTTCAACCTTATCAAGACCGTCCTTAACTCGGTATTGACACTTGCGGTGTACAAGGCGGTCTCCAACCTCATCACGCCTAAAAAGGACCAGGTCAAAGGCCGCGCATGATTGAGTGTCGGGGCGTTTCCTTTAGCTATGACGGTGCCGTACTGGCACTCGACGGCGTCGATCTGAACATCGAGGACGGGGAGTTTTTCTGCATCCTCGGCGGCAATGGGTCGGGCAAGTCGACGTTTGCTAAGCATCTGAATGCACTGTTGCAGCCCGATGCCGGCACGGTGCGCATCGATGGCATGGATGCGTCCGACCCCGAGCTGGTCTACGACATTCGTTCGACCGCGGGCATGGTATTCCAGAATCCCGATGACCAGCTGGTGGCAACGCTTGTCGAAGATGACGTTGCGTTTGGTCCCGAAAACCTTGGCGTGCCATCGGCGCAAATTGCGCAGCGCGTACGCGAGGCGCTGAAGGGCGTGGGCCTGGTGGGCTTTGAGCGCCATGAGACCCACGCACTTTCGGGTGGCCAAAAGCAGCGCGTGGCGCTTGCCGGTGTGCTCGCCATGGAACCGCGCGTGCTCATCTTGGACGAGGCTTCTTCGATGCTCGATCCGCGTGGACGCAAGGGCCTCATGAAGGCTTGCCGCGCGTTGCACGATCGCGGCATGACCATAGTGATGATTACGCACTTTATGGAAGAGGCCGCCGAGGCCGATCGTGTCGCGGTGTTTCGGGCGGGGCGCGTTGCCATGCTCGGTACGCCCGAGGAGATTCTGACGCGGGCAGATGGGCTCGTGGGGCTCAACCTGGATATGCCGGCGTCGTGCTGCTTGGGCATGGCACTTCGTGCGAAGGGCGTGCCCGTTCATGCGCAGGTGCGCGAGGCAGATATGGTCGCCGAGGTTGCGCAGGCCTATACCGAGCGAAGTGAGGCGGGCACTGCGGGGCAGCCTTCCGCGTCCCAGTTGGAAATCGCTGACGGCATTGTTTCGGCAGACAACGAGGACAACGCGTCGGAGCCCGTCATCGAGCTATCCCATGTTTCGTACAGCTATTCGCTCAGTCCACGCGAGCGCCGTCGCTGGCATAAGCGCTCGGTCACTGCGGGCAAATCGAACAAACAGGCTCTCTGGGGAAACGACCCCAGCAGTCCGTGGGCACTTCACGACGTGTCTTTGACGGTGCGTCGCGGCGAGTTCCTGGGCTTGGCGGGCCATACCGGTTCGGGTAAATCCACGCTGGTTCAGCACCTCAACGGGCTAATCCGCCCGCAGGAGGGGAGCGTTTGCGCACTGGGGCTCGACCTGTCGCAAAAGAAAGATGCCGCCGCGGTTAAGGCAAAGGTCGGCGTGGTGTTTCAGTATCCAGAGCGTCAGCTGTTTGCCGAGACCGTGGTGCAGGACGTGGCATTTGGTCCGCGCAACCTTGGCCTGTCGCAAGACGAGGTCGCGCGCCGCGTTGCGTCATCGCTCGCACGCGTGGGCCTCGACCTTGCCACGATAGGTGACAAGAGCCCCTTTGAACTCTCGGGCGGACAGCAGCGGCGTGTGGCGTTTGCCGGCGTGCTCGCTATGGAGCCCGAGGTGCTGGTACTCGATGAGCCCATGGCAGGTCTCGATCCGGCGGCTCGCAGGGATTTCCTGGAGCTCATTGGCCGTTTTCATGACGAGGGCCTGACCGTTGTCATGGTTTCACACAGCATGGATGACCTGGCCAATTGCTGCGACCGTATCGTCGTAATGAACGAAGGTGCGGTGTTTGCCGAGGGAACCCCCGCGCAGGTGTTTGCGCATGCCGATGAGCTCAAGTCGATCGGCTTGGGCGTACCTGCTGCTCAGCGCATGGCGTTGGCGCTCGCGGAGGCGGGCGTGCCGCTGCGTTGCGGCGGGCTCTATACGGTTGAGTCGCTGGCCGACGAGCTGGCAGATTTGCTGATCGGTCGCTCGGACGGTCCTTCTAACGTCGCGGACATTGCTAAATCCAAGACGGTCGCGCGAGAGGAGGGCTGCTAATGGAGGCGTTTTCGTTTGGCAGCTACTATCCCGGCGATAGTGCGATCCATCGCCTGGATCCGCGCACCAAGCTGCTCCTGGGCTTTGTGTTTTTAATCACGACGCTGACCGTCGGCGGCTTCCGCGGACTGGCCCCTGTCGCAATTTTCGTTGTGCTGATCTATGTCGTGTCCCGGGTGCCGGCTCGTCGCGTTCTGTCGTCGATGGCGCCGCTGCTGGCAATCGTCGTCGTGGTCGCGGTGCTCAACTTGTTTACCGATCAGAGTGGGCGCATCCTGTGGCAGCTCGGCTTTCTGCAGATAAGCGAGGGCTCACTGCGTTCTGCCGCCTTTATGGCGTGTCGCCTGACCCTGATGATGGCCGGCATGAGCGCCATTACGCTCACCACACCGACGCTCGACCTCACCGCGGGCTTTGAGCGTCTGCTCGCACCGTTTGCGCGCGTGGGGCTTCCGGCGCATGAGCTCGGCATGATCATGGGCATCGCGTTGCGCTTTATGCCGCAGTTCGCCACCGAGATGAAGCAGACGGCGGACGCGCAGGCAAGCCGCGGTGCACGCGTAACGGGTGGCCCGCTCGGCGGCGTGCGTATGCTCGGCAGTGTGGCGATTCCACTGTTCACGGGCGTGTTCCGTCATGCCGAGACGCTGTCTGCCGCCATGGATGCACGCTGCTATCACGGCGAGCAGGGCCGCACGCGTCTGCATGCGCTTGCATTTCGCCGCGGGGATGCGCTGGCTGCGGTGGTGACGATGCTGCTGTTTGCGTGTGTCATCGTCGTCGACCTTCAACTTGTTTAGGCGCGATTCGAGCGCAAGAAAGGGGTCCCTATGACCGACAACGACCGCACAGCTCAGCTTGAGCGCGCCTGCTCGTATCTCAGGCGCATTCCGGCGTGGTATCTTGCCACGACCGATGCGAGCGACGGGCATCAGCCCCGCGTGAGGCCGTTTTCGTTTGCCATGGTCGATGACGGTAAGCTGTGGTTTTGCACGTCGCGCGACAAGGACGTGTGGGCGGAGTTGAGCGCGAATCCCAAGTTTGAGCTCTCGGGCTGGAAGCCGGGGGAATGCTGGATCGTATTGACCGGCGAAGCCGCACTTGAGGACGACGCAGTTGCGAGCGACAAGGTGCGTCAAGCGGGTTTTAAGCACATGGTGGGCATCGGCGAGGAACACGAGAGTGCCAACGACGGCCGCCTTGCTTTCTTTTCGGTCCGCAACATTGCCGCGCGCTTCTGTGATATCGACGGCAGCGAGGAGCGCCTGGAGCTCTAGCGCGTCTCAAATTAACTACCCGTTCCGAATTAGCTAGCGCCAGGAGGACACATGGACGGATTGAATACGGTGTTGGAGTATCTGACGTCGGTGCCGGCATGGTATTTGGCGACGAGCGTTGACGGACAGCCTCATGTGCGTCCGTTTTCGTTTGCGCAGATCCAGGACGGCAAGCTGTGGTTTGTAACAGCGCGCACCAAAGATGTGTGGCAAGAGCTGCTGCAAAACCAGCGCTTTGAGGCCACGAGTTGGTGGCCGGGCCATGGCTGGCTCATCTTGCGCGGGCGTGCCGGCTTGGATGACCGGGCTTTAGGCGAAATGCGCGAAGCTGGGTGGAAGCATCTAGAGCGCTTGGGCGAGCACTATGAGGGGCCTAACGACCCCACGCTCGTCTTCTTTAGCGTCGAGGATCCCGAGGCTTTTATCTGCAATCACGACGAATGGGTGCCGGTCGAGCTCTAGCCAGCTGGCTCATCCTAACAACTTGGTTTTCGCATGGGCGGGCCCCGTATTGCCCGGCGCCGTTAGGAGCGCCGGTCAATACGGGGCCCGCTCCATTTGTCAATTCCTTCAAGCGAATGTGTCGGGATTGTTTCAATGCATGAATATGCAAGCCATTTACGTGTTAATGCATCTTTTGGTGCTAAAGTTTCAACCCACTTCATAACGACCGCTGCGAAATGCGCATCGGTGCATAAATCGCAGACAAGGAGTCTGATATGTCTTTGAAGGTTGGAATCGTCGGCGCGGCTGGATATGCCGGAGCCGAGCTCATTCGCCTCGTGCTCGGCCATCCCGAGTTTGAACTTGTTGCCATTACGTCCAACGCCGATGCCGGCCAGCCGCTGTCCGCGGTGTATCCGAGCTTTGCTGGCGTGAGCGATCTGGTTTTCACCACGCATGACGCCCCCGAGCTCAAGAGCTGCGATGCGGTTTTTCTTGCTGTGCCGCACACGGCTGCCATGGCACAGGTGCCCGCGCTGCTTGCATCGGGCGTCTCCTGCTTTGATCTTTCGGCCGACTACCGTCTGAACGACGCGTCCGTCTTTGAGGCCTGGTATGCCGCCGAGCACACGGGCCCCGAGCTACTCAAGAGCCGCGCCTTTGGTCTGCCCGAGCTGTTCTGCCAGGATTTGGAGACCGCCGCATCTGACCATGCCGACGGCAAACCCGTGCTGGTCGCCTGCGCCGGTTGCTATCCCACCGCAACGAGCCTTGCCGCCGCGCCTGCCGTGCGCGCTGGCTGGGTTGCCCAGAGCGGCCCCGTGATCGTTGACGGTATCAGCGGTGTAACGGGTGCCGGTAAGTCCTGCAACGCCCGTACGCATTTTTGCAGCGCGGACGAAAACCTGGAGGCCTATGGCGTGGGCAAGCATCGTCACACGCCCGAAATCGAGCAGATCTTGGGCCTAACCGATCGTGTCGTCTTTACCCCGCACCTGGCACCGCTCAAGCGCGGTCTGCTCTCTACGGTGACGATGCCGCTTACGCCGCAGGCTATCGATACCTTGACCCTTGAAGACGTTGTCGACCATTACAAGCAGTTCTACGCCGGTCGCACCTTCGTGCGCGTACTCGATGCCGGCCAGCAGCCCAAGACGGCTTCGGTCGTCGGCACCAACGCCGCCCAGATCGGCCTCGCGCTCAACAAGCGCGCGGGCGTTCTGGTGGCTACGGGCGCCATCGACAATCTGTGCAAGGGTGCAGCAGGCCAGGCGGTCCAGTGCGCCAACATCGTCTTTGGTTTTGACGAGCGACGAGGCTTGCCCACAGTGGCGTGCCCGGTGTAGCACATTCGATTGTTGACGATTTGGTAGTCGGGCATCGAGTGGGGCGCCACTCTTAAGCTGGTCTCACGATTGTGGCCGGCATGGCGCACCAACCGATGCCCATTTTTTGTTTGACATAAGGAGTCGTAAAGACGATGAATGCTGAGCAGTTCGATATCAAGATTCGTGCCGTAGAGGGCGGCGTAACGGCGGCGGCCGGCTTTAAGGCGGCGGGCATCCATGCCGGATTCCGCAAGAATCCCGAGCGCCTGGATTACGCACTCGTCGTGCCCGATAAGCCCTGTCCCGGGGCCGGCGTGTTTACGACCAACCGCTTTTGTGCGGCGCCCGTGCAGGTAAGCCGTGCCAACCTGGGCGGCGCCGACAAGGGCTACGGCGTCATTGCCGGCGTTTCGGTCAACTCTGGCAATGCCAACGCCGCCACGGGTGAGACCGGTCTTGCCTGCGCGCGCGAGACCTGCAACATTGCCTCGCAGGTCATCGGCTGCGAGCCCCAGCAGATTCTGGTTGCCTCCACGGGCGTAATTGGTCAGATTTTGCCGATCGACACGTTTGAGACTGCCGTTCCTGCCGCCTACGAGGCGCTCTCCGCCCACGGTGGCACCGATGCCGCCCGCGCTATCATGACGACCGACACGCACTCCAAGGAGTATGCCGTGTGTTACCGCAGCGAGGCCGCGGGGCACGCAGGCAATGCCTATACGGTGGGCGGTATGTGCAAGGGCTCGGGCATGATCATGCCCAACATGGCAACCATGATCGCGGTCATCACTACCGATGCCCCCGTCGAGCCGGCGGCGCTCCACGCCCTGTTGCTCTCCACCGTCAAGCAGACCTTCAACAAGGTAACGGTCGATTCCGACACCTCGACTAACGACACCTGCATCATGCTTGCCTCCGGCGCCGCTGCCGCAGATGCCGAGCCTATTGTCGAGGGCTCTGACGCCTTCGACGAGCTGGCCTTTGCCGTGCATGAGGTGTGCGAGAGCCTGGCGCGCAACATCGCCGCAGATGGCGAGGGCGCATCCAAACTCGTGACGGTTAACGTCACCGGCGCCGTGAACGACGAGGAGGCCGATATCGCCGCTCGTGCTGTCGCCAACTCGCCGCTCGTCAAGACCTGCATCGCCGGCCACGACTGCAACTGGGGCCGCGTTGCCATGACGCTCGGCAAGTGCGGCGTGCAGTTTAACCAAGAAGATGTGTCCATCGACATGATGGGTATGCCCGTCTGCCGTGATGGCCTGACCGTTCCCTTTGACGAGGACGAGGCGCTGCGTCGCTTTGAGGCGCCCGAGATTGTGATCTCGGCAGACCTGGGCGCAGGGGACGCGGCGACCACCGTGTGGACTTGCGACCTCACGCACGAGTACATCTCCATTAACGGCGATTACCGTTCCTAGACTCCCGATGTGCCGCGCGTCCCGCTGCAATCGCGGGCAACGAGGTGCGGCGCGATAGCTACACGAAAGACGAGGCAGACTATGAAGTTCGCACGCGATTGTCGCTCGAGCGAATCCAACGAAGTTACCGCGCAGCTGCTGTTCGAGGCGCTGCCGTGGATTAAGAACCTGACCGGTAAGACGGTCGTTATCAAGTACGGCGGTGCCGCCATGGTCGACGAGCAGCTGCGCCGTGACGTGATGAGCGACATCGTCCTGCTCAAGATTATCGGCATGCGCCCTGTTATCGTGCACGGTGGCGGCAAGGCCATCAACGAGGCGCTCGGCCACTACGACATCCCCGTCGAGTTTAAGAACGGCCAGCGCGTGACCACGCCTGCCACCATGGATATCGTGCGCGAGGTACTGGGCGGCAAGGTCAATCAGGAGCTGGTCGCGGCGCTCAACCACCACGGCAACCTGGCCGTGGGCGTGTCCGGCAGCGACGCCGGTACCCTTATCGCCGAGCCACTCGACCCAGAGCTCGGCCGCGTAGGCAAGGTCACGCACGTCAACACCGACTATATCGAGCGTTTGCTCGACAGCGAGTACATTCCCGTTATCGCCACGGTCGCAGCGGGGGAGGACGGTGGCTTCTTCAACATCAACGCCGATACCGCCGCCGGCGCCGTTGCGGCGGCGCTTCATGCGCACAAGGCGATCTTCTTGACCGACGTCGACGGCCTGTACAAGGACTTTAGCGATAAGGATTCGCTCATCTCCAACCTGACACTCGACGAGGTCAATGAGATGCTCTACGGCGGCGAGGTCGACAAGGGCATGATTCCCAAGCTGCGCGCCGCCGTCGATGCGCTTACCGCCGGTGTGTTCCGAGCCCACATCATCAACGGCACGACGCCGCATTCGCTGCTGCTGGAGCTGCTGACCGATGCTGGCGTCGGTACCGTGATCCACTCCACCGAGACGGCCTACGAATTCGATACGCATCCGCACCCGCTTTCGACGTTTGCGGCGCGCCTGACCGAGAACCTCGACGAGGTCGAGAAGCTCCAGACGGTCTAGCTGACCCGCGGTCATCGCGTCCCTGCACCCATAGCCCTGCGCCGTACGGCGCCCAACGAAAGGCATCCCATGTCACTTGCAACTCAACAATCGCTCGAATCCCATTACGTTATGCATACCTTTGGTCGCTTTCCGGTAGAGTTTGTCGAAGGCCACGGCATGAAGCTCACCGGCGATGACGGCCGTGAGTATCTTGACTTTCTTGCCGGTATCGGTGTGTGCAGCCTTGGCCACGGCAACCCTGCAGTGCTCTCGGCGCTCGAGGCGCAGACCAAAAAGCTCATGCATGTCTCCAATTACTTCTACATCGAGCAGCGCGGACAGGTCGCGGCGCTGCTGTCCAAGCTTGCCAACGACGACGTAGATGGTGCGTGCGTGCTGGCCGATGCCATTGCCGCCGGCGATGAGACCACGGCCGCTGCGCTCGGTGCCCCGGCTGCGGACGAGCAGGTGTGGGAGACGTTCTTTGCCAATTCTGGTGCCGAAGCTAACGAGGGCTCGATGAAGCTCGCACGTCTGTACGCCAAGCGTGCTGGTAACGGCGGCAACACCATCGTATGCATGCGCGGCGGCTTCCACGGCCGTACGCTCGAGACCATTGCCGCCACCATGCAGGATTGGCTACAGGACAGCTTCCGTCCGCTGCCGGGTGGCTTTGTGGCCTGCTCGCCCAACGATGTCGACGAACTGCGTTCGATCTTTAAGCAGCTGGGAAGCGAGGTCTGCGCTGTCATGCTCGAGCCGATTCAGGGCGAGAGCGGTGTGCACCCCATGACCGAGGAGTTTATGGCGGCGGCGCGTGACTTGGCACACGAGGCAGGCGCCGTTCTTATCGCCGACGAAGTCCAGTGTGGCATCTTCCGCTCCGGCAAGCCGTTTGCATTCCAGACCTATGGCGTGGAACCCGACATTATGAGCCTTGCCAAGGGCATTGCCGATGGCGTGCCCATGGGTGCCGTGGTGGCAAAGAAGGAGATCGCCGACGTGTTTAAGCCGGGCGACCACGGCTCGACCTTTGGCGGTAGCTGCTTGGCTGTCGCGGCGTGCGCCGCGACGCTCTCCGCGCTCGTGCGCGGCGATTATGCCGAGCATGCTGCCAAGGTGGGTGCTTATATGGAGGCAAAGCTCACCAAGCTGCCGCACGTGGTCGAGGTACGCGGTCGCGGCTTAATGCTCGGCTGCGATTTAGATGACGCTGCGGGCGATGCGCATGATATTGTTGCCCGCGCGTTGGCCGCCGGCGCCGTGATTAACGCTACTGGTGCCCACACGCTGCGTTTCCTGCCGCCGCTTGTCTGCGAGAAAGCCGACGTGGACAGTCTGATCGAGATCCTGTCGGACGTTTTGGCCTAACACAGCGAAATAACTTAACTTTGACCGGGTTCCGGACTGCGGACGTGGTAGCGCGCAGAGATGTGGTGTAAGAGGCGGGGCATGCCCCGCCTCTTACACCACATCTCTGCGCGCTACCGATTTTGATCCAATTGTTAGTCCTTATAATGGACATATGTTGCGTAACTTAAGCAAATACTATCTTTTGATATGTTGTAAGCAAGGTAGCAGTACTCATTTTTGCCATTTTTTGGCCACGGCCTTTGTGACAGACGTGCTGGCGGGTTCGAATCCCATGCGCTGGGCCTGAAAAAGGAAAGGCCTCCATCGCTGGAGGCCTAACAATTCAGTGGTGGGCGATGAGGGATGTCGCGTGCGGCTGACGCCGTCCGCTCTCGCTTCGGGCCTACGGCCCTCGCGTGCTGCGCTGGAAAACGCTTCGCGTTTCCTCAGCTCCGCACCCTTTCGGGTTCGAATCCCTCTGCGATGGGCCCAAAAATGAAAGGCCCCCATAGCTGGGAGCCTATCAAATCAGTGGTGGGCGATGAGGGATTCGAACCCCCAGCCTTGTGCGTGTAAAGCACCTGCGCTAACCGTTGCGCCAATCGCCCGTGCGGAGAGAGTATAGCAAAACAATTGCCTCATTCATCTCATATCCATTAAAGGTAACTGGCGCGTGTCACAGCGGAGCTGATTCAGTTGAGATTGCCTGAACATTCCGCCCCTCTTTACGCCCTCGGGTATACTCAAAAGCTACTGATTCGATTTGATGCCCAGCAACAGCAGAGGGGATAGTATATGTGCGGTTTTGTCGGTTTTGTCGGTGGGACGGATAACCAATCCGAGGTGCTCACCAAGATGATGGACCGCATCGTCCATCGCGGTCCCGACATGGGCGGTCAGTTTATCGACGGCCGCGTTGCCCTCGGCTTCCGTCGCCTGTCGATCCTCGACCTGACCGAGGCCGGCGCTCAGCCCATGGCCAACGAGGACGGTAGCGTCGTCATTGTCTTCAACGGCGAGATCTACAACTTCCAAGAACTCCGTTCCGAGCTCGAGGCCAAGGGCTACAAGTTCCACTGTGGCGCCGACACCGAGAGCCTCCTACACGGCTACGAGGAGTGGGGCGAGGCCGTCCTCGATCGCCTGCGCGGTATGTACGCCTTCGTCATCTGGGACAAAAAGAAGAACAAGCTTTTTGGCGCCCGCGACATCTTTGGCATCAAGCCGCTCTACTACTATCCCATGGCCGATGCGGGCGACGGCGCTCCGGGCGTGCTCTTTGGTTCCGAGATCAAGAGCTTCCTAGACTACCCGCACTTCCACAAGGCGGTCAACAAAAAGGCCCTGCGTCCGTACATGACGCTGCAGTATTCGGCAACCGAGGAGACCTTCTTCGAGGGTGTCTACAAGCTGCCGCCGGCGCATTACTTTACCGTAGACATCCCGACCGGCAAGATGAACATCGAGCGCTATTGGGATTGCGATTACTCTGCCGTCGAGAAGCCGTTCGAGGAGTACGTCGACGAGCTGGACGAGGTCGTGCACGAGAGCGTCGAGGCCCATCGCATCGCCGACGTCAAGGTCGCGTCGTTCCTCTCCGGCGGCGTCGACTCCAGCTACATCGCCGCTTGCCTCATGCCCGACAAGACCTTCTCGGTGGGCTTCGATTACAAGAATTTCAACGAGACTAACTACGCCAAGGAACTTTCCGATAAGCTCGGCGTCGAGAATGTCCGCAAGATGATTACCGCCGACGAGTTCTTCGGTGCGCTCGAGGACATCCAGTATCACATGGACGAGCCGCAGTCCAACCTGTCTTCCGTGCCGCTGTGGTTCTTGGCCGAGATGGCCCGCAAGGACGTCACCGTCGTGCTTTCGGGCGAAGGTGCCGACGAGCTCTTTGGCGGCTACGCCTACTACGAGGACACGGTCCCGGTTCGCAAGTACAAAAAGATGGTGCCGCTGCCCATCCGTCGCGCGCTCGGTAACCTGGCGCTGCATATGCCGTACTTCAAGGGACATAACTTCCTGGTCAAGGGTGCCGAGATCCCTGAGAAGTCGTTCCTGGGACAGGCTCTGGTATGGCCGGAGCGCGAGGTCGACGGCGTGCTCAAGCCCGAGTACAACACCGGCGATGGCGCCTTCGAGCTTGCCGCCCCCATCTATGCGCGCGTGAAGGGTCAGCCCGAGTTGGTCAAGAAGCAGTACCTGGATATGAACATGTGGCTCCCGGGCGACATTCTGCTCAAGGCCGACAAGATGTGCATGGCGCACTCGCTGGAGCTGCGCGTGCCCTTCCTGGACCGCAAAGTCATGGAGTTCGCCGAGCACATTCCCGACCGCTACCGCATCAACGAGAACGGCAATAAACAGGTACTCCGCCACGCTGCCAACAAGTCGCTGCCCGATGAGTGGGCCACCCGTCCCAAGGTGGGCTTCCCGGTGCCGATTGTCTACTGGCTGCGCGAGCAAAAGTGGTACGACTATGTCAAGGAGTACTTCACCGCGCCGTGGGCAAGCGAGTTCTTCGATACCGACGAGCTCATGCACTTGCTCGATTTGCACTTTGCGGGCAAGGGCGATTTCCAGCGCAAGATCTATACGCCGCTCGTGTTCCTGGTGTGGTACAAGCGCTTCTTTATCGACGAGGACCAGCCCGCTGTTCAGGCTGCCTAGCCTCGGCTTACGAACGCCTGCTCGTAACGGCTCCTCCGGGAGCCGTTTTTGCGTGGGTGCGTTTCAGTTACTATAAAAAGCGTCCCTGCCAAATGGCTGAGAAAGGTGAAAGATGCACCATTCGGATTCCGCGACCGTGACCACGGTCGATACGCTTGCCAAGCTTCTCGATGTGTGCGGCGAGCTGCGCGCATCAGAGCAGGTTGACGAGCGTGCCGTGACCGGCTGCTCGTTTGATTCGCGCGCGGTCTCGGTAGGTGACGTGTTCTTTTGCAAAGGTGCTGCCTTTAAGCCCGCGTTTTTGAGCATGGCGCTCGATGCGGGCGCCGTCGCATTTGTGTGCGAGGAGTCGCTGGTCGAGTCTCTGGAGCCGCTGGCGCAGGAGAGCGGTGCTGCGATGCTGGTTGTTGATAGCGTTCGCACGGCCATGGCCCTGTTGCCGCCGGAGGTCTACGACCGTCCCGACCACGACGTCAAGATCGTGGGCATCACCGGTACCAAGGGAAAGACCACGGCCGCTTTTATGCTCCAGTCGATTATCAAAGCGGCGGGCGAGTCCTGCGGCATGATCGGCTCGGTGAGTACCGACGACGGCATCGAGTGCTACGAGAGCACCAATACTACGCCCGAGGCCCCAGAGGTCTGGCGCCATATCGCCAACTGCCGCACGTCAGGTCGCCAGTCCATGGTCATGGAAGTCTCGAGCCAGGCGCTCAAGTACCAACGCGTCGAGAATCTGCCGTTTGACGTGGCGTGCTTCCTCAACATCGGCCGTGACCACATCTCGCCGATCGAACACCCCACGTTTGAGGATTATTTTGAGAGCAAACTCAGGATCTTTGACCAGGCAAAGACCGCCGTGGTGAATCTGGGCACCGAAGAGGTTGACCGTGTGTTGGAGGCAGCGTCGACGGCCGAGCGCTTGGTGACCGTTGGCGTCGAGCATCCCGAGGCAAGCCTGTGGGCGAGCGATGTGCGCATGGTCGGCTTTAACATCGAGTTTAACCTGCATGGCCTGTGTGCCGACGAGTCCGAGGCGGGGGAGAAGGTCCTGCTGGGCATCGCGGGCGACTTTAACGTGGAAAACGCGCTGGTCGCTATCGCCGCTGCGCGCGAGATCGGCATCGGTATCGAGGCTATCAAGAAGGGCCTCTCCAAACTGCGTGTACCGGGCCGTATGGAGGTCGTGGAGTCGAAGGACGGCCGCGTGATCTGCGTCGTTGACTATGCGCACAACCAGCTTTCGTTCCGTTCGCTTTTCTCGTCGGTCAAGCGCGCGTTTCCCGCTAGTCCAGTCATTGCAGTGTTTGGCGCTGCCGGCGGCAAGGCGCAGGAGCGCCGCGAGCAGCTTCCGCGCGAGGCCGCACCATATTCCGACCTGATGATCTTTGCCAACGAGGACCCGGCTCACGAGGACCCGATGAAGGTCTGTCGCGAGCTTGCCGAGCATGTTCCCGACGATACGCCGAACAAGATCATCCTCGACCGCGAAGCCGCTGTGCATACGGCGTTCAAGGCGGCGCGCGAGGAGTACGTCAACCCCGATGCCCCCACCATTGTCTTGCTGCTGGCAAAGGGTGACGAGGAGCTCATGCACGTGGGCGACGAGTTCGTGCCCATCGAGAGCGACCTTTCGCTGGCCAATCGCCTGATCGATGTTACCCAGTTTGACTAATGAACCATGATGGCGAAGGCGCCCTGAGTGCGCTGTCGCCATAAACGTGTTCCCTCAATCAAAACATGCCGTCCAAGCCCAAACCCTTCTACGTAAACGGAGTAACCATGTCCCACAACACCCTGCCGACCGTCGCCGAGCTTTCGGGCGAGATGCGCGAGCGCTTGGCCAAGGTTAAGTACGTCTTTACCGACCTGGATGCTACGATGCTCGCACCCGGCTCGTGCGTGCTGCGCGACAACGACGGCAACCCCTCGACCAAGCTCGTCGAGGCTGTCGTGGCACTTGCCCGCGCCGGCATCCAAGTGGTTCCCACCTCGGGCCGCAACCGCACCATGATCCACGAGGATGCACGCGTGCTCGGCCTCAACTCCTACATTGGTGAGATGGGTGGCCTGGTCATGTACGACCTCAAAGCCAACGATTGGGAGTATCTGACCGGCGACATGCCTTACGACCCCGCCTGCGGCCTTACTCCGCACCAGGTGATCGAGCAGACCGGCGTGTGCGAGAAGATCCTTGCCCGCTGGCCGCACAAGATCGAGTATCACAACGACATGTCGACCGGCTACAAGTACCGCGAGGTCACCGTCGGCATGCGCGGCGATGTGCCCGACGATGAGGTCCAGGCCATCCTGGACGAGGCCGGTTGCGGTCTGATCTGGGCTTGCAACGGCCATCTGACTCACCTGTCCAAGCCGACGACGCTCGAGCTCGATCGCGTCGAGGACGGCCGCGCCTTCAACATCAATCCGGCGGGTCTCAACAAGGGCGTTGCCATTGCGCGCTTCTGCGAGCACCTGGGGATCGAACGCGAGGAGACGCTCGCACTCGGCGATTCCGAGTCCGACTTCTACATGGCCGATCACGTGGGCACGTTCTGCTTGGTCGAGAATGGCCTGACGAGCGCCGGCGCGCCCGAGTTCTTGGCTGCTTGCGAGAACGCTTTCGTTACGCGCGGCAAAATTGTCGACGGTTGGGCGGCGACGGCAGAGCTGCTGGTCGCGGCGCGTTCGTAGCGCGGCGTCGCTGCACTTGGACATGTCTTTTCGAGAGAGACTGGTGAGGTAATGTCCGATATCGAGAATCCGGCAGGCGACACGCGCCCGATTGGCGTGTTCGATTCTGGTTTGGGCGGTCTGACGGTTGCGCGCGCGATTGCGACGGCGCTGCCGCACGAGTCCGTCTACTACTTTGGTGACACCAAGCGCTGCCCCTATGGAACCCGCACCGAGGATGAGGTGCGCTCGTTTGCGTTGCAGGCGGGTCGTTGGCTTTCGAAGCACGACGTCAAGATTATGGTCATCGCCTGCAACACGGCGACAGCTGCGGCCTTGCGTCTGGCCCAGCAGGTGCTCGACGTTCCCGTGATCGGCGTGATCGCGCCGGGTGCCCGTGCGGCAATCAACAGCACCCGCTCGCGTCGCGTGGGCGTGCTCGCCACCAACCTCACCATTCGCTCGGGCGCCTACACGCGCGCCATTCAGGATCTAGATGCCGGCGTCGATGTATATGGCTGTCCTGCCTCGAGCTTTGTCGAGGTTGTCGAACACGAGCTCGCCTCGGGTGCACATCTGCAGGAACAGTGGCTTGAGAACGAGGACATCTTCGATACGCCTGCCGTGCGTGCGCTGGTGGGTGCCACGGTTGAGCCGCTGCGCGACCACGGTATCGATACCGTGGTGCTCGGCTGTACGCATTTTCCGCTGTTGGTGGGACCCATCCGCCATGTGCTGGGGCCTGGGGTGCGCGTCGTGAGTTCCGCTGAGGAGACCACACGCGAGCTGACCGATATCCTCACGCGCCGCGAGCAGCTGGCGGGCAACGCCGCCGAGCCGCAGCATCGTTTTGCCACGACGGCCGATAACATTGCCGAGTTTGCGGTGGCGGGCAGCTTTATCTTTGGTCAGCCGCTCAAGAGCATCGAACATATTGATATCGACGAACTGAAATAGATGTAGGGTTACCGTCCAAAGACTTGCCCTCTTCTTCTGCCGAAAGGATATTTCTATGGAATACATGCAGGTCAACCGCGCCAACGGCCGCGCCGCCAACGAGTTGCGCCCCGTTAAGCTCACCCGTGGCGTCATGAGGCACGCCCACGGCTCGTGTTTTGCCGAGTTCGGTGACACGCGCGTGCTGTGCGCCGCCACTATCGAGGAGGGCGTGCCGGGCTGGCGAAAGGGAGCTAAGGCCGGCTGGGTGACCGCGGAATACGCCATGCTGCCGGCGTCGACCGGCAAGCGCTGCAAGCGCGAGCACGCCAACCGCAAGGGTCGCTCCATGGAGATCGAGCGCCTCATTGGCCGCAGCCTGCGTACCGTCGTCAACATGAAGGCGCTCGGCGAGTACACCGTTACCGTCGACTGCGATGTGATTCAGGCCGATGGCGGCACGCGTACAGCGAGCATCACCGGCGCCTGGGTGGCGCTGCACGACGCCCTCGCCATGTGGGTCGAGGCGGGCAAGATCGAGCGCATCCCGCTTACCGGTCAGGTGGCTGCAATCTCCATGGGCGTTGTCGACGGCAATACGCTGCTTGACCTCGATTATTCCGAGGATAGCCATGCCGAGGTCGACATGAACCTCGTCGCCACCGACACCGGTGAGATGATCGAGCTCCAGGGCACCGGCGAGCAGGCGCCCTTTGACCGTAAGCGCCTCAACGCCCTGCTCGACCTGGGCGACAAAGGCATCGCCGAGCTCATCGAGCTCCAGCGCCAGGCCCTCGCCTAACCTACCAAAAAGGGATGTTAATTTTGGCAGGTTTTATCTGGGAAAACGTCGAAGTATAAGACTGCCGTTGATTGAGAGGGGAGAGGCGGAGGCCCTCGTCGCCCTCGGCGCGGCATTGCTATAGAGACAAGGAGACCACTCATGGCACTTGAGAAGATCGACATCGACACCCTCGACCCGGCAGCGACCATTGTCGTGGCAACGGGCAACGCCCATAAGCTCACCGAGATCGAGGCCATTTTGGGCAAGGTCATGCCCGAGGTTCGCTTTGTGGCGCTCGGCCAGCTGGGCGATTTTGAGGACCCCGAGGAAAACGGCACGACGTTTTTGGAAAACGCCATCATCAAGGCGCAGGCTGCCGTCGAAGAGACGGGGCTCATGGCCATCGCCGACGATTCTGGCTTGGTCGTCGACGCGCTGGACGGCGAGCCGGGCGTGTATAGCGCACGCTATGCGGGCGTGCATGGCGACGATGCCGCCAACAACGCCAAGCTGCTCGTTAACCTGGAAGGCGTGGCAGACGAGGACCGCACCGCGCGCTTTATGAGCGTCGTTGCGCTCATCGATACGGGCGGCCTGGTCACCTATGGCGAGGGCGCCTGCGAGGGCGTTATCGCGCACGAGGGCCGCGGCGATCACGGCTTTGGCTACGACCCACTGTTCCTGCCGGTCGACACGCCGGGCAAGACTATGGCCGAGCTCACGGCGGACGAGAAGAACGCCATCAGCCATCGTTTCCACGCGCTCGAGCATCTGTCCGCCAAGCTGACGGGCGAGGAGTAGGCCGTGCGTGCGGTGGTGCAGCGCGTGCTCAACGCCGGCGTGACGGTCGACGGCGAGTGCGTGGGCCGCATTGGACGCGGCTATCTGGTGCTGCTGGGCGTGGGCCACGGCGACACGCGCGCCGAGGCCGATAAGCTGTGGGGCAAGCTCCGGGGCTTGCGCATTAACGAGGACGAGAACGGCAAGACCAACTTGGCACTGGCCGATGTCGACGGCGAAGTGCTCGTGGTGTCGCAGTTCACGCTGTTCGCCGACTGCCGCCACGGCCGCCGTCCGTCGTTTACGGATGCCGGCGCGCCCGATGTCGCCAACGAGCTCTACGAGTACTTCCTGACGCTTGTACGCGAGGACGTCGAGCACGTAGCGCATGGCATCTTCGGCGCCGACATGAAGGTCGACCTCGTCAACGACGGTCCATTCACCATAGTCCTCGATACCGACAATCTGTAAGTAGCCAAATTAGCTACTTGCGCGTGGTCGCAACAGGGTGCTATAATATTAGAGTTTTGTCTATCTTAGGGGTATTATCCCCTTTTTGAATTGCACCTTCTGGAGGCCCTGTTCATGGAAGAGATGGAAGTCAATCACGTCGACGACATCCACGAGAAGCTGACCGATATGGTGGGCGATCGCGTCAAGGTGAAGGCCAACATGGGCCGCACCCGCGTCGTCGAGCGCATGGGCACCATCAAGAGCGTCCACCCCGCCGTCTTTATCGTCGAGGTTGACGAACGTCGCGGCCGCAAGTCGCGTCAGTCCTACCAGTATATCGATGTCCTCACCGGGCAGGTCGAGCTGTTCGACCCCGAGAGCGGTGAGCACATTTTTACCCCGCTCGGCAATCAGCTCGAGGAGCACTAACGGTGACCGATCGGTCCCTGACTCTTTCCACGCCGGCAAAGATTAACCTCTACCTGGGGGTTCATACCGAGCGCGATGACCGCGGCTACCACAGGGTCGATTCCCTGATGGCAGCCGTCGGTCTTTCCGATTCCGTGACGGTCGCGCCGGCGCAGGCGCTGACCGTCCAGACGGTTCCGGCATCAGATTTTCCCATGCAAAAGAATACGGCGTATCGGGCTGCGGTTGCTATGGCCGAGCATTATGGTCGCGAGGCAAACATCTGCGTGACGATTGAGAAGCGCATTCCATTGTGCGCCGGCTTGGGCGGCCCCTCGACGGATGCGGCCGCGGTCATTGTCGCCTTGGCGGAGCTCTGGGGAATTGATCGCACCGACCCCGCGCTCGACGACATTGCGCGGGGTATTGGTGCTGACGTCTCGTTCTTTTTGCACGCGAGCCCTGCGTTCTACGTAGGTGGGGGAGACGTGCTGGCAACTGAGTATCCCGCGCTGCCCGCAACGCCCGTCGTGTTGGTCAAGCCGCGCGAGGCAAGCGTTTCGACAATTGAAGCCTATCGACGTTTTGACGAGACCCCAGCGCCTGCGGACAAGCCCGGAGCGATCGCATCTGCCCTTCGCTCGGGAGACGCAGAGGCGGCCTACGCGCTCGTCCACAACAACCTGGGTGTCATTTCCGCGCAGATGGAGCCGCGGATTCAAACGGTGCTCGACTGGCTTCGTTCACAGGACGGTACCATTGCCACAAACGTGTGCGGTTCGGGTGCCTGCTCGTTTGCTCTCTGCGATAGCGCCGCCACGGCAGCCAATCTTGCGGCGACGGCTCAACAAAACGGCTGGTGGGCTTATGCAACGGAGCTCATTCCCAACACGGTTCGCATCGAAGTGCCAAAGAAGTAAAAATTTCTCTAGCACACGACGGAAATCTTTGTTACTATAGTCGAGCTAACGGGTTGTGGCTCAGTTTGGTAGAGCACTGCGTTCGGGACGCAGGGGTCGCTGGTTCAAATCCAGTCAACCCGACCAGAGCATGAGGAGGGACCGCTTCTTGCGGTCCCTTTTTTTAGCTATTGTTGTGATACCGCGATACCCGCGGTATACTCATTCGAGCTTGTCTCGCTGTATTGTGGAGGTCTACATGTTTGGACTGAGGGCTCCTGAGCTCATCATTATTCTCGTCGTTGTCCTGATTATCTTCGGGCCCAAGAACTTGCCGAAGCTCGGCAAGTCCCTCGGCTCTACCGTCAAGAATATCCGCGAGGGTATGGAGGGCGACGATAAGGCCGAGACCAAGCAGGCCGAGGAGGTCGTGGTCGAGCAGTCCGAGGAGGACAAGGAGATCGCTGAGCTCGAGGCCAAGCTCGCTGCTGCCAAGAAGAAGCAGGCAGAGGACAGCGACGCGGACGCAGAGTAGTCCCATCCCTTTGGGGTGAGCACCTGACCGGCTTGCCCGCAGGCTAGCCGGTCTTTTTCGTTTTGTTGACAGTTGATTGTTTGATCAGAGTTGGGGAGATATCCGTATGGACGCAAGCCAGATCGTACTGACCGCTGAGGGCCGCCAGAAGCTCGTCGAGGAGCTCGCTTGGCGTGAGGGCGATTACGCCAAGGAGATCGTCGAGGACATCAAGGAAGCCCGCGCGTTCGGCGACCTTTCGGAGAACTCCGAGTACGATGCCGCTAAGGACAAGCAGGCCCAGAACGCCGCTCGTATTGCCGAGATCCAGGCCATCCTCGCCAACGCTCAGGTTGCTGCCACCACGGGCGATCTGACCGTCTCCATCGGTTCCACCGTTTCTCTGATTGATCCCAACGGTGAGGTCATGGAAGTCACGCTTGTCGGTACCACCGAGACCAACTCGCTCGAGCACAAGATTTCCAACGAGTCTCCGGTCGGCCACGCCATCATCGGTCACGGCGAGGGCGACTCCGTCGAGGTCGTTACGCCTTCCGGCAAGACTCGCGTCTACACCATCGCCAAGATTGCACGCTAGACCACGGTCCCGCGTAAAGGTATGTTTTCGCTCCCTGGGACCGAATCCTGGGGAGCGTTGTAGTTTGAGGAGCTAACTTATGGCAGAGAACCAGAACGCCGCAGATCAGGCATCGACGCTCAACGACGAGCGCGCCACCCGCCTGGCCAAGCGCGCCGCCCTGTTCGAGGCGGGCCAGAACCCCTATCCCGAGCACTCTGAGCTTGAGGACTACGTTGCCGATATCGAGGCTAAGTACGCCGAGCTTGCCGATGGCGAGGACACCGAGGACGTCGTGAAGATCGCCGGCCGTGTGGTCGCCAAGCGCGGTCAGGGTAAGATCATGTTCATCGTCGTGCGCGATGCGACCGGCGAGATTCAGCTGTTCTGCCGCATCAATGACATGGACGAGGCTGCCTGGAATACGCTCAAGTCCCTCGACCTGGGCGACATCCTGGGCGTGACCGGCGTGGTTGTGCGCACCCAGCGCGGTCAGCTTTCCGTTGCCCCTAAGAGCGCGACCCTGCTTTCCAAGGCCGTTCGTCCGCTGCCCGAGAAGTTCCACGGTCTTTCCGACAAGGAGACCCGCTATCGCCAGCGCTATGTCGACCTGATCGCCAACGACGACGTTCGCGAGACCTTCCGTAAGCGTTCGCAGATTCTCTCCACCTTCCGTCGCTTTATGGAGTCCGACGGCTACATGGAGGTCGAGACCCCCATCCTGCAGACCATCCAGGGTGGTGCCACGGCCAAGCCGTTCATTACCCACTTCAACGCGCTCGATCAGGAGTGCTACCTGCGTATTGCCACCGAGCTGCACCTCAAGCGCTGCATCGTCGGTGGTTTTGAGCGCGTGTTCGAGATCGGCCGCATCTTCCGTAACGAGGGCATGGACCTTACCCACAACCCCGAGTTCACCACGATGGAGGCCTACCGTGCCTTCTCCGACCTCGAGGGCATGAAGGCGCTCGCCCAGGGCGTCATTAAGGCGGCTAACAAGGCCATCGGCAACCCCGAGGTCATCGAGTACCAGGGCCAGACTATCGACCTGTCCGGTGAGTGGGCCAGCCGTCCCATGACCGACATCGTCTCCGACGTGCTCGGCAAGCAGGTCACCATCGACACGCCGGTCGAGGAGCTTGCTGCCGCCGCGCGCGAGAAGGGCCTGGAGATCAAGCCCGAGTGGACTGCTGGCAAGATCATCGCCGAGATTTACGATGAGCTGGGCGAGGACACCATCGTCAACCCCACGTTCGTGTGCGATTACCCCATCGAGGTCAGCCCGCTTGCCAAGCGCTTTGAGGACGATCCGCGCCTGACGCACCGCTTTGAGCTGGTTATTGCCGGCCACGAGTACGCCAACGCGTTCTCCGAGCTCAACGACCCGGTCGATCAGGCCGAGCGCTTTGCTGCCCAGATGGCCGAGAAAGCTGGCGGCGACGACGAGGCCATGGAGTACGACGAGGACTACGTGCGCGCCCTCGAGTACGGTATGCCTCCTGCGGGCGGCATTGGCATTGGTATCGACCGCGTGGTCATGCTGCTCACCAACCAGGCTTCTATCCGCGACGTCCTGCTGTTCCCGCACATGAAGCCCGAGAAGGGTTTCCAGTCCGGTGCCGCTGCCGCCAAGGCTGCCGAGGCCGGCAACGCCGCGAGCTCGTTCGTTAAGTCGCTTAAGCCCACGCTCGATTACTCCAAGATCGCCGTTGAGCCGTTGTTCGAGGAGTTCGTCGACTTTGACACCTTCTCCAAGAGCGATTTCCGCGCTGTGAAGGTCAAGGCATGCGAGGCCGTCAAGAAGTCCAAGAAGCTGCTGAACTTTACGCTCGACGACGGTACCGGTACCGACCGCACCATCCTCTCCGGCATCCATGAATACTATGAGCCCGAGGACCTGGTCGGCAAGACCTTGCTCGCCATCACCAATCTGCCTCCGCGCAAGATGATGGGCATTCCCAGCTGCGGCATGCTCATCAGCGCTATCCACGAGGAGGATGGTGAGGAGCGTCTCAACCTGATCCAGCTTGACGCTTCTATTCCCGCCGGCGCAAAGATGTACTAACTAGTTACGCGGTTCTACGAACCGCGTAACGGCTCGACGCTGCGCGGGCCGCATTTGGACAATCTGACGTTCAACTTCAAGGGCGCGACCAGAAGGTCAGCGCCCTTTCGTTTCACGTCACCTTGTCACAAATGCGACCCGCTCGCTGGCGTTGCCAAAACATCGATGTAGTCATTGGGGACGTTCTTAAACGACTACCCAGCGGATATTGCGCACGTGGCTCGCATGACAGTCGTCTCTTTTATGTTTCCTTTAGCCGTCGCTGCCTAGGATGGGGGTTAGTCGGCAGGAAGGGAGCGTCTATATGGACGGCGCGAGCGATCGTGCAATCGAAGAGGACATGCTCGATCAGTTCAACTATTTTGATGATGAGGACGAGGAATTGATCGATCGTCGCGAGCCAGCGCCGCTTGATTCCTTTGATCTGGTCGATGAAGAGGCTGATGAGGTTGAGGATGAATCGACGAAACCCCCACAGCCTTCGCACCATGATTCGTTGCTCTCAAGAGTCCCCATGCACCACGGTGTCCGTGCCGGCGCCCTCCATATGAAAACCGACTGGCGCCAGATCGTGACGGCAGGCGATGAGCTTGCCGTCGATGCGCCGCTCACCGATAAATCATCCATCATCTGCCGCACCGGCATGCTTATGCTGGCAAGCGGAACAGGTGCCTGGCGCGTGCGCGATACCATGAATCGTGTTGCTGCCGTACTCGGCGTCACGATTCACGTCGACCTGAGTCTCCTGTCGTTTGAGTGCACCTGCATCGAAGGCGGCCACTGCTTTAACGAGGTCGTCAGCCTACCCACAACGGGAGTCAATACTCATCGCATTTGGATGATGGAGAGCTTCCTAAAGGAAATCGAGACGTATGGGCGCCGGTTTACCGTGCACGAATACCACGAGATGCTCAAGACCGTTGAGAGTTCAAAACCCGATTACTCTCCCTGGCAACAGGGCCTTGCGGCAGCTTGTGCTTGCGGCGCCTTCGTCTTTTTGCTCGGCGGCGGCCCTATCGAGATGGCCTGCGCATTCGTAGGCGCTGGTGTTGGCAACTATGCTCGCTCTCATATTCTCAAGCAGGGTCTTGGCCAGTTTAGCGCGCTGACGATTGGCGTTGCGCTCGCTTGCGTTTCGTATCTGCTGGCATTGCTCGGCCTTGGCCAGGTCGTACCGGGGGCAATGTCGCACCAAGAAGGCTATATCGGCGCCATGCTCTTTGTGATTCCCGGCTTTCCCCTCATTACGGCAGGCCTCGACATCGCTAAGCTCGATATGCGAAGCGGCATTGAGCGTCTTTCGTATGCCGTGTCGATTATTGTGATGGCGACCCTTGTGGGCTGGATGGTTGCCGAGTGTGTGGGGCTGGCACCGGATGATTTTGCCCCGCTCGGCCTTTCGCCGCTTGCCCTTACGCTCCTGCGCGTGGTGATGAGCTTCGTTGGCGTATTCGGCTTCTCGGTGATGTTCAACAGCCCGGTAAAGATGGCCGCGGCAGCTGGGCTGATCGGCGCCGTGTCCAATACCTTGCGCCTTACGCTCGTCGATGCGCCGACGCTGTTTCCCTTTCTGGGCCTGAGCGTAGGTATGCCTCCCGAGGCGGCAGCGTTTATTGGCGCGCTGGTATCGGGGCTGCTCGCGAGCTTAGCCGAAATCAAGTTCACCTACCCACGTATCGCCCTCACGGTGCCATCGATTGTCATTATGGTGCCGGGCTTGTATCTGTATCGCTCGATGTATTACATGTGCACCTTCGACACGGTCAATATGCTCGGCTGGTTTGTGCGTGCAGTGCTCATCGTGGCGTTTTTGCCCGTTGGCCTGGGTGTGGCGCGTACGCTCACCGACCCTCGCTGGCGCCACACCAGCTAATTGGTGCAAATGAAACTGATCCGCAAAACATGAACGTGGATAATCTCCCGTTTTTGACCTGTTTACGGGCTCAAAACGGGAGATTATCCACGTTCGTGGAATGGGTGTCCGAAAATCCACGCTCGTTGGGCCGATGCAGACGCACCTGGCAATTCCTTTTTTGTAGACGTTGTCGCGCGGCTACGGGCGGGAAAGGTCCCAACGGTTAACATATACTCCATATGGGTAAAGAGACCAAAGCGCTGCCGCGGGGCGGCGCTTTGCGTTTGAAAAAACTAGCTCGTCTAAGAGGAACTAGCATGTTAGACCGTTTTACCGATCGCGCGCGCAAGGTCATGTCCATGGCCAAGCAAGAGGCGCTCGATCTGCACTCAAATAAGGTGGGCACCGAGCACCTGCTGCTTGCGCTTGCCAAGGAGGACGAGGGTATTGCCGCCGAGGCACTGCGTTCGCTCGATATCTCCTACGATGACATCATGGATACCCTCAAAGAGGTCCAGACCACGGTTCCCGAGCCCAGCGAGGAGACCGAGGCTGCCAAGCTCGCCTTTACGCCGCTCGTCATCAGCGTGATGGAACGCTCCTTCCGCGTGGCACGCGAGAACAACCAGACCTACGTTTCGACCGAGCACTTGCTGATCGGCATCGTCGAAGAAGGCAACGGCATGGCCATGGACATCCTCATGCGCCTGGGCGTGTCGTCTGCTTCCATTAAAAAGGCCATCGAAAAGCTCACTGCCAAGGATCAGGACAAGAAGCGTCCGCTCGCCGGTGCCGGTGCCGGGCGTCCCGGTGCGGGCCTGCCGTTCTTTAGCGGCTCGGATGCCTCTCAGCAAAAGGGGAGCGGCACCGACACGCTCAAGCAGTTCGCCACCAACCTCACGCAAAAGGCGCGCGACGGCGAGCTCGATCCCGTGATTGGCCGCGAAAAGGAAGTCCAGCGCATGATGGAGATCCTTTCGCGCCGCACCAAGAACAATCCGCTCATTCTGGGCGACCCCGGCGTGGGCAAGACGGCTATCGTCGAGGGCCTGGCGCAGCAGATTGCTGCTGGCAACGTGCCCGAGAACCTCATGAACCAGAATATCTGGACGCTCGACCTGCCGGGCCTCGTGGCGGGCGCCAAGTATCGCGGTGAGTTTGAGGAGCGCCTCAAGAACGTAATCCAGGAGGCAACCGAAGCCGACGACGTCATCCTGTTTATCGACGAGATGCACACCATCATCGGTGCCGGTTCTGCCGAGGGCTCCATCGACGCGAGCTCCATGCTCAAGCCCGTGCTCGCGCGCGGTGCCTTCCAGATTATCGGCGCCACCACGGCCGAGGAATTCCGCAAGTACCTCACCAAGGACCCGGCCTTCGAGCGTCGCTTCCAGACCATCGATGTCGAGGAGCCGAGCGTCGAGGACACGGTCAAGATCCTGACCGCGCTCAAGCCGCGCTACGAGGAGCACCACCATGTGCGCTATACGCAGGGTGCTATCGAGGCCGCCGCGAACCTTTCCAACCGCTACATTCAGGATCGCTTCCTGCCCGATAAGGCCATCGACCTCATTGACGAGGCCGGTGCCCGCGCCCGCATCGCCGCCAACCGCGCGCCCGAGCCGGTGCGCGAGGCCGAGCATCGCATAGAGGAGCTCAAGGCCGCCGCGCAGGAGGCCACCGAGAGCGACGACATGAACAAGGCCGCCGAGATCACCGAGCAGCAGAAGGCTGCCGAGATTGAACTCGCCGAGGCCAAGGCTGCCTGGACCGCCGAGCTCGACGCCAGCCCGCTCACCATCGATGTGAGTCAGATCGCCGATATCGTGTCCGTGACTTCGGGCGTGCCGGTATCCTCGCTTACCGAGAGCGAGAGCCGGCGCCTGCTGCAGACCGAAAGCGTGCTCAAGACGCGCATCATCGGTCAGGATGAGGCTGTCGAGGCCGTTGCCAAGGCCGTGCGCCGCAGCCGCTCGCCGCTCAAGGACCCGCGTCGCCCCGGCGGCAGCTTTATCTTCCTTGGTCCCACCGGCACGGGCAAGACCGAGCTTGCCAAGACGCTCGCCGAGTACCTCTTTGGCAGCAAGGACGCACTCATCAGCTTCGACATGTCCGAGTTCGGTAGCGAGTTCGAGGTCTCCAAGCTCATCGGCAGCCCTCCGGGTTACGTCGGTCACGATGAGGGCGGCCAGCTCACCAAGACCGTTCGTCGCCACCCGTACTCGGTCGTGCTGTTCGACGAGATCGAGAAGGCGCACCCCGATATCTTCAACATCCTGCTGCAGGTGCTGGAAGAGGGTCGTCTGACCGATAGCCAGGGCAAGACGGTCGACTTCCGCAACACCGTGATCATCATGACGTCCAACGTGGGCGCCCGCGAGATTGCGCAGGATGCAAGCGTTGGCTTTGGCACCACCGGCGAGCAGGGCCTCACCTCGAGTGAGATCCGCGGCCGCGCCATGGGCGAGCTCAAGCGCCTGTTCCGCCCCGAGCTGCTCAACCGCATCGACGACATCGTGGTGTTCCAGAAGCTCTCGGGCGAGAATCTCACCAAGATCGCGCACCTGCTGGTGGACGACTTGCGTCAGCGTTTGATTGCCAACGGCATGAACATCAAGCTCACCGATGCGGCCTATGACAAGATCGTGGCCGAGGGCACCGACCTCACCAACGGTGCGCGTCCGCTGCGCCGTGCTATTCAAAAGCTCATCGAGGACCCGCTGTCCGAGGAACTTCTGGCCGGCGAGTGGGGCGAGGGCGATACCGTCCTGTGCGACGTGGCCGATGGCAAGTTTGTCTTTAGCCACGGCACGGGCGAGATTCCGGCACCGCGTCCGGCAGGTACGCTCGGTGGCGATACCACCCCGGCGGCACCGCACACTGGCAGCGCCGCGCCCGTGAGCGGCGGCGTGACCTCGGGCCCCGGCGGCATGATGCAAGCCGGTTCCGGCGCGCTGTAAGGCGTGGCGACAATTTGATACGCGCAATCGAGGCGCTCCGGAAAGGGCGCCTCGATTTGTAGAGCTGCGGAAGTTGTGACCGTTACGCTATACGGTCCACCGTTAGCCGATGATGCGAGGGCGCTCGGCGTTTTCGACTGGTTTATGCACGCAAAGTCTGGGAATATACAAGGCGCATGTCTTACTGTCTAACCAGTTGCGCCAAGGAGGCACCATGGATTACAAGATCACCGGCTACGAGCCCGCCCAGCTGTTCCATTTCTTTGAGGAGGTCAGCGCGATCCCCCGTGGGTCTGGCAACGAGAAGGGCATCAGCGATTTCCTGGTTGCGTTTGCCAAGGAGCGCGGCCTCGATGTGTACCAGGACGAGGTCTACAACGTCATCATTCGCAAGCCCGCTTCTGCCGGCGCCGAGAATGCCCCGACTGTGATGCTGCAGGGCCACATCGATATGGTGTGCGACAAGTTGGGCTCTGTTGAGCACGACTTTACGACCGACGGTATCGACCTGGTCGTCAAGGACGGCGTCCTCACCGCTAACGGCACCACCCTGGGCGCCGACAACGGTATTGCTGTCGCTCTGATGCTTACTGTGCTCAACGACGATTCGATCGTTCATCCCGCCCTCGAGTGCGTATTCACCACCGACGAGGAGACTGGCCTGGTCGGCGCCGAGACGCTCGACAAGTCCCAGATTAGCGCCCGCACCATGATTAACCTTGACTCCGAGGAAGAGGGCGTTGCCACCGTCAGCTGCGCCGGCGGCGTCGTTGTTACCTACACCTGCCCCATCGTGCGCGAGCACAAGACCGGCAGCACCCTCACGCTCGACATCTCCGGCCTACTGGGTGGTCATTCCGGCAACGATATCAACCTGGAGCGCGGCAACGGCAACCTCATCATGGCCCGCATCATCGACCGCCTGATGGTCGCCGGCGAGCCCGCCATCGTTAGCTTTAACGGCGGCACTAAGGACAACGCCATCAACCGTGAGTGCAAGGCCGAGCTGGTTTACGCCGACCACGCTGCCGCCGAGGCCGCGGCCCAGATCGCAAAGGACATCATCACCGACGTCACTGCCGAGCTCGAGGTCTTCGACCCCGGCTTTACCTGCACCGTCGAGATTGCCGACGACGCCGAGGTCGAGGCCATGGATCAGAAGTACGCGCTTGCCCTCATCCGCGCCCTGCGTCTTGCCCCTAATGGCGTGATTCGCCGCAACGTCGCCACCGACGGCTCCGTCGAGGTTTCCTCCAACATCGGCGTGGTCGCCACTTCCGACGACCAGGTCAAGATCATGCTGTCCCCGCGCTCCTCGATCACCTCACTGCAGAACGAGTTCAAGGACCGCCTGCAGACGCTGGCCGATGTCTTGGGCTTCGACGCCAAGTTCGAGTTCGAGTATCCCGGCTGGAGCTATGCCGAGCATTCGCCGGTCCGCGACGTTTTTGTCGAGAGCTATCGCGAGCTCTTTGGCTCCGAGCTGCGCATCGAGTCCATTCACGCCGGCCTTGAGTGCGGCCTGTTTGCTGAGGCCCTGCACGGCCTGGACGCCATCGCCGTGGGCCCGACGCTCTCCGATGTCCACACCCCGGACGAGAGCATGGAGCTCGCTTCTGCCGAGCGCTTCTACGAGCTGCTCATCGACGTCCTCAAGCGCCTTGCCGCGTAAGGGTCGCGCTAGCAGCAGTTCGAGCCACGTGCTAGCGGATTGCAAATGACATTACGAGAGGGGGCATCCGAACTTTTGCGACGGGTGCCCCCCTCTTCTTTTAAGAAATGTGGATTGATTGGCGCCTAGCCCATATCCGCCTTGATGAGGTCGAGGGTGCGCTGGCAGTTTTCGCGGACGGGGCCGAGCATGTGCTCGCGCAGGTCCGCCATGCCGGGCAGGTCGGCGTGTTCGTCCATGATCTCTTCCATGCAAATGGGCACCTCGTAGGCGAGGTCCATCATGGTCGCAAAGCAAAACTTCTCGGATAGCCCGGCATCGGTGAGCGCCGCCTCCAGCGCGGGGTCGCCCATACCGTGGTATCGGCGGATAGCGCCTGGACCGATGCGCCCCACTCGATTTTCGCCGCCAACGCTCATGGCAAGGCGCGCCCGGCGGCGCATACGCTCGTACGCCAAGCCCGATGCGACATCGTACATGGGTGCGAGCGCTGCGTTTGTGCCTTTACCTAGGATGAGCGAGTAGTTTTTAGCGTGTGCGTCAGGCGCTCCGATAATGGCGTTATAGAACAACATATAGGTAAAAAGCACAAGATTCATGTGGTGGGGGACTGTGTTAATCAGTCGTTCTTGGATGTCTCGTGTGGTTGGTCCTCCGTCGGCGGTGTATTTCTGGCTTGGCAATACACCGAGCGCCTGGCAAAAGTCCTCCTGATGCAGCCTTTCGATATTTCCGCTGCTATTGACCATTCTGTCGTACCGTTCAACGACGAGCGCGGCTTCGTCTTCAAATGTGCAATAGGAGACGTTGGCAGTTGGAATGCCAACACGCCGAGCCGTTTTCATGCAGACGAATTCGTTTAAGGCCTGATGTTTGAACCCAACGACACCATTTTTGAAGATATGGGTAGTGGGGGATGACCCTAGACATTCGCACCATTGGCCATCATGCCAAGCTAGTGCAAATTTGCCTTGGTTGCCGCCCAGGGACCAGCTTTCGTTGGAGCCCATCCATGTCTCTCTTTCGTCATCGCGAATTGCTTTGAGCTTGTGAGCGATTTGAGAATTGGTAAGCGGGCGGTATGCCGAGACCCTGCCGCGGGCGGCGCCTAATTGATCGGTTCGACAAAACTGAACGGCCCCTGCGCAGTCAAGACCGATATGGCACAAGAGGGCGACGGGGTTGTTGGATGCAACGTCATACTCGGCGGCAATAGCGCGACGCTGCTCTTGACTGTCGGGCAAAAGGCCAAATAGGAACGGGCGGACGATGTTATGGCCATACGTGCGATTGGAAAGCGGCATTGTTAGCGATAGCGGTGCTCCGCGATAGGTTGGGGCGTATACAAAGCTGCAGAGTCCATGCTTGTCTTGCCGGAGAGTGCCTGCGATTTCGCCACAAATGAGGGTTGCAAGCTCCATCTCTGCCATTTATTTCACAACCTTACAGCCAAAGGAGAGGCCTGAAGTGCCGGAAAGGCCTTGCTCGGCTGCGATTTGGGCCAGCAAGGCACCATAGGAAGATGGCGTTCCCTGTCGAGCGGGTCGTCTGCCTACGCTTGGCTTTGGCAGGGCATTCGAGTTCGCGATAGGGAGGTCCGCTTTCGTCGTCGGATGTTCGGAGGGCGATGCGATGGAGTCGTTATCGCTTTGCGCAAAGAGACCTATGCCGAGTGCATTAAAGACGGACAGCAACTTGTCGAGCCGAATACCCGTGGCGTCTCCTAGCTCGAGCGATGCGAGCAGGCGCTCCGAAACGCCGGCTTTTTTAGCGAGGGCCGCACGGGTGATTTCCTGCGACTCGCGTGCCTGACGCACATAGATGCCAGCTTGGCGTGGTGTGGTGATGGGAAGGGTATCCATGGCGATCTCCAACATGTAGACTTTTGCATATCAGTATGACATGCAAAAGTCTGCACGAAAAGGCCTCATGCAAAACTTTGCATGAGGCCTTGTACTGGCGTTGAGTTTTGAGCGATTGTGTTTGGCGTTACAGCGCCAAAATCCCCAGATGCTCAAGCAAGATCTTAAGTCCGATGAGGATGAGCACGATGCCGCCCACGATGGTGGCAGGTTTTTCGTAGCGCGCGCCAAAGGTGTGGCCGATCGCTACGCCGGCGACGGAGAAGATAAACGTTGTGACGCCGATAAGCGATACAGCGGGAACGATGTCAACCGAGAGCGCCGCAAATGAGATGCCTACGGCTAGGGCGTCGATTGAGGTGGCGATGGCGAGGATCAGGTACTCGCCCAGGTCAATCTTTTCGGCATCCTTGCCGTCGCCTTCATTCTCGTCCTCGGTAAAGGCTTCCCACAGCATTTTGCCGCCGATAAAGGCCAAAAGGATAAAGGCAATCCAATGGTCGATGGGTCCGATGATGCCCATGAATTGACTGCCAAGCGCCCATCCGATTACGGGCATGCCGGCCTGAAAGCCGCCAAAGAACAGGCCGAGCACCACGGCGACTTTAAGGTTGATCTTCTTCATGCCAAGGCCCTTGCAGATGGATACGGCAAAGGCATCCATCGAAAGGCCAACGGCGAGCAGCGCGAGCTCTGCGAGTCCCATAGTCTGGCTCCCTCTCTGCGGGCGGGCCCGCGTGTACCTCTTGGGGGAGTAACAAAAAAGACCCGTGGCGTACGCGTTGCGCGCACAGCCACGAGTCTCGTTCATTAAGGCAAGCCAGGCCGCATCGGCCAGTGTGTTGACTTGCCGCGCCACCGGAGGCGAACCCGATCACGCGACTACTCCCTCATTTATGCGAATCCCGATGCTACCACATAAGCAGCTCATTTGGATTGGGGCTCTCAGCTGTGTTCGCTCATTCTGTAAGCATCGGATTTTGCGGGCGTCACAGAGGCAAACCGTGAGAAACTTATTGACGTTTATGGAGCGTATACGATGGGAGCGATGCCTTGGATAAGAACGAGCTGCAAAAGCGTATGGAACAGGCCATCCGCCTGACGGCACCTGGCCAGCCGATCCGCACCGCCCTCGACATGATCATTGCTGGTCACCTGGGCGCTCTTATTTGCGTCGGCGACACCGAAAACGTGCTCGCTGCTGGTAACGACGGCTTCCCGCTCAACATTTCGTTTACCTCGAACCGCCTGTTCGAGCTTTCCAAGATGGACGGCGCCATCGTCATCGACGGCGACCTCACCCAGATCCTGCGCGCCAACTTCCACCTCAATCCCGATCCCTCGCTTGCCACGAGTGAGACGGGCATGCGTCACCGCACCGCCGCCCGCATGTCGGTGCTCACGGATGCCATCGTGATCTCGGTCTCGGCCCGTCGTGCCGTCGTCAACGTGTACGTTCACGGCAAGAGCTACGAGATCCAGCCCGTCACCACCATCATGAGCTCGGTCAACCAGCTCGTCGCCACGCTCCAGACTACCCGTCAGTCGCTCGACCGCTCCCTGCTGCGCCTGACGGCCCTCGAGCTCGACGACTACGTTACGCTCGCCGACATTACCGGGATTTTCTCGAGCTTCGAGATCATGCAGCAGGCAAAGACCGAACTTAAGGATTGCATTGTCAAGCTGGGCAACCAGGGCAAGCTCGTGCAGATGCAGCTCGAGCAGCTCGCCGGCTCCAGCATGGATACCGAGTACGACCTGATGATTCGCGACTATGCGAGCGATTCCTCCGAGGCCAATGCCGAAAAGATCCGCGCCAACCTGAGCCGTATGACGCCCAAGGACTTGTCCGACCCGCAGCATGTGGCGGCGGTTCTGGGTTACGACGACCTGGACGAGGACTCCGTCATGACACCGCTGGGCCTGCGCACGCTTTCGCGCGTGTCCGTCGTGCGCGACGGCGTGGCCGAGAAGATCGTCGACGAGTATGGATCGCTGCAGGAGCTCATGGACGACATCAGCGAGGATCCGGAGCGCCTAGGCGACTTTGGCGTCAACAACCCTGCCATTCTTGCGGACTCCCTGTACCGCATGAAGGGCACCAAACAGGGGAACGCATAATGGCGCCCGTATGCGCCGTGGTCGTTGCCGGCGGCAGTGGCCAGCGCTTTGGAAATCCCGGCGGCAAGCAGCTCGTTAACGTGGCGGGCCGTCCGCTCATGAGCTGGTCTATCCGCGCATTTGACCGTAGCAATAAGGTCGGCCACATCGTGGTGGTGTGTCCTTCCGAGCGCCGTGCCGAGATGCGCCGCCTGGCCATCGACCCGTTTGACTATGACACGCCCATCAGCTTTGCCGATGCCGGCGAGACCCGCCAGGATTCCACCCGTGCCGGCGTGCATGCGGCTCCGGCGGGTTTCGAATATGTCGCCATCCACGACGGCGCCCGTCCGCTCATTACGACCGAGGCCATCGATCATGCGATCGACGTGCTTGTGGGCGACCGTGCCCTCGACGGCGTCGTGTGCGGCCAGCCTGCCATCGACACGCTCAAGATCGTCGATGGCGACAACATCGTCGAGACGCCGCCGCGCGAGCTCTATTGGGCCGCGCAGACGCCGCAGATCTTTAGCGTCGACGCCATGAAGCGCGCTCACGCCGCTGCTATCGCCGAGGGCTTTATCGGCACCGACGATTCATCGCTGGTCGAGCGCATGGGCGGGCGCGTCCGCTGTGTCCAGAGCCCGCGCGATAACCTTAAGGTGACGGTGCCCGAGGACCTGCGTCCCGTAACCGCGATTCTGCTCGGTCGCATGGCCGAGGGAGAGGACCTTCCCCATGTTCAGTAACCTGCGCATTGGCCACGGCTACGACGTCCACCGTTTGGTGGAGGGGCGTCGATGTATCATCGGCGGGGTTGACATTCCCTACGAGCGCGGCCTGCTGGGCCACTCGGATGCCGATGTGCTCGCGCACGCCTTGGCCGACGCCATTCTGGGCGCCTGCCGCGGGGGAGATATCGGCAAGCTATTCCCCGACACCGATCCCGCCTACGAGGGTGCCGATTCGATGGTGCTGCTCGCTCGCGTGATGGACTATGCGCGCGAGCTTGGCTTTGAGTTTGTCGATGCCGATTGCACCATTGCCTGCCAGCAACCCAAGATCACTCCGCACCGCGATGCCATGCGCGCCAACCTTGCCCATGCCCTGGGTGTCGACGTCGAAAACGTGGGCGTCGCCGCCACCACGACCGAAAAGCTCGGTTGGGAAGGCCAAGGCGAGGGAATTGGCGCCTGGGCCGTCTGCCTGCTACAGAAAACCGTTAAGGAGTAACGAATGCGTATCTACAACAGCGCTACCCATAAAAAGGAAGAGTTCCAGCCCATCGAGTCCGGCAAGGTTCGCATGTACGTGTGCGGCCCCACGGTCTACGACAACATCCACATCGGCAATGCTCGCACGTTCATCAGCTTTGACGTGATTCGTCGCTGGCTCATCGCGAGCGGCTACGAGGTCACGTTCGCCCAGAACCTCACCGATGTCGATGACAAGATCATCAAGCGCGCCAACGAGCAGGGCCGCACTGCCGCCGAGGTCGCGACGGAGTTCTCCGACAAGTTCATCGGCGTCATGCGTGCCGCCAACGTGCTCGTTCCCGATGTGCGCCCCCGCGCCACCAAGGAGATCGGCCCCATGATCGCTATGATCAAGACGCTTATCGAGCAGGGCCATGCCTACGCCGCCGATAACGGCGACGTGTACTTTGCCGTGCGCAGCGATCCCAACTATGGTCAGGTTTCGGGCCGCAACATCGACGATCTGATGGTTGGCGCGCGCATCGAGGAGAACGAGGACAAGAACGACCCGCTCGACTTTGCCCTGTGGAAGGCCGCCAAGCCCGGCGAGCCCAGCTGGCCGAGCCCCTGGGGCGAAGGCCGTCCCGGTTGGCACACCGAGTGCGCCGCCATGGTGCATCGCTACCTGGGCACCCCGATCGACATCCACGGCGGCGGCTCCGACCTTGCCTTCCCGCATCACGAGAACGAGTGTGCCCAGGCCACCTGCGCCTGGCACCAGGGTTTCTCCAACACCTGGATGCACACGGGCATGCTGCTGGTAGACGGCGAGAAGATGTCCAAGTCGCTCGGAAACTTCTTTACGCTGGCCGAGGTGCTCGAACAGCACTCTGCTGCGGCCCTGCGCCTGCTGATGCTGCAGACGAGCTATCGCTCGCCGCTCGACTTTTCTTGGGAGCGCCTGGAGGGTGCCGAGAACTCGCTTACGCGTATCGCCGGTACGGTCGAGAACCTGCGCTGGGCCGCGAACCATGCGGCGGCCGATGCCGATGAGGCAGCATCTGAGGCGTTTGCCGCCAAGGCCGCCGAGACCCGTGCCGCCTTTAAGGAGTGCATGGACGACGACTTTAACACTGCCGGTGCCATGGGTGCTGTCTTTGGCTTTGTGACCGAGTGCAACCAGTACCTGGAGCAGGCGGGCGATGCTGCCGACAAGGCCGCTGCGCTTGCTGCTGCCGATACGCTGGTCGAGCTGCTCGATACGTTTGGCGTCGAGCTCCCCGAGCCCAAGGTCGAGTTGCCGCTGGGCCTGCTGGGCGTTGCCGCCGGCCTGGTCGCCTACACGGGTGACGACGTGGACGAGGCCGCTGCCAAGATTCTCGAGGCCCGCGCCGAGGCCCGTGCCGCCAAGAACTGGGATCTGGCCGACGCCATCCGCGACCAGCTCAAGGACCTAGGCCTGACGATCGAGGACACTGCCGCCGGCACTCGTATCAAGTCTCTCTAATCCCTGCGGGTTTTCCAAGCACCCGACCTTGCCGTTCAAACCGTCGCTCGCGTACTCAAGTACGTGTCGCTCCTCTTTCATGGCAATCTCGGGCACTTGGAAAACCCGTACCGACCGCCCGAATTAATATTCATGGGCGGTCGTTTATTTTGTTTCGTTTGATAGTTGTATTTAGGAGGTCGCTTTATGGCCGACAATCGCAAGCGTGCGCCTCGTGGCGGCAAGCAGGCCGCTTCTGGCTCGCGTCCGATTCGCCGCAACGATCGCGCTGCCGCTCCCAAGGGCCAGCGCGAGCGCTCACAGGCTGCTCGCTCGCAGCGCGAGCGTAGCCGCGATAACGTCGAGGTTCCCAAGGGCGAGTTTATCGAAGGTCGTCGTGCTGCCGCCGAGGCGCTACGCACTGGTTTTCCCATCAAGTGCGCGCTCATCGCCGAGGGCGGGGAGCGCGATGCTGCCTTGTCGCGCCTGGTCGACGATCTCAACGCCGCGGACGTCCGCATTAAGTATGTGCCGCGCGCGCAGCTCGATGCGCTGTCGAGCCATGGCGCTCATCAGGGCATTGCGCTCGAGGTGGGTAATTTCCCCTATGCGGACGTCGCCGATATCCTTGGCCGCGCGGGTGACGGCCCGGCGCTCGTCGTCGTACTCGACCATGTGACCGACGACGGTAACTTTGGTGCCATCGTGCGCTCTGCCGAGGTCGTGGGCGCGGCGGGCGTCATCATTGCCAACAAGCGCGCCGCCGGTGTGACCGTGGGCAGCTACAAAACCTCTGCTGGTGCCGTTATGCATCTGCCCATCGCACAGGTTCCCAACATCGCTCGAGCGCTCGACGACCTCAAGGCTGCTGGCTTTTGGGTGGGCGGTGCTTCCGAGCACGCCGAGGGCAGCTGCTGGGATGCTCCCTTTGAGGGCCGCGTTGCGCTCGTCATGGGCTCCGAGGGCGACGGCATCTCGCGCCTGGTGCTCGAGAAATGCGACTTTTTGACCAAGCTTCCCCAGCGCGGCATGACCGAGAGTCTCAATGTGGCCCAGGCGACCACCGCGCTGTGCTTTGAGTGGCTGCGCCGCAATGCCGGCGAGCTCATGGGGGAGGAGTAGCGCATGTCCAAGAAGAACCGCGCCAAGTCCAAGGCCAAGCGCTTTGGCGAGGGCTCGGCCAAGCCGATTGTTTCGGCCGCGACCTACGGCGTGGGCGGCAATGCGTTTGCGCAGGCTATCGCCGACCCAGTCTCGACGGTGCACTCCAACAAGCCCGAGCTGCTGGTGGTCGACGGTTACAACGTGATCCACTGCACGCCGCGCTACGAAAAGCTCGTCTACGACCATTCCGACGATCCATATTCCAGCGACGTCCACGATATGGCGCGCACCGCGCTCATCAACGATGTTGCGGCGTTTGCCCAGGGCCGTTACGAGGCCGTGATCGTGTTCGACGGCGCGGGCAACATCTCCAACGAGCGCCCCAACCTACCGGCCCGCGGCGTGCGCATCGAGTTCTCGCCGACGGGCGTCTCTGCCGATACCGTGGTGCAGAAGCTCTGCATCGAGGCACGCGAGGAAGGCCGCGCGTGCTCCGTGGTATCGAGCGACGGTACGATTCAGGCCGTCGTCATGGGCAAGGGCGTCACGCGCATCTCGAGCCGCATGCTGGTGGACGAGATCAAACAGATCGATAACGACGTTCACGAGGCAGAGGAAGCCCCGCAGATCAAGATGACTCTGGGCAGTCGCCTGAGCCCCGATGCCCTGGCCAAGCTCAAGGCCCTTCGTGGCCGGTAGGGGAGTATCTGTAGAGACCAGCTACTCGGCTGGTCAATTCACTGGCTTGTAGTTATTGGATTGTGGACTTGCCATCGCCAAAACGAATAGTTTTTTGTTTTGGCGAACAGACGAAACTATTCGTTCTGGCGAATAGTTTTGAGATGTGGTCGGTCGAAGGGCCTGTTGCGCCCCATCCTCAATTCCTTTATCCTTAACAGGCTTCGCGCGAAAGCGCCAAGTGTGCCAGTGTGGCGCAACGGTAGCGCAACTGATTTGTAATCAGTGGGTTGCAGGTTCGATTCCTGTCACTGGCTCCATGAGAGTTTCGGGCTCTGTTCCCTTGTGGGACAGGGCCCGTTTCTATTTATGTTGACATGTCAGCGGGTTTGACTCCCACCAAGCTTCAGGTTTGTCTCGATCTATAACACGGGCGGGCTGAAAACCCTCCTTATAGTTACAGATCGAGACATTGCCAAGGGACGGCCGATAACATCTCGATCTGTAACACGAAGAGGCTGAAAGCCGTTCTTGCTGTTATAGATTTAGATAAACAGACAGGCCGCCAGGGAAACATCTTGATCTGTAACAGATAGGGGAGGAATAACCCTCTTACTGTTACAGATCGAGACTGAAACTGGGGCGAGGTTAGTCATCGGCATCGAGCGAGGATTTTCGAACACACGAGAGTGGAAAATCTTCCGCCTAGAGAATGAATGTGGATAATCTCCCACTTTGGGCCCAGTGGCACGTCAAAAGTGGGAGATTATCCACGCTCGATTTCAAACGGAAGAAAATCCACGCTCGAATCTGCCACGGAAGCCCGATCTCGACCTATATATAGGTGCAAATAGGCTGTTATCGAAGTTCGATCCTGAAGGTGTACTCCACTACGCCAAAGTGTTCCCTCGGGAAATGCCACCGCTGCATGCAAATTCAGCGCCCTTTATATCTAAACTCAACAAAACAGCAGGTCAAAGGTATATAGATACGCCCGGAACCGTGTATCTAGAGGTTTTCGTTGACAGCCCCCAAGGTTGCATCGTATTATCTTTTTTGTTCGCGGGGGCGGCGGTCCAAAAGACCAAAGAACCTGCGGATACTTGAACGATTGGGAGTTTGCCCGAGTGGTTAATGGGGACGGGCTGTAAACCCGTTGGCTCTGCCTACATAGGTTCGAATCCTATAGCTCCCACCCGTCAAGTGCCTGTATAGCTCAGTCGGTAGAGCACTTCGTTGGTAACGAAGAGGTCACCAGTTCAAGTCTGGTTGCAGGCTCCATCCGGCGGTGTAGCTCAGTTGGTTAGAGCACACGGTTCATACCCGTGGCGTCACTGGTTCGAATCCAGTCACCGCTACCATAGGTAACACGGTGGCTTCTCAATAGTATGTTGAGAGGCCACTATGGTATAAAGGCAAAGTCCCGTCCGGGGACGACCTGTTTAGAGGAGGGCTTTATGGCCAAAGAGAAGTTTGAGCGCACTAAGCCGCATGTTAACATCGGCACCATTGGTCACGTCGACCACGGCAAGACCACGCTGACCGCCGCCATCACCAAGGTTCTCTCCGAGACCGAGGGCTGCAAGGCTGACTTCACTGCGTTCGAGAACATCGACAAGGCTCCCGAGGAGCGCGAGCGCGGCATTACGATCTCCGTCTCCCACGTCGAGTACGAGACTGCTGCCCGTCACTACGCTCACGTTGACTGCCCGGGCCACGCTGACTACGTCAAGAACATGATCTCCGGTGCTGCTCAGATGGACGGCGCTATCCTGGTCATCGCCGCTACCGACGGCCCCATGGCTCAGACCCGCGAGCACATCCTGCTCGCCCGTCAGGTCGGCGTTCCCTACATCGTCGTCTTCCTGAACAAGTGCGACATGGTCGACGATGACGAGCTCATCGACCTCGTCGAGATGGAGACCCGTGAGCTCCTCTCCGAGTACGATTTCCCCGGCGACGACATCCCCGTCATCCGTGGTTCCGCTCTGGGCGCTCTCGAGGGCGACGCCAAATGGATGGACGCCATTCGCGAGCTCATGAACGCTGTCGACGAGTACATCCCGACGCCTGCTCGTAACAACGACCTCCCGTTCCTGATGGCCGTTGAGGACGTTATGACCATCTCCGGCCGTGGTACCGTTGCTACCGGCCGTGTCGAGCGCGGTGAGCTCAAGCTCAACGAGCCCGTCGAGATCGTCGGCATCAAGGATACCCAGAACACCGTCGTTACCGGTATCGAGATGTTCCGTAAGTCCATGGACTTCTGCGAGGCTGGCGACAACGTCGGTCTGCTGCTCCGCGGCATCAAGCGCGAGGACATCGAGCGCGGCCAGGTTCTCTGCAAGCCCGGTTCGGTTACCCCGCACACCAAGTTCACCGGCGAGATCTACGTTCTGACCAAGGAGGAGGGCGGCCGTCACACCCCGTTCTTCGATGGTTATCGTCCTCAGTTCTACTTCCGTACCACCGACGTTACCGGTACGGTCAAGCTCCCCGAGGGCACCGAGATGGCTATGCCTGGTGACCACATCACCATCGAGGGCGACCTCATCCACCCGATCGCCATGGAGGAGGGCCTGCGCTTCGCTATCCGCGAGGGTGGCCACACCGTCGGTTCGGGCATCGTCTCCACGATCATTGAGTAAATTAGCTCTTTGATATAGCTGACTTAGAGAACCCGGCACTTATATGGGTGCCGGGTTCTTTTCTGCAATGGATATTGAGCCGTTGCTGGTGTCGAGAGGATCGATAATGGTCCTGGATGCACCGTCGATTAGCTCTCGATGGCTTCATTGATGTGTTCCAAATATGAATGGATCCACCGAGAACCAATTGACTCGAGGTTTTCATTGACAGCACTTACGTGGAGCTGATAAAGTAACAACTCGTGCCCGTACGGGGCGGAAATGAAAGGTTCAGGATACATGCGTACTCTAGTTACTCTTGCGTGCACTGAGTGCAAGCGCCGCAACTATACGACCACCAAGAACAAGTCGACCATGCCTGATCGTATGGAGATCAAGAAGTATTGCCCCTGGTGCCGTCACCACACGCTGCACAAAGAGACTCGCTAGTCTCTAGTCACATACGCCAGTAGTTCAATTGGTAGAGCATCGGTCTCCAAAACCGAGTGTTGAGGGTTCGAGTCCTTCCTGGCGTGCCAGTCATTATTCCGTAAGCTCCCACTTGGGGGCTTACGGTTTACTCATGTATAAGCGCATTGCGCGGAGGTAACCCAAATGGCCAACAAGAAGAACAAGAAGAAGGCTCAGCAGCCGGCACCTGCCAACAACGCTGCTGCCAACTCCAAGGTTGAGGCCAAGAAGGCCGTTGCCAAGAAGAACGAGAAGGCTGCGAAGTCCAAGAAGAACGAGAAGCCTGGTTTCTTCGCCCGCACCAAGAAGTATTTCGCTTCGGTCAAGTCCGAGATGAAGCGTGTCACGTGGCCTGATAAGAAGGAGCTCGTGAACTACTCGGTCGTCGTTTGCGCTTCTCTGGTCGTCGTCGGCGTCGTCATCGCTCTGCTCGATGCTGGCTTTGGCGAGGCTCTTGCTCTGTTCTCTGGATTGAGGGGCTAAACCATGTCTAAGCGTTGGTACGTCGTTCACACTTACTCCGGATACGAGAACCGCGTAAAGTCCGATCTCGAGCATCGTATCGAGACCATGGGCATGCAGGACCGTATCTTTGATATCGAGATTCCTATGGAGCGCGTCACCGAGATCAAAGAGGGTGGCAAGCGCGAGACCAAGGATTCCAAGATCTTTCCGGGTTATGTCCTGGTTCGCATGGAGATGGATGACGATGCGTGGACGTGTGTTCGCAACACGCCCGGCGTCACCGGTTTCCTAGGCGGCAACGGCAAGCCCGCTCCGCTTTCCCGCGACGAGTACAACAAGATGACTCGTCGTCCCGGTAAGGGCGATTTGCCCAAGCGCACCTCGGTTGATATTCAGGTCGGCACGTCCGTCCGCGTCACCGATGGCCCGCTTACCGACTTTGATGGCAAGGTCTCCGAGGTTAACACCGAGGCTGGCAAGCTCAAGGTCACGCTGATGATCTTTGGCCGCGAGACGCCGGTCGAGCTCGACTTTAACCAGGTCGCTGTCATCGCTTAAGTTTTCGTCCGTTCGCGCGAGCGTGCTTCTTCTGTGACTGCTCATCTCAGGAGTGCTTCTAACACGTGCGTGCTTACGATATAGCAAGTACTTCACACTCGTGATTCGAAAGGAATGACCATGGCTGAGAAGAAGGTTACCAACGTCATTAAGCTCCAGATTCCTGCTGGTGCAGCTAACCCCGCTCCTCCCGTCGGCCCCGCTCTGGGCGCTGCTGGCGTGAACATCATGCAGTTCTGCCAGGCCTTTAACGCCGAGACGCAGGACAAGAAGGGCGACATCATCCCCGTTGAGATCTCTGTCTACGAGGATAAGTCCTTCTCCTTCATCACCAAGACCCCGCCGGCGGCTCACCTCATCAAGAAGGAGCTGAACCTCAAGTCTGGTTCCGCTAAGCCCCAGGCCGACAAGGTTGGTCAGCTCTCCCAGGAGCAGCTCACCAAGATCGCCGAGATCAAGATGCCGGACCTCAATGCCAACGACATTGACGCCGCCAAGAAGATCATCGCCGGTACCGCCCGTTCCATGGGCGTCACCATCGCTGAGTAGCGATTTCTTATGGTAACGACGGGTGCTCCGACCTGGGCGCCCGTTAAATGTGTGCAATAGGGCACACGATACGATGTGGGAGGGCTCACGCCCGTTTAACCACAGGAGGTAATGCACATGGCTAAGCATGGTAAGAGCTATAACGCCGCTGCCGAGAAGATCGATCGCGCCACGCTCTACACCCCCCTTCAGGCTGCCAAGCTCATTAAGGAGCTCGACACCGCCAAGTTCGACGAGACCGTCGAGGCCCACTTCCGTCTGGGCATCGATACTCGTAAGGCTGACCAGAACATCCGTGGTTCCATCTCCCTGCCCCACGGCACCGGCAAGACCGTTCGTGTTGCCGTCTTCGCCGAGGGCGAGAAGGCCCGCGAGGCTGAGGCTGCCGGCGCCGACATCATCGGTTCCGACGAGCTTGTCGCCCAGATTCAGAAGGGCGAGATCAACTTCGACGCCGCTATCGCTACGCCGAACATGATGGCCAAGGTTGGCCGCATCGGTAAGATCCTTGGTCCCCGTGGCCTCATGCCGAACCCCAAGCTCGGCACCGTGACCATGGACGTCGCCAAGATGGTCTCCGAGCTCAAGGCTGGCCGCGTTGAGTACCGCGCCGACCGCTACGGCATCTGCCACGTGCCCCTGGGCAAGAAGTCCTTCTCTGAGCAGCAGCTCGTCGAGAACTACGCTGCCCTGTACACCGAGATCCTGCGCGTCAAGCCCTCTTCTGCTAAGGGCAAGTACGTCAAGTCCATCTCCGTGTCTTCCACCATGGGCCCTGGCGTCAAGGTCGATCCCGCTATCCAGCGCGACTTCCTGGCTGAGTAACTAACAGTTACTGCCTGAGCAAAGCAAGCATTGCTAAAGAGACCCGGTTCTGCCTCGTTGCAGGACCGGGTCTCTTGCTTTTGAGTCAACGAAACCACCACGAAGGGGACAGGCACCCTTGTGGTGGTTTTACTTGTGTTGTACTTTAGCGCGATGTAGTACTACCCGAGGCCGAAGGGAGCCCAACATGTTTAAGAACACGCAACAGCTCCTAGGCCTAGCGCTACTAGATTGGATAGCGCGCTAGGGTTGTAATCTCGCTATAACGATTTGTTGTACCCGGGTGCGCTATCGTCTGCCGCTTTCAGGCGTGATGAGCGACACGGGTATTTTTCTATCTCTAGGCCTTCTCTCTCTCCTGAAAGCCATCTGTCATAAAACGGTCAATCAGGAGGAACATATAAGCCGCAAAATCACAATCTTTGACGCCACCCTGTGCGACGGTGAGCAGTCGCCGGGCGCCAGCATGAATACCGAGGAAAAGCTCTTCATCGCCCGCCAGCTGGTGCGCATGAACGTGGACGTTATCGAGGCGGGCTTTCCCATCTCGAGTCCTGGTGACTTTCGCTCCGTACAGGAGATTGGCAAGATTGCGGGCGACCGATGCACGGTATGCGGCCTGACGCGCGCTGTCGACAGGGATATCGAAGTGGCTGCAGAGGCGCTCAAAACGGCCCAGAGGCCCCGTATCCATACAGGGCTGGGTGTGAGCACCAGTCACCTGCGCGACAAGCTCCATATGACTGAGGAAAGGGCAATTGAGTGAGCGATCCATGCCGTCAAACATGCTCGCAAGTTCGTTGACGATGTTGAGTTTTATGCCGAGGATGCCGGCCGCTCCGATCAGGAGTTTCTGGTGCGCATTATCGAGGCGGCCGTAAAGGCCGGTGCCACGGTCGTGAACATCCCCGATACGATGGGCCACAACATGCCGTGGGACTTTGGCGTCCGCATCCGTGACCTGCGCGGGCGCTGCGGGTGCGGCCGGTCAGCGTGCGGTCGACGTGATGGAGTATCGCGAGTACGAGATTGAGCGCATTGCGCGCCAGGCATTTGAGGCGGCGCGCAAACGTCGCGGCAAGGTGACGAGCGTCGATAAGCGCAACGTGCTGGAGACGAGCCGCATGTGGCGCGAGATCGTGCATCGCGTGCAAGACGAGGAGTACTCCGACGTGGAGCTTGAGGACCTGCTCGTCGACAACGCCGCCATGCAGCTCATCAGTCGACCGGCAGACTTTGACGTCGTGGTGACGGAGAACATGTTCGGCGACATCCTGTCCGATGAGGCGGCTCAGATTACCGGATCGCTCGGTATGCTTGCCTCTGCCTCGCTGGATGATGGCGTATCGCTGTTTGGGCCGAGCGCTGGCAGCGCTCCTGACATCGCGGGGCTCGGCGTGGCCAATCCGCTGGCTCAAATCTTGTTGGTGGCGATGCTGCTGACCTACGCGCTCGACATGGGCGAGCAAGCCGCGTGGATCGAGAGCGCCGTGGCGCGCGTGCTCGACGAGGGCTGGCGCACCCGTGACATCGCCGATGTCAACACCCCGGCAGATAAGATCCTCGGCACCACGACGATGGGCGACAAGGTCGTCGCCGCGCTGTAGGCGATGCCGATTCAAGCTGTCAAATATCTCAATCTGTAACATCTAAGGGGCAAAATCGTTCCTACCTGTTACAGATTGAGATTTTCGGCTGAGCATCCGTGGTCTGTCTCGATCTGTAACAGCTAACCGATTATTTGGGCCCTACCTGTTACAGATTGAGACAAACCGTTGGGACAGGTCGGACGAGTCAGCAAAACCACCACAAAGGTTCCGGTCCCCTTCGTGGTGGTTTTTAGCGCAACGAGGTGTTCCCAGCCGACCATACGGGCGGCCTTGCGCTCACGCTGCTCGATGACAGCGCATCTTTAGACGCGAAGTGCGGAACCGGGTGCATATACGAGCCGCGTAGCGTTACGAATTCATGGGAATGACCGTATCGCCAATTTGTACGCTTGCAATCTTGTCTGTGTCACAAACTTGCGAGAACGGCCAGGTCTTGTGGACATCAGTGGTGCCGTTATCCAGTTTATTTGCGAAATAGCCGCTGTGGCTGGTTGCGTCCTCAACATGGCCGTCTTTGAACGTCACGATGAGGGGTATGTTGCCAACGGCATCCATAGACTCCTCCATGTTTTGAGACATCTTGCCGCTGTTGTTGTCGTGTTCGATGGAACGATCTATGTTGTAGCGGACTGAAACGCCAACGCAGGATACGGTGGCCTCTTGAATCGTCGCCTTGGTGCCGTTAAAGTTGACCGATTTGGGCGCGGGAATCGTAACGGATGTATCTTCGTAATTCAGCTGGAACTTAAGATCCCATGGGCCCGTAAGTATTTTCTTATACTCGGGAAGCTCTTTGCCAGCACGTGGCACAACGAGAGAGTTGATATGCGTGCGGACGGTCCTGCCCATAAGGCCGGGTGATTCAACGCTGAACTGTGCAAAGTATTGAATGCTGGAGTCATTGGGGTTCTTGTCAATGAGCCATGATTGGCCTTGGCCGCCATGCTCGCCATCAACGTATACGTTTCCATCGACACTTCCGGCGATAGTTCCGTTCTCGCCCGGCTCGGAAAGCTTTTTCAGGGCAGCGGGATCGTCGAACGTAAGCGTATAGGCGATGGTAACCATATCCTTGTCGCCCATGATGGCGTCGGCGGTCACGGTGACTCCGTTGTTGGAGCAGCTAGCACCGACGGGCCGGCCAATACGGTCGATGATCTCGGTTTGAGAAGCAGGTCCGTCAAAGATGTCGGAAAGCATGTCAGAAGGAAGCGGCAGGACGCCTGTTGCCATAGCCGTGCCAGCGCCTCCAATGACGATAGCGAGGACTGCCGTTACAGCGGCAATGCGAGCGACTGTTCTTACGGGATGGCGGGCGATGCGCGGCTTGCGTCGCGTGCCATTAAAGTTGCTTTGAGCGGTCGCCGCATCGCTCGAGGCGACGGACTGAGCAATCGAGTTTGCCATGTGCTGCTTCGCATTATCGGTAAACGAAATGTGCTCCAGGGCGTGGCGATAGTCATTCGAATTCGTAGTCATTGTGGTCTCCTTTCAAGGAAAGCCGAAGTGACGCACGTCCGCGGCTAAGGTGCTGGGCGGTTGCAGCTGGCGTCGCGTGAACGGCGTCTGCGATTTCCCTGATGCTCATGCCTGCGTAGTAGTGCAAAAAGATGGCGATGCGCTGTGCTTGAGGCAGGGCCGTGACAGCGGAAAGAATGGCGCAGTCGCGTTGCGCGAATTCTTGCTCGGTATGTGTTACGGGTGCGCAGAAATCGGGGAGCGAATCGAGGTCGACAACCGGGTGATTCGCGTGCGTACGGCCGATATCGCGACATGCGTTCAGTGCGACTCGGATCACCCAAGCACGTTCGTGTTCGAGCGAGTCGAACGGTTGAGTGCGTTGGAGAATCTTGATCAGCGTGTCCTGGCAGATGTCTTGAGCGTCGTCAGCGGATCCAAGGGCCGAATAGCACAATCGAAGGATGAGGTCGGAATACGTGTCGACCAAGCGCTTTGCTTCCCGCTCGATCTGATCGGCATCGCATCGGAGCGTGCTATTGCGGTTACGGCGTGCAGGCATAGTGTCACCTCCAATTGGTCGTGGTGGATATAGGGAAGGCGTCTCGCGAGGTCCCTCTACATACAACACGGTCGAGACTGCATAAGTTGACAAAAAAAGACGGCACGTGAGCGCCGTCCTTACAAAACAATGAGTGTTCTCGTTAATTACACAAGCACCGTGATGGACAGGTCGGACGAGTCAGCAAAACCACCATAAAGGTGCCTATCCCCTTCGTGGTGGTTGTTGGCAGTTACCAGGGTGTTCTGGCGGTTGAGGACTCGATGGCCTCGTGGCGCTTGAGCTCGCGGCGCATGGTTTGCGAATTGAGCCAGGCTGCCTGCCAGCCACGGATGGGGTAGCGCGCTTCATCCAGCTCAAACTGCGTATAGCCGCACGCGTTGATGATTGTTGTCCCGCATGCATGCTGGCGCTCACGCTGAAAGTCGCGACCATAGCATTGGTGCACATGCCCGTGCACCATGTAGTCGGCCCCCCAGGACTCAAGCGCTGTGTTAAAGCACTCAAACCCTCGATGCGGCAGATCGTCCAGATCACCCATACCGGCGGCGGGTGCATGGGTAAGCAGAATGTCGCACCCGCCGACCATCCTAACCTTACGCGACAGCTTACGCATGCGCTTGGACATCTCGCGTTCGGTGTACATGTTGGCGCCGTCGCGATAACGCATGGACCCGCCAAGGCCCGCAATGCGAATCCCCCGGTACGTGTACACGCTGTCTTCCACGCAGATACATCCGCCCGGTGCATGACGTGCGTAGCGGTCGTCGTGGTTGCCGCGAACGTAGATGAGCGGTTTGTTGATGACGGTGACCAAAAACTCAAGATAGTCCGGGTCCAGATCGCCGGCAGACAGAATCAGGTCGACACCCTCAAAGCGCTCCTTGCGAAAGCACTCCCATAGGCATCGCTCTTCGGTATCGGCTATGGCAAGGATCTTCATAGGGCGCGGACTTTCGGCTCATCGTCGAGTTGTGGAATGGTGCCCACCACGTTGTCGGCCAGCCAGTCCATCTCGACGATTTGCGTGCTCGGCAGTGGGGGAAAGCCCTCGATCTGCACCACGCCGTCTTGGCTATGGAGCTCGCCGCCAAATGGATTGATGGAGCCCTCGACGATGCCATTGCGGAGCAGCTGAACAAGCTTGCGCGTCTGATAGGGCAGGCCCGGAGCGTAGCGAATGTCGATGATGCCCGAGCTCATACCATACCAGTAGTTGACGGCACGAACCTGGCTGTCGTCACTGGTCTCATCCCAGGTGCCGTGCAGCAGGCTTCGCACGATAAGCTCGTAGTATCGGCCCCAGTTCCATACCGGCATGGCGATGCCGACGACCTTGCCATCGACCAGGCGGTGGAGTCCGTAGGCCGTAGGGTCTTCGAGCGACTTGGACATGTCAGCGCCGGTCATAACGCTCACGCCTTCGCGGCACATGGCCTCGGCAAGACCGCCGGCGGGCACATCGCCCCAGGTCAGGATAATTTGCGCGCGGGGGTCGAGCAGCGAGGCGCCAATCGCAAAGGCGTTGATCTCGCTAAGCGCGCCCGACGCAAAGACGGACGCGTGGTAACCAATGCGATGGTTGTCCGCCATACTGGCGGCAAGGGCGCCCAGGAGGAACTTGGCCTCGTACATCTTGCCAAAGTACGAACGGACGCTTTGGTGGGGAAGGCCGATAGAGCAGTTGAGAAACCGCACCTGGGGATACTCAACGGCTGCCCTGAGCGTGTATTCCATCAGACGGTGCGAGGTCGAGAAGATGACGTTGTCTCCATGTTTGACAGCCGTTTCCACGGCGGCGTAGAACATGTCCGGATCGTGGCAGTCCTCGAATGCCTCGGTGCGCACGATGCCGCCAAAGTGCTCGTCGAGATACTGGCGCCCCTGGTCGTGCAGGCTGTCCCAGCTCGACGTAACGCAGGGGAATTCATGGATAAAGGCGATGCGCAGGGGGTTGGCAGCCGAGTAGACGGTCTTGCCCATAAAGAAGTTGAGCACGCCGGAGGTGGACTTGGCGGGTGTCTCTTCCTCATCGACGCTCGGTGCCTCGACAAGATCGACCTTGTCCTCGTCATTTTTGCCGGCAATGATCAGCTCGCGCCAAATCTTGCACAGGCGGTTTACGACGATGTCCGTCGGCGTATCCAGCAGGCGGTCCTGGTTGTACACGTTGAGGTAGACGAGCATGGCGTCGGCGGGCGTAATGTCCAGATGGTCGCCGCCGGCGCGCAGGTAGGCGCGTTTAAAGAGTAGGAAGGTGTGGCGCAGGTAGTCGACCTTTTTCTGTGGCCACTTTTCGACAAGGTCCTGGCCGAGCATCTTGGCGAGCGTCTCGTAGCTTCCCTCGCGCGAGAACTCGATCTCGTATAGGGGGCAGACGCGCCAAAACGCGCAGAACTCGCCGTACAGGCGACTTTCGACGGAATCCCATTTGCTGGGGTAGAGACGGGTGACCTTGGCCGAAACCGTCGGGGCATCCAGGAATTTGAGGACGCTGACGCGCTTGTTGCCCTCCTGGACGTAAAACCGATGCATGAACTCGGTGACGATGATGGGGTCGCGATAGCCCTCGGTCACCTGGATGTCGTAGAGGTTGGACCACTTGCGGGCGAACTCGGTGTTAAATGGCAACAGGGGCATAAAGTTGCACGAAAAGGCAGACTGACGGCCCTTGGTAACCGTGCCGACGACCATTTCGAGCGGAATATCCCGCAGGCCGACGCTCTCTCGCTGACCTAAGGGGAGCTGGGCAACCAAGCTGTCGAGGTCCGTAAGGTATGGGTGCTCGCTTTGGCTGATGGCGCGACGGCGTCCCTGCTCGCCGCGCTTGCGTGCTTGACGATAGGCCTCTTCCATGGTGTCTACTCCCTTAGTCGTTTAAACAACGATATGAACCATGGTACCACGATGCGAAACTACCACAAAGGTGCCTGTCCCCTTTGTGGTAGTTTAGGCGATGATGGGGGCGATGGCACGAATGCAGGCGTCGGCTGCCGTGAAGGTGGTGCTATCGTCGCTGACGATAAAGATGATTTTGCCCTTGACGCCAAAGTCGCCGATCTCGCTAAAGAGCACGTAGGGTTCCTTGTCAAAGCCCGAGATGGGTGAAACGGCGACCTTGGTGGCACAGGCGAGCTCGTCTGCCAGCGCATCGAGCGAGTCCCACTTTGACGTGTCCTTCACCGCGACGGGAACGACAACGCGTCCAAAGGGCATGAGGTGCACGAGTGTGTTCTTGGAGATGTTGGAGTTGGGGACGATGATGGTCTGTCCGCAGGCGTCCTCGATGGTCGTGTGGCGCCAAGTGATGTCCTGGACCACGCCCGACACGCCGCCGACCTCGATATTGTCGCCGGGCTTGATGATGCCCATAAAGGTCACTTGCATGCCGCCGATAAGGTTTGATAGCGTGTCCTGAAAGCCGAGCGAGATGGCGATGCCGCCGACGCCAAGAGCGGCGACGAGCGCGTTTGCGTTAATGCCAAAGCAGTTGTCGAGGATAAAGCTGCCGCCGATCATCCAAATGACGGCACGCGCGATGTTGATGAAGATGCTCGATGCGGGAAGCGGGTTGTCGTCTCGGTTGAGTAGGTGGCGCAGGGTCTTGGATGCCACCTTGGCGGCGATGGCGGTGACTATTACCAAGATGACGGCCCAGATGATGTTGTGGACCCAGCGCTGCTCAAAGAAATGAAGAATCGGTTCAAACAATTCCATGTAGGGAAAACCTCCTAATGATCATTCAACCATGATACCCATCAAGAAGCCCGTTCGATCACATCGGACGCGCCGATAACTTGAGATAGGGTGGCCGCGGTGACGTAAGCTGGGGCGCCGGCGAGCACGCCGGCAAGGAGTGCGGCGGTCAGGCAAGACGGGGAAGAGGTCTTCTCATGGCAGTTTCCTTAGTTCTTAACCAGTGGTCCCTGCTGATGCTGGATTATCGACATAATATGCGAAAACCGCCGCAAGGGCGTCTGTCCCTTTGCGGCGGTTTTGACGTTTGCGCAGATAAAACCTGCCAAAATAAACCTGTCCCTTTTTGGTAGGTTTAGCTCAGCAGCATGCGGTCGTTGGCGAGCTCGCCGCCCGAGACCTCCTCGAACTTCTGCAGCAGGTCGGCGACGGTGAGCGACTTCTTCTCGTCGCCCGCCACGTCGTAGATAACGTGGCCCTCGTGCATCATGATCAGGCGATTGCCCAGACGGATGGCGTCATTCATGTTGTGCGTGACCATGAGCGTGGTCAGGTGGTTCTCGTCGACAATCTCCTCGGTCAGATTGAGCACCTTAGAGGCGGTCTTGGGGTCGAGTGCCGCGGTGTGCTCGTCGAGCAGCAGCAAGCGCGGCTTGGTGAGCGTGGCCATGAGCAGCGTGAGTGCCTGGCGCTGGCCACCCGAAAGCAGGCCGACCTTGGCGTTGAGGCGCGTGTCCAGGCCAAGGTCCAGGCGCTTGAGCAACTCAACGTACTCGTCCTTCTCGGCCTTGGTGACGCCCCACGAAAGGCCGCGACGCTGGCCGCGACGCTTGGCGAGGGCCAAGTTCTCGGCAATCTGCATGTCGGCTGCGGTGCCGCGCATGGGATCCTGGAACACGCGGCCCAGGTACTTGGCGCGCTGCGACTCGCTCAGGCGCGAGATGTCGGTGCCGTCGAGCTCGATAACGCCCGAATCGAGCGGATATACGCCGGCAATCATGTTGAGCAGCGTGGATTTGCCGGCGCCGTTGCCGCCGATCACAGTTACAAAGTCGCCGTCGTTGAGGGTAAGGTCGACGCCGGTGAGCGCGCGCTTCTCGGTGACGGTGCCCTTGTTAAAGGTCTTCTTGACGTGCGAGAGCTTAAGCATCTGCCTCATCTCCCTTCGTGTAGGAGCTGCGGAGCTTATAGCGCTCCCAAACCACGGGAACGCACAGGGCCACGGCGACGATCACGGCGGAGAGCAGCTTCATGTCGTTGGCGTCCATGCCCAGTTGCAGCACGATGGCGCGGATGAGGAAGTACACCACGGAGCCAAAGACGGCGGAGGCCAGACGGACGGAGAACTGCGTGAGGCCGCCGGGCAGCAGGCGGCCGAGCACCTCGCCGATGACGATGGCGGCAAGACCGATAACGATGGCGCCGGTACCCATGCCAATGTCGGCATACTTCTGGCTCTGGCAGATGAGCGCACCCGAAAGGCCAATGAGGGCGTTGGAGAGCACGAGGGCGATCATTTTGGTGGAGTTGGTGTTGACGCCTAGGGCGCGGATCATGTACTCGTTGTTGCCGGTGGCACGCAGCGCCGAGCCGATCTCGGTGCCAAAGAACCAGTACAGGATGGCGACGATGGCCACGGCCAGCACAATGCCTAGGATAATGGCAACAGTGGACTGCGGCAGGCCCGTCATGTTGCTGACGGATGAGAAGATAGTGCCCTTGGCAAGGATGGGCGTGTTGGACTTGCCCATGATGCGCAGGTTGATGGACCACAGACTGATCTGCGTAAGGATTCCGGCGAGGATTGCGGGAATCTCAAAGACGGTGGTCAAGATGCCCGTGACGGCGCCCGCGATGGCGCCGGCGCACATGCCGGCCAGCACGGCGAGCAAGGGGTCGACGTTATTGTTGACGATGAGTACGGCGCAGACACAGCCGCCGAGGGCAAAGCTGCCGTCGCAGGTCATATCGGGGATGTCGAGCAGGCGGAACGTGATAAACACGCCAAGCACCATAATGCCCCAGAGGACGCCCTGCGAAACGGCGCCCTGCAATGCAATGAGCATGCTTCATACCTCCTAGGATAGGGTGGACACGTGATTTTCCATAATAGCGGTACCAATGCATAAAAGAGCTGCGGACGGATGTTTTGTCTCATCCGAAACAAGCAGGGCGAACGCCGGTCTTTAGCGTTCGCCCCAAGGACTCAGATATTGAATAACGCGGCTGTGGCGCGCGTGCGGGCCCTAGACGCGTTACCGCGCATGGCGCTACTCGTCCAGAGCGGAAAGGTCGATACCCAGAGCCTCGGCCATCTCGTCGTTCTTGACGACGACCAGGTCCTTGCTCGAGAGGTGCTTGATCGGCATATCCTCGGGCTTGGCCTCGCCCTTCAGGATCTTAACGGCCATCTCGCCCGCGGCGTAGCCCAGGTCCTTATAGTTGATGGAGAGGGTGAACAGGCCGCCGGCCATGCACATACCCTCCTCGCCGGTCACGAAGGGGAGCTTATTCTCCTTGCAGATCTGGCCGACCTGCGAAGCGCCCGCGGCGATGGTGTTGTCAGTGGGGGAGTACAGCGCGTCGACCTTGCCCACGGAGGACTCGACGACGGACTGAATCTCGTTGGAGCTCGAGACGGTGAAATCGGTGTACTCGAGGCCCAGCTTGTTGAGCTCCTTCTTGGCGGCTTTGATCTGGACGTCGGAGTTGGACTCGGCGGTGCAGTAGAGCAGGCCGACCTTTTTAACGTCGGGCAGGACCTTCTGCATCATCTCGAGCTGCTCGGCGACTGGGGTGAGGTCGGAAGCGCCCGTGACGTTGGTGCCGGGCTTGTCGTTGTCCTGGACCAGGCCGGAGGCGGCGTAGTCGGTGATGGCACAGCCCACGATGGGGATATCGGCCGTGGCGCCGGCGGCAGCCTGCGCGGCGGGCGTGGCGATGGCATAAATCAGGTTGACGTTGTCGCCCACAAACTTGTCGGCAATGGACTTACACGTGGACTGGTCGTTCTGGGCGTTCTTCTGGTCGATCTTGACCTTAAGGCCGCTCTCCTTGATGGCCTTGACAAAGCCGTCGTTGGCGGCATCGAGTGCGGAGTGCTCGGTGAGTTGCAGAACGCCGATGGTGTAGTCGGAACCGGCGGCAGCAGAGCCGGAACCAGAGTTGCCGCCGCATCCGGCGAGCGGGGCGAGCGCGAGCAGACCGGCGGAGACCAGAAGGCTCCTGCGGCTGATGGTGATGTCCTTCATATCATTACCCCCAGTATAAAAATGGCTGGAAACACTGCACTGGGACAAAGTGCAAGTGGAACTATAGTAGCGCTGATGTCCATTTTTACAACAGCCTGGCGGGTTTTTTAATACAGAATCGGATGGGCGGTACGGGTAGTCGAATGGGCGGCGGAGGGTCTTATGCGGCGGAGGAGGCATCGTCCTCGTCCAGGACGGCGAAGAGCTTCTTGCCGTCGAGGAGACGTGTGGTGACGTTTCTCATGCGGCCGATCTCAACGGTACGCAGCGTGTCGTCGGCGCCTCGCGCGTCATAGACCGTTCCCAGCAAATACGAGATGCCGTCTCGTTGCTTGATGGCAAAGGGCCGGAGTGTCATCCGCGCCACTTCGACCTCTCCGCGTGCCGTGACACTCGAAATATCAAAACTCACCGTGGTTCCGTGGTCGATGGCCTGCTCGATGAGCTCGCAGGCATCGATGCGCTTGACGGGCGTGCGTATGGCCTTGGTGGATTTGTCGCCTGCGCTTGGAGCAGGCTCGGGTGCATCGAGGTAGCCGCGAACGTCGGCACTCGCCATGGCGACCAGGTGCTGCGCCATGCTTTTTCGAATGGCGATGGGCGTAGAGCGGTTGCGCATGACCATGCCGTGGAGCCGGATGATCTCTTCGTCGGTGAGCGGACGGGTCAAGAGCCGATACCCCACGCCGCGCTTGTATTCAATTTCGTATCCGGCATGGCGAAGTGCGGAGATGGCGGTGTAGATGCTGCGCCGCGCCGCCGAGATGGGCATGCGGGCGGGGTCGTCGGGATGGGCGAGACGCCGGATCAACTCATCGGAAAGCATGGCCTTGTCCTCGCCGGTGTTTTCGCTTAATAATTGCAGGATGCGAACGGCGCGATAGGCTGCCATCGAGGCGGCGCCCCTCGTCGTGGTCTCGTAAGTTTCAACAGCGGTTTCGGTCATGGCGTCCACGTCCTTTCCGTTTTGGGTGGCGACGGTATGGAGCCTAGGGCGCGGGGCTTTCCCAGGGGTGCAGGACACTCCGGGCGGTCGGTAGCCGTCGGCAAGCGGCGGGTCGAGTTTTCAACAGCCCTGGTCAACTGACCAAAAACTTGCCAAAAGCTTGACGGATGTTGTTGAAAAAAGCGTCTCTCGACCGATGTCGAGAGACGCTTATGCGATGAGCGTTGGCGTGTGGCGACGCGAGCTAGCGTCCGACGATTAGAAGTCGGCGTTGCCCACGGTGCGCGGGTGCGGCAGGACGTCGCGGATGTTGCCCACGCCGGTCAGATACATGACCAAGCGCTCGAAGCCCAGACCGTAGCCGGCGTGCTTGCAGGAACCGTAGCGGCGCAGGTCAAGGTAGTACTTGTACTGCTCGGGATTCATGCCCAGGTCCTTGATGCGGGCCTCGAGCAGATCCAGGCGCTCCTCGCGCTGGGAGCCGCCGATAATCTCGCCGATACCGGGAACCAGGCAGTCGGCGGCGGCGACGGTCTTGCCGTCCTCGTTCATGCGCATGTAGAACGCCTTGATCTCAGCCGGGTAGTCGGTCACGAAGGTCGGGCGCTTAAAGTGCTCCTCGGTCAGGAAGCGCTCGTGCTCGGTCTGCAGGTCGATGCCCCAGCTGACGGGGTAATCAAACTGGTGGCCAGCAGCGACTGCCTGCTCCAGGATCTCGACGGCCTCGGTGTAGGTAACGCGGGCAAAGTCGGAGTTTGCCACGTGGTCCAGGCGCTCGATCAAGCCCTTGTCCACAAACTTGTTGAGCATGTTGAGCTCGTCGGGGCAGGTGGCCATAACGTCCTTAAGGACGTACTTGAGCATGGCCTCGGCGTTATCCATGTAGTCGTTAAGGTCGGCAAAGGCCATCTCGGGCTCGATCATCCAAAACTCGGCGGCGTGGCGCGTGGTGTTGGAGTTTTCGGCGCGGAAGGTGGGGCCAAAGGTGTACACGTCGCCAAAGGCCATGGCAAAGTTCTCGGCATTGAGCTGGCCGGATACGGTAAGGCTCGCGTGCTTTCCAAAGAAGTCCTGGCTCCAGTCAACCTCGCCGGACTCGGTGAGGGGCGGATTTTTGGGGTCGAGCGTGGTCACGCGGAACATCTCGCCGGCGCCCTCGCAGTCACTCGTGGTGATGATGGGGGTGTTGACGTAGACAAAGCCCTGCTCCTGGAAGAAGCGGTGGATGGCGGCAGCCGCGACAGAACGGATGCGGAACACGGCGCGGAACAGGTTGGTGCGCGGGCGCAGGTGCTGCTGGGTGCGCAGGAACTCGACGGTTGCGCGCTTCTTCTGCAGCGGGTAATCCGGGGCGCTGACGCCCTCGACCTCGATGGAGGTGGCAGAAAGCTCGAAGGGCTGGGGCGCATCGGGGGTCAGCTTGACGGTGCCGGTGCAAATGAGTGCGGCCGAGACGTTTTGATGGGCGATCTCGTCGTAGTTGTCGAGTGCCTCGCGGTTCATGACGACCTGCAGGTCGCGGAAGCAGCTGCCGTCGTTGAGCGTAACAAAGCCAAAGTTCTTCATGTCGCGGATGGACTTGACCCAGCCGGCGACGGTGACGGTCTGGCCGCCGAGCGACTCGGCATCGGCATAGAGCTGCGCGATTTTGGTGCGGTTCACGTATCCTCCCATAACGGTTGAATGATAGTTATCCATACAGTTCGATATTCTAGCAGCTCGGCTCATTTGGGCTATACAGATAAGGCATTGGCGGGATGGTTTTTCAAACGAAAAGCGCCCGCGGCCAAATGGTCACGGGCGCTTGACGAGGTGCCTTTTGGCTGTGTGGCGCGGGGCCTGGCTACTTGGTCTTGGCAACCAGCAGCGGATCGCCAAGCTTGACGAGCGGATTGCCGCCGATAAGCGTGCCAGACTCGCCGACGTGGTCGATGCTCTTGAGGCGGTCGAGCTCAGAGATGATGACGGTCACGATGTCCTCGTGACCGGCGGCCTTGATGGCCTCGCGATCGAAGCTGATGAGCGGCTGGCCGGCCTTGACCGTGTCGCCCATCTCGACAAAGCGGGCAAAACCCTTGCCGTTCATTTCCACGGTGCCCAGGCCAACATGGATGAACACGCGAAGACCGTCCTCGGTAATCATGCCGATGGAGTGGTTGGTGACGGTGGTGGCGCCGATGCGACCGTTGGCGGGGGCGTAAATGGTGTCGGTAATGGGCTCGATGCCGTAGCCCTGGCCGAGCATGCCCGAGGCGATGGTCTCGTCGGGAACCTCACTCAGATTGACGAGCACGCCGTTGACGGGAGCGTAGATGACGCCTTCGCGGGTGGCGAAGCTTGCTGCGGGCGGAACGGACGCCTCGCCCGACGAAGCGAACGTGGACTTGAGCGAATCGAGCAGACCCATAGATGCCTCCAACGTATCAGGCGTGCATGTTGCACGCGTGTGGTTTGCCGGAAACGTTTCGTACGTGTTTCCCAGCACGGTCAGCGCTCCTATTTTACGCTGCTTAACGATGCCTCTGAACAGCGATTTTGTGATATATCAGTTGAAGGCCAACTTATTGCGGGGGTGTTTCTGCGCCGCGGGCTCAAGTGGGGTACGCTAAGGTGCGAAAAACGAGTGCGCACGAATCGCACGGAGGGAGCACCTATGATTATTGAGAACCATGCGCTGTGGGGCGAGGAGCCGACCGAGGATTATCCGGCGACGTTTACGTATCTGGGTGCCGAGCCGCTGCCCGACAAGCCCAATGGCCGCCGCCCCGCGGTGATCATCTGCGGCGGAGGCGGGTTTACGCATATCGCTCCGCACGAGCAGGACCCGGTGGCGTTTGCGTTTTTGGACCGCGGCTACCAGGCCTTTGTGCTCAACTATGTGACGAGCGCCACGGGCGACGTGAGCTTTCCGCACCCGCAGGCGGACCTCGCCAAGATGGTCGCTACCGTGCGCGCCAACGCCGACGAGTGGCATGTCGATCCCAAGCGCGTGTGCATCGTGGGTTTCTCGGCGGGCGGCATGATCTGTGCCTCGTTGGCAACGCAGTGGAAGACCGGATCCTTCGCGGGCCTTGCCGGGGCCCGTCCGGAGGATATTCGTCCCGACGCCGTGGTGCTGGGCTATCCGTTGCTCGACCTTGCCTATGTGCGCGATATGCAGACGCGCGACCCGCGCATCGACCTGCGCGTGCCCAAGACGGGTGGCAAGACAGGGCGCGATTTGCTCAACGACTATCTGTCGATGGTGACGGGCGGCGAGGCGACCGATGAGCACCTGACCGACATTTGCCCTACCACGCACGTTTCGCGCCAGATGCCCCCGACCTTTGTGTGGGGCGTTTCGGACGATAAGACGGCGCCGGTCGCGCAGGTCTACCCGTTTGCGCGGCGCATGGCCGAGGAGGGTGTTGCATGCGAGATGCACGTCTTTGACCAGGGTGGCCACGGCCTTTCGCTCGGCAACGCCAATACCGCGGTCGATAACGAGGACAAGCAGGTGGCGGTCCGTCCATGGATTCGCCTAGCCTTCCGCTTCCTGGAGCGCCATATGTAAAAGTAGACTACTTGCCCGTTTCAAAAAGCCTACTCAGAGGAGGAACCATGCTTGAGGGTACGTATGTGGTTTCGGCCCAGACGCCGGTGGGGAGTAGACGCGGCGAGGTGACGTTTTCACATGGGGTGAACGGCGCGCTCAGGGCAGTACTAAACGTCAGGGGTCTCAATATTGCTCTCTCGAGTGCCCGTGCTGAGGGCGATTTCTTTGAGCTCTTGGGTACTATCTCCCACGTCTTGATGGGCAAGGCGCCCTTTACATGCACGGGGTCGGTCGAGGGTGATCGACTCACTGCTACCGCGCGGTCGGGTTCCGTTTCGATCTCGCTGAGCGGTATGCGTAAAGAGCCTTCGGGGCGCACCGCATAAAGTTTGCGCAGGTAAACATCGGTATTTGACTTTATAAAATAGTTCAGAGCGCTATCATTTGTCGTTACGAGTTGGTTAACCCCGGTAAACGGTTAACCGCGTCTAACGAAAGGATGAGCGCGTGAAGCTCGATACACTCGAGATTGGAAAGGACGCCGTTGTCGCATCGGTGACATCCGACGACCAGGCGCTCCGTCAGCATATTTTGGACATGGGCCTGACGCCGGGCACCGAAGTCACCATGATGAAGTACGCCCCTATGGGCGACCCGCTCGAGATTCGCCTGCGTGGCTACGAGTTGACGCTGCGCAAGGACGATGCTGCTCGCATCGAGCTCGTGGGTGTTCACGACACAGACACGGGTCCGCGCACTAACGCCGCAATCGGCACGACGGAGCACCCGGCACTTGGCGAGGGGACGTATTCGCCCCGTGCGGCAAAAACGGCCGTGCCCGAGGGTGCGCCGCTGCATTTCGCCCTCGCCGGCAACCAAAACTGCGGTAAGACCACGCTGTTCAACCAGCTTACGGGCTCCAACCAGCACGTCGGTAACTTTCCCGGCGTGACGGTCGACCGCAAGGACGGCACCATCCGTAACCATCCCGAGGCAAGCGTTACCGACCTGCCCGGCATCTATTCGCTGTCTCCGTACACGGGCGAAGAGATCGTCAGTCGCCAATTTATCCTGGACGAAAACCCCGACGCCATCATCGACATCATCGACGCTACTAATATCGAACGCAACCTGTACCTGACGCTGCAGCTTATGGAGCTCGACCGCCCCATGGTCATCGCGCTCAACATGATGGACGAGGTGACGGCCAACGGCGGCGCCGTGGACGTCAACCTGCTCGAGAGCCTGTTGGGCGTGCCTGTTGTCCCCATTAGCGCTGCCCGCAACGAGGGTATCGGCGAGCTGGTGGATCATGCCTTGCACGTGGCACGGTTCCGCGAGCGCCCCGGTCGCCTGGACTTCTGTGCGCCCGATGGCTCGGACGGCGGTGCACTGCATCGCTGCATCCACGGCATTGCCAACCTGATCGAGGACCATGCCGTGACGGCGCACATTCCGGTGCGTTTTGCGGCGACCAAGCTGGTTGAAGGCGATGAGCTGGTGACCGAGGCGCTTCACTTGGATCGCAATGAGCTCGACGCTATCGAGCACATCATTACCCAGATGGAGGGCGAAGCCGGCACCGACCGCCTGTCCGCGCTGGCCGATATGCGCTTTAGCTTTATCGGCGACGTGTGCGGGCGCTGCGTCGTCAAGCCGCATGAGAGCCGCGAGCACGTGCGCTCCGTCAAGATCGACCGCATCCTGACGGGTCGCTACACAGCCATTCCGGCGTTTCTGGTGATCATGGGCCTCGTCTTTTGGCTGACGTTTGGCGTGATCGGCGCGGCGTTGCAGGGACTCATGGAGGACGGCATCGCTGCCATCATCGCCTCGGCCGATGCGGGCCTCAAGGCGTTCGGCACCAACGACGTAGTGCGCTCGCTGGCTGTCGACGGCGTGCTTACGGGCGTGGGCAGCGTGCTGACCTTCCTGCCGATTATCGTCGTGCTCTTTTTGTTCCTTTCCATTCTGGAAGACTCCGGATACATGGCACGCGTGGCCTTTGTCATGGATAAGGTACTGCGTCGCTTTGGCCTTTCGGGCCGCAGCTTCGTCCCCATGCTCGTCGGTTTTGGCTGCACCGTGCCGGCTATCATGTCGACCCGTACGCTCCCATCCGAGCACGACCGCAAGATGACGGTCATGCTCACGCCGTTCATGAGCTGCTCGGCCAAGTTGCCGGTCTACGGTCTGCTGTGCGGGGCGTTTTTCCCACAGGCGACGGTTCCCGCCATGGTCTCGCTCTATCTGATTGGCATTGCGATCGGTTGCATCGCGGCTTTGGTGCTCAACCGCACGGCATTTAAGGGCGACCCGGTGCCGTTTATCATGGAGCTTCCCAATTACCGTCTGCCGAGCGTCAAGACGACGGTGATGCTGGCATGGGATAAGGCCAAGGACTTTATTACCAAGGCCTTTACCATTATCTTTGCCGCTACCGTGGTCATCTGGTTCCTTCAGACGTTCGACATTCGCTTTAATGTGGTCGCCGATCAGTCGCAAAGCCTGCTTGCGGGTCTCGGCAGCATCATCGCGCCGGCGCTGGCGCCGCTTGGGTTTGGCGATTGGCGAGCATCCACGGCGCTCGTCACCGGACTTATCGCCAAGGAGAGCGTCATCTCGACGCTCACCGTGCTTTTGGGTGCAACATCGCCCGCGGCACTGTCGACCATGTTTTCGCCGTTTACCGCTTACGTGTTCCTGGTCTTTACGCTGCTGTACCCGCCCTGCGTAGCGGCAATCGGCGCCGTCAAGAGTGAGCTGGGCGCGCGCTATGCCGTTGCCGTGTTCGCGTTTCAGGTGACGGTCGCCTGGATCGTGGCGTTTGTCGTGCATTCGGCGGGCATATTGCTGGGGTTGGCTTAGCTATTAATTGACGTCGCCACCTCTGTGTATTGAGTTGATTGCGGCCCCGCATCTGTACTGACGGATGCGGGGTCGTTGCTATATAATCGCCCACCGCTCAAGACAATCGGAGAGGTTTCCTACATGACTCAGGCAAGGCAAGATGGCATCTCACTCAAGCAGTGGCTCCCGCTTATCGGGCTCGCCTGCTGCGCGTTCGTATTCAACACGTCGGAGTTCATGCCCATTGGCCTTCTGACTGATATCGCCGCGTCGTTCTCGCTTACCGAGGCCCAGGCCGGCATCATGATCTCGGTCTACGCCTGGGGCGTCATGCTGCTGTCGTTGCCGCTTATGGTGTTTGCCTCGCGCTTTGAGTTCAAGCGTATGCTGCTCGGCGTGCTTGCCGTGTTCTCGCTGGGTCAGTTCCTGTCCGCCGTGGCGCCTACCTATCCTATTTTGGTTTGCGCGCGTCTGGTGGTCGCCTGCGCGCATGCCGTGTTCTGGTCGGTCGCCTCGATCATGGCGGCGCGTCTGGTTGACACGCGCCACGGGGCGCTCGCCATCAGCATGATCGCCACGGGCTCGTCCATCGCGCAGATCTTTGGCCTGCCGATCGGCCGCGCCATCGGACTGGCCGTGGGCTGGCGCATGACATTCGCCGTGGTTGGGGCCCTCTCTGCCGCTTCGGTGGTGTATCAGGCAGCGGTGTTCCCGGCCATGCCGGCGGGCGAGCGCTTTACCGTCAAACAGCTGCCCGAGCTGCTCAAGAACCCGTTCCTCATCGCGCTCTACGCGGTCACGGTCTTTATGGCGACCGGCTACTACGCGGGTTACAGCTATATCGAGCCCTTCCTGGCGCAGGTCGCCCATGTCGACGCAAGCGCCATCACCATGACGCTGACGGCGTTTGGTTGCTCCGGTCTGCTCGGAAGCTGGCTGTTCGGCCGACTGTTCGATGGCCATCGCTTTCCGTTCTTGGCTATCACACTCTCCGGCGTGCCTGTGGCTCTGCTGCTCATGGGTCCGGTTGCACCGTCGCTCGTCGCCGTTCTCGCTGTTTGCGCGCTATGGGGCTGCTGCTCCACGGCCTTTAACGTGGCGTTTCAGGCCGAGCTCATCAAGTACACGCCGGCGGATTCGTCGGCCGTCGCCATGTCGATCTTCTCGGGCCTGTTTAACCTCGGCATCGGCACGGGCACCGCGATCGGCGGCGCCGTGGTTTCGGGTCCCGGTATCACCTGGATTGGCTTCGCGGGCGGGGCGATTACCGTCGTGGGCGTCATCCTCGCCATTACGGTGCTGTTCCCGGCCATACGCCGCGCAAAGCCCGTCGCCTAATCACGTTCCCTCATCAGTTGCGGTGGAATAGAGACTGTTTGCCCGGTTTATTGGTCTCAACAGTCCCTATTTCACCGCAACTTATTTTGGGGGAGGGGATGCGCGGCGGGCATACAATGGATGGCGTTGCGTGAAAGATTACCGGGAGGTTGCTATGTGGGCATACGAGACGACGTTCTATCAGATCTATCCGCTAGGCTTCTGTGGAGCTCCGCGCGAAAACGCCGCACCCGTTGCCGAGAATGAGCTTGCCCAAGCTGCCGGCACCGCGCCCAACCCCGATGCTCCTATCATGAAGATTGCCCAATGGGCCGACTACCTGCAAGGGCTCGGCATCGGCGCCGTGCTCATCAATCCGCCGCTCGAATCCGACAGCCACGGCTACGATACGCGCAGCCTGCGCCATATCGATCGCCGCCTGGGTGGGGATGCCGATTTTGCCGCCGTATGCGAGACGCTGCATGCCCACGGCATCCGCGTGGTACTCGACGCCGTCTTCAACCACGTCGGCCGCGGCTTTTGGGCCTTCCGCGATGTTCAGGAGCGAAAGTGGGACTCGCCTTACAAAGACTGGTTTCATATCAGCTTTGACGGTGACTCGTGCTACGGCGATGGCTTTTGGTATGAGGGCTGGGAAGGCCATTTTGAGCTCGTGAAGCTCAACCTGCAAAACCCCGCCGTGGTCGATTACCTGCTCGAGTCCGTGCGTCGTTGGGCCGAGGTCTTTGGCGTCGACGGCCTGCGCCTGGACGTTGCCTATATGCTCGACCGCGACTTTATGCGCCGCCTGCACGCCTTTACCCGTGAGCTTAAGCCCGACTTTGTGCTGATCGGCGAGACGCTTCACGGCGACTACAACCAGATCGTCAACGACGAGATGCTCGATTCCTGCACCAACTACGAGTGCTACAAGGGCCTGTACTCCAGCTTTAACTCGGTCAACATGTTCGAGATTGCCCACTCGCTGCATCGCCAGTTTGGTGGTGACCCGTGGTGCATTTATCGCGGCAAGCATCTGCTGTCGTTTGTCGACAACCATGACGTGCCGCGCCTGGCGAGTATCCTGACGGACAAGTCCTGCCTGCGCCCCGCCTACGGCATGCTCTTTGGCATGCCGGGCATCCCATGCGTCTACTATGGCAGCGAGTGGGGGATTGCCGGCGAAAAGGGCGGCCCCGATGGTGACTGGGCGCTGCGACCTGCGCTCGATGAGCCTGTGCCCAACGAGCTGACGGCGTTCGTCACGCAGCTCACGCACCTTCGCTCGGCCGACGACGCGGCGGCCCGTGCTCTCAACTACGGTGCCTATCGCAACGTGGTGATCCAGAACAAGCAGCTGCTGTTCGAGCGCGCCTGCGACGGCGCGACGGTACTCGTGGCGGTGAATGCCGTGGACGAGCCTTACACCTTTGGCGCCGGCGAGCTCAATGGGTCTTTTGTCGACCTGCTTACCGACGGTGCACCTGCGGTCGAGCTGACGGGCACCCTTGAGCTTGCGCCCTACGAGGTACGCTATCTGTTGAGGGCCTAAGCCATGGCTGTGTCCGACGAGGGCTATCAACATATTGAGCATGGGTTTGAACCCGTGTTCGACCAGCACTCGCGCGTTTTGGTGCTGGGGTCGTTTCCCTCGGTGCTTTCGCGCGCCAATGCCTTTTATTACGGCAACCCTCAGAATCGCTTTTGGCGCGTGATGGCCGCGTGCCTCGGAGTGCCTGTGCCGCCCAACGAGGGCGACCCTTTGGCAAGCGGTGAGCCCGCGACGCGCGATGCCTCCATTGCCGCCAAGCGGGCCATGCTGCTCAACGGCGGTGTGGCCCTGTGGGATGTGATCGAGAGCTGTGACATTAAGGGCTCGAGTGACGCGAGCATTCGCAACGTTGTGCCGGCACATATCGAGCGCATTACCGATGTCACGCCGATTGAGGTCGTTATCTGCAACGGCGGCGCGGCCGGGCGGCTCTACAAACGCTATCTACAAGAGCGGACGGGGCTACCTGCCATCGTGCTGCCGTCGACGAGTCCTGCCAACGCGGCGTGGCGTTTGGAGCGGCTTGTCGAGCGTTGGAGTGAAGCCGTTGACTGGGCAGCTTATTAATTTAAATTATTGATTGAGTGCGGGCGCCGAGGTGTTTCAGAACGCCTCGCCAGATCGGCGCCGGCACGGCTGGCTCGGCAAAAACCATGCCATTGGTGTCGATGTCCTCGGCACTGCCGCCGCCGAGTCGCTGTGCATGCTCAACCGAGCAACCCATACGCACCGCACCCACGAGCTTGTCCATGGCTTCGGAAAACGGTCGGCGCAAGAGGCCCATGCGTGGGGAGCGGCAAAGCGCTGCGATGCCAGCGCCGGTGCAGACGACAATGCCACCGCACCACGACAACCCCCGACGCTCGCACGCTTCGCGCAGATGGCCAACGACCGTGTGCGCCCGCTCGGGACTCCCACAGCCGGCTTGAACAACGACATAGACGCGCGCTTCCGTGCCCCCAAGGCAATCAAGCGCCTGCTCAACGACGCTCATCGCCTCGTTATTGAGCGCATTCTCAACAGCGAATACAATGCCGTCCGCAGTGCTGCCGCCATCATCCGTCCCCAGAGCGACCAGACGGGGGAACGAAGTACCGGAAAGCTGAGCATAGGCGGCGATGGCATCCTGCAGGTCCCAGAGCAAAAACTCAAGATCGGCGCTATTGGGAATGCTGATATACGCAATGGTCTGCAACGTTTTTGGTACATCGCCGCGCGCGATCGTCTCCATGCCGCTTCCTTTCCGGTTGGTTTCCGTTTAGGTTACACCGTCCGGCGGCGCCCCGCCGCGCTATCCTAGTGCAACCCTTACGAAAGGAACGCCATGCGCCTGCCCATGAATACCTCGCTTGCCACGCTCAAGCCCTCCGGCATCCGCCGAATCAACGCGCTCGCCGCTCAGCATCCGGGATGCATCGCGCTTGCGCTCGGCGAGCCTGATTTTCCCACGCCCGATGTGATTAGCGCCGAGGTGACCGCCGCGCTGGGCCGCGGCGACACGCACTATCCGCCCAACAACGGTCACCCTGTCCTGCGCGAGGCGCTGTCTGCTTACATGGGGGACGCGGGCCTTACGTTTTCGGCCGACGAGGTCATCCTGACCGACGGCGCGACCGAGGCCCTGTCGGCAACATTCATGGCTATGCTCAACCCCGGCGACGAGGTTATTATCCCCACGCCGGCCTTTGGCCTGTACGAGAGCATCGTCGTAGCCAATCACGCCAAAGCGGTCTTTTTGGATACGGAGCCTGCGCAATTTCAGATTGACGAGGAAGCGCTTCGCGCCTGTGTGACCCCGGCGACCAAGGCCATCGTTATCTGCTCGCCCAACAATCCCACGGGCTGCATTCTCAACGCGGCATCGCTCGACGCCGTGGCGCGCGTAGCGGAGCAGTTGGGCATCTACGTGGTCTGCGACGACGTATACAACCGCCTCGTCTATGTGGACGGCTACGAGCGCTTTGCCCAACGCCACCCGGAGCTACGCGAGCAGACGGTCGTCATCGAGAGCTTCTCCAAGCCATGGGCCATGACCGGCTGGCGCTTGGGTTGGCTCGCAGCGGCAGCCCCCGTCATCGCCGAGATCGCAAAAGCTCACCAATACTTAGTATCGAGTGCCGTCTCCTTCGAGATGGACGCCGCAGCCCGAGCCCTGACCGTCGACTCAACCCCCATGCTCAAAGTCTACCGAGCCCGCCGCGAACGCGTCCTCGCAGCCTTATACGCCATGGGCCTCGACGTAGTAGAGCCCGCAGGAGCCTTCTACACTTTCCCGAGCATCAAAAAGTTCGGCCTAACCAGCGAAGACTTCTGCATCAAAGCCATCGAAGAGGCAAACGTAGCCCTAGTCCCGGGCGACTGCTTCGGCACCGAAGGTCATATCCGCCTAAGCTACTGCGTCTCCGACGAAAACCTGGACGAAGGCCTCCGCCGCCTGTCCAACTTCCTTTCAACCCTGTAGCCCAACGGGACCAAACCCATCAGCCCACCGACCTAAGAGTTATGCGCGGGGCGCGCCGGCCAACGGCAACCCTGGCTGCCCCAAAGTCGCCACAGGTCGCGCCGCCAAAGGCCAGGCGCAAGCTTTTCGTAGATTCCGCACGAGCCGAAGAGCACTTAATGTGCTCTTCGTGCGAGCCCAGGACCTGACCGAGCGAAAAGCTTGCGCCTGGCCTTTGGCGGCGCGACCGAGATGGTGGAATTGTGTGCAGCCAGGGTTGCCGTTGACCGACGCCGGGGTCCCCGCCATAATACTTTCGGTTCACGCACGAATCCGCTGCCAGAGACAGCCGGCGCAAACGGGCTTTGCCTGCGAGCTTAATGGGATATCCCGCCAGCCGAGGTGGTCGAGTAGATATGTCTTCTCGCCCCCGTCGCTCATGCAGCGCGGGGGCTTTCTTTTTGGACATGCCCCCGTCACGTCCTTGTGGCGGACCGTGCCCGGAAAGAATTCGAGGAGGTGTAATTCATGCCCCAGCAGTACAAAATCGACAAGGTTGCAGAGATCGAGTCCCGTATCGCCGAGAACGCCGGTCTGTTCGTCGTCAACTACAACGGTCTGACGGTTAAGCAGGCTCAGGAGCTGCGTCATCAGCTTCGCGAGTGCGGCGCCGAGATGAAGGTCTACAAGAACAACCTGGTCAAGATCGCTCTCAAGAACCAGGAGCAGCCCGAGCTCGACGAGATCCTCGCCGGCCCCGTCGCTTATGTGTTCTACGAGACCGAGCCGGTCGAGGCCGCTAAGGCCCTCAAGGACTTCTCTGCTAAGTCCAAGGGCGTCCTTGAGATCAAGGGCGGTATCTCCGACGGCAAGGCCGTTTCCGCTGATGATGTTAAGGCTATCGCCGAGCTGCCCACCAAGGATCAGCTTCTCGGCCAGATCGCCGGTCTCATCTCCGGTTTCGCTCGCGACATCGCTGTCTGCGTCAACGGCGTTTCCTCTGGTCTCGCTCGTTCGATCCAGCAGGTCTCCGAGCAGAAGGCAGCCTAGTCGCTGTTTTCACCCGCGGCGGCAACGCCGCACCCCAGGCGCATTCGCGCTGTGTTTTAACTGATCTCCGTGCACAGGCACGGAAACCGAAAGGACTTAGAAATGGCTAAGCTTACCACCGATGAGATCATCGATGCTCTTAAGGAAATGACCCTTCTCGAGGCTTCCGAGCTCGTCAAGGCTATCGAGGACACCTTCGGCGTTTCCGCCGCTGCTCCTGCCGCTGTTGTCGCCGCTCCTGCTGCTGGCGCTGCTGAGGCCGAGGAGAAGACCGAGTTTGACGTCGTGCTCGAGGGCTTCGGCGACAACAAGATTCAGGTCATCAAGGCCGTCCGTGAGCTCACCAACCTTGGCCTGAAGGAGGCCAAGGAGGTCGTCGAGGGCGCTCCCAAGGCTGTTCTCGAGGGTGCCAAGAAGGAGGACGCCGAGGCTGCCAAGGAGAAGCTCGAGGCTGCTGGCGCTGCTGTCACCCTCAAGTAATCAGGCTTTCTCGCCAGATTTCTTTGCAGACGGGACTCGCTATGCGAGCCCCGTCTTTTTTGTTTTGGCCTCTCATTCCCATTGCTCGGCACGCAGAACACCGTTGTCTTCGCCGTGCAATCCCGTTACTGCTGGGGCGTAAAATTGCACCATTCGAGCAATAATTTGCGTTGACCTGCTGAAGAATTGCGTTTGCCTTACGGCGACGTATGTCTTCGGCGGTAAGATACTTCGGTATCGCAATTTGGTCTGCGGCCGCCGTGCCGCACGCATAGGGCGCATTCTGCGCCTGCGAAAGGATCCTTGAATAACATGAAGGCAATCATCCCCGCCGCCGGTCTTGGCACGCGTTTTCTGCCTGGCACTAAGTGCACGCCCAAAGAGATGTTGCCGGTGCTCGACAAGCCGGTCATTCAGTATGTCGTTGAGGAGGCACTCGACCCCGAGGAGGTCGACGACGCCATCATCGTTACCTCTCCCGGTAAGCCCGAGCTGCTGAGCTACTTCCAGCCCGATCGCTCGCTCGAGAACCTGCTGCGCGAGCGCGGCAAGAATGCCTATGCCGATGCCGTCGCCCATGCTGGCGGTATGCCGGTCGACTTCCGTTATCAGTACGAGCCCAAGGGCCTCGGCCATGCTATCCGCTCTGCCGCCGACGCCGTGGCAGGGGAGAACTTCCTGGTTCTTCTGGGCGACTACGTTGTGCCTAACCGCGACATCTGCGACAAGATGCTCGCCGTTTCCAAGGAGCACGGTGGCGCTTCGGTTATCGCCGTCGCTGCTTGCTCGCCCGAGGAAGTCAGCCGCTATGGCGTTATCGCCGGCGAGCGCGTCGGTTCGCTCGAGGGCGCCGAGGGCGTTGCCGATGCCGAGCCGGGTGCCGTGTGGCGCATCGGCGGCCTGGTGGAGAAGCCCGCTCCCGAGGCGGCTCCGTCCAACCTGTACATCGTCGGTCGCTACCTGCTGAGCCCGCTGGTCATGGACCTGCTGGCCGATCAGCAGGCCGGTAAGGGCGGCGAGATTCAGCTGACCGACGCCATGGCACGTTCGCTCGACCGCGAGGCCATGTACGCCGTCGTCATCGATCCGCTCTCGGGCTACGACACTGGTACCCCGTCTGGCTGGATGGCCACCAACGCCCTCATGGCCGCAAGCGACCCTCGCTTTGCCAGCGCCTTCTGGGACGCCATCGACGAGCGCGGCGGCTTGATGCGCAAGTAAGCCTTCGGGCATCGACATTTACGGGCGCGGACTTCGGTTCGCGCCCGTTTTTTATAAGAGCTGCGATTGCCGGCTCTCTGTTCACAGAAAATATATGAACAGATGTTCGATACACATATATCTACCTGCGTGTTTTCTGTCGAAAATCTTTGCTACTCCAAAAACTCAATCGCGTCAAGGCTTTTCTTGCCCAACGGTCGGTACCTGATAAACTATTAGGTTGCGATAACTGGCGAAGCTATGCCTCGCCAACCCACCGAGCATTTCCGTGAAGGAGGAAAAACCTGGTGACCTACGCATACACTGCCACTGAGCGCAAGCGCGTCAGCTTCGGGAAAATCCCGGAGGCCATGGAGCTCCCCAACCTTATCTCTGTTCAAAGGGAATCCTTTGAGCGTTTTAAGGACGAGGGCCTTCGTGAGGCGTTCAAGGAATCCAGCCCCATCCAGAGCCAGAACCATGTTCTCGAGGTTACCTTCGGCGAGCATCAGTTCGGCGACCCCGCGCACACCGTCGAGGAGTGCCGCGAGAAGGATATGACCTATCAGGCTCCGCTTCTGACCGACGTCCGTCTCACCAACAAGGAGACCGGCGAGATCAAGGAGCAGCTCGTCTTTATGGGCGACTTCCCCATGATGACCGATCAGGGCACCTTCATCATCAACGGTACCGAGCGTATCGTCGTCTCGCAGCTCGTCCGCTCCCCGGGCGTGTACTACAGCTCCGAGATGGATTCGGGCAAGCAGATCTACAAGGCCCAGATCATCCCGTCCCGCGGTGCCTGGCTTGAGTTTGAGGTCGATAAGCGCGACCAGCTCATGGTCTCCATCGACCGTAAGCGCAAGCAGAGCGCCACGATGTTCCTGCGCGCCCTTGGCATCGCCGTCACCAACGACGACATCATCGAGCTGCTCGGCAACTCCGATGTGATCAAGCGCACCCTGGAGCGCGACACCGCTCTCACTCGCGAGGACGCCCTCATCGAGATCTACCGTCGCCTGCGCCCGGGCGAGCCTCCCACCGTGGACGCTTCCCGCAGCTTGCTCGAGGGCCTGCTCTTTAACCCGCAGCGCTACGATCTGGCCCGCGTCGGTCGTTACAAGGTCAACAAGAAGCTCAACCTCACCACCGAGGAAGAGGTCACGGTGCTCACCGACGAGGATATCGTTGCGACGCTGCGCTACCTGCTGTCCCTCGCTGCCGGCGAGCAGGGTTTCAAGGTCGACGACATCGACCACTTCGGCAACCGCCGCATCCGTACCGTCGGCGAGCTCGTCGCCAACCAGTTCCGTATCGGCATGAGCCGTATGGAGCGCGTCGTCCGTGAGCGCATGAGCTCCCAGGACATCGACGAGATCACCCCGCAGTCGCTCATCAACATCCGCCCGATCGTGGCTTCCATCAAGGAGTTCTTCGGTTCCTCGCAGCTCTCGCAGTTCATGGACCAGGCGAACCCCCTGACCGGTCTGACCCACAAGCGCCGTCTGTCCGCACTCGGCCCTGGTGGTCTTGCCGGCCACAAGTCCGGCTCCAGCCGCCGCACCAACGTGCCGACGGCCGTCCGCGACGTTCACAACTCGCACTACAGCCGCATGTGCCCGATCGAGACCCCCGAAGGCCCCAACATCGGCCTGATCGGCTCGCTCGCCCTCTACGCCCGCGTCAACGAGTATGGCTTCATCGAGGCCCCGTTCCGTCGCGTCGAGAACGGCGTTGCCACCGACCAGATCGACTGGATGACCGCTGACGAGGAAGAGAAGCACGTCATCGCGCCGGCCAACACGCCGCTCGATCCCAAGACCAACGAGTTCATCACGACCGATGCCGAGGGCAAGATCGTCCGTCCGCACACCGTGATCGCCCGTACCCGCGACTTCGACGGCTCCTTCGGCGCTCCCGCCGACGTGCCCGTCGAGGACGTCGACTACATGGACGTCTCGCCGCGTCAGATGCTCTCCGTCGCAGCCACGCTGATCCCGTTCCTTGAGCACGACGACGCCAAGCGTACGCTGATGGGCGCCAACATGCAGCGTCAGGCCGTGCCGCTGGTTCACCCCGCCGCTCCCTATGTCGGTACCGGCATGGAGCGTCGCGCCGCTCTGGACTCCGGCGAGGTCACCCTGGCCAAGAACGCCGGCGAGGTCATCTTTGCCGACGCCGCCAAGATTATCGTCAAGCATGCCGGCGGCATGGACGAGTATCACCTGGCCAAGTACCAGCGCTCCAACCAGTCCACCTGCATCAACCACCGTCCGCTCGTGCGCGTCGGTGACACCGTTGAGCAGGGCGAGCCTCTGGCCGACGGTCCTTCGACCGATCACGGCGAGCTCGCACTGGGCCAGAACCTCACCGTGGCCTACATGCCGTGGGAAGGCTTTAACTACGAGGACGGTATCGTCGTGTCCGAGCGCCTGGTGGCCGAGGACCTGCTGACGACCATCAACATCACCCGTCACGAGATCGACGCCCGCGACACCAAGCTCGGCCCCGAGGAGATCACCCGCGAGATCCCGAACCTCTCCGAGGACATGCTTGCCAACCTCGACGAGGACGGCATCATCCGCATCGGCGCCGAGGTCGGCCCTGGCGACATCCTGGTCGGCAAGGTCACGCCTAAGGGCGAGAGCGCTCTGACCGCCGAGGAGCGCCTGCTGCGCGCCATCTTCGGTGCCAAGGCCCACGACGTCCGCGATACCTCCCTTAAGATGCCTCACGGCGCTTACGGCCGCGTCATCGACGTCGTCCGCTTTAGCCGCGAGAACGGCGACGACCTGGCCCCCGGCGTCAACGAGCAGGTGCGCGTCTACGTCGCCCAGCGTCGTAAGATCCAGCAGGGCGATAAGATCGCCGGCCGCCACGGCAACAAGGGTGTTATCTGTAACGTTCTGCCGGTCGAGGACATGCCCTACATGGCTGACGGTACCCCGATCGACGTTATCCTCAACCCGCTGGGCGTTCCCTCGCGTATGAACGTCGGCCAGCTGCTCGAGTGCCACCTTGGCTGGGCTGCTGCCTGCGGTTGGGATACCGAGCAGGCCGACTCCGACAAGTACGTCCCCGGTCCGTTCTTCACCGCCACGCCCGTCTTCGACGGCGCCAAGGAGGACGAGATCGCCGAGGTCATTCGTCGTGCCAACAAGAACATGCTCAACAAGGCCACCGCTGCCTTTGGCGATCACATGCGCCCCGAGTTCGTCACCCAGCTTGACGAGCGCGGCAAGACCCGTCTGTTCGACGGCCGTACCGGCGAGGAGTTCCGCGAGCCCATTACCGTGGGTACGTCCTACATCCTCAAGCTCGGCCACATGGTCGACGACAAGATCCACGCCCGTTCGACTGGCCCTTACAGCCTGGTTACCCAGCAGCCTCTGGGCGGCAAGGCCCAGTTCGGCGGCCAGCGCTTCGGCGAGATGGAAGTTTGGGCACTGTACGCTTACGGTGCTTCCAACGTCCTGCAGGAGATCCTGACCGTCAAGTCCGACGATACCGTGGGCCGCGTCAAGACCTACGAGTCCATCGTCAAGGGCGAGAACGTCCCGGTTCCGGGTATCCCTGAGTCCTTCAAGGTTCTCGTCAAGGAGATCCGCTCCCTCGCGCTGGACATCGAGCCCATGCACGATGCCGACGAGGACGCCTCCGCCCCTGTGACCGCCGAGGAGACCTCTGCTCTCGACGACCTGGCTGCGCTCGCCGGCGTTGACACCGACGTCGAGGCCCAGGATGCCGAGACCGCCGAGGCACCCGAGGCTGTCGCCGCCACGACCACTGATAAGGAGTAGTTGACTGTGGCAGATTTCGAAGCTACTGATTTTGACTCGGTAAAGATCTCCCTTGCCTCCGCCGACCAGATCCGTTCCTGGTCGCACGGCGAGGTCAAGAAGCCGGAGACCATCAATTACCGTACCCTCAAGCCCGAGAAGGACGGCCTGTTCTGCGAGAAGATCTTCGGTCCCGCCAAGGACTGGGAGTGCTCCTGCGGCAAGTACAAGGGCATCCGCTTTAAGGGCATCGTCTGCGAGCGCTGCGGCGTTGAGGTCACCTCGGCCAAGGTGCGTCGCGACCGCATGGGCCACATCGAGCTCGCCGCTCCCGTGTCCCACATCTGGTACTTCAAGAGCCCCACGAGCTTCCCGATGAGCCGTATGCTCGACATCAAGTCCAAGGACCTCGAGAAGGTTCTGTACTTTGCCAGCTACATCATCACCGAGGTTGACTACGAGGCTCGCGAGGCCGACGCCGACGACCTGCGCGAGGAGCTCGCCGCCGATCTGGAAGAGATCGATGCCGAGTGCGCCCGCCAGATCGAGTCCCTCAAGGAGCAGGGCGACCCCGAGAACTTTGACGAGTTCTCCGACGAGGAGCCGCTGACCCCCGAGGAGATCGCCTCTGGCATCGTTGACATCGAGGAAGAGTGCAAGGACGAGAAGCAGCTCCGCACGGACGCCTTCAACGCCTTCATGAAGCTCACCGAGCGCGACCTCATCTCCGATGAGCCGCTGTTCCGCGAGATGACCCGCTACTACTCCATGTACTTCAAGGGTGGCATGGGTGCCGAGGCCGTCCGCGACCTGCTCGCTGCCATCGACCTTCCCTCCGAGGCCGAGAAGCTCAAGGCCATCATCGCCGACGAGGATTCCCAGAAGCAGAAGCGCGAGAAGGCCGTTAAGCGCCTCGAGGTCGTTGACGCCTTCCTGAAGGGCGGCAACAGCCCCGCGAACATGATCCTGGACGTCATCCCGGTCATTCCGCCCGATCTGCGCCCGATGGTCCAGCTCGACGGCGGCCGCTTTGCCGCGTCTGACCTCAACGATCTGTATCGTCGCGTGATCAACCGTAACAACCGACTCAAGCGCCTGCTCGACCTGGACGCCCCTGCGATCATCGTGAACAACGAGAAGCGCATGCTCCAGGAGTCCGTGGACGCCCTGTTCGACAACGGCCGTCGTGGTCGCCCGGTCTCTGGCCGTGGCGGTCGCCCGCTCAAGTCGCTCGCCGAGGCCCTCAAGGGCAAGCAGGGTCGCTTCCGTCAGAACCTGCTGGGTAAGCGTGTCGACTACTCCGGCCGTTCGGTAATCGTTACCGACCCCAAGCTGCTGCTGCACCAGTGCGGTCTGCCCAAGACCATGGCGCTGGAGCTCTTCAAGCCCTTCGTCATGAAGCGCCTGGTCGAGCTCGGCAAGGTCGAGAACATCAAGGGCGCCAAGCGCGCTATCGACCGTGGTGCCACCTTTGTGTGGGACATCCTCGAAGAGGTCATCGACGGCCGCGTCGTGCTGCTCAACCGTGCACCGACCCTGCACCGTTTGTCCATCCAGGCCTTTGAGCCGGTGCTGGTCGAGGGCAAGGCCATCCACCTGCACCCGCTGGTCTGCTCGCCCTTCAACGCCGACTTCGACGGCGACCAGATGTCCGTCCACGTGCCGCTGTCCAGCCAGGCTCAGGCCGAGGCTCGCGTGCTCATGCTCTCTGCGAACAACCTGCGCTCGCCGGCATCCGGCAAGCCGGTCAACATCCCCTCGCAGGACATGATCATCGGTGTGTACTACCTGACCCAGGTCCGCGACGGTCTGCCGGGCGAGAACCACGTGTTCGCAAGCTTCGACGATGCGCTGCACGCCTATGACTGCCGCTCCGAGGTCGACATGCAGGCCAAGATTCAGGTCCGTGTGTCCGCTGCCGACGCCAATGTCATCAACGAGGACGGCACCCGTATCTTCCGCGTCAAGAACGGCAAGAACGAGTTTGTCGACTACGACGTCACCGGCAACAAGACCGCGCGCTTCGAGACCTCTATTGGCCGCATCATCTTCAACCGCCAGTGCCTGCCCGAAGACTATGAGTTCATGAACTATAAGATGGTCAAGGGCGATGTGGCCAAGCTGGTTGCGGACTGCTGCGATCGCTATCCCGAGGCCAAGGTCGGTCCGATCCTCGACGCCATCAAGTACTCCGGCTTCCACTACGCTACCCGCGCCGGCCTCACCATCTCGGTGTGGGACGCTCTCATCCCTGCCGAGAAGCAGGAGCTGCTCGACCGCGCCCAGGCCAACGTCGACCAGATCAACGAGTACTTCGAGGAGGGCTTCATCAACGAGACGGAGCGCCACATCGAAGTCGTTAACGAGTGGACCGCTTGTACCGATAAGGTCGCAGCGCTCATGCTCGACTTGTTCGACGAGGAGAACCCGCTCTACATGATGGCCGACTCCGGCGCCCGTGGTTCTAAGACCCAGCTGCGTCAGCTCGGCGGCATGCGTGGCCTGATGGCAGACATGTCTGGCGAGACGATCGACCTTCCCATTAAGGCGAACTTCCGCGAGGGCCTGCTGCCGCTCGAGTACTTCATTTCGACCTACGGCGCCCGTAAGGGCCTGGTCGATACCGCATCCCACACCTCGGACTCTGGTTACCTGACCCGTCGTCTGGTCGACGTGGCCCAGGACGTCATCGTCCGCGAGGAGGACTGCGGTACGCACGAGGGCGTCACCTACAACCTCATCATCCCCGGCACCACCGACCTCAACACCGACCTCGTCGGCCGTTGCTTCATTGAGGACGTCGTGGCCCCCGATGGCACCGTGCTCTTTGAGCAGGACGGCTACATCGAGAAGGTCGCCGACATCCAGAAGATGGTCGATGCCGGCCTCAAGAAGGTCAAGCTTCGCGCGCTGCTCACCTGCCGCTCCAAGTACGGCGTGTGCCAGAAGTGCTACGGCTGGGATCTTTCCACCCGTCGTCCGGTCGCCATCGGTACCGCGGTCGGCATTATTGCCGCCCAGTCCATCGGCGAGCCCGGTACGCAGCTTACGATGCGTACTATTCACTCCGGCGGCGTCGCTGGCGTCGACGATATTACGCAGGGTCTGCCTACGGTCAGCCGTATGTTCGATATCGTCGGCAACGTCAACGAGAAGATCCTGGGTCGCGAGGCCGAGCTGGCTCCGTACTCCGGCCACCTCTCGATTAAGCCCGAGAAGTCCGAGTACGTGCTGACGCTCACCGACTCCGAGGATCACACCCGTGTCCTCGACGAGCGTCGCGTCCCCGCTTCGGTGCGCTTCATGCCCGAGATCGAGGACGGCTGCGAGGTTCGCGCCGGCGACCAGATCACCAAGGGCTTCGTCAACTTCCGCAACCTGCGCAAGCTGACCGACATCGAGTCGACGATGCACACCTTCGTCGAGAGCGTTAAGGACGTCTACACCAGCCAGGGCGTCGACCTGAATGACAAGCACATCGAGGTGCTCGCACGTCAGATGCTGCGTCGCGTTCAGATCACCAACCCCGGCGACTCCAAGTACCTGCTTGGTCAGTACGTCGACCGCTATGAGTTCGCCGACGAGGTTGAGCGCGTTGCCCGTCTGGGCGGTCAGGCTCCCGTGGCCGAGCCCGTCATCCTGGGTACGCTCAAGGTCGCGTCCAACATCGACTCCTGGCTGTCGAGCGCTTCGTTCATCCGTACCGCCGGCGTCCTTACCGAGGCTGCCATCGAGGGCAAGGTCGACCACCTGCTCGACCTCAAGTCCAACGTCATCGTCGGTAAGAAGATTCCGGCTGGTACCGGCCTCAAGCCGTACGCCAACGCCAAGCTGACGTATCGTACGGCCGACGGCTACGTGGACATCGACGGCCCGGCTTCGCCCAACGCCAAGTCGCTGCCCGAGTGGGCTCCGGTTGAGCTCAAGGACCTGGACGAGCAGCTCCCGCAGCAGCTCGACTGGGCCGGCTACGACGAGTTCGGTGGTGCTGACGGTTCGTTCACCCGCAACGGCCACACCATCTCCGCCGAGAAGGCTCGCCTGTACCTGTTCGACGACCTGGGCGTGTCGCAGCGCTGGACCAACAAGTTCAGCGAGGTCGGCATCGAGACGGTCGGCGACCTGGTTGGCAAGTCCGAGGAGGATCTGCTGCGCATCGATGGTATCGGTGCCAAGGCGATCGAGGAGCTCCGTGACGGTCTGGAGGCCCACGACCTGCTCTACATCCTCGAGAACAACGACGACGTTGCCGACGAGGAAGACCTCTCGCAGCTGCTGCAGATGGTCTTTAGCCCCGACGGTCCGGACGACATCCTGCTGGGCACCTCCGCCACGCCGACGCATCACGCCGACGCCGACGAGGAGCTCCTGGGCGCCCCGATCGACGACAAGAAGGCTCCCGCCAACGGTGCCATCAACGAGGACATGGCTTCCCTCGACGAGCTACTCAACCAGCTCGTAGACACCGACGACGCCGAAGAGGCCAAGGACAACGACGAGGAGTAACTAGTTCCGCCGTTCTAACGAACGGCGGCAACCTCCGTCGCTGCGCGGCCCCCAGAGCTACAATCTGTCATTCAAAAGGCAGGGCATGACCAAAAGGTCAATGCCCTGCCTTTTTCATGCCACCTTGTACGCTCTGGGGGCCGCTCGCTTGCGTATGCTCAACCTGTTGCGTTCCGTTGATCCCTTGCCAATAAGGGACAGGTTTATTTTGGTAGGTTTTTTCCTGCTTGAATTTGAAACATTTCGTCCGGTCAGAGCGTATCTATGGTGAGGGCCTCATCGAGAACTATTAACGTCACCGGGAGGTGATTATGGAAGAACAAGCATTTAGACAGGCGGTCGAAGACCACCGGGATGTCGTGTTTCGGATCGCGTTGACGTACCTGCGTGATCGCGCCGACGCCGACGATGTCGCTCAAGACGTCTTTCTGAAGTTACTCAAAAGCGATGCGCAATTTGAAAACTGGGAGCATCTTCGTCGATGGCTTATCCGGGTCACGATCAATGAATGTAAATCTCTCTTTCGAAAGCCGTGGAGGCGCGTGGAGGATATTGAGAATCTGGCCGATTCGCTTTCGACAGCGCAGGATGAGACCAAGGCCGTCCTGTCAGATGTCATGCGGCTTCCGGAACGATTCCGTATCCCCATCGTGCTCTATTACTATCTGGGCTTCTCGACTTCAGAAATTGCCGAGTTACTGCATGTGCCAGCCGCGACCGTTCGAACGCGTTTAGCTCGCGGCAGATCGAAGCTCAAGTTCATCCTAGAGGAGGGCGACCGTGAAATCCAACCAGATCAAGCAGGCCTTCGAGTCCGTCCAAGCCGATAGCGATCTTGCTGACCGTGTTCTTTATGCCGCTGCTGGCGAGCCGCTTCGCCGAAAGGGTCACGCGAAGCCTCTGTATGTTGCCGTAATCGGATGTCTTGCCGGAGTGCTGGCGACCGGAGGGGTCGCCTACGCTGTTGTCAATTCCAGTTATTTTGCCTCTGCCTGGGGAAACCATGGCAACGGAGAGTCCATTACCTGGACTCAAGGTGGCTCGTCGGGGACTAAATATACCTACACCAGAGAGTTTGGTGATGGTATCGCGCCCCAAAGCTTGGAGGGTTCAGTACAGAAGGTCAATCTGTCCGTCGAGGGCAACGGCTATACACTCGACATTCATGATATGGCTATCGATAAAAACGGTTGCGGTGCCGTGACGTTTACGTTGTCCAATCCAAATGGTGTTAACTACTACAAGCCGGCAGCAGAGACTGGCGAACTTGTTCTCTATGGTGAAGAAGAACAAGGCATCGGCACGCCCGACATGAAGTTCGGCGAGGAATGGGCTGACACACGCAGCACAATTGATAAGGACACATCAAGTGACACGGTCATTAATGGCACGATGTACTTTGCCGCTATGGATCGCGAGCGAGATTTTCAACATGCGGTCACCTGGAATATCCACTGGACCGAGGGTGAAGGTGAGAGTGCGAGGCAGTTTGAGGCGTCGACACCCGAGTTCAATATTGGAGCGTACATCGATACAAAGGAACTCCGCTCCGGTGACTCGCCTCTCGAGATCAGCCCGTTTTCCATCCAGACGCACATTGATGATTTGGGCTATGAAGCAGTTGATAATAAGCTGACCGTCAGCTACAAGGATGGATCGGAGCAGATTATCGAAGATGACGACGCAGGGGTGTTCAACTTATATTTTTCTTATGCGCGCAATAGCGGAGAGAACATTTGGGTGCCAACGAAGTTGATTGATGTCGACCAAGTGGTCTCGGTAATCCTCGAGGGCACGAGGTACACATCGACAGGAGAGACTCAAACGGAAGAACCCTTTACCATCGTCTATTCGTAAGGCTTGAGGCCGCTTCCCACTAGGGGAAGCGGCCTTTTTTGCGTTATATGGACGGTTATTTTGAGCGATATTCGCCTGAATTTCGGAAGTATGCGGCAAAATCTCGATGGTTCGACCACACCGCAAATGCTCAAGCGCTCTACCTGCGGGTTTATTATCGAAAAACCCCGGTGTGCTCGGCAGGTCCAGAATTTGTCGCATACTTCCGAAAACGCCGCCGATTTCCCTATGACAGATGAGGGCGGACCACCGCTGGAGCGCGACGTTTCCCCAGATAAAACCGACCAAAATAAACCTGTCCCTTTTTGGCAGGTAACGTTGCCCCGACGAGCACGTCGGATCCCCGGCCCGGGCGGCGCAGGGTTAAGTTTGTCGCGAGTTCCGCACGCAAAGGAAAGCACTTAATGTGCTTTCCGTCTTGCGCAGGACTGTAGAGCAGCAAACTTAAAACCTGGGCCGCCCGGTCCGGGGATCCTCCCAAGCGCACAGGAGGGGATTCCTTTTGTGTAGGCTTTGCGGAAATATGCCAATTTTGGGATACGCCCGGCGGCGTGGCCTGTTGACGGCACAGCTAACGCCACGTATCCTATCGAACTGCGTGTTTCGTAGGGGGATGCTGACCCCTCGATTCAAGCCGTTGCACTTTACAGAAAGCTGGAATCATTCGAGAAGGAGTACGCTTTGCCTACTATTAACCAGCTGGTTCGCCAGGGCCGTCGTTCCGTGCCCAAGAAGTCCAAGAACGCTGCTCTGCAGCACAACTCCCAGAAGCGCGGCGTGTGCACCCGCGTCTTCACCACGAGCCCCAAGAAGCCGAACTCGGCTCTTCGTAAGGTTGCCCGTGTTCGCCTTGTCAACGGCATCGAAGTTACTGCTTACATCCCGGGTGAGGGCCACAACCTGCAGGAGCACTCCATCGTGCTCGTCCGCGGCGGTCGTGTCCGTGACCTCCCTGGTGTCCGTTATCACGTCATCCGTGGCGCCTACGACGCTGCTCCGGTCCAGAACCGTATGCAGGCCCGTTCCAAGTACGGTGCTAAGCGCCCCAAGGCTAAATAAGCCAGATAACGTTTTGATACTTTCGCCGTGTGCCGTCTTGAGCGCCGCACGGTAGACACTTAAGGAGATTTCACATGCCGCGTCGTGCAGCAGCTAATCGTCGTGAGGTTCAGCCTGACGCCGTTTACAACAACCGCCTGGTGACTCAGCTCATCAACAAGGTCCTTCTTGACGGCAAGAAGGCCACCGCTGAGCGCATCGTTTACACCGCTTTCGAGATCGTTGCCGAGAAGTCTGAGGGTGGCGACGCTCTCGCTACCTTCAAGAAGGCTATGGACAACGTCAAGCCCACGCTCGAGGTTAAGCCCAAGCGTGTCGGCGGCGCTACCTATCAGGTCCCGATGGAGGTCAACTCCCGTCGTTCCACCGCTCTGGGTATCCGCTGGATCGTCAACTTCTCCCGCGCTCGCAAGGAGAAGACCATGGCCGAGCGTCTCGCCAACGAGATCCTCGACGCCTCCAACGGCCTGGGCGCTTCCGTCAAGAAGCGTGAGGACGTCTTCAAGATGGCCGAGGCCAACCGCGCGTTCTCTCACTATCGTTGGTAAGTTAAGGTAAGGAACTAACATGGCTAAGCCTAAGTACAAGCTTTCCGATACCCGTAACATCGGCATCATGGCCCACATCGATGCCGGTAAGACCACCACGACCGAGCGTATTCTTTACTACACCGGTAAGACCCACAAGATCGGTGAGGTCCATGAGGGCGCTGCCACCATGGACTGGATGGTTCAGGAGCAGGAGCGCGGCGTAACCATTACCTCCGCTGCTACCACCTGCTTCTGGAACAAGGACGGCAAGGACTACCGCATCCAGATCATCGACACCCCGGGCCACGTTGACTTCACCGCCGAGGTCGAGCGCTGCCTGCGCGTCCTCGATGGCGCTGTCGCCGTCTTCGACGCCGTTGCCGGCGTTCAGCCCCAGTCTGAGACCGTTTGGCGTCAGGCTTCTACCTTCAACGTTCCCCGCATCGCCTTCATCAACAAGTATGACCGCGTGGGCGCTGACTTCTTCAACGCTATCGAGACCATGAAGGATCGTCTCGACGCTAACGCCGTGGCCGCTCAGGTCCCGATGGGCGCCGAGGACAACTTCTGGGGCGTCATCGACCTGGTCACCATGACTGCATGGGACTTCAAGGCCGACGAGAAGGGCATGACCTACCCCGAGCCGATGGACGAGATCCCGGCTGAGTTTGCCGACATCGCTGCCACCAAGCGCGAGGAGCTCCTCGACGCTGCTGCCAGCTTTGACGACGAGCTCATGGAGAAGATCCTCATGGAGGAGGACTTCACCGTCGAGGAGCTCAAGGCTGCTCTGCGTAAGGGCGTTCTGGCCAACGAGCTCAACCTCGTCTTCGTGGGCTCCGCCTACAAGAACAAGGGCGTCCAGGAGCTGCTCGACGCTGTCGTCGACTACCTGCCCAGCCCGCTCGACGTTGAGGCCGTCACCGGTACCGATCCGGACACCGGCGAGGAGATCCAGCGTCATCCTTCCTTCGACGAGCCCTTCTCCGGCCTGGTCTTCAAGATCATGACCGACCCGTTCGTCGGTAAGCTCACCTACGTCCGCGTTTACTCCGGCCGCGCCGAGTCCGGCTCCTACGTTGTCAACGCTTCCAACGGTCAGCGCGAGCGCCTCGGCCGCATCCTCGAGATGAACGCCGCCGAGCGTATCGACCGTGACGACGCTGCCGCCGGCGACATCGTCGCTTGCGTCGGATTCAAGAACTCCACCACCGGTGACACCCTGTGCGCCGAGGGCAAGGAGATCGTCCTCGAGAAGATCGAGTTCGCTAAGCCCGTTATCGACGTTGCCATCGAGCCCAAGACCAAGGCCGAGCAGGACAAGATGTCCCTGGCTCTGACCAAGCTCGCCGAGGAGGACCCGACCTTCCAGGTGTCCACCAACCACGAGACCGGCCAGACCATCATCGCCGGCATGGGCGAGCTGCACCTCGAGATCATCGTCGACCGTCTGCTCCGCGAGTTCAAGGTTGACGCTAACGTTGGTAAGCCCCAGGTTGCCTACCGCGAGACCGCTGGTCACGACGTCGAGAAGGCTGAGGGCAAGTTCGTCCGTCAGTCCGGTGGTCGCGGTCAGTACGGCCACGCCGTCATCAAGCTCGAGAAGATGGAGGAGGGCTTCGGCTACGAGTTCGTCAACGCTATCGTCGGCGGCGTCGTGCCCAAGGAGTACATCCCGTCAATCGACAAGGGCATCCAGGAGGCCCTGAACACCGGTGTTATCGCCGGCTTCCCGGTCCTCGACGTTAAGGTCACCCTGTTCGACGGTTCTTACCACGAGGTCGACTCCTCCGAGGCCGCCTTTAAGATCGCCGGTTCCATGGCTATCAAGGACGCCCTCAAGAAGTCCGACCCGCAGCTGCTCGAGCCGATCATGGCTGTCGAGGTCGAGACCCCCGAGCAGTACATGGGCGACGTTATGGGCAACCTCTCCGGTCGCCGCGGCAAGATCGAGGGCATGGAGGATCGCAAGAACAGCAAGCTCATCCGCGCCAAGGTGCCGCTGGGCGAGATGTTCGGTTACGCTACCGACCTTCGCTCCCAGACCCAGGGCCGTGCATCCTACACGATGCAGTTCGACTCTTATGAGCCCGCGCCCAAGTCCATCGTGGACGAGGTCATGAGCAAGAACGCCTAAGTTCGAGCTCCCTGTTACGTAATCCGCGAGAGCATCTCTCGCACTCTTTGGAGGTTTAAGTTGGCTACCCAGAAGATCCGCATTCGCCTCAAGGGCTATGATCACGAGGTCGTCGATCAGTCCGCGAAGCTCATCGTCGAGACCGCTCAGAAGACCGGCGCTCGCGTTTCCGGTCCTGTCCCCCTGCCCACCGAGCGCAACCTGTACACGGTTATCCGCTCGCCGCACGTGAACAAGGACTCCCGTGAGCAGTTCGAGATGCGCACCCACAAGCGCCTCATCGACATCCTCGACCCCACCTCGGGCACCGTTGATTCGCTTATGCGTCTCGACCTCCCCGCTGGCGTCGACATCGACATCAAGCTCTAAGCGATATCGCTCATAGCTTAAAGGGCCCCGCTGCCGTTACGGTAGCGGGGCCCTTTTGTTTTGCATGATGGGTTTGGATCGCCGGGTAAGGCTGCCGAGCGGCTGGCTGTGGCGACCTACTCACTCAAGGGGCGCAATGACGCTTCCTCAAAATGGAAGGATCGCAAGCCGTCTTCTGTTTCGATGCACGCACGACCAAAGCCATCGACCGTTTTAAAGATGCCTCGCGCCAGCTCGTCACCGGCAGGGGAGCGGGCGATAACGTGCTTTCCAATCCAATTGAGGTGAGCGACATATTCGCCGTGGACGGGCGCGAGCGGTCCGGTGTTTTCTTCCATGGCGTTGAGGCGTTCTGCCCAGGCATCTATAGCGTCTATAACTGCGTGATAGACCTCATCGAGGAGCATGTCGACAGCTGGAACGTTCTCGTTAAGGTCCGAGAGACCGATTGCCGGCAGGCCGCCATCGGGCACCTCTTGGGGCGCATAGTTCACATTGACACCAATGCCACAGACGGCGAAAGGTTTGCCTTCGTTATCGCGTGCGGCCTCGACCAGAATGCCGCCGAGTTTGCGTCCACGCGCGACCAGGTCGTTGGGCCATTTGAGGCCAATCTCGTTTGCAAGACCCTGTTTTTCGAGCGCCTCGAGCACCGCTAGGCCGCTGACGGCAGCAAGACCAGAGTACTTCGCAGGATTAACGCATGGACGCAGGACAATCGAAAGCAATAGGTTGCCGGCGGTTGAATCCCACTTGTGGCCGCGCCGGCCGCGTCCTGCTGTCTGAGCCCGGGCGGCAAGTCCTGTTCCGTGCGGCGCTCCCTGTTTTCCTGCTTCGAGCAGGTCATCGTTGGTCGATCCGGTTACGTCGACTATCGTTAATTTGGCATCCATAACGGCTGCTACCTCCTTAATGAATAAGTGAATAACGCAATGGTGTCGAGAGAGACACAATGTGAAGCCTTTGTCGCATTTGGACAATTTAATGTTAACACGTTAACAACGACTGAAATGCGCTATCCTCTCTTGGTCGATGTAAACGCGTCAACAACTCAAAGGAGGTTAGTGATGGGTTTCACGATTCTTGGAACAGGCTCGGCGCTTCCCAAGCGCAGTGTTTCCAATGACGAGCTGTCCGAGTTCCTCGATACCTCGGATGAGTGGATTTTTACCCGCACAGGTATTAAGAGTCGCCACGTCTGCACCACCGAGTCACTTGACGACCTTGCCGTAGCGGCGAGCGAGCGGGCACTTCAGGTGTCCGGAATCGACGCGAGCCAGTTGGATCTGATCGTCTGCTCGACGACGACGGGTGACCACCTTGTTCCCGCCGAGGCGTGTGCCGTTGCTGAGCGACTGGGCGCGACGTGCCCTGCCTTCGATGTCTCGGCTGCCTGCGCCGGCTTCGTATTTGCGCTCGATGTTGCCGAGGGCTATATCGCCCGAGGACGAGCCAAGCATGTGCTTGTCGTTGCCGCCGAGCAGATGACGCGCGCGCTCGACTGGACCGACCGCGCCACCTGTGTGCTCTTTGGCGATGGGGCAGGCGCCGCGGTGATTGAGGCTGGGGGAGACAGCCCCCTTGCCGTTGAGCTTTCGACGGCGCCCGACGTCGAGACGTTGTGCGTTCCCGGTCTGGTCGGCACCTCGCCGTTTAAGGCCTCCGCAGATAGCGAGAGCGTGCTGTCCATGAATGGCCGCCGCGTGTTCAAGTTCGGCGTCAACGCGATTTGCGACACGGTCCATAAGCTTGCGAGCGATGCGGGCATTTCGGTCGAGGACATCGACCATTTTGTATTCCATCAGGCTAACGAACGAATCCTGAGTCAGGCGGTCAAGCGCCTCGGTGTGCCAGACAAGCGCGTGGTTCGAACGCTGCGCGAGACCGGCAACATTTCGAGCGCATGCATTCCGCTTGCCCTCGACCGGCTGGCAAACGCCGGTGCACTTCACACGGGCGACACCATCGCCCTCGTTGGATTTGGCGCCGGTCTGGATATAGGTGGCTATCTACTTCGTTGGAAGTAGTCGCACATAGGAAATAAAAACGCCCCTAGGGCACAAACAAAGGAGAACTACCATGGCAGATCAGAAGACCTTCGAGCGCGTTTGCGATGTTATCCGCGAGACCGCCGGTCTTGACGACGTCGAGATGAAGCCCGAGTCCACGCTCGAGGAGATTGGTCTCGACAGTCTGGGCACCGTCGAGATCCTCGTCGCCGTTGAGGACGAGTTTGGCATCCAGCTCGATACCGAGGAGAACCCCAAGACGGTCGGCGAGTTCGCCGATACGGTCGAGGCGGCATTGGAGAAGTAGAGATGCTCAAGACTCCTCTCTGCGATCTGCTCGGCATCGAAAAGCCCGTGTTCCAGGGCGGTATGGCCTGGATCGCCGACGCCTCGCTGGCGTCCGCAGTGTCCGAGGCGGGCGGCTTAGGGATTATCGCGGCCATGAACGCCGACGCCAACTGGCTGCGCGACCAGATTCATGAGCTGCGCGCCAGGACGGATAAGCCCTTTGGCGTCAACGTCATGCTCATGAGCCCGTTTGCCGACGAGGTCGCGCGGGTCGTGATTGACGAGCGGGTGCCGGTCGTCGTGACGGGTGCCGGCAATCCCACCAAGTACATGAAGGCGTGGAACGAGGCGGGCATCAAGGTCATCCCGGTCGTTGCCTCGGTGGCGCTGGCGCGTCTCGTGGCGCGTCGTGGAGCCACTGCCGTGGTTGCCGAGGGTACCGAATCAGGCGGCCATATTGGCGAGACCTCGACGATGGCACTGGTGCCACAGGTTGTCGATGCGGTCGATATTCCCGTGGTTGCGGCTGGCGGTATCGCCGATGGCCGCGGCGTGGCGGCCGCCTTTATGCTGGGCGCCGCCGGCGTGCAGGTGGGTACGCGCTTTCTGATCGCAGATGAGTGCACCGTATCGGAGCAGTACAAGGAGATGGTCCTGAAGGCCAACGACACCTCGACGCGTGCGACCGGCCGCTCGACGGGACACCCGGTGCGTGCCCTCAAGAGCCCCTTCACTAACGCCTACGCCAAGAGCGAGGCGGCGGGCGTAAGCGTCGAGGAGCTCGGGGCCATGGGCACGGGCGCCCTTCGCAAGGCCGCCAAGGACGGCAATTACGAAGAGGGCTCGTTTTTGTGTGGACAGATTGCCGGCATGGTCAACGAGCGCCAAAGTGCACGTGAAATCGTTGACGACCTAGTCGATGGCGCCGAGCACGTCCTGAAGGGTGCGTGCGCATGGGTGGCGTAGCGTTTCTGTTTGCCGGCCAGGGCGCCCAGCACCCCGCGATGGGCGTCGACCTGATCGAGGCATCGCCGGCGGCCGCCGAGGTGTTCGCCATTGTCGACGAGGTGCGCCCGGGGACCAGTGAGCAGTGCCGAAGCGCCTCCAAGGAGGAACTCTCGCAGACCGAGAACACGCAGCCGTGCGTGTTCGTTCACGATCTGGCAGCGGCTGCCGCCCTGCGTGAGCGCGGCGTGGTACCTGCCGCCTGTGCGGGTTTTTCGCTTGGCGAGGTCGCCGCGCTCACCTTTGCGGGGGCGTTCGATACGCGAGCGGGCTTTGAGCTCGTGTGCGAGCGCGCGGCGCTGATGGCCGCGGCTGCCGAGCGCCATCCGGGCGGCATGCGCGCCGTCATCAAGCTCGATGCGGCGCAAGTCGAGAACCTGGCAAAACAGGCCGGCGAGGACTGCTGGCCGGTCAACTACAACAGTCCGCAGCAGACGGTTGTTGCCGGAGCGCCCGAGGCGCTGCAGGAGCTCGACGTCCTAGTAAAAGAGGCTGGCGGCCGCGCTATGAAAGTCGCGGTGTCGGGCGCATTTCATAGCCCCTATATGGCCGAGGCGACTGAGGGGCTGGCGACGTATATCCAAGCCGGCCACGCGCCGTCACCGCTGCTGATTCCGGTCATGGCAAACATGACGGCGGCGCCCTATCCGGCGGACCCGCGAGCGGCATCGGATGTCTTGGCCAATCAGGTGAGTCATGCCGTTCGTTGGGTCGACACGCTGCATACTCTGCAGAATCAGGGCATCGACACGTTTATTGAGGTCGGCCCTGGCAAAACGCTGTCGGGCCTGGTCAAGCGTACGCTGAGCGACGTTCGCGTGTATTCGTGCGAAACGGCCGAGCAGGTCGCAGCTATTGCCGACGAGCTCGCATAGTCCACAGGGCTGTAACCCGAAAGGAATGACATGGGCAACTTGAACAACGGCGCGCTCGAGCGCAACGACTCACGTCGCGTGGCACTGGTCACGGGCGGCTCGCGGGGTATCGGCCGCGCCTGCGCTGTCGGTCTGGCGGAGGACGGCTTTGATATCGCCGTCGTCTATGCCGGCAGCGTCGATGCGGCGCGCAAGACGTGCGAAGCCTGTGAGGCGGTTGGCGCCACGGCACGCGCATATCAATGCGACGTGGCCGATCCCGCTGCTGTCAACGCGTGCGTGGAAGCGGTCCTCAACGACTTTGGTTCCATTTGGGCGCTCGTCAACAACGCCGGCATCACCCGCGATGGCCTGCTCATGCGCATGGGCGATGACGCATTCGATCGCGTGCTCGATGTCAATCTCAAGGGAACATTCAATATGACGCGCGCGCTCACCAAGACCTTTATGCGCCAGCGCGGCGGTTGCGTCGTCAACATGAGCTCGGTCGTGGGCCTGATGGGCAATGCCGGGCAAGCCAACTACGCTGCTTCCAAGGCGGGCGTGATAGGGCTTACCAAGGCGGTGGCGCGCGAGCTTGCGCCTCGTGGCGTACGAGCGAACGCGGTCGCTCCCGGGTTTGTCGAGACAGATATGACGGCAAAGCTCTCGGAGAAGGTGCGTGCGGCAACCGAGGAACAGATTCCCCTTAAGCGCATGGCACGTCCCGAGGAAGTGGCCGGCGTGGTGCGCTTTTTAGCGAGCGATGCGGCTGCTTACATTACGGGCGAGGTCGTGCGCGTCGACGGCGGAATGGCGATGTAGAAACCAGGGCCGAAGAACGGCTTGGATGAGGAGACCATGATGGAACAGAGAGTTGCAATCACCGGCATCGGTGCCGTATCGCCGCTCGGCAACACCGCGCTTGCCACCTGGGCGGCCATGTGCGCCGGGACCTGTGGCATCGGCCCGATCACGCACTTTGATACCGATGCGTTTACCGTCAAGGTGGCGGCCGAAGTCAAGGGCTTTGACGGCAACGAGTACTTTGGCAAGCGCGACGCCAAGCATCTGGACCCCTGCGTTCAGTTTGCGCTGGTGGCTTCGGACGAGGCAATGCACGATGCGGGCTTTGATGTCGAAGGCGCCATCGATCGTGAGCGCCTGGGCGTCTACGTGGGCTCGGGCGTGGGCGGCATGCAGACGCTCGTCGACAACGTCCACACGATCGCCGATCGTGGACCTCGCCGCGCATCGCCCTATATGATTGCGATGATGATCCCCAACATGGCTTCGGGCAATATCGCGATCCGCCACAAGGCAAAGGGACCGACCCTGCCAGTCGTGACTGCTTGCGCGACCTCGGCCCATGCGGTGGGCGAGGCGTTCCGCGCCATCAAGCACGGCTATGCCGACGCGATCCTCGCGGGCGGCGCCGAGGCGGCCATTATCCCCGATGCCGTTGCAGGCTTTACGTCCTGCCGCGCATTGACCACCAACCCCGATCCTGCGACGGCTTGCCGCCCGTTCGATGCAGACCGCGACGGCTTTGTGATGGGCGAGGGCGCTTGCGTGCTGGTACTCGAGAGCATGGAACATGCGCAGGCGCGCGGTGCGCACATTTATGCCGAGGTCGTGGGCTACGGCAACACCGATGATGCCTATCACATCACGAGTCCCGATCCCGAGGCTGCCGGCATTGCCCGCGCGATATCGCTGGCGGTAGCCGAGGGCGACGTCAAGCCTTCCGAGGGTCTCTACATCAACGCCCACGGCACCTCGACCAAGCTCAACGATTCGTCCGAGACGACAGGCATTAAGCGGGCGCTCGGCGAGGACGCGGCGCGCGCCGCACATGTCTCGTCGACCAAGTCGATGACGGGGCACATGATCGGTGCCACGGGGGCCATTGAGGTCATGGCCTGCGCCATGGCACTCGAGCAGGGCGTGGTGCCGCCGACCATTAACTACCACACGCCCGATCCCGCCTGCGATCTTGATTACACGCCCAATCGCGCGGTTCGCGCCGACCTTACCTGGGCGCTTTCGACCAACCTGGGCTTTGGCGGGCACAACGCCGCCATCGCGCTGCGTAGATATACGAGGAGCTAGAGCATGGATTCCAAAAGACTTGCCGAGATAGCCGATGTGATGGAGGACCGCGGCCTCACGCGCGTACGCGTTGAGGAGCTCGATGGCACCGCGGTCGAACTCGAACGCGCGAGTGTGGCGCAGCCGGTTGCCGTGCCCATGCCTATGCCGAGCGCCATGGCCGCTCAAGTTGCAGCTCCCACAGTCGCGCCTGCCGCACCGGAACCCGCCACGCAGACACCTGCCGCCGCGCCGGAGCCCAAGGGCACCGAGGTGACTGCTCCCATGGTGGGCGTCTTCTATGCTGCCCCTGCGCCGGGCGACGAGCCGTTTGTGCGCGTGGGCTCCAAGGTCAAGGCCGGCGAGACCCTCTGCATCATCGAGGCCATGAAGGTTCTCAACGAGGTGACGGCCGAGGCAGACGGTGAGGTGCTCGAGATCTGCGTGGCCGACGGCGACCTCGTGGAGTTTGGCAGCTGCCTCATGAGGATCGGATAGGTGATATCCATGAACAAAGAAGAGCTTAAAGAACTGTTACCGCATCGCGAGCCGATGCTTTTGCTCGACGAAGCCGAGCTGGTGGGCGACGAGGCCCACGGCAAGATCACGATTACAGGCGACGAGTACTTTTTGCAGGGACATTTTCCGGGAAACCCGGTCGTTCCCGGCGTGATTCAGTGCGAGATGCTCGCCCAGAACTGCTGCGTGCTGCTGATGGGCGATGAGGAGGCGCGCGGCGCGACGCCGTTCTACACGAGTCTGGACAAGGTGCGCTTTAAGCGTCCGGTGCGCCCGGGCGACACGGTGGATCTGGTGTGCTCCATCACGCGTGCGCGCGGGCCGTTCCGCTTTGCGACGGGTACTGCGAGCGTCAACGGTGAGGTTTGCTGCCGCGCCGATATGTCTTTTGCACTCATGCACGAAAGTTAAGGAAGGCTTCATGTTCGACAAAGTGCTCATCGCCAACCGCGGCGAAGTCGCGGTTCGTGTTATCCGCGCGTGCCGCGATATGGGCATCAAGACCGTCGCCGTTTATTCCACGGCCGATGCGGACGCGCTGCACGTGCAGCTTGCCGACGAGGCGTATTGCATCGGCGGCCCGCGTCTTGCCGAGAGCTACCTCAACGACGATGCCGTGCTCACCTGTGCCGTAAAGTCGGGGGCAAAGGCGATCCATCCCGGCTATGGCTTTTTCTCCGAGAAGGCGAGCTTCGTGCGCGACTGCGACAAGTACGGTCTGGCGTTTGTCGGTCCTTCGGCCGAGGTGATCGACAGCATGGGCGACAAGGACGCCGCACGCCGAACGGCTGCTGCCGCGGGCGTGCCCATCGTGCCGGGCTGCGATTTGCTCAAAAGCCCCGAGGAGGCGACGGCCGAGGCCGAGCGCATCGGCTGTCCCGTGCTCATCAAGGCGCGTGCCGGCGGTGGCGGTCGCGGTATTCGCAAGGTCGAGCGCGTGGAAGACGCGGCAAAGGCGTTCATCGAGGCGCGTGCCGAGGGCGAGGCCGTTTTTGGCGACGGCGAGTGCTACATGGAGAAGTTCGTCGCGCCGGCGCATCACGTTGAGGTACAGATTATGGCCGATAAGCAGGGCCATGTGTTTTCACTCGGCGAGCGCGAGTGCTCGGTGCAGCGCCGCAACCAAAAGCTGATCGAGGAGAGCCCCGCGCCGTGCCTCGACGGACGCGACGATATTCGTGCCCGTATGCACAAGGCGGCGCGCGACTTGGCTCGTGCCGTCGGTTATGAGGGCGCTGGCACCATCGAGTTTCTGTACTCGGACGACGGCAATTTCTACTTTATGGAAATGAACACGCGCTTGCAGGTGGAGCATCCGGTTACAGAGTTTGTAACCGATACCGACTTGGTCAAGTGGCAGCTGCGCGTGGCAGCCGGCCAGCCTCTGCCCTTTGAGCAGGAGGACATGCCGGTGCGCAACCACGCCATGGAGTGCCGCATCAATGCCGAAACGCCGGACTTTCTGCCGTCGTGCGGAACGGTCACCGCGTTGCGTGTGCCGGGTGGCCCGCGCGTGCGCTGGGATTCCGCCATGTTTACCGGTGCGAAAGTTCCGCCGTACTACGACTCCATGCTCGGCAAGCTCATCGTGTGTGCGCCCACGCGTGACGGCGCCATTCGCAAGATGCGCTCGGCCCTGGGCGAGCTCGTGATTGGGGGCGTGAGCGAAAACAGCGAGCTTCAGCTCGACGTGCTGGCAAACGACGAGTTCTTGTCGGGCATGTATCACACCGATCTGATGGGGCATCTCTATGCTGATGAATAGGAAAGCGAAGACGGTCAACGTCCTCGAGGGGCCGATGACCGAGTCATGCGCCGAGTTTCCCGCGCGCCACGTGTTTATCAAGTGCCCGGAGTGCCGCCGTGTGATCGATGAGGCACGCCTGCACGACAACCTCGAGGTGTGCCCCCGTTGCGGCAAGCACTTTCGCGTGAGTGGGCGCGACCGTATGCGCATGACGGTCGACGAGGGCACGTTTGAGGAATGGGATGCTAATCTGGCGTCGGAGGACTTCCTCTCGTTTCCCGGTTATGCCGACAAACTCAAGAGCGTGAGCGAGCGTTCGGGCGAGCGCGATGCCGTTGTGTGCGGCAGGGGCAAAATCTGCGGTTGCGATACCGCACTCTTCTTTATGGATGCCAACTTTATGATGGGCTCGATGGGCTCCGTGGTGGGCGAGAAGATCTGTCGCACATTTGAGCATGCGACCGAGCTGGGATTGCCAGTTGTCGGCTTTACCGTTTCGGGCGGTGCGCGCATGCAAGAGGGCGTGACATCGCTTATGCAGATGGCCAAGATTTCTGCGGCGGTTAGGCGCCACAGCGAGGCGGGCGGCCTGTATATCACGGTGCTCACCGACCCCACGACCGGCGGCGTAACCGCGAGCTTTGCCATGGAGGGCGACATTATCCTGGCCGAGCCCGATGCCCTGACGGCATTTGCCGGCCCGCGCGTGATCGAGCAGAACATGCACAAGCGCCTGCCCAAGGGATTTCAGCGCTCCGAGTTTTTGCTGGAGCACGGCTTTTGCGATGCCGTTGTTCTGCGTGGCGAGATTGCGCTCACGGTAGGCGAGCTGCTGGCGCTGCACGAAGGGCGCGCGCCCGGCCTAGGGGCTCCGCATGAGATCGTGCATATGGGTCGTCGCGGCAAAAAGCTGGGACACTTGTTTAAGCGCTCGGCGGCACCAAAAACCGCGCTCGAGATTGTCAAGCAGACCCGCTCGGCAGATCGCGCCACGGCAGGCGAGATGATCTCGCTGGGCCTGGATGGATTTGTGGAGCTGCACGGCGACCGTTACTTTGGTGACGACGCCGCCGTGGTGGGTGGCATTGGCTGGAAAGACGGACGTCCCGTGACGGTTATCGCTATCGAGCGCGGCACCACGACCAAAGAGCGCATGCGCCGCAACTTTGGCATGGCGCATCCCGAGGGCTACCGCAAAGCGCGTCGCCTTATTCGCCAGGCCGAAAAGTTTGGTCGACCGGTTCTGTGCCTGGTCGATACTTCGGGCGCGTTTTGCGGCATCGGTGCCGAGGAGCGCGGCCAGGGCGAGGCGATTGCCCAGAATCTCATGGAGATGAGCGGCCTTAAGACGCCGATTGTCTCGGTTGTGACAGGCGAGGGTGGCTCTGGTGGCGCGCTGGCGCTGTCCGTGGCCGACCGCATCCTGATGCTCTCGAGCTCGGCCTATTCGGTCGTGAGCCCCGAGGCCTGTGCGTCGATCCTGTGGAAGGATACCGAGCGCGCGAATGAGGCCGCCGAGGCGCTTAAGCTCACGGCCCCCGATCTGTTGGCGCTCGGCATTATCGATGGCATTGTTGACGATAGGGGCCTGTCGCATGAGGAGATCGCCGGTGCCGTCATGTCCTCGGCATTTGATGCCTTCGATACGCTTGGGCAGCTCGACGACGCGACCCTCACAAACCTCCGCTACGAAAAGTACCGCGCAATCGGTCAGTACCGCACGATGTGACAAAGGGACAGCCCGCATGTCACATTGGGAAAGGCGTTCCATGTCACAAGTTTCTAACACCTCGTTTACAACGACGGTTTCATCAAACGCCATGGCCGTGGTGGACTATCTGTCCAAAAGCATGATGTCGGCGCTGCCGTTTATTGTTTGCGCGGCGTTGTTCCGCACCGCCGCCGTCATTATGGGCGAAGGCATGCTGGGCCTGTGGTCTGCCGATTCCGAAATCTATCGCCTGTTCTACAGTTGGCTCTATAACGCCGGCTACTACTTTTTGCCCATTTATCTTGGTTGGGCGGCCGCCCGCCAGCTCGGTTGCTCGGAGCAGCTGGGCATGATGCTGGGCGGCGTATTGATTGCGCCCGATCTGCTTAAGCTCGTCGATGCCGCATCGACGACGGGGGCAGCGATGACTTTCGTGTATGGTCTGCTTCCCGCGCCGGTCAACGATTACACGACGACTGTTATTCCGGTTCTCATCTCGGTGCCCGTGCTATGGCAGGTGGAGCGTTTCTTTAAGCGCACTATCCCTCAGGCTGTGGCGTTTTCGTTTGTTCCGTTTGCAACCATGCTCGTCATGGTTCCGGTCTCGCTGTGTATTACGGCGCCGGCGGGCAGCTATCTGGGCATGCTGTTGGGACAGCTTATGTTTATGCTTGGCAATTCCGGTGGCATCGTGTCGCTGCTCACGCTTATGGGGCTTGCCGCGGGTTGGGAGTTTCTTAAGATCGCGGGTGTCAGCAACGTTGTCCTATCGCTCGCCTATGCGCAGTTTATGAGTGTGGGAACGGATTCGTGCATTCTGATCGCTGCGACGATGGCGACGTTTGCCGTTTGGGGCATGCCCTTTGGCGCGTCGCTCCGCGTTGTGGATAAGGACGAGAAGGCGCTCATGCTGGGCTATTCGATCTCGGGCGTGCTTGGCGGCGTAAGCGAGCCGGCGCTGTACGGCTGCGGCTTTAAATATGGCAGGTGTCTGACATGCATGGCCATTGGCGGCGCCGTCGGAGGCCTTGTTGCGGCCGTGGGCCACGTTACGGCCTATACCATCGGCATGACGAATGTCCTTATGGTCATTGGCTTTGCCACGGGCGGCATTTCGGACCTGCTGTGGTGCTGCGCTGCCGGTGGCACGGCATTTGCGGTGTCTGCGGCGCTGAGCTGCTGTTTTGGTGTGGTGCCGACAAAGGTGCAGGCGGCAGAAGACGAAGTTGATTCGCTCGAAACAGTGGCGAGCGCTGCTGAAGCAAGCGCATAAATCTGTGCGACAAAAGGACGATTCCTTTGTCATATTCCAAGGCTGCGGCCCGTGTGGGTTGCGGCCTTTTTGTATCTGGGGGACAAAGTGGCTACACTACAATCCGTTTGAGCAATAGATATATAGGTAGTACCGTGGGGGCGGATGCAGATGGTCGAGTGGATTGTTCGTCGTGCGCAGGGCGACCGTGCACGCGTGGGAACGTTGACGGGCATGGTGTGTATTCTCGCCAATGTGGCACTATGCGCTGCGAAGGGTGCAATTGGCGTGCTGTCGGGATCGGTTTCGATTGTGGCGGACGCTATGAACAACCTGTCTGATGCCAGCTCGAACATCGTGAGCGTGCTTGGCTTTAAGCTGGCGGGCAAGCCGGCCGACCCCGAGCATCCTTACGGCCATGGCCGCTACGAGTATCTCTCGGGTCTGGTCGTGGCGGCGCTCGTGCTGCTGATCGGCCTTGAGCTTATCAAGTCCTCGGTTGAGCGCGTCATCCACCCCGAACCTGTCGAGTTCTCGCTTGCCCTGGTGGCAGTCCTTGCGCTTTCGATGGTCGTAAAGCTTTGGATGGCGGCCCTCAACCAAAAACTCGGCGATCGCATTGAGTCCGAGACGCTGCATGCGACCGCGCAGGATTCCAAGAACGATGTTCTAGCCACGGGCGCCGTGTTGGCGTGCGCGATTGTTTCGCAGGTGACGCATATCAATCTAGATGCATGGGTCGGCCTTGCCGTTGGCGCCTATATTGGCTGGAGCGGCTTTGAACTCATCCAGGATACGATGAGCCCGCTTTTGGGCCAGGCGCCCGATCCTAAGCTGGTCAAGCACATTCGAGACAAAATCATGAGCTACCCCGGCGTTTTGGGCGTTCACGATTTGATGGTTCACGACTACGGCCCAGGCAGAAAGTTCGCAAGCGCTCACGCCGAGATGGCAGCCGAGGCCAGCCCGCTGGAAAGTCACGACACGCTCGATAACATCGAGCAGTCGTTTAGGGTCGAAGACGGCATGATCGTCACGCTCCATTACGATCCCATCGTGACCGACGATCCAAAGGTGGCGAGCATGCGTCTGCGCATCAACGCTATGGCTCAAGAGATTGATAGCCGCCTCTCGATCCACGACCTACGCTGTGTTCCGGGCCCCACGCATACCAACGTGATCTTTGACTGCGTACGACCCTCGGATTTGACGATGAACGCCGAGGACCTAAAGCGCGCGTTGGCGAAACGTGTCGAATCCGAATATCCCAAGTCGATTGCCAAGATCACGATCGACGAAGACTATGTCGGCCATACCCACGAGTAGCGCTGTGCCAGCAAAGCAAGTTATACAGAAGGGGAGAGCATGAAGCGTCTATATCTACTCCGCCACGGTCAGACAGAATTCAACGTTAAAAAGCTCGTCCAGGGCCGCTGCGATTCTCCGTTGACCGACCTGGGTCGTCAGCAAGCCGGGATGGCAGCCGCGTGGCTCAAAGCCCACAACGTCGTTCCCGACAAAGTGGTCTCTTCGCCCTTAGGCCGAGCCATGGACACGGCTCAGCTCGTCGCATGCGAGCTCCTCGGCCCGGACACAGCAGTCGAGCCCTGCGAAGGCATCATCGAGCGCAGCTACGGCACCTTCGAAGAAGGCCCCCACGACGCCCTACCCACCGACGTCTGGGACCCCGGCGAGGACCTGATCCCATTTGGCGGAGAAGGAAGCCATGCCCTGCAGGAGCGCATGGTAGGCACCCTCACCAATCTCATGGGCGCTAAGGACACCGAAACCCTCCTAGCAGTAAGCCACGGCAGTGCTAGCCGCCAATTCATCAAGGCTGCAGCCCCAGAGGGCTTCGAGCTCCCAACAAAACTCCCCAACTGCGCCATTATGATTTTCGATTTTGATGAGGCGGAGCCACAAGTAGAGGGCGAGCCAATGCAATGCAAGTTCACCCTCCAGCAAATAGTGGACCCCCAACAAAGTCATTAGCCTGAGCGAGCAGAGTTAAGCAGACATCAACGTGTCGTCTCCCGAGCACGGCGGAGGGCCGGAGAAATATATTAAGGTCATCGCGAGTTCCGCACGCAAAGGAGAGCACTTAATGTGCTCTCCGTCTTGCGCAGGACTGTAGAGCAGGGACCTTAATATATTTCTCCGGCCCTCCGCCGTGCTCGGGAGCCATCCACGCACTTTACCTGCGTAAACAATGTGAGTGAAATATGAATCTCGATGGATACGCCCGCAGCCGTGTATACTAAACAGCTGTGTGAAACCAGGGGAGTATTCTGGCTGGACAAAATGCCTGCTTAATAGGGTTGTCAGGTAGTCCGGGCGAAATACAAGGCTGGGGAGCACGTCGTGTAAGTAGTGGTCCTCTAGGGGCGTACGCTCGGTGGTGTACGCATTGTCCCAAGACCACGCGAGAGTTGGGATCATATCTTGATCAGCATGATTCTCGGCCGCAAGATTGGCATGACCCAGGTTTGGGACGAGGACGACAACGTCGTTCCCGTCACGGTCATCCAGGCTGGCCCCTGCGCTGTCTCGCAGGTTAAAACTCAGGCAACCGACGGCTATGACGCCGTCCAGATCGGTTTCGGCGACATCAAGGCCAAGAACGTGAACAAGCCCATGGCTGGTCACTTCGCCAAGGCTGGCGTCGAGCCTGTCCGCTTCCTTCGTGAGGTCCGCGTCGAGAACGGCGAGGAGCACAAGGTCGGCGAGGTCGTCACCGTCGCTGATTTCGCTGATGTCGAGAAGGTCGACGTCATCGGTACCTCCAAGGGTAAGGGCTTCCAGGGTCGCATCAAGCGCTGGGGTCAGCGCCGCGGTCCTATGACGCATGGTTCTCACTTCCAGCGTCACCCCGGTTCTATCGGTCAGTGCGCCTATCCTGCGCGCGTCCTCAAGGGCGTCAAGATGGCCGGTCACATGGGTAACGAGCGCGTTACCGTCAAGAACCTTTCCGTTGTCCGCATCGATGCCGAGCAGAACCTCATCTTGGTCAAGGGCGCTGTCCCGGGTGCCAAGAATGGTCTCGTCGCCATCCGTATGGCCTAAGGGCCCAGCCCATTTAGCCCAGCGTCATACCAAGGAGAACACTTAAATGGCAAAGTTTGAAGTAAAGAACAGCGAGGGCAAGAAGGTCGCCGAGGCCGAGCTCGCCGCTGAGGTGTACGGCATCGAGCCGAACATCCACGTTATGCACCACATCGTCAAGTGCCAGATGGCCTCTTGGCGTCAGGGCACCCAGTCCGCTAAGGGCCGCTCTGAGGTTTCCGGTGGCGGCAAGAAGCCTTGGCGTCAGAAGAGCACCGGCCGTGCCCGCCAGGGTTCCATCCGTGCTGCCCAGTGGCGTCACGGTGGCGTTGTCTTCGCCCCCAAGCCCCGTTCCTACGCTAAGCGTATGAACAACAAGGAGGTCAAGCTGGCTATGCGCTCCGCGCTGTCCGCCAAGCTGGCCGATGGCGAGCTCGTGCTCGTCGACGACTACGGCTTCGAGAAGCCTTCCACCAAGGCTGCCGTTGCCATGCTCAAGGCTCTTGGCCTTGAGGGCAAGCGTCTGACCATCATCGTTCGCGATGAGGACGTCAACGCCTACCTGTCGTTCCGCAACATTCCCAAGACGTTCATCATCACTGCCGACGAGGCCAACACCTACGATCTCGTCAACAACAACGCTGTGCTGATGCCCGCCGACATCGCCGCTCACTTCGGGGAGGTGCTTGCATAAATGACCGCCCACGAGATCATCATCCGTCCGATCGTGTCCGAGCGTTCCTTCTCCGGCATGGAGCTGAACAAGTACACGTTCGAGGTCGCCAAGGATGCTAACAAGTATCAGATCAAGGACGCTGTCGAGGAGATCTTCGGCGTCAAGGTCGTTCGCGTGAACACCCTGACGGTCAAGCCCAAGACCAAGCGCGTGCGCTATGTCGCCGGCAAGACCCGTTCTTGGAAGAAGGCCATCGTCACGCTGGCCGAGGGCGACACCATCGAGGTCTTTGGCAACCAGGCCTAAGACTCGCTGCTGTTGAGTGAGCTCATGCCTCCCAAATAGGGGAGGCGAGAGCTCAAGGTTTCGGGCGTATAAAATGGACACGCCCGGAACCGTGTATACGTCCGGTGTCATCGCACCCGAGGCAGAACCTCGAATCCCTGTCTGCGATGGCTAACGGATTCCTATTGAAAGGGATTGTAATGGCTGTAAAGCACCTTAAGCCGACCTCCGCTGGTAGGCGTTGGCAGACGATCTCCGATTTCTCCGAGATCACCTGCACCAAGCCCGAGAAGTCTCTTCTCGAGCCCCTGCCCAAGAAGGCCGGTCGTAACAACAACGGCCGCATCACCACCCGCCACCAGGGCGGCGGCGTGAAGCGTCGTTACCGCGTGATCGACTTCAAGCGCAACAAGGACGGCGTGCCCGCCAAGGTTGCCACGATCGAGTACGATCCGAACCGTTCCGCTCGCATCGCTCTGCTGCACTACGCTGACGGTGAGAAGCGCTACATCCTGGCCCCCAAGGGCCTCGAGGTCGGTCAGACCATCATGTCCGGTTCTGACGCCGACATCAAGCCGGGCAACGCTCTGCCCCTCGCCGACATCCCCGTCGGTACGCTCATCCACGCCGTCGAGTTCCAGCCGGGCAAGGGCGCTGCTATCGCCCGTTCCGCCGGTAATTCCTGCCAGCTGATGGGTAAGGAGGGCAAGTACGCTATCGTCCGTATGCCTTCCTCCGAGATGCGCCGCATCCTCGTTACCTGCCGCGCCACCGTCGGTGAGGTCGGCAACGCCGATCACGCCAACATCGTCATCGGCAAGGCCGGCCGTAAGCGTCACATGAACGTGCGCCCGACCGTCCGCGGTACCGTCATGAACCCTGTCGACCACCCGCACGGCGGTGGCGAGGGCAAGAACCACACCTCTGGTCGTCCCTCTGTTACCCCCTGGGGTAAGCCGACGAAGGGCCTTCGTACGCGCAAGAAGAAGAAGGTCTCGAACCAGCACATCATTCGTCGCCGTAAGAAGTAATTTCGGATACCGAGTTTTAGGAGAAAGCACTTATGAGCAGAAGTCTCAAAAAGGGCCCGTTCGTGGAGACTCGCCTTCTCTCGCGTATCACCGCGATGAACGAGGCTGGCAAGAAGGACGTCGTGAAGACCTGGTCCCGCGCGTCCACCATCTTCCCCGAGATGGTTGGTCACACCATCGCCGTCCACGACGGCCGCAAGCATGTGCCCGTGTATGTTACCGAGTCCATGGTTGGTCACAAGCTCGGCGAGTTCGCGCCGACTCGTACGTTCCGTGGCCACAAGGCCAAATAGGGGGTTAACCGTAAATGGCAACTAAGTCTATTGAAACTGAGGCCACCGAGGTTCGCGCCGTCGCTAAGTACGTGCGTGTTTCCCCCAGCAAGGCCCGCCTGGTGGTCGATCTGATCCGCCGCAAGCCTGTCGCTCAGGCCTTCGACATCCTCCACTTCTGCGACCGCGCCGTCGCCGTGGATGTCGAGAAGGTTCTCCGTTCCGCCGTTGCGAACGCCGAGAACAACAACGGTCTGCGTGCCGACAACCTGGTTGTCGCCGCTGCCTATGTTGACGAGGGTCCGACGCTTAAGCGCATCCGTCCCCGCGCCAAGGGTTCCGCTTCTCGCATTCTGAAGCGTACTTCCCACATCACCGTCGTCGTTGCTCCTCGAAAGGAGGCGTAAAGCTGTATGGGTCAGAAAGTCTACCCCACCGGCTTCCGTCTTGGCATCACCGAGAACTGGCGCTCCCGCTGGTTCGCAGAGAAGGATTACGCTAAGACCCTCGGTAACGATCTCGAGATCCGCAAGTACCTCGAGAAGCGTCTTTCCCGCGCAGCTGTCTCCCGCGTCGAGATCGAGCGCGCTGGCGACAAGGTGAAGGTCATCATCCTCACCGCTCGCCCCGGCGTTGTCATCGGTAAGAAGGGTGCCGAAATCGATACCCTCCGCACCGAGCTCGAGAAGGTCGCTGGCGTCTCCAAGGGCCAGCTCTCCGTCGACGTTGTCGAGATCAAGCGCCCCGAGCTCGACGCCAACCTCGTTGCTCAGTCTATCGCCGAGCAGCTCGAGGGCCGCGTTGCCTTCCGTCGCGCTATGCGCAAGGCTGTCCAGTCGGCCCGCAAGGCCGGCGCTAAGGGCATCCGTATCCAGTGCTCCGGTCGTCTCGGCGGTGCCGAGATGGGCCGTCGTGAGTGGTACCGCGAGGGTCGCGTGCCTCTGCACACCCTCCGTGCCAAGATCGACTACGGCACGGCTGTCGCCAGCACCACCATGGGCGCTTGCGGCGTGAAGGTCTGGATCTACCTGGGCGAGAAGCTCCCGGGCCAGCCTGTTCCCAACCCTGCACTCGAGGGCTCTTCCCGTCCTCGTCGTCGTAACTCCGAGAGGAGGGGTCAGTAGTGCTTGCCCCTAAGCGTATTCTTCACCGCAAGGTGCAGCGTGGCTCCATGAAGGGCCAGGCCAAGGGTAATACCGAGCTGCATTTCGGCGAGTTTGGTATCCAGGCTCTCGAGGCCCATTGGATCACCAACCGTCAGATCGAGGCCGCTCGTATTGCCATGACCCGCTACATGAAGCGTGGCGGTCGTGTCTACATCACGATCTTCCCCGATAAGCCCATCACCAAGAAGCCTGCCGAGACTCGCATGGGTTCTGGTAAGGGTAACCCCGAGGAGTGGGTGGCCGTCGTCAAGCCCGGCCGCATCATGTTCGAGGTCAAGGGCGTGCCCGAGGAGGTCGCTCGCGAGGCTCTGCGTCTTGCACAGCACAAGCTTCCCATCAAGACCAAGATTGTTGCTGCCAAGAACGCTGAGCAGCGCATCGAGAAGGAGATGGCTGAGGAGGCCGCTCTCGAGGCCAAGTGGGCTGCTGAGGACGCCGCCGCCGCCAAGGAGGAGAACTAATGAAGCCCGCAGAGATTCGTGAGCTCTCGGACGCTCAGCTCGTTGAGAAGCTGAAGGAAATGCGCGCCGAGCTCTTTAACCTTCGTTTCCAGATGGCCACCAGCCAGCTGGACAACACCGCTCGCGTCAACACCGTGAAGAAGGACATCGCTCGCGTCCTCACGGAGCAGCGCGCCCGCGAGATCGCAGCGGAGAAGTCCGCTGTCGCCGAGTAGGACCTAAGGAGAGAACATGACTGATTCGCGTAACTCGCGTAAGGTCCGTACGGGTGTCGTTACCTCCGTCTCCGGTGCCAAGACCATTGTTGTCACCATCACCGAGCGCAAGCGTCACCCCAAGTACGGCAAGATGATGACCAGCTCCAAGAAGCTGCACGCTCACGACGAGGAGTGCACGGCTGGCGTGGGCGATACCGTCCGCGTTATGGAGACCCGTCCTATGTCCAAGATGAAGCGTTGGCGCCTCATCGAGGTCGTCGAGCGCGCTAAATAAGCAGTCGCTCTTACGACTTGTACGTTTCCGAAGATGTGCGTATGCCTGGCTTGCATACCACGGGCCGCATAAAGGCTGCGCACCTCTCTTCGGTTCTTAGTTCGGAGGAACATCTACCATGATTCAGATGCAAACCATGCTGAACGTCGCCGACAACTCCGGCGCTCGCAAGATTCGCTGCATCAAGGTGCTTGGCGGTTCCAAGCGTCGTTATGCAGGCATCGGCGATGTGTTCATCGGTGCTGTCCAGGAGGCTACCCCTGGCGCCAACGTCAAGAAGAAGGACGTTGTCCGTTGCGTCGTCGTTCGCACCGTTAAGGAGATCCGCCGCAAGGATGGCTCCTACATTCGCTTTGATGAGAACGCCTGCGTTGTCATCAACAACGATGGTTCGCCCGTCGGCACCCGTATCTTCGGGCCCGTCGCTCGCGAGCTTCGTGACAAGAAGTACATGAAGATCGTCTCGCTCGCTCCCGAGACCCTGTAGTTAGGGGAGATATATGTTTATCAAGAAGGGCGATAAGGTCCAGGTTCTCTCTGGTAAGGATCGCGGCAAGCAGGGCGTTGTCCTGCGTGCTCTCCCCGCCGAGAACAAGGTCGTTGTCGAGGGCGTTTCGGTCGTCAAGAAGGCCGTCAAGCCCAACGCTGCCAACCAGCAGGGCGGCATCGTTTCGCAGGAGGCTCCCATCGACGCCTCCAACGTCAATCTCGTCTGCCCCGAGTGCGGTAAGGTTACCCGCGTCGGTCACGAGAAGGACGGCAAGAACAAGCTGCGCGTCTGCAAGAAGTGCGGCCACAAGTTCTAAGCTGCCCGCAACATCAAGTTGCTAGCAAAGGCCCGGATGCCACGGCACCCGGGCCTTTTTCTATCCCCACTCGATGGCTTCGGTTCTGCCGTCCCGTCATTCCGGTTGCATCCAGTTTTCGGTGCCGTCTCGAATCGAGTGCCGCCAGGTGATACCCTGTCGCGTTTCGTCGGCTTCGGGGACAAAAGTCGGGACAACTCCAAAAACTATTTTCGAACTCAGGGCTTTGAGTTTTTGTTTTTGTCCCAAAGGGCGCGGCGGGATGCCTTTGGAGGCTCGATAGCGCCGAAAACGCCCGTTTTGAAACTTAAATGCCTTTTCGCGTGCAAGCCGCCAGCTGCAATAGGAAGTGAATCAACGCAGGTGGCTTTCAAGCAGTTTGCAAAACTGCAGGTCGCAGGTCTTCATTGCCAGTAGGAGAAATGAGTAGTCTCAGGTGGCTTGCCCATGAGTTGACGAACGGGATTTGAGATTACGCTGACGTCCGGAAACGCTTCGAGCACGGCGTTACGTTTTTGGGGTTTGGGCGTAGCCCCTGCACCCGCGAGCGCGGGCCTTAAGCCCGCCGAGAGGGTGACGCGTCGAAAACGAAGGGGAAAGAGAGAAGGGGCCGTCCCTATCATTCAGGTTGCGACCGAAGAAGACAAGGAGACCCCCTGAGCCTGAATGATGCCCCACAGACCGCGTCCGACCGAGCTCAAGCCGAGCTTTTCCTGACGTCCGCCTTCGCGAAGATGATGGCTGGATTGGCTATGGATTGGCAACACTTATTTGGACGATTCCGGGAGGGACGGCCCCGCCTCCCTGAACTCGACCGGCGACATGTAGCCCAGCGTCGAGTGGATCCTGAAGTTGTTGTACCAGTGCACGTAATCCAAGAGCTTGGCTCGGAGCTCGCGCGTCCCTCCTCGGTCCTTCGGAGTGGCCGACGATCTCCCCGTTGCAGAGGTCGACGAGCAGGCAGACGTAGTTCCACGACGCCCCGACGCGCACGCAGGCCAAGTCGCTGCATATATGGGTGCACGGCGCCCTGCCGCCGAAGCCGCGCGCGACGACGTTCGACACGTCGGCCTCGTTGACCGCCCCGGGGTGCACCTTGAACCTCTTCCTGCCGTATGCGCCGGCCAGGCCGTTCTCCCTCATGATGCGGCAGACGCGGCGCCGGCTGACGGTAACGCCCGACCTCCCGGGCGACGCCTTGATCTTGCGCGATCCGTTCCGGCCCTTGCTGGCGGCGTGCGCCGCCGCGGCCGCCGTCGCCCCCGACATTAAGGTCCTCAAGGGCCGCGTCGTCTCCGGCGACCAGTTCGTCTCGCCCGCGGAACAGAAGGAGCGAATCCTCGCGGCCTTCGGCGACCTGTGCTGCGAGATGGAGGGCTGCACCATCGCGCAGGCCTCCTATCTCAACGGCGTGCCCCTCGTCGTCGTGCGCGCCATCAGCGACAAGCCCTGCGCCGAGGGCCGGGTCGTCGACTACAACACCTTCGAGAAGAAGGCCGCCTGCGACTGCGCCCGCATCGCCGCGCGCATGGTTAAGCTTTAGGCCCGGCGCGCCGGGGCCCTTTCCAAAGCGAAGTGTCGAGCCGAAGTGTTGAGCGTCGGCCCTGAATGTTCAATGGCCGTTGTTTTCTGCCCCTCAAGTGGTGGACTTTTCCTCGGAGCTGTTGATTCCCCCACGCGCCCCCTTCCGTTCTCTGTTCTCCCCTTATACTCCTTGTACGAGGAGGTAAGAAGTCATGGACAAGACCACACAGGACAGCTTGGCAAAGAAACCCGTCGACATGAGGGACAGGATTCTCGAGCATCTCGAGGCCCTCACCTCTGCCGTCTCGCTCGACGACCTTGCCCGTCTGTCCACCTCCGACATCGCCGAGACGCTCATCATCTCCAGGAGCCTGGCGAGCCAGTACCTCAACGACCTTGTTCGCGCCGGTCTTGTGGTTAAGGTGGCGGGCAGGCCTGTCCGTTATTTTCATCGCCGCGCGTTCCAGAAGCGTTTTCAGGTAAAGCTCTCTGCAAGCGAGTATGCCTCGCTCGCCGACCTCATCCAGGCGACGGGAATCGCCGATCACCGCGACTTCGCGCGTGCCGTGGGCTTCGACATGAGCCTCAGCTCCGTTGTCGAGCAGTGCAAGGCTGCGGTTCAGTACCCTCCGTTTGGCCTGCCCATCCTCTTGAGCGGCGGCGTGGGTGTCGGTAAGTCTTTCCTTTCTCGCCTTGTGTACGAGTACGGCAAGAACCAGGGCTTGCTGTCCCGCGACTCCTCCTATGTGCGCATCGACTGCGCCGGGGTCCCGGACGCCGCCTCGTTCAACGGGCTTCTTGACGAGTCGATCGCGAAAGCGCGCGGGGGTGTGGTCTTTGTCAACGGCATCGAGGCACTCTCTCCCTCTGCGATGGAGCACTGCCTTGCGACGGCCCTCGGGCTCGATGCCTCCCAGGATGCGCCGCGCGCTCGCCTCGTTCTTTCGACGACGCTTTCCGCCGATGACCTGAAGGTTTCCTCGGCCTACAGCAAAATGCCCATCTGTGCCCGCGTCCCCCCACTCAAGGAGCGGACCCCCGAGGAGCGCGAGGATCTCATCTTGAGCTTCCTGCGCAGCGAGGGGTGCCGAATCGGTTCTGATGTGAAGATCAGCCGCGGCGCATACCGTTGCCTCGTGAACGCGGACTTTTCCGATAACATCGCCGGCTTGCGCGCCTGCGTGACGAACTGCTGTGCCAAAGCGTTCCTCAATCGCGAGGGCGACTACGTCGTCGTTCGCCCGTATCTTTTTCCCAGCGGGCTCCTCTCCTCCGCGCAGATCGATCAACAGCCCGACGATGGCGTTCTGATCGACGCGTCTCTGGATGCCGCCGAGAGCACAGGGCCGGTCGAGCAGGCGCTCGATGCCCTGTGCTCCCTCGATGAGCGATTCTGCGCCGGGGAGCTCTCTGTCTCCGAGCTTGTCTCGCAAGCTGTCTCCGCTGTGCGCGGCGTTGAGGATCACTTGATCTTCGACCACGGCGTCGCCTCCTCGAGGTCGCGCGCCTTCGAGCGCGTCGTGGGCGCGGTCCTTGCCGACGCAGGCTCTTCTTATGGCATCGAGCTTTCGAGGAAGGTCGCTTTTCTACTGGCCCAGGAGATTTGCCTGCAGTTGTGGCCGGGTATCGGCCTGGCTAAGCGAAAGTCTGCCTGTGCGGAGCAAATCTCCCATCTCCTCGGTGCCGTGACCTCCGAATTGCCGTTTGCCTCGAGTGTCTCCGATCAGGTCGCCGCAGACGTGGAAGGGGCGCTGGGAATCTCGCTCGATCACTTCACGAAGACGCTTCTGACGCTGTGCGTCGCATCGGAGTCTCGCGATACGAAGGCCCTTCGGACGCTCTGCGTCATCTTGTCCCACGGCTACTCAACGGCGACGAGCATCGCCGACGCGGCGAACCGTATGCTCGGCATGCATGTGTACGAGGCTGTCGACATGCCCTACGACCAGCAGCTGAAGGACATCGTCGGTCCGCTCCAGCGCCTCGTCGACCGCCATTCCTACTGCACCGGGGTCGTGTTCCTCGTCGACATGGGCTCCTTGGAGGAGGCCTATAAGGCCCTCGAGAACGTTACCGACTCCACTATCGGCGTGGTGAACAACGTCTCTACCGGTCTTGCGCTCGAGATCGGGGTCGGGCTGCTCGGCGGCAAGTCCATCGCCGAGGTTCTTGGCGATGCGACCGCCGCGTGCGTGACGCACTGCAAGGTGATCGAGCGCGTCAACCGTGAGGACGCCATCGTCTTCTGCTCCGAGTCCGGGGTCGACGCCGCGGAGAGGATACGCCAGCTCGTCTCGCAGAGCCTCCCGCGCACCATAGGCGCGCGCCTGCTCACGAGGCCCTTCAAGCAGCTCGTCGCGAACGGGTCGAACGACGCCGTTTTCTCCGAGCACCGCGTCTGCGCCGTCATCGGCACGGGAGACCCCGGGGTCGCCTCCGTCCCCTTCGTCGCCCTCGAGGACATCATGTCGACGGCGTCCGCCTCTAAGGTTGATGCCGTGTTCGGCAGGTGGCTTGACGCTTCCGAGCTCTCTTCTTTCCACGAGAAGCTGCTCTCGAACATGACGCTGCAGAACGTCATCCGCTCCATCACCATCCTCGACCCGGAGCGGCTATTCCATGAGATCGAGAGCGCCGTGCACGAGCTTCAGCGCAGGACAGGCGAGAAGATCGGCAGCAACGCCATCATTGGGCTCTACGTTCACCTCTGCTGTCTCGTCGAGCGCCTTGTTACCAGAAACCCCATTGAGACCTACGTTGGCCAGGACCGCTTCGAGGAGGAACGCGCCGATTTCATCGAGTCCTTCAGGCAGAGCTTCTCGAGCATCTCGACGCGCTATCGCGTAGAGGTTCCCGTAAGCGAGATCGCATATGTCTTCGACTACATAAGCGTGAGCGCCGCCCCGGCGCGAGAAGAGCGCCTCGGCTCCTCGGACCTCCTGCTCGACGAGTGACCTTCCCCACGCCGCCGCAAGCTGACCGCGCGTCCTCAATAATCCGATAACCCCTTGCCCGGCGCGAATCCGGATAGCGCCGAGGCAGTACCGAACGCAAAACTTCATTTGATAGGAGCAAACATGAGTGTTGTTATGGCACGAATCGACAATCGCCTGCTTCACGGCATCATCGTGACGCAGTGGGCCCCGGTGTCGGGCGCGACCCGAGTCATGGTCATCGACGACAAGGTCGCCGGCGACGAGGTCCTGAAGTCCACCATGAGGATGGCGCGCCCCGCGGGCATGGCCGTTTCGATCATCTCCGAGCAGACCGCGCTCAAGAACTTCGCCGCGGGCAAGTACGACCGCGAGAAGGTCTTCGTCATCGCCAAGGAGCCCGAGACGATGCTTCGCCTGGTCGAGTCGGGCGTCGAGCTCCCGTCGCTGGTCGTCGGCGGCTCGCTCGTCAAGGAGGACGGCATCCAGCTCACCCAGCGCGCCTACGCCTCCGCCGAGAACGTCCAGAGCTACAAGGCGCTCATCGCCCGTGGCGTCAAGGTGACGGCCCAGTTCGTGCCCGCCGACAAGCCCGTCTCCGTCGCAGACCTCATCTAAGGGGGAAATATGGTCAACTTCACTATCCTGCAGGTCGTCCTTTTGACCCTGCTGGCCTTCATCAAGCACGTGGACTACTACGGCATCCCGATGATCTTCGTCAATTACGCCGTTTTCTGGGGCCTCATCACCGGAGTCGTCATGGGCGACTGGAAGACCGGCCTTGTCATCGGCGGCACCATTCAGCTCATGCAGCTCGGCGTCGCGGGCTTCGGCGGCTCCTCCATTCCCGACTACGGCACGATGGCCATCATCGCCACCGCCTACGGCGTGACCCTGGGCTCCGACACGGGCCTCGCCATCGGCCTGCCGGTCGGCATGCTCGGCATCCAGCTCGACGTCGTCGCCAAGATCCTCAACGGCTTTGTCGTCGAGAAGTCCCAGAAGTTCTGCAACGAGGGTAAGTTCAATCAGATGAACGCCATCCTGTGGGTCTGCCCCGCGCTCTTCGGCCTGTGCGCCGCCCTGCCCGTCTTTGTCTCCGTGACGCTCGGCCAGCCCGCCGTCAACTGGCTCCTCGAGGTCATGCCCCAGTGGTTCCTCTCCGGCCTCACCCTCGCCGGCAAGATGCTCCCGGCCGTCGGTATCGCCATGCTGCTCCGCTACATGCCAACCGCCAAGTACTTCCAGTACCTGCTCGCCGGCTTCTTCCTCTCGGCCTTCCTGAACGTGCCCATCATCGGCGCCGCCATCGTCGGCGTTGCCCTCGCGATTGCGTTCTACCAGCGTGCCGAGAGGGACACCGAGCTCGCCGCCCACGCTTCCGCAGACGCCTTCATCGGAGAGGATGAGTAACCATGGAAAACGAGAACATCACCGCCGTCGCCGAGGGCAAGCCCTCCGGCTACAAGGTCACCAAGAAGGACCTGCGCAACGCGAACTGGCGCTGGCTCATGAGCGTGTGCACCTTCAACTACCAGACCCAGCAGGGCGCCTCAGTCGCCTACGCCCTCTCGCCGGTCCTGAGGAAGATCTACACGAACGACGAGGACTATAAGCAAGCGCTCAACAACCACTTCCGCTACTACAACACCCAGCCTTGGCTCGCCGCCATCATCCTTGGCGCCTGCGTGGCCATGGAGGAGCGCGACGGCCTAGCGGCGGCGGACGCCGTCCAAGACCTGAAGATCGGCACCATGGGACCGCTCGCCGGCGTTGGCGACTCCCTGCTCATGACCATGATCCCGACCATCATGGGCTCCATCGCCGCCTACATGGCCATCGAGGGCAACCCCGTGGGAGCCGGCATCTGGTTCGCGCTCATCCTGGCCATCTTCTGGGTCCGCATGCACGCCCTCGAGTTCGGCTACAAGCAGGGCGTGAAGCTCGTCACCGACTTCAGCGAGAAGCTTCCCAACCTCACTGCCGCCGCCTCCGTGCTCGGCCTCACCGTGGTCGGCTGCCTCATCGCCTCGGTCATCGGCGTCACCTGCCCGATTAGCTTCAGCTTCGGCGACGTCGCGATGGAGATTCAGCCGCTGCTCGACAAGATCCTGCCTGCCATGATCCCCGCCGCCATCACGGGAAGCGCGTATTACCTTCTTACCAAGAAGAACGCGAGCATGACGGCCCTCATCCTCGTGGTGATCGTCCTCGCGATGGTCGCCTCCGCCGCCGGCATCCTCGCCTAGCTTCGACCCAAGAGATTGGTGAATCAATGAGAAAGATAGTTGTGGCGAGCCATTCCCTTCTCGCCCAGGGCTTCAAGGACACCCTCGAGTTCCTTACGGGTAAGGGCGACGCCGTCAACGCCGTGTGCGCCTACGTGAACGACAACGGCGAGGGGCTCGACGCGGCGGTCGAGGCGGCTCTTTCGGGCACTGACGAGGTCGTCGTCCTCACCGACGCGTACGGCGGCAGCGTGAACCAGCGCTTTTCCCGCTTCGCCTCCGACCGGATCCACGTGATCGCGGGTGTCAACCTCCCGCTCGCCATGACGGTCGCGCTCGCGCGCCCCGACGAGAAACTCGACTTCGACGCCCTCGTCAACGAGGCGCGCCAGCAGATCATCTACGTGAACGGTGCCAGTTCCGCCGAGTGCGACGACGACGAATAGAGGAGGTCGACGATGAGAGAGTTCCTTAAGGACGTGTGGATGCACGGCGGTGAGGAAAGCCGCGCCATCACCCCCGAGAACATCACGGGCGAGAAGGGCCGCGCCGCCATGTCGGCCAGCCACCTCGGCGTCGGCCGCAAGGGCTCGTGCTGCGTGCCCCTTGAGTCCGGCGAGACCATCACGCTCGCGGACATCGAGGGCCCCGGCATCATCCGCCACATCTGGATGACCGTCCCCGACAAGACCGCCGCTGGCAGCTTCGTCATGCGTGACCTCGTGCTGCGCTTCTACTGGGACGACGAGGAGACCCCCTCGGTCGAGTGCCCTGTCGGCGACTTCTTCTGCAACGGCTTCGGTGAGCGCGCCATCGTCAACTCGATGCCCATCTGCGTGAACCCGACGGGCGGCATGAACTGCTACTTCGAGATGCCCTTCAGGAAGCACGCCAAGGTCACGCTTACGAGCGAGCACCCCGGGTTCATTAAGTACATCTTCTACACGTTCAACTACGCGCTCACCGACGTGCCGGACGACGCCATGTACTTCCACGCCCGCTTTAACCGCGAGCGCAGCACCCGCAGGGGCGTCGACTACACCGTGCTCGACGGCGTGCGCGGCAAGGGCTACTACGTCGGCACCTACATGGCCCTGTGCGCCCTGGAGCGCTATTGGTGGGGCGAGGGCGAGATGAAGTTCTTCCTCGACGGCGACGAGGAGTTCCCCACGGTCACCTCGACGGGAGCCGAGGACTACTTCGGCGGTGCCTGGGCCTTCCTCGACAGGCCGCCCCACGCGCTGCCCGAGGCGCAGTGCTTCAACACGCTGTTCGCCGGCTACCCGTACCGCTCGACGCGCGACGCCACGCGCGACCGCTTCAGCGCGGGCAAGCCGAACCCGAATCCGATGCTCGCGACTAACGACGACGCGCTGCCCAGGCACGGCCTCTACAGGTGGCACCTTCCCGACCCGATCTCGTTCAAGGAGGACCTGCGCGTGACGTTCCAGGACCTCGGCAACGACGACATCAAGCTCTACGAGCGCGAGGACGACATCTCCACCGTCGCCTACTGGTACCAAAGCGAGCCGCACGCCGTGCTCGCCCCGTTTGCCGCGAGGCAGGACCGCGTGCCCAGGTAGGGTCGCCTCGAAACAAGCCAACGTTATGGGCGCCCGCGGTTGACCATGACTGCGGGCGTCCCTTTGTAAGGAGGATCACATGAGCGAAAAGCAAATGAGGCTCGGCGCCCTCGAAGCCGGCGGGACCAAGATGGTCTGTGCCGTGGTGTCCGGCGACGGCGAGGTCCTCGACCGTATGGAGACCCCGACGCTTACGCCCGCCGAGACCGTCCCGCAGATGATCGAGTGGTTCACCGCCCGCGATGTGGACGCGTTGGGCATCGGCGCCTTCGGCCCGACCTGCGTCGACCCCAACGACGAGCGCTACGGCTCCATCCTCCAGACGCCCAAGCTCGCGTGGCGAGGCCATGGTCTTCGCGCCGCGTTCGCCGACGACCTCGGGATTCCGGTGGCCTACGACACGGACGTTAACGTTGCCTGCCTCGGCGAAGTGGTCTTCGGCTGCTGCAAGGGGCTCGAGGACGCCGTCTACGTGACCATCGGCACCGGCGTGGGCGCGGGCGTCATGTGCGCGGGCAGACTCCTTCACGGTATGCTGCACCCCGAGGCCGGTCACATGCTGGTAAGGACCCGTCCCACCGAGGAGGGACGCTGCGTCTGCCCGAGCCACGCGAGCTGTCTCGAGGGGCTCGCCTCCGGCCCCGCCATCGCCGCGCGCTGGGGAAAGCCCGCGGCCGAGCTCGCGGACAACGATGAGGTGTGGGCGCTCGAGGGGGATTATCTGGGGCAGATGTGCGCGAACCTCGTGCTCATGTACTCGCCTCGCCGCATCGTCCTCGGCGGCGGCGTGATGCACCAGGAGCAGCTCTACGGCATCGTCCGCAAGAAGACCCTCGAATATCTGGGTGGCTACATCCAGACCGCCGAGCTTAAGGACATGGAGAGCTACATCTGCGCCCCGGGCTGCGGCGGCGACCAAGGAATCCTCGGCGCGGCCGAGCTGGCAAGAAGGGCGCTCGCGTAACTTGCGCTCTCTCCGCCATACAACGCGTTAAGAAAAGACGAGCGCTTCTTGCCAATTGAGCGGCAAGAAGTGCTCGTCTTTTGCATTTGTTTTTGGGCAGGACGCCCCGCCTCCGCTAGAGTCCCTGGACCGCCACACCCACGAGGTTTGGACCGGTGTGGACAAGAAGCGCGGGGCTGATGTCGGAGCGGACGACCTCCACCGCGTTGGCCACGCGCTCGCACAGGGCCTGCTCCATACGGTCGTAGAGGTCGGCGTGGGCCGAGGTGCGGCTCGCGGCAAAGCGCACCTTGGGGTGCTTCTCGACGATGGCGGCGATGAGCTTGACCTCGGTGCGATGCGGTGCTTGCACAGCCATTTCGTGTGCGCGAGGCTGTTGGCTTTCTGGGCCACAGCAATCACCTTCCCCCTAGTATGATGACCTGAACAATCCTCATGCTAGGGGGAAGGTTTTTGTCGCGTAGCGGAAATTGGCCTCCACCCGCTGAGCGGGTGGCTTTCTATGCCGCGCGTGCCGCGCGGCACGGACTAAAGTCCATGAATAAAAACGAGGAAGGCCACGTCCGGCCTCCCTCGCAAAGGGTCTCTGATTACTCCCACTCATTGGGGACAGACTTAAATGAGTGCTCTTGAAATGCCGGCGCCTGGGGACGTTCTTTTTCTGTCTGCAGTTTGGAACGTTCCTTTTCTGTCGGCAGTTTGGGACGGTCCTTAGAGCTGCAGCGCGCCATGAGCGACGAGGCGAAGCGGATCATCCTGTCTTTTGAGTTCTAAGCATAAGCCCCTGTCTCTGAGCAATGACCGGTTCGCATTTGTGCGTATTTGCGTGCGTGGGATTACGTGAATATGCGTATAGATGCGCCGTTTACGGGACAAAAATGACCGTTTAGCGGTGAGATACGTACAAACACGCACAGACGCGCGTGTTTGTGCGAATATAGAGCTATCCGAAATGCAAGACGTTCTATGACACAGGAGGCACATATGGTAGATTCCAAGCAGGCTCCACTCGACTCCGCGGCAGCCGCAAAAGCAGCGTTCGCTTCGGTCCAGGACAAGCCATTCCCCGATGATATCTTTACGGCTCCCGAGCTTCGTTGGGCTGTGATCGGGTGCGGCGTTATCGCCAACCAGATGGCCCAGTCTCTCGCTCTTACCGGCCGCAAGCTTGCGGGCGTCGCCAACCGTACGCTGTCCAAGGCTCAGGCTTTTGCTGAGCAGTATGGCATCGAGAAGGTCTATGAATCGGTTGAGGACCTCTACGCCGATCCGGGCATCGACGCCGTCTATATCACCACGCCGCACAACACGCATATCACCTATCTGCGTGACGCGCTGGCCGCCGGCAAGCACGTGCTCTGCGAGAAAGCCATTACCCTCAATTCCGCTGAGCTCGACGAGGCGCGTGCCATCGCCGACGAGCACAACGTCGTCCTCATGGACGCCACCACGGTGCTTCATATGCCCTTGTATCAAGAGCTGCGCCGTCGCATGGATGCCGGCGAGTTTGGTCGCATGAACCTCGCCCAGCTCAACTTTGGTAGCTACAAGGAGTACGGCGATCTGACCAATCGCTTCTACAACCGCAACCTTGCTGGCGGTGCCATGCTCGACATTGGCGTGTATGCCCTGTCCGTCATGCGTCTCTTTATGGCAAGCCAGCCCATTGAGGTCGTTTCGTTGGGCAACACCTGTGAGACCGGTGTTGACGTTGCGGGCGGCATCGTCTGCCGTAATGCCGAGCAGCAGCTGGGTGTTGTGAGCCTCACGCTCCACTCCAAGCAACCCAAGCGCTCGATTATTAGCTTCGATAAGTGCTATATCGAGGTCAACGAGTATCCGCGCGCCGATCACGCGACTATCGTGTGGACTGCGGACGGCCACCGCGAGGAGGTCCACGCCGGCACCGAGGCTTACGCCCTTTGCTATGAGATGGCCGATCTTGAGAAGGCCGTTGCCGGCGACGACTCTAAGCGTGAGCTTCTGGGCTATGCTTCTGATGTTATGGAGCTGATGACCAAGCTACGCGCCGACTGGGGAGTCGTGTACCCCGAGGAGGAGTAAGCGATGCTAGCGGAAGATAGGCTCAACGCGATCGTGTCGATGGTTCAGCAGACCGGCTCGGTTACCGTGCCGGAGCTTGCCGAAGCCCTGGGCGTGACGGCGTCTACCATTCGGCGCGACCTGCAGACGCTCGACCGAGCACACCGTATCGCCAAGGTGCACGGAGGCGCGACAAGTCTGGAGCGCGCGCACGTGACGCGCGACCTAACGCTTAATGAGCGCAGCGACCTCCATAACGACGACAAGGAGCGTATCTGCGCCCGTGCGGCGGCGCTTGTGGAGCCCGAGAGCTTTGTATACATCGACTCGGGTTCGACGACGCTCAGGCTCATCGAGCATCTTCCACACCTTGAAGATGTCACCTATGTGACCGATTCCGTGCTCCATGCTCAACGCCTTGCTTTGCGCGGCATGCGTACCGTGGTGCTGGGTGGCGAGCTCAAACCCGAGACCGAGGCGCTCGTTGGCCCCGATGCCTTGGCAACCTTAGACCGCTACAACTTCAACTGTGGCTTTTGGGGCTCTAACGGCATTGCCGCCGAGCAGGGCTTCACGGCGCCCGATATCGAGGAGGCGCAAGTAAAGCGTATCTCGATGCGCCATACGGCCAAGCGCTTCGTAATCTCGGACGCCAGTAAATTTGGCATGGTGGCGCCCGTCAAGTTCGCGGACTTCCGTGACGCAACGATTATTACCGCAGGCGATGTCCCTGCCAAGTACCGGGCAATGGACAACGTCATCACGGTCTAACAGCAAGGGACGGGCTAAGGCCAAAACCACCGCGAAGGGGCAGGAACCTTTGTGGTGGTTTTGACGTTTGTCCAGATAAAACCTGCCAAAATAAACCTGTCCCTTTTTGGCAGGTTTTAGGGCTCCCAGGGGCAGGGGGCTTCGATGTGGATGTGCTCGCCGGTTACGGGATGCGTAAAGGACACGCTGTGGGCGTGGAGCATGAGGCCACAAGGACGCGGCGTCCCGTACAGGTCGTCGCCCACCAGGGGATGGCGCTCGCTCGCCAGGTGCACGCGAATCTGGTGTTTGCGGCCGGTGAGCAGCTCGACATCGATATACGAGCGCGTGGGCAGGCCGCGGCGGCTCTTAAGACGCTTGAGCACCTTCACGCGCGTTTGAGACGGCTTGCCGCTGGCGCCGACGCGCATCTTTCGGCTGTCGTGACGGTCGCGGGCGATGGGCTTGTCGATGAGCTTTTCGTTCCAGTCGATCTTGCCCTCGGCGAGCGCCAGGTAGTGCTTTTCGAACGCGTGGTCGATGATCATCTGGTCAAAGGCGGGCTGCGTCTGCTTGTCGAGTGAGAACAGCACCACGCCGGTGGTGTCACGGTCCAGGCGATTGAGCGGCTGCATGTCGGTCGCGGCAAAGCCGTCGCCCATCGCCAGCAGCAGGTCGCTGGCGTAGTCGGTAAGTGTGCGCTCGCCGGTGCCGTCACCGTGGACGATCATGCCGGCGGGCTTGTCGATGGCCATGAGCCAGGCGTCGCAGTAGAGGACTTGAGGTTCTTCGTTCACGTGTAAGCCTTTCGGTTAGCTAATTCCCACAAACATGCAGCCCGAGGTGGCGCCGCGCAGGCGGGCGGCCGGCTTGCGGCCGGCTTGAGCCGCCTCGACAGCGCGACGGACGCGAGCGACGGCACGGCCAATCTCATCGGCCTCGAGCAAGGTTCCGTCGACCATAAGACGGCGCACGTCGGCATCGAGCAGCTGCGGAACTTGCGGCGTGAGGTCGATGGGGTAGGCGTCGTACAAGCGTGAGCGGCCGTGGATGTCGGTACGCACCGGCATGACCTTTCCGTCGATATTCTTGAGCGAGAGCTTGCGGGCACGCAGGCGGCAGTTGGCGCAATCGTGGATGCAGCCGTTGGCAACCTGCAGAATGCAATGCTCGCTTGTCATGACGCGCGGGCGGCCAAAGACGGTGATGCCCAGAGCCGCGGGCGCGGCGGCGCCGAGCGAGACAATCTCGTCGAGCGTGATCTCGGGCGAGAGCCAAAACGCGCCGGCTCCGCGTTCGGCGAGTGCCTCCATGCAGGGCGTGTTGTGCACCGGCAGGCAAGAGCGAATCTCGGCCGTGGCGCCAACCTGGGCGGCCAGGGCAAGCTCAGAGATGTTGCCAATAGCGACCGTGGCGCCAGCAACAACCCATGGGTCAACGCGGACGTGGTCAACGGCGCGGCAGACCTCATCGAGCACGGGTACGATGCCCTGCTCAAACGTATCGGCGGGGGAGAGCTTGGCCGCATCGAGCGCGTCGGTGGTCATGTAGATGCGCGTTGCACCCTCCGCGCGAGCGGCCTCGGCGGCCTCGAGCGAGGTGACGGTAGCGCAGATCTGCGGCTCATCGCGGTAGTGCTCGGGCGCGGGGCGGGAATCATTGGTGACAGTCGCCGGTAGCTCGAGCGTGCGGGCGCGCTCCTCATACGGTGCCAGAATGGCCTCTTCCAGCGCCTTACAAGCGGCGGCGCGCACCTTGTGCACGGCGGAAAAGCCCATGCCGCAGCCCTCATCGAGCGCCACCTCAAAGCTCGCGGCCTCAAAGGGAGAGGAGCCCATGCGCCCGACGTGCTCAACCAGATCGGACGCCTCGACCGCACGGGTCTTGGCGGCCTCGACGGTGAAGCCCGTGGCGGTGGCGGTGAGCGCGGGGTCGTCACAGCAGGTGAGTGTGACAGTAAACGGCTTGCCCAGGCGCGCCACGACGGACACATCAACAGCGCGGCGGCGCAGCACATCGCGCTTGAGCGCGGCGCCGGCGGCGTCGATGGCACGCTGGCTGCGAATCACGCGGACGCGGCAGCCCTCGGGCATGCTACGGGGCACGCGACACTCGATAACATCGCCGGCAGCGGCATCATCGGCGGCAATGGTGGTCAGGAACTGGTCAAACTCGTTATCGTGGCGAAGCTCCAGCAGGTCGCCCTTGCCCACGGGCTCAAACAGCTCAATGCGGGCGATGGCGGCGCGGCGACGGCGGTCGTCGGGCTTGAGGCCGCGCACATCGCGGTTGGCCGGGCGGCTGCCCAGCACCGTGCCCACGATCTGTCCGCGGTTGTTGGAACGCTCATAGCTCATCATCTCGTCGCCCGAGGTGCCGTCCTGATAGGCGTGCGTAAAGTCGCGGTTAAAGCAGCGCTTGAGCTGGCGCTGACGGGCGGCTTCCTCGTCCTTAGAGGTCGAAACATCGGCCAGCATATCGTTAATCTGATGACGATACACGTCGACGATGGAATACACGTAATCGGGAGCCTTCATGCGGCCCTCGAGCTTGAGCGATGCGGCGCCGGCGTCATACAGACGGCGAACAAGCTGCGAAGTGTTGGTGTCGCGCGGGCACAGCGCGCGCTCGCGACCGGCAGGGGAGAGCGAGCGGCCGTTCTCGTCGATCAGCTCGTAAGGCAGGCGACAGGGTTGAGCGCACATGCCGCGGTTGGCCGAGCGGCCCGCCATGGCAAAGCTCGAAAGCAGACACAGGCCAGAGTAGCAAAAGCAGATGGCGCCATGGCTAAAGACCTCAAGGTCCACATCGGGCGCGGCATCGTGAATGGCGGCAATCTCGTCGATGGAAAGCTCGCGCGAGAGGGTCACGCGGTCGGCGCCCTGCTCGCGGCACCAAAGGGTTCCGCGGTCGTCGTGGATGTTCGCCTGGGTCGAGATATGCGTCTCGATGCCGGGCATGGTGCGCTTGACCTCAAAGAACAGGCCCCAGTCCTGGATGATGAAGGCGTCGGCGCCCAGCGTGGAGCAGCGATGGATGAGCTGCAGCGCATCGCTCATCTCGGACTGCTTGATGACGATGTTGACCGTGACGTAGACGCGCGAGCCGGCTAGATGCGCGGCGCGGCAGGCCTGCTCAAAGGCCTCGTCGGTAAAGTTGGTGGCCTTGCGGCGTGCGTTGAAGCTGCCCATGCCGCAGTAGATGGCGTCTGCCCCGGCGGCGAGTGCGGCAGCAAAGGGCTCGGGCCCTCCGGCGGGCGCCAAAAGCTCGGGTCTGCGGTTGGTGGTTCGACTGGCGGTTGCGGTCATATCCTGCCTTTCAAAATGCTCAGATACTCAAAAGTATAGTGGTGCCGTCGCGGCAGGCGATGCCCGTGCTCTAAGCGGGATAAAGTCTTCAGCAGCTTGGACTGGCTGCTCCACATGAGAACCGTTCAGCGGTCCGGGGAAACCGTTGGGCGATAAAATATTCTCGCAGCGTGATAATAATCTTGCATCGCGCGGAAACCTTGAGTACTATCCCAATCAAGCGCGGTGTTCAGACCGAACTGTGCCTCCCGGTGTGAACGCCGCGCTCCCGTTCCCTTTTACTTGTAAGGAGAAAAACATGAGCAAGACCGTCGTGTCTTCCGATAACGCACCGGCCGCCATCGGCCCGTATTCCCCCGGCATCCAGACCGGCAACATGGTGTTTCTGTCCGGCCAGCTGGGCATTGACCCTGCAACCGGCAAGATGCCCGAGGGCGTCGAGGCTCAGGCCAAGCAGTCCCTCGCTAACGTCGAGGCCCTGCTGACCGCTGCCGGCGCCACGTTTGCCGATGTCGTCAAGACCACGGTCTACCTGGCCGACATCGCCGACTTCGCCGCCGTGAACGAGATCTACGCCTCCAAGTTCGAGGCTCCGTTCCCCGCGCGCAGCGCCTTCCAGGTTGCCGCCCTTCCGGCTGGCGGTCTGGTCGAGATCGAGGTCATCGCCGCCCTCTAAGGCGTTGACAACAACTAAACATGACATGCAAAAAGACTCTGCAGCGCGTGCGAGCTGCAGGGTCTTTTGTCAAGCGATGCGACAAAAATGATCCGTTTTCCTCCGTCCCCAAGGGATCAGTGGGTTAGCCCTCCTTGCGGACCTTTTGCAGATAGCGGTAGACGCTGGGCTCAGAGATTCCAAGCGCGGCGGCGGCGCAGGCAACGGCGCCCTTGAGCATAAACACGCCGTTTCCGTTGAGATGGCGGATAACGTCCACGCGGTCGGCCTGCCCAAGCGAGGCGACATCCTGCCCGCGGCTTTCGAGCAGCTCGGAAATGCTGCGGTCGATGAGCTCCTGTGTGGACTCCGAAAGGCTTTCGACTTCGATGGGGGAGGGCTCGGTGCGTGCGGGAGCGGCGTCAAAGCAGGCCATAAGCTGCTGGGCCATGGCACTGATGTTGCGCACGGTCGAAAGATCAGTGTTGACGCAGAGCATGCCGACGATCTCGCCGTCCTCGCGAATGAAGTACGTTGCGGATTCCAGCGTCTTGCCGCCGGCACCGCGGCCTTCGTAGCCCGTAATGAACGGCAGATCGCGATATGTACCATCGTGCATGATCTTGAGTGCCAGATCGGTGGCGGGACCGCCGACCTTGCGGCCGCTCACGATGCCGTTGCGAATATCGACGATGGCGTGGTCGGGATCCGAGAAATCGTGCAGCACGATTTCGCTGTTTTTGCCGAGTATCTGCTCCAGGAAATCGACCATCGGCAAAAAGCGACGTACGGTCTCGTTCACGGGCAACTCCTTTGGGTGAAATCGGAAATGTTCATAACAATTTTTTCTCATGGTAACACGGTGTCTATTGACTCGCATATTCGCAGGTACATTGCGTAATACGGACGAGCGGTAGGAATTTGGCGGTAAACGGTCGACCAAAAGAAAAGTTAGATGTTATTTTGACCAGACACTTTCCTGACCTGCGGAAATGCATTGCCTCAGCTCAAGAATAGTCTGATAACAAAAAATTATTATTGAGAATGAGAATCATCTTTAATACGATATGCAACGAAGGCACAACCTCACCCCCGCACTGCGTCACAATAGAGCGTTAGATGCGAAAACAACTACTTCGAGGATTGGTGGTCAAATGGCCCAGGAGACGGTTACGAACGGCACTGAAGCCCTGTTCACTCGCGAAGGCATGCCGCCCGTTAAGGAAATGATCCCGTGTGCCCTTCAGCACGTACTGGCATCGTTTGCCGGCATTATTACCCCGGCGGTCATCATGGCCGGCGTCTACGGCTTTAATAGCCAGCAGAGCACCGACATCATTCAGGTTGCGCTTATTCTTTCGGCAATCGACACGGCCCTTCAGGCCTTCGCTCCCTTCCGTCGCATCGGCGGCGGCCTGCCCATCGTCATGGGCGTTTCGTTCGCGTTCCTGCCGGCCCTGCAGGCCATGGGCGCCTCGGGCTTTAGCTTTGGTGCGCTGCTGGGCGGCGAGATTGTCGGCGGTGCCGTCGCGGTCCTCTTTGGTTTGGCCTACAGCAAGATTAAGTGGCTGTTCCCGCCCGTCGTGACCGGTACGGTTATCTTCTCCATCGGCGTTTCGCTGTATCCCACGGCCGTAAAGTATATGGCTGGCGGCATGGGCACGCCGCTGTGGGGCACCCCGCAGGCCTGGTGTGTCGCTCTTATCACCTTCGCCGTGGTCTTTGCGCTCGCCAACTTTGGCAAGGGCACGCTCAAGCTGGGATCCGTGTTCTTTGGCATGATCGTTGGCATGATCGTTTCGATCCCCTTTGGCATGATCGACTTCTCCAGCGTTGCTACCGCTCAGGTCTTCGCCCTTCCCAAGCTCATACCCTACGTGCTCGAGTTTGATCCCGAGGTCTGCATTACCCTCGCCGTCGTGTTCCCCATGGTTGCCATCCAGGTTATCGGTGACGTCTCCGCCGCCTGCCTGGGCTCTATCGACCGTATGCCCACCGAGCGCGAGCTCTCCGGCGCTATCGTGTCCCAGGGCCTCACCTCTATGGTCGGCGGCCTGCTGGGCGGTCTTCCCACCAGCGCCCTTGGCCAGAACGTGGGCATCATCTGCTCCAACAAGGTCGTCAACAAGTGGGTCTTTGTGATCATCGCGGCCGTCTTTGCCATTGCCGGTCTGTTCCCGCAGCTCTCTGCCGTTCTTTCCGCTATCCCGCAGCCCGTCATCGGCGGCGCGACCGTCGGCGTCTTTGGCACCATCACCATGAACGGCGTGCGCATGTTCACCCGCGAGGGCCTCACGCAGCGCACTACCACCATCGTCGGTACCTCCGTCGTCTTTGGCCTGGGTATCTGGATGGCCAGCGGTTGCCTTGCCGGCGAGGGTATGCCCACCTGGGTGCCCACCGTCATCGGCTCCAATGCTGTAACCCCCACCGCCATCATGGCTATTGTCCTTAACCTGATCCTTCCGCAGACGCCGGTCGTGGCTCAGCACATCGATGCTGCCAAGGACGCTGCCGTGGATCTGGTCTTGCCCGAGAGCAAGAAGTAACCAATTCGGTGCTATTTGTCGGCGGACGTATCGCCTCGTCCGCCGACGTCATGCGGCGCCAAGCCGCACTTCAAAGGGTTTGTCCCTTTGGTGAAGCGTTGACGGGAGAGGGCCCGTTTCCGGTGTAGGCCGGCGCTTCGCACTCCGCCATGTCAGAGGTGTCAAACCCCGCCTCTGATGTTGAAGGGAGCATCCATGCTTCTGGTCGCTAACGGTTCCGTCTTTACCCGCAACGCTCAGACCCCGTTCATTCCAAACGGTGCGGTCGCCATTGACGGAGATACGATCGTCGAAGTGGGCCCCGAGTGCGAGCTCAAGGCCAAGTACCCGGATGCCGAGTACGTCGACGCCCAGGGCAACCTCATCATGCCCGGACTCATCAACTGCCACACCCACATCTACTCGGGTCTGGCCCGCGGCCTTGCCATCAAGGGCTGCAACCCCACCAACTTCCTGGAGAATCTTGAGCAGCAGTGGTGGAAGATCGACGACAACCTGACGCTCGACGGCACCAAGGCCAGCGCCTATGCCACGATTCTTGACTCCATCCGCGATGGCGTCACCACGATCTTCGATCACCATGCGAGCTTCTGCGAGATCCCGGGAAGCCTCTTTACCATTAAGGATGCCGCGCAGGAGCTGGGCATGCGTTCGTGCCTGTGCTACGAGGTCTCCGATCGTCGCGGCCAGGAAAAATGCGACCAGGCCATTGCCGAGAACGCCGAGTTTGCCCAGTGGGCCGCCAAGGAGCGTCGCGATAACGATAACCACATGATCGCCGCCATGTTTGGCGGTCACGCCACCTTTACGCTGTCGGACGAGACCATGGATAAGATGGCCGAGGCCAACAACGGCCTGACCGGCTTCCACATCCATGTGTGCGAGGGCATGAATGACGTGTGGGACTCCCGCCTCAACCGCGGTGGCATCAGCCCCGTCGAGCGCCTGCTGCAGCACAATCTGCTGGGTCCCGACACCATGCTCGGCCACTGCATCCACGTGACGCCCGCCGAGATGGATATCGTCAAGGAGTCCGGTACCTGGCTCGTCAACAACCCCGAATCCAATATGGGCAACGCCGTGGGCTGCGCCCCCGTGCTCGAGTTCTTCCGCCGCGGCATCCCCGTGTGCATGGGCACCGACGCCTACACCCACGATATGCTCGAGAGCCTTAAGGTCTTCCTGATCATTCAGCGACACAACGCCGCCATGCCCAACGTGGGCTGGTGCGAGGCCATGACCATGCTGTTCGAGAACAACGCCAAGATGGCGAGCAAGTACTTCGATCGCAAGCTCGGCGTGCTCGAGGCCGGCGCTGCCGCCGATGTCATCGTCATGGACTACAAGCCCTTTACGCCGCTGAGCGAGGAGAATATCGACGGCCACATGCTCTTTGGCATGATGGGCAAAAACTGCCGCACCACCATCATCAACGGCCGCGTCCTGTACAAGGATCGCGAGTTCGTTGGCATTGATGAGGACAAGATCAACGCGTGGACCATGGCCGAGTCCAAGAAGCTCTGGAGCACGCTCAACGATCGAACCTACTAATTCACAAGTAGATTCGCGCGCGTCGGATGTTTCGCCGCATCCGACGCGCGCATAGGCGGCCTCCGCGGGGTCGCCGGCGCTGTGCTAGCGCTACACCGTATTTGCGCCCGCCGCGCGGTCTCGCCGGGCGTTACAGAGAGGAGCTCACTATGAGCGACATCATGAGGCCGATCCCGTTTTCGCAGCTGATGAACTGGATCATCGAGGAGCACAAGACCCAGGACGCCATCTTTGGCGTGCGTAAGATGGTCACGACCAACCAGGAGGGTGCGCTTCCCATTTTTGACGAGCGCATCGAGACTCCGTTTGGCCCGGCTGCCGGTCCCAATACGCAGCTGGCCCAGAACATCGTGGCCTCTTATGTGGCCGGTTCTCGCTTCTTTGAGCTCAAGACCGTCCAGGTTATGGACGGCGAGGAGCTCTCCAAGTGCGTCAACAAGCCCTGCATCGTGGCTCAGGACGAGTGCTACAACTGCGAATGGTCGACCGAGCTCGAGGTTCCGCAGGCCTTTGCCGAGTATGTGAAGGCATGGTTTGCCTGCCACCTGATCGCTCGCGAGTACGGTCTGGGCAGCCCGGACGGCTTTGTCTTCAACATGTCGGTGGGCTATGACCTGGAGGGCATTAAGAGCCCCAAGGTCGACGCCTACATCGAGGGCATGAAGGATGCCAGCGGCTCCGACGTCTGGAACGAGTGCCGTGCCTGGGCGCTTGCCAACCTGGACAAGTTTGAGCATGTCGACGCTGCGTTTGTCGAGTCCATCCCGGCGCGCGTCTCCAACTCCATCACCGAGTCTACCCTGCACGGCTGCCCGCCGGCGGAGATCGAGCGCATCGCGACCTACCTCATCACCGAGAAGGGCCTCAACACCTACATCAAGTGCAACCCCACGCTGCTGGGCTATGAGTTTGCACGTCAGCGCCTCAACGAGCTGGGCTTTGACTATATCGTCTTTGATGACACGCACTTCCGCGAGGATCTGCAGTGGGCCGATGCCGTGCCCATGTTCGAGCGCCTGATTGTCCTGTGCGCCGAGCGCGGTCTGGAGTTCGGCGTCAAGCTGACCAACACGTTTCCCGTCGACGTGACCAGGAACGAGCTGCCTTCCACCGAGATGTACATGTCCGGCCGTTCGCTGTTCTCGCTGACCATCGAGGCCGCCCGCCGCATTACCGAGCAGTTCGATGGCAAGCTGCGCATCAGCTACTCCGGCGGTGCCACGGTCTACAACATCCGTGCCCTGTATGACGCCGGCATTTGGCCCGTCACCCTGGCGACTGACGTGCTCAAGCCCGGTGGTTACGAGCGCTTTAGCCAGATGGCCGGCGAGTTTACCGACCTGGACGGCAAGCCGTTTGAGGGCGTCTCGCTCGAGGCCGTGACCGCGATCCAGACCGACTCGCTCACCAACCCGCTCTACAAGAAGCCGCTGCGCCCGCTGCCCGATCGCAAGGTCGCCGGCAAGAGCCCGCTTTCCGACTGCTTTACCACGCCGTGCCGTACGAGCTGCCCCATCCAGCAGGATATTCCCGCCTACCTGGCGGCTGTTGACGAAGGTCGCTTCGAGGACGCGCTCAACATCATCATCGAGCGCAACGCCCTGCCGTTCATTACCGGCACCATCTGCCCGCATCCCTGCGGCCGTGCCTGCGAGCGTGCGTTTTACGAGCCCGAGGGCGCCCAGATTCGCGCCAGCAAGCTCAAGGCCGCCCGCGAGGCCATGGCCGCCGTGCTGCCCAAGCTGCGCGCCCAGGCCATCGCCAACGACGGCGAGCGCAACGTTGCCGTTATCGGCGGCGGCCCGGCCGGCCTGGCGACGGCGTTCTTCCTGACACGTGCCGGCGTGCCCGTCACCATCTTTGAGGCCCGCGATTCGCTCGGCGGCGTGGTCCGTCACGTCATCCCCGAGTTCCGTATCGCCAGCGACGATATCTCCCACGACGCCGAGCTCTGCCTGGCCTTTGGTGCCAAGGTGCAGCTCAACGCCCGCGTGGAATCCATCGACGAGCTCAAGGCCCAGGGCTTTACCGACGTGGTCGTGGCCACCGGTGCCTGGATGCCCGGCTCTGCGGGCCTGGGCGAGGGCGCCGAGCTCGACGTGCTGGAGTTCCTCGAGGCCGCCAAGAAGGGCGAGAAACTTGAGCTGGGCGAGGATGTCGTGGTCATCGGCGCCGGCAACACCGCCATGGACGCGGCTCGCGTGGCCAAGCGCCTGGCCGGCGTGAAGAACGTGCGCCTGGTGTATCGCCGCACCAAGAAGCAGATGCCCGCTGACGAGGAAGAGCTCGATCTTGCTCTTGCCGACGGTGTTGAGTTCTGCGAGCTGCTGGCCCCCAAGGCGCTTAACGGCGCCGTGCTGACCTGCGACGTTATGGAGCTTGGCGAGCCGGATGCAAGCGGCCGTCGCAGCCCCGTCGCCACGGGCGAGACCGTCGAGCTTTCCGCCACCACGGTGATCTGCGCCGTGGGCGAGGGCATCGATGCCAGCCTGTACGATGCCGCGGGCGTCGAGCACGACCGTCGCGGCCGCCTTGCCGCCACCTCCACCGGCGTCGAGGGCGTTTGGGCTGCCGGTGACTGCCGTCGCGGTCCGGCCACCGTGGTCGAGGCTATCGCCGACGCCGCCGAGGTCGCCCGTGCCATCGCCGGCGTGGACTTTAACAAGTACGTCGACTGCAACGAGCAGGCCGGCCGCGAGGACACCTGCTACGAGCGCAAGGGGTCGCTGTGCCGTGACAAGCGCAACTGCACCAAGACCCGCTGCCTGGGCTGCGGCTCGGTGTGCGAGGTCTGCTGCGACGTGTGCCCCAACCGCGCCAACGTGGCAATTAAGGTGCCGGGCCTGGCCAAGCATCAGGTCGTCCATGTCGACGGCATGTGCAACGAGTGCGGCAACTGCGCCGTGTTCTGCCCCTACCAGGAGGGTCGTCCCTACAAGGACAAGCTCACCCTGTTCTGGAGCGATCAGGACATGGAGAACTCCGAGAACGAGGGCTTCCTGGCCGTGGACGAGGACCACTTTAAGGTTCGCATCGCCGGCACGGTTCGCACCGTCTCGGTCGATGCCGTCAACACCGGTCTGCCCGAGGCCGTCCGCCTGACCATCAAGGCCGTGCGCGACAGCTATCCGTATCTCCTTAAGAAATAGGCGAGTCTCTTATGGCCAAATCCATTCAACATAACGTGGCCTACGTTGCCTGCGGAAGCGGCTGTGCCTCCGCAGGCGGCGACGCCCGCTGCAGCGAAGGCTGCATTGGCTGTGGCGCCTGCGTCACGGCCTGCCCCCACGGCGCCATTGCGCTGGTCGATGGCATCGCCCGCGTTGATCGCTCCAAGTGCACGGGCTGTGGCCTGTGCGGCATGGCGTGCCCGCAGCGCGTGATTGCCTTCGTTCCCGGCTACCAGAACATTCTGGTGCGCTGCAACAACACCGATAAGGGCGCCATTGCGCGCAAGATCTGCGACACGAGCTGCATCGGTTGCGGTATGTGCGCCAAAAAGTGCCCTGCCGGCGCTATCCGCATCGAGGACAACTGCGCCCATATCGACGGCGCGGACTGCCTGTCGTGCGGCATGTGCGCCGTCGTCTGCCCGCATGGCGCCATTCACGACCGCACCGGCATCGCCGCCGGCGTGTAGAAGGGAATCACCATGGCACAGGAATTCACTTTTACCGTTAACGGCGTGGAGCGCACAACGACCCAAAACAAACCGCTGCTGCGCTACCTGCGCGACGACCTGCACATCCATTCCGCTAAGGACGGCTGCTCCGAAGGTGCTTGCGGTACCTGCACCATCCATGTGGACGGTGCGGCCGTCAAGGCGTGCGTGCTGACCACCGCTCTTGCCGCCGGCCGTAACATCGTGACCGTCGAGGGCCTGCCCGAGGACGTGCGCGAGGCCTTTGTGTACGCCTTTGGCGCTGTGGGCGCCGTGCAGTGCGGTTTTTGCATCCCCGGCATGGTCATGGCGGGTGCGGCGCTCATCGCCGAGGACCCCGAGCCCACCGAGGAGCAGATCAAGTACGCCATTCGCGGCAACGTCTGTCGCTGCACCGGCTACAAAAAGATTATCGAGGGCATTTCGCTGGCAGCTGCGGTGCTCCGCGGCGAAAAGCAGATCGACGAGGATCTGGAGCGCGGCGATGACTACGGCGTGGGCAAGCGCGCCTTTCGTATCGACGTGCGCAAGAAGGTGCTCGGCGAGGGCAAATATCCCGACGACATCGACGAGCTCGATCAGCCGGGTCTGACCTACGCCAGCGCCGTGCGCTCCAAGTATCCGCGCGCCCGCGTGCTTTCCATCGATACCTCCAAAGCCGAGGCTCTGCCCGGCGTGGTGGGCATCCTGCGCGCCGAGGACGTGCCGGTCAACCAAGTCGGCCACCTTATCCAGGACTGGGACGTCATGATCGCGGCGGGCGATATCACCCGCTGCGTGGGTGACGCCATCGTGCTGGTGGTTGCCGAGGACGAGGCGACGCTCGAGAAGGCCAAGAAGCTCGTAAAGATCGATTACGAGCCGCTGGAGCCCGTGCGTAACATTGTCGAGGCCAGGGCTGCCGACGCCCCGCGCCTGCACGACAGCTTCTTTGCCTTTGGCAACACGGTGGAGCTCAAGGACAACGTGTGCCAGAGCCGCCATGTGACGCGCGGCGACGCCGCCAAGGCGCTGGCAGAGAGCGCGTTCACCGTGACGCAGCGCTTTACCACGCCCTTTACCGAGCATGCCTTCTTGGAGCCTGAGTGCGCCGTCGCCTTCCCGTACAAGAACGGCGTCAAGGTGCAGTCGACCGACCAGGGCGCCTACGACACGCGCAAAGAGTGTGCCCACATGTTTGGCTGGGACAACGAGCCCGAGCGTGTGGTCGTCGAGACCATGCTCGTGGGTGGCGGCTTTGGCGGTAAGGAGGACGTTTCGATCCAGCACCTGGCCGCGCTTGCTGCCTATAAGCTCCAGCGTCCTGTGAAGTGCAAGCTCACGCGCGCTGAGTCGCTCGCCTTCCATCCCAAGCGCCATGCCATGGATGGCACCTTTACACTGGGCTGCGACGCCGAGGGCAACTTTACCGGCCTGGACTGCGAGATCAACTTTGACACCGGCGCCTACGCGTCGCTGTGCGGCCCGGTGCTCGAGCGCGCCTGCACGCATGCGGTCGGCCCCTACAAGTACCAGAACACCGACATTCGCGGCTTTGGCTACTACACCAACAACCCGCCCGCCGGCGCGTACCGAGGCTTTGGCGTTTGCCAGTCCGAGTTTGCGCTCGAGAGCCTGATCGACCTGCTGGCAGAGAAGGTTGGCCTGGATCCGTGGGAGATTCGCTACCGAAACGCCATCGAGCCGGGCGAGGTTCTGCCCAACGGTCAGATTGCCGACTGCTCCACGGCGCTTAAGGAGACGCTGCTCGAGGTCAAGGATGCCTACTACGCGCATCCCGGCCACGCCGGCATTGCCTGCGCCATGAAGAACGCCGGCGTGGGCGTGGGCCTGCCCGATGCCGGTCGCTGCAAGATTCGCGTCGAGGATGGCTGCGCCGTGGTCTACGCCGCCACGTCCGACATCGGCCAGGGCTGCAACACCGTCTTTTTGCAGGACGTTGCCGAGGCCTGCGGTCTGCCGCTGAGCTGCATTGCCAATGGCGAGTGCTCCACCGAGAACGCTCCCGACTCCGGCACCACGTCTGGCTCGCGCCAGACGGTCGTGACCGGCGAGGCCGTGCGCGGTGCCGCCTTCCTGCTGCGCGATGCCATGGTTGGCATCGAGGCCGGCAAGCCTGCGCCTACCGCCCCGGTGAGCGCGCATGGCGACGGCGTCAAGATCGAGTACGACGACGGTCGCGCCTATCAGCTGCGCACGCAGGAGCTCGTCGCCGGCCAGGGTATGCATCCTCAGGATCCCGCGACCGCCATCAAGGCGCTTGAGGGATGCGAGTTTGGCTACGTGTATCTGGAGCCGACCGACAAGCTGGGCGCCGACGTTCCCAACCCCAAGAGCCACATCTGCTACGGCTTTGCCACACATGTGGTCATTTTGGATGATGACGGCCGCGTGAGCGAGGTCTATGCCGCGCACGATTCCGGCAAGGTTGTCAATCCCATCTCCATCCAGGGTCAGATCGAAGGCGGCGTGCTCATGGGTATGGGCTATGCGCTTACCGAGGACTGGCCGCTCAAGGACTGCGTGCCCCAGGCAAGGTACGGTACGCTCGGGCTGTTCCGTGCGCCCGAGATTCCGGATATCCACGCCATCTACGTGGAGAAGGACGAGCTGTTGCCTGTGGCATACGGCGGCAAGGGCATCGGCGAGATCGCAACGATCCCCACGGCGCCCGCCGTGCAGAACGCCTACCGCGCGTTTGACGGGAAGCTGCGTCCGGATCTGCCCATGGTGGATACGCCGTACAGCCGCGCCCGTCACCGCGGGTAGAGTAGAGCGCGGACGACCATTGCTGACTGCCGTCTGCGCTTGCCATCAACTGTATAAGCTGCGCCTTTGGCCCCAGCTCCATCGTGAGCCGGGGCCTTTTGCTTAGAGCGGAAACTGCGTCCCGAAATGAGCGCTCAGAATGGGATTCGTTTTCCGAATCGGCCCTCCAGCGGAAAGCGTGTCCCGGAATTCGGCTCCAGAGTGGGATGCGTTTTCCGGCTGAAGCCTCAGGCGGAAACGGCGTCCCGGAATTCGGTCTCAGAACGGGATGAACTTTCCCAACGGGGCCGCATGCGGAAGCTGTGTCCCGGAATCATGCCTCAGAATGGGATGAGTTTTCCGCTGGCCGGTCGTTTGGAAAGCGCATCCCAGTTTGAGTGTTTATTCCGGGATGCGGTTTCCGCTGAAGGACTCAACCGGAAAGCCTGTCCAGCTCTGAGACGGGATTCCGGGACACGCTTTCCGCCAGGCCCGCCATCCGGAAAGTGCATCCCGTTTTGAGCGTCCAGGCTAGGACGCACTTTCCGTTGGCGTGGTCGTTGGGAAAACGCGGCCCAGATAGGGGGATGCGATCTGGCGATGCGTGGCCTAGCAGCTCCTACAGGTCTACCTCGTTGAGCCATGTCGGCAGCGCGGTCTGCCGGATGCCTGCCGTCTGCAGCTTTTTGGCGAGCATTCCTGCCGGGCGGACCTCGTTCATGGTAAAGCGCAGCAGAGGGTGGCCGTAGAGCGATAGGTGCGCCTCGCGCTGTCGTTCGGCAACGAGCGCCTCGGCGGTGGTGCGTCCGGCCAGCATGGTCTGGTCGGTATATTTGATGAGCCCGTCGAGCTCGCCCAGCGTGAGTTCCTGCGCCTGGCGCTCCCAGGCAAAGTCCGTTCGTATGGGTTTGGCCGAATCGAAGGGGTCCGTCAGCTCGTATTGAAGCCAGTCGGGTGCAAAGCCCGTCTCGATCATGACGGCTCGGGCGACCGATTCTCCACCACTCTCGGCGCGGGCGTCGGCATATCGAAGTGTTGTGAGGGCGGTGCGAATCGCGCGACCATTGCAGGCGGTCGCTCGTTGCTCGACGGCCTCCATCAGCTGTTCCCGCGCAAGGCCGAGCTTTGAGATCGTCGAATCGGCAATGGGCATGCCGTCGGCAAAACCGGTCTGCAACAGGCAATCTGTGACCGTTTGGATGGGCGGCGTTACCGATATGCCGGCTCTGCGTATTGCTCCGGCCGGCTCAATCTGGTGCCGCTGAATATGTGCGCCCGGGCGAGCCGACGGCTTTGTCGAGCTGCAAACATGCACGACATTCAGGTGTCGCCACGAGACCTCGAGCCCCAGCAGGCAAGCTGCCGAAAACGAGCAGAACGTCCAATCGGGGTGGATGATCGCAAGGGCGCGGAGGATTTCGCAATGGCGTTGCGCTCGGTTGAGTTCATCCCAGCGCGTTTTTCGCGCAAACAACCCCGGCATGGGCGAGACAACCGTGCCGCCGGTGCGCCGAAGGAGCGCTTTTCGGATTGCCGTGCTCGGGGGAATCAGACAGCGCCCCTCTTGTTCGGCTTGAGTGAGCAGTTGGTCGATGAGTTGGTCATTGCAATGGGTCATGAGCTACCGCCTCCTTTTGGGTAGCAAAAAACGTATCAGCCGCAACTTGCCGCCCAACTGACCAAAAGCTGACCAAAATCTAACCATGCAGGTAGATGGCCTGTTTTCGGCGACATTTTTACATTCGAATCGGTGGGCGGTGATTGGCTCCCGTGAACGGCAACAAGTTATGAAGACCTGGTAAGTTTAGGGACGTGTACTTTTTCGAAAAACGGTAGTCTCTCCGCGGAAAGTGCATCCCAGAATTAAGCCTCGGAACGGGATGCATTTTCCAGTAGATGCTTCAGTGGAAAGTTCATCCCAGAATTCAGGCTCAGAACGGGACACGCTTTCCGGATGGCATGCTTGGCGGAAACTACGACCCAGTATTTGGCTCCAGAACGGGACAACCTTTCCGAATCGGTCTTCAAGCGGAAACTACGCCCCGGATTTGACCTTCAGACCGGGATGTCGTTTCCGGTTGAGGCCTCGAGCGGAAAGCGCATCCCATAATCCCCAATGGCACCGCAGCGCATTTCGTGTCCGCGTGGGCGTTTGCGCCGGTCGTCGAATGACGTTATAGCTGGCTATATTATGGGTAGCTATAATGTTCGACTTTTCGACAACCCTCGGCCTGTGGCAGAGCATGGGTCGCCAATCAAGGCGGCGGTTGCCGAGGCCTCGTTACCGAAAATCCATTTGTTAAACCTGGCACCCGTGGGTAGAATAAAGTCGACGGCAGCCCAAGTAGTGAAGAGCTGGGCAGCGCCGTTACTCAGTTTAAGGGGTCAATGCCTTAACGGCGTCGACCCCTCTTTTTATGCTTCGAATGCTGCTTGAGTGCCTCGGAAAGTTCGATAAGCGCCGTGAAGAGCGAGACCAAAGCAACCAAGAGCTCTACGAGCTCTGATGGGCCCGGGATGACCTCTGATTCAAGTCACCGGGCCTAAATCTTTTTCAGGCATTTGAATAGAGCGGGCGATTCTCTTGGGGCCGTCTGCATGGCGTATGCCTGGCGCGCGTGGCATTGCGTCCCGCTTTTGTGTCCGCACGGGCGCCTATCCTTACGGCAATGTAGCCGCCTATGTAACGAGCGGCAGTTGACGGAGAAAGGCCCAACCGTGTCAGCTGAAAAGACGCCGTGTATCTCGGCTATCGATACGACGAACTTTGCGCGCCAGATTGTGCTGGACTTTGAGTTTGCGCCGGTGCCAAAGCAGCGTCAGCGCCGTGGACTGTGCAATGAGATTATCGAGGCCGGCACCGTCAAGCTCGATTACCACGGCAACGTTATGGGCGAGTTCTCGCAGTTTGTACAGACGGAATTTACCGAAGGCGTTGCGTTCCCCGTCCGCGAGCTCACAGGGATATCGGCCGTGGGCACCGCGATGGCCGATCCGCTCTACATGGTGATCAAAAGGCTCAGCGATTGGATCGGGCGCTACTCCGCCCAGGTGGTCTGTTGGAGCGGGGCGGATCGTCGACAGCTTTTGATCGAGTGTCAAGCAAAGCACATCGATCTTTCCGCATTTCCTACGGACTGGGCCGACCTGCAGGCGTTTTACACCTCGATCATGGACATGAGCAGCCACGGGTGCGTCTCTTTGAGTGACGCAGCGACGTGGTTTGGCATCGAGTTCGACGAGTCGACGGGTCACGCCCACAGCGCCCTAGCCGATGCGCGCGTGACCGCCAAGCTGCTCAAGCAGATGATGGACGGGGACTACCGCGTGAGCCCGCGCGCCCAGGAGGTCCGTCAACGGTGGGGGATGGGCGAGCGAGCTCAGACGCGCCTTTCCAGCAAGTGCTCCGAGCTGGGCGACCTGCTGCTAAAGCTGAAGGCGGAGGGGGTAGGCCTTTTGAGAACGCCATTCGGTTTGGCATGGCGGGGCTGTAAGCGCGAGCCCGCCCTGCTGTTTGAATCGAAGCGTCAACCAGTATGACGAGCTGTCTGGTCTGTCTGCCTACGCCCCCGCGATCCCGCGCGCCACGCTCAGCAGCTCGTACTCCCTCTGACTCCACTGGCGTAGCTCGGCTGCGTCGACGGCATCGCGACACAGATCCAGGAACACCTCGGCGCTCTCGCAGAAATACTTGCGGGCAAAGTCGACCGAGCCGTCCGCGATGCACGCGCCGTCGGCAAAGAGCTTCCAGCTAGATGGCTCACGCGAGTCGTCTCCGAGTGGCTTGATCTGCAACACATGCGGATTGCCAGCAGCACAGAGCTTTTCCTCGAGCTTCTGTACCGTAAAGCGCATCTGGTGGGAGAGGCTGCTCTTGATCATGGCCGAGGCGTAGCCATTTGGCTTATCCAGAAGATGCATGTGATTCGGTTTGACGATCAGGTTGTGGAAGTTACGCTCGCTGCGCACAGAGAAATTGTCCATACGGACTCCTTTCATCGATGTTGGCAGGGCCACCGTGCCTCTTGGCCGGTTGGCGTCGGAATCGTGGAGCCAACTCTCTACCCCGACTCTGGATAAAACACGCCCGCTCCTTGCGGGCACGATGGAGTCTATCAACGTGTACGGACAGAAATCAGGCACCGCTTGCGAAATGACGCGCGGGCGGCGCTTGATTTCGCCGGCTGTCGCTAGGCTTAAATCAGAAAAAGTGTCGAAATCAGCCGTGTAAAAGTACGGAAAAGTGTCGAAATAGGCACCTTAAAACTTCGGAAAAGTGTAGCTGGATGACAAAACAGCACTTAGAAGCCGGTGCTGGATGCGGGATCCTGCGGCCGCCTTCAGCTCTCGCTACTCATCGTCCCCGTCGTTGGGGTCGCCCTTGAGGGTGTTGATGTCCAGATACTCGTCATCGTCCTCTTTTTGCTGGGTCTCCGACTCCGCTTGGGTGGGGCCGGAGAACAGCCGGAATCCCTCAAACGCAATGACGCCGAGCAGGGCAATGACAATGGCGATAAAGGCAACCTTGACTGCCTGCGGAAATTCCGAGAAACGCAGCGCCTTTTCCTCGGCGTAATAATCGGCAAAGCGCTCTTCGCCCGTGCTTTTGGTATACGCCGGCGCGGACGCGGCCTCCGGGTCATATTCCGGTGCAGGCGTGGCAGCGTACGGATCGTTGAGATAATCGCTCGATGCGGTGCCATAATCCTCGGTCTCGATGCGACCGGTGCCAGCATAGCCATCGGAATAATCGGAATATGCCGCACCGCCCTCATAGTCCGCGGCGCTCGTGTTGGCGGCAAAAAGCGGGTTAACTGGAACATCGAGCGCCGGCATGCCGGTAGAGGTCTCATCCAGATCGGTTGCAGCCCAGGAATCGTAGGCAACTTGATGGGCAACGGGCTCGTCGAGCCTTGCGACCGGAGGCTTGCGTGCCGCAGGAACAGGCAACTGCTGGGCGCTGTACATAACGGTGCTGTCGGCCGATTTGCCCTGCGTCGCTGCAGCGAGAAATGCTGCCGTCTCGGACGGGTCGCTTGCGGGGCGGGGAGCGGGCGTGGGCGCAGACGCGGGCGTCGAAACAGGCGACTGCGCAGGAGCCGGCGCAGATGCGGGCTTAGGCGCAAGTGCGGGATTGGGGCTTGACGGGCGAGCCCCACCGCCCATGAGTTCGTCGGCGGTCCACGGGCGATCATCCATCACGTCGTCAAGGCTCAGCGAAAACAGGTCGTCTTCACCCTCATCGAACATGCGGTGCACATGTCCACCAATTGCCGGAATCAATCCGCGACCGGTGCATGATGCCTTGCTCAACGCCATTCTGTTCCACCCTTTCGAAATACTAATGACATCGATTATATGGAACTTTCCAAGCGGCTCGGTCTTGGATTCATGCTTTCCAGAACTCGCGCCCAAAAGGGGAGGGGCAATCCAGGCGAGTGCCTACTTGTCGCCTGTTGCCGCCTTGGCCTCATTGAGGTAGCTATAGAAGCTGTACTTGGAGATGCCAAAGAACTCGCAGGCGCGCTCGCTCGACTTGGAAATGAGGAAGGCGCCGCGACGGTCGAGGTAGCCAATGGCACGAATGCGCTCGTCTTTGGTCATGAGTGCCGCGGGCTTGCCCACAAACTGTTCGCACTCGTGCAGCAGGTCCTCGAGCAGGTCGCCGATGTTCTTGGTAATGGGCTCGGGCTCGGTGTAGCCCGTGCCGCCGGTGCCGGTAAAGGCGTCGAGCGAACGCTCAAAAGCCTTCATAAGCGTAATGTCAAAGTTGATGCCCAAAATGCCGACGGGCTTGCCCTCATCGTTGCGGATAAAGATGGTCGAGGACTTGAGCAGCTTGCCATCGGCGGTTTTGGTGAGGTACGGCTCGCGGTCGTGCACGTCGGCGGTGCCCTCGTGCATGGATTCAAGCACAATATGGCTGGGGCCGTCACCCAGTTTGCGCCCGCTGACGTGGCCGTTTTCGATCACTACGATGGAGCGGTCCACGTCCTCGGTCTCCAGGTCGTGGACGACGACTTCGCAGTTGGGACCAAATTGGAGCGCCAGACCGTGTGCGAGGCGCTTGTAAAACTCAATCTGTGCGGGGGTCATGGGTGCCTTCCTAAAAATTAGTTTGGGCATACTTTGCCATAAACCACACCTGTTCGCAAATAACGAAAGCGTCGCTGCGTTATGTAACCGTTCGGCGGCGAAAAGGTACCGATTACGGCAACAAACAATTTGTTAGGTTTTCCAATCAAAAAGTGTGATAGAACAGTGCTAACAAACTTTTTGTTTGGCATCCACATAAAAGTTCAGCCGTGTGAATGGGATCGGGCTGAAACGCGTATGCGGGGGCCGGCAAGAGAGAACTTAAGGAGTTCACCGTATGGCCGATAAGATCCAGTGGGCGGGCAACACGATGCCCAAGAGCGATGACAAGCACTTGGGAATCATGAGCCTCGACCACGTGAAGAAGGCCCGCGCCTTCCACCAGTCGTTCCCCCAGTACACCGTCACTCCGCTTGCCCGCCTGGATGGCCAGGCCGCGCGCCTGGGCCTGTCCAACCTGTGCGTTAAGGACGAGAGCTATCGCTTTGGCCTCAACGCCTTTAAGGTCCTGGGCGGTTCGTTTGCCATGGCCAACTACATTGCCGACGAGACCGGCAAGGACGTTGCCGAGTGCACCTTCGATTACCTGACCTCCGATCAGCTTGCCAAGGACTTTGGCCAGGCCACCTTCTTTACCGCCACCGACGGCAACCATGGCCGCGGCGTGGCATGGGCTGCCAACAAGCTGGGCCAGAAGGCCGTCGTGCACATGCCCAAGGGTTCCACCAAGCCCCGCTTCGATAACATCGCCGCCGAGGGCGCCACGGTGACCATCGAAGAGGTCAACTACGACGAGTGCGTGCGCATGGCCGCCGCCGAGGCCGATGCCTGCGAGCGCGGCGTCATCGTTCAGGATACCGCCTGGGAGGGCTACGAGAAGATCCCGTCCTGGATCATGGAGGGCTACGGCACCATGGCTTCCGAGGCTGCCGAGCAGCTGCGCGAGATGGCCATCAACCGCCCGACGCACGTCTTTGTCCAGGCTGGCGTGGGCTCGCTCGCCGGCGCCGTGGTGGGCTACTTCACCAACCTGTATCCCGATAACCCGCCCACCTTCGTCGTGGTCGAGTGCGCGCCTGCCGCCTGCCTGTACAAGGGCGCTGCCGCCGGCGACGGCGATCCGCGCATCGTGGACGGCGACATGCCCTCCATCATGGCCGGCCTGTGCTGCGGCGAGCCCAACATCTTGGGCTGGGATATCCTGCGCAACCACACCACCGCCTTCGTGTCCTGCCCCGACTGGGTCACCGCTCGCGGAATGCGCACCCTGGGCGCTCCCGAGAAGGGCGACCCGCGCGTCATCTCCGGCGAGTCCGGCGCTGTGACCACCGGCCTGGTCGAGACTCTCATGCTCGATCCCGAGTACGCCGAGCTCAAGGAACTCATCGGCCTGGACAAGACGAGCTCCGTGCTCTGCTTCTCCACGGAAGGTGACACGGACCCCGACCAGTATCGTCGAATTGTTTGGGAAGGCGAATATCCCACTTGCTAATCGTTGGGGCGGAGTAAATAGGTATCGCTCCGCTACCTCACAGGTAGATTCCTTCGTTTGAAAGGTTATGAACAATGGCTAAAGAACTCGATTACGACGCTATCAAGGCTGCTGCGGAGTCCCATCGTGCTGATATGACTCGCTTCCTGCGCGCTATGATCTCCCATCCCTCTGAGTCCTGCGAGGAGGGTGAGGTTGTTGCCTGCATCAAGGCCGAGATGGAGAACCTTGGCTATGACGAGGTCAAGGTCGACGGCCTTGGCAACGTTATGGGCTTTATGGGCGAGGGCGACAAGATCATCGCCATCGACTCCCACATCGACACCGTCGGCATCGGCAACATCGAGAACTGGGATGCCGATCCCTATGAGGGCTACGAGACCGACGAGATCATCTACGGCCGCGGTGGCTCCGACCAGGAGGGTGGCATGGCTTCTGCTACCTACGCTGCCAAGATGATGAAGGACATGGGCCTCATCCCCGAGGGCTACAAGATCATGGTCGTCGGCACCGTCCAGGAAGAGGACTGCGACGGCATGTGCTGGCAGTACATCTACAACAAGGACGGCATTAAGCCCGAGTTCGTCATTTCCACCGAGCCCACCGATGGCGGCATCTATCGCGGTCACCGCGGCCGCATGGAAATCCGCGTCGACGTTCACGGCACCTCCTGCCACGGTTCCGCTCCCGACCGCGGCGATAACGCCATCTACAAGATGGCCGACATCATCGCCGACGTCCGCGCCCTCAACAACAACGGCTGCGACGAGTCGACCGACATCAAGGGCCTCGTCAAGATGCTCGACCCCAAGTACAACCCCGAGCACTTCGAGGATGCCCGCTTCCTGGGCCGCGGCACCTGCACCGTCAGCCAGATCTTCTACACCAGCCCCAGCCGTTGCGCCGTGGCTGACTCCTGCGCCATCTCCATCGACCGTCGCATGACCGCCGGTGAGACCTGGGAGTCCTGCCTAGACGAGATCCGCAACCTGCCGGCTGCCAAGAAGTACGGCGACGACGTGAAGGTCTCCATGTACATGTACGACCGTCCGTCCTGGACCGGCGAGGTCTACGAGACCGAGGCTTACTTCCCCACGTGGATCAACAAGGAGACCGCTCCGCACGTCAAGGCCCTCGTCGACGCCCACAAGGCCATGTTCGGTGACGAGCGCATCGGCTGCGAGCCCAGCATGGACAAGCGCACCGGTCGTCCGCTGTGCGACAAGTGGACCTTCTCCACGAACTGCGTTTCCATCCAGGGCCGCTATGGCATCCCCTGCGTCGGCTTCGGCCCGGGTGCCGAGTCTCAGGCTCACGCTCCCAACGAGGTCACCTACAAGGACGACCTGGTCACCGCTGCCGCCATGTATGTGGCTGCCCTGAACCTCTACGATCCGAGCCAGGCCGATGGCGACGCCACCGTGTTCCGCGCCGGTCTGACCAACAACAAGATCGATTAGTCCCATTCCTCGATCTTGTTGAGCCGGGGACAGCTCGTGTCCCCGGCACCCCCTGTTGACTTGGGGCCCGCGGTCGTTATCTCCCATGCTTCCTCAACGGTAGCGGGTCCTCGTCATAGTGCTCTGCATGTTCTAGCCACACGCGCATGCCGGAGCACATCTACTCATTGCGATCGTTTCATCTTTGGAAAGGACATTTACATGGACGCCAAGTTTACCGAGCTCGTCGAGCAGCTGAACGGCCTCGATTTTAAGGGCATGTACGGCAGCGACTTCCTGCACACCTGGGATAAGACCACCGATGAGCTCAAGGCGCTCTACATCGTCGCCGACGCCCTGCGCGAGCTGCGCGAGAACAACGTTTCGTCCAAGATCTTCGATTCGGGTCTGGCCGTCTCCCTGTTCCGTGACAACTCCACCCGTACGCGCTTCTCCTTCTCTAAGGCAGCCAACCTGCTCGGTCTTGAGCTGCAGGACCTGGACGAGAAGAAGTCCCAGATCGCTCACGGCGAGACCGTCCGCGAGACCGCTACCATGATCTCCTTCATGGCCGACGTCATCGGCATCCGCGACGACATGTACATCGGCAAGGGCGACGCCTACATGGCCGAGGTCTCCGAGTCTGTCCAGCAGGCCTACGAGGACGGCGTTCTGGATCACCGTCCCACGCTCATCTCCCTGCAGTCCGACTCCGATCACCCCACGCAGTCCTCTGCCGACATGCTCTACCTCATCAACGAGTTTGGCGGTCTTGAGAACCTCAAGGGCAAAAAGGTTGCCGTCACCTGGGCCTACTCGCCCTCTTACGGCAAGCCGCTGTCCTGCCCGCAGTCGCTGATCAGCCTGCTGCCCCGTTTTGGCATGGACGTCACCTTGGCCCACCCCGAGGGCTACGACCTCATGCCCGAGGTCGTCGAGCGCGCCAAGGGTTATGCCGCCGAGTCCGGCACCACCTTTAAGCAGGTCAACACCATGGCCGAGGCCTTCGAGGGCGCCGATATCGTGATCCCGAAGAGCTGGGCTCCGTTTGCCGCCATGGAGAAGCGCACCAACCTGTACGCCGAGGGCGACGACGCCGGCATCGCTGCACTCGAGAAGGAGCTGCTCGCTCAGAACGCCACGCATCAGGATTGGTGCTCCACGACCGAGCTCATGGAGAAGACCGCCAACGGCCAGGACACCATCTTTATGCATCCGCTGCCCGCCGACATCTCCGGTGTCTCTTGCGAGCACGGCGAGGTCAACGCCGACGTCTTCGACATGCACCGCGTGGGTATGTACAAGGAGGCCAGCTACAAGCCGTACGCCATCGCAGCCATGATGTTCCTGCAGAAGGTTGCCGATCCCGCCGCTACCCTCAAGGCCCTCGACGAGCGCAACACCGCCCGTTGGTTCCAGGCCTAAAGCTGGGTTGAGGTAAGCCATGTAAAGGGGGCGCTCTGCCAACCGGCGGGGTGCCCCTTTTTGCATCGTGGGCGTGCGGGATAAGCGCTTTCGATGTAGATGCCCCGCGACGCGAGTTATGGGTACGATGGTTCCAGGGGAGGTATCGCCATGAAACTTGGTTGCGTCATTATGGCTTCGGGCGAGGGCAAGCGATTTGGCTCTAACAAGATGCTCGCCGATATCTATGGCGAGCCGCTGATTGCCCGGACCATTGATTCGGTTCCCCGGGGCTTTGACGTTGTGGTTTCGACGCGTTGGCCCGAGGTCGCTCAGATTTGTGATGACAAGCATTGCCCGTGCGTGCTGCACGATGGCGAGCTGCGCAGCGAAAGCGTCCGTGCGGGCCTTTCGTGGGGAGTCGAACGCAACTGGAAAGGTTGCCTCTTTTTGCCGGGCGACCAGCCGCTCGTGAGTTCGGATTCTTTTGAGGCTATGGTTCGTGCATTTGACGAGCGTGGCCGCAAGCATCCGGTGCGTCTTGCGTGCAACGGTGAGCCTTCGAGCCCGGTGCTCTTTCCGGCGGAACTGTTCGATGCACTTATGTGTCTTGAGGGTAAGGACGGCGGCGGTTCGATCCTCAAGGACCGTACCGACGTGGTGCTGGTCGAGGCGCGTGCCTACGAGCTGTGGGACGTCGATACCGTCAAGGGACAGCGACGCATAACGGAGCATATCGCCGCCTGCTCGTATTTTGATCGCGTGGCCAACTGCATCAATCAATAAGGAGCAATTATGATCATCATCAAAAACGGCGCACTCGTGACGCCCCAGGGGCTTCGCCGCGCCGATCTTGCCATGGATGGCGATAAGATCGTGCGGATTGCCGCGGCGATTGAGCCGGCCGAGGGCGATACCGTCGAGGATGCTGCGGGCTGCTGGGTGTTCCCGGGCTTTATCGATGGGCACACGCACATGCAGTGCTGGACCGGCATGGATTGGACAGCCGATAGCTTTGAGACCGGCACGCGCGCGGCTGCCTGCGGCGGCACGACGACCATTGTGGACTACGCGACGGCCGATCGCGGCGTGACCATGCCCGATGCCTTGGTCGAGTGGCGTCATCGCGCCGACGGCACCTGCACCGCCAACTATGCCTTCCATATGGCGCTTGCCGAGTGGAATGAGCGCAACCGCGCCGATCTTTCGGCCATGCGCGAGGCGGGCGTGTCGTCGTTTAAGACCTACTTTGCCTACGACCATCTGCGCCTGGACGATGCCGAGACGCTCGAGGTGCTGGAGGAGCTCAAGCGCGTGGGCGGTATCCTGTGCGTGCATTGCGAGAACGGCACGTTGGTCAACGCGCTGCAGAAGCGCGTGTTTGAGCAGGGTATCCACGGGCCCGAGGGCCATGCGCTCAGCCGTCCGGACGTGTGTGAGGCCGAGGCCGTGAGCCGCCTGCTGTATCTGGCGCACTTGGCCGGGGACGCTCCGGTCAACGTGGTGCACCTTTCGACCAAGCTGGGGCTCGAGGCCATTCGCGCTGCCAAAGCGCGCGGGCAGAAGAACATCTATGTCGAGACATGCCCTCAGTATCTGATGCTCGACGACACCTGCTATCTGGAGCAGGGCGAGGACGGCTTTGCGGGCGCCAAGTACGTGATGAGCCCGCCGCTGCGCCATGCCGGTGACCGTGCCGCGCTGCGCGAGGCGCTTGTGGCTGGCGAGATCGATACTATTGCCACCGACCACTGCAGCTTTAATCTGCACGGGCAAAAGGACCGAGGACGCGATGATTTCCGCGCGATTCCCAACGGCGGGCCCGGCGTGGAGCATCGTCCCGTTGCGATTGCCACGAGCTTTGAGGGACAGCTGGGTCCCGAGGATCTGTGCCGCTTGATGAGCGAGAACCCGGCGCGCGTTTTTGGCATGTATCCGCGCAAGGGCTGTCTTGCCGAGGGCGCCGATGCCGACGTGTGCGTGTGGGATCCGTGCGCGCGTTGGACGATCAGCGCCGCGACGCAGCATCAGGCCGTGGACTACACGCCGCTCGAGGGCTTTGGGGCACATGGCCGCGCCAAGGCCGTGTTTGTGAACGGCGTGCTGGCGGCACGCGACGGCGAGCCCACCGGAGCCCAACCCGGCCGCTACGTGCCCCGCTAACAGGAAGACCGCCGGGGTAGCTAATTTGGGAGATGATTTTTCGGGACGGGGTAGCAAAAAGAGCCCCGTCCCAAATTTGCTACCCCTGGAGGCTGGTGGCGATGAGGGGGCGGTTGAGGGCTGCCTCGAAGCGATCTGCCATTGTTGGGTCGGCAAGCGTGTCGGCTTGGTTGAGCATGACGCGTGCGGTGCTGAGTCCCAGCGCCTGCATCTCGGCATTGAGCACCTGGGCGACGCGCTCGGGCGTGGCGATGTCGGTAGGCTCGCAGCCGCAGCGCTCGCAGAAGAGCTCGGGGCGGTGGACAACCTCGGCGACGGGCCTGCCCAGCCCCGAGGCGCCGACGACCCAGACAACGTTTGCCGTGGCGGCGGGAATTACCGGCTCCCAGGCGGCATGCGCCTTGAGCGGGAGTCGCTTGCTGCCATCTGCCTCGGCCAACACATAGTCAAAGCGCTGCGCCAGCTGGTCGATCGGCTCAGCGGGGGCGGAGAGCTTGCCTGTCTCCGGGTCCAAAACACCCGCCTGGCAGATGCTTCCGCGGACAAGTTCCGCGCATGCCTCGCAGGTGCAGCCGGGAACATGCGGGGTCCCCGGCTTCCAAGGCGCGGCGTCCAGGCGACGGCTCGACCCGTCCCATGGCACGCCGGCGACGGGAAACATGTGCGTGGTGGTGCAGAGGAGCACGCGCCCGCCGCCGCGCATGAGCTCGAGACCCAGCATCTTCAGCAACGTCGACTTGCCGCCGCTGCCGATAATCGCGGTAATGCCCGGCTCGATCTTGAGCGCGGAGGCAAGGTTTCCGCTCGTCGTTTCCATCTGTTCACCGCCGTATAATACTGTGATAATAAATAATCATCAGAGTAGCGGCCGAACCGCTTTTGCTCTGCTCAAACCGTAGCACAGGGAGGTGCCCCGGGAATGCTCGTTTATGTTCGCGGCGCCGGCGATATCGCCACGGGCGTCGCCGCTCGCTTGGTGCGCGCCGGCGTTTCGGTCGTTATGGCCGATATCGCGGTTCCCACGTGCATCCGCCGCACAATCTGTTTTTGCGAGGCCATTCGCCTGGGCGAGGTCGAGGTCGAAGGCATTCGCGCTCGCTTGGCACGGACGCCGGCTGAGGCGCTTGAGATTACCGAGGCTGGAGACGTCGCCGTTGTGGTGGACCCTCAGGCCAAGATGCTCGATGAGCTTAAACCCGCGGCTGTGGTCGACGCGATTTTGGCTAAGCGCAACTTGGGCACCACGCGCGACATGGCGCCTGCCGTCATCGCTGTGGGGCCGGGCTTTACCGCGCCGGTTGACTGCGACGCCGTGGTCGAGACCATGCGCGGACATTTTCTCGGCCGTGTCATTACCCAAGGTTCGCCCCAGCCCAACACGGGCGTGCCGGGCATTATCGCCGGCTATGGCAAGGAACGTGTTATCCACAGCCCCGCCGCCGGCGTGTTTAGGTCCGACCGCACCATCGGCGACATCGTGAGTGCCGGCGATGTGATCGGGTATGCGGGTGATACTCCCATGGTCACGCAGATTGACGGCTGCTTGCGCGGGCTTTTGGCGAACGGCGTGCAGGTGACTGAGGGCTTTAAATGCGCCGATGTCGATCCGCGCGGCGATGCCAGCTATATCAACTACATTTCGGACAAGGCGACGTCGGTCGGCGGCGGTGTGCTCGAGGCGCTCGCTATGCTCACCGGTGTCTTTAGAGGATAGAAGGCGGCAATGGAAAAGCTCGATGTTGTGAATGCGGCGCTTGCCGCCTTGCGTGCTGGTGAGACGTGCGAACTGGTGGTAGTGGCCGGCACGGCAGGGTCGTCACCGCGCGGCGTGGGCGCCTGGATGGCCGTCCTTGCCGATGGCAGCCAGGCGGGCACTATCGGCGGTGGCAAGATTGAACTCTTTGCGCTGGATGAGGCGCGCGAGCTCCTGAGCGCGGGACAGTCGCGTCTGGTCCGCTACACTATGGGCGGCGAGAACTCCGATACCGGCATGATCTGCGGCGGAGCCATCTGCTTGTGCTACCTGCATCTGGATGCGACCCAGGTACCGTTGTTCCAGGAAATTGCCGACGTCTTGGCCTATCGGCGCATCGGCGACTTCGTCATCGACTTTGAGCCGTTTGTCGCGAGCGCGCTCGAGGGCGATGTGGCCGAGTACCATGGCGAGGAATCGCGCCGTACCATTGCGGGCTGCCCCGGGCTTTCGCTGGTGGAGGAGGGGAGTAAGGTCAGCTACACCAACGCGGCCTCCGAGATTCCCGTGGCGCACGTCGAGACGCTCTGCCCCGAGGGCCTGACTTATATCTTTGGCTGCGGCCACGTGGGCGCTGCGACGGCGCGGGTGCTCACGGCGGCGGGTTTTGCCGTCGTGGCCTGCGACGACCGCCCCGGCACGCTGACCCCCGAATGGGTGCCCGGTGTCTACGACCGTCGTCTGGTCGACTACAAGAACCTGAGCGAGCAGTGCCCAATCGGCCCGCGCGACCTGGTGGTCGTTGCCACAGCAGGCCACAAGTCCGATATCGACGTGGTGATTCAGGCCATGCGCGCCAAACCCGCCTATCTGGGCTGTCTGGGTTCGCGCCGCAAGACGGCCTTTGTGCGCGCCCGCCTGGAGCAGGAGGGCTTTACGCAGGACCAGATCGACGGGCTGCACCTGCCGATCGGCGTTGCCATCGAGGCCGAGGATCCCGAGGAGATTGCCATCTCCATCGCTGCCGAGATGATCCACCTGCGCCGCACCAAGCTCGTCCCCCGCAAGCGCTAGTCGCATCCCCATCAATAAGATGCGGTGAAATACGGACTGTTTAAGCCGGTTAAGCCGTCAAACAGTCCCTATTTCACCGCAACTGCCATTTTGATCCCCTAGGGATCAATATGTGCGGGGGAGTTGTGGAGTTGTGCAGGCAGACGAGGTTTTTCTGGAAATACGCACCCAATGCGCGTATAGTACCGATTGTTTTGTCGGCTCCTGCTGCGTCGAGTCCAAACCGCAAAATGCCATGAGCGGCGCGGATGCAGCCAGGAGGCACGAGGACAACCCACCGTGGCCACGCCCCGTGCTTAAAACCCCAAGAAGGAGTGAACAATGGCAGAAGAGAAGTATGTGCCGCGTCTGAAGACCAAGTACAACAACGAGGTCAAGCAGCAGCTTCAGGACAAGTTCCAGTACGAGAACGTCATGATGATCCCCAAGTTTGAGAAGATCGTCGTGAACATGGGTGTCGGCGAGGCCGCTACCGATTCCAAGGCCATCGACGGTGCCGTGCGCGACCTGCGCGCCATCACCGGCCAGCAGCCGATGATCACCCGTGCCCGCAAGTCCATCGCTACCTTCCGCCTGCGCGCTGGTATGCCGATCGGCTGCAAGGTTACCCTGCGTGGCGACCGTATGTGGGAGTTCTTCGATCGTCTGACCTCCGTCGCGATCCCCCGTATCCGCGACTTCCGCGGCATCTCCGCCAAGAGCTTCGACGGCCGTGGTAACTTCTCCATGGGCGTCACCGAGCAGCTCATCTTCCCCGAGATCGACTTCGATTCCGTCGATCACCAGCGTGGTATGGACATCACTTTCGTGACCACCGCCAACACCGATGAGGAGGCCAAGGCCCTTCTGGACGCCTTCGGTTTCCCGTTCAAGAAATAGGTTCACCTGCCCTATAAGCGCCGTTCCCACAAGGGGGCGGCGTTTGGGGCGAACAATACTCTATGTGAGGAGGATATAAGTGGCTAAGACATCGATGATCGTCAAGTGCAATCGCAAGCAGAAGTTCTCTACTCGTGAGTACACGCGCTGCCAGCGCTGCGGCCGTCCGCACTCTGTGTACCGCAAGTTCGGCCTGTGCCGTGTCTGCTTCCGCGAGCTTGCACTCAAGGGCGAGCTTCCCGGCGTTAAGAAGGCCAGCTGGTAAGTCACTACCAGCGTTTCAAGCATCCGTTTGGAACAGGGAAAACGCGCTAGTTAGGCTTTGCCGTTAAGGGCGGCGAAGAACCAAGAGCACGTGTTCATCAAGAACGAAGGAGAATCTGTATGAACCTTACAGACCCGATCGCAGATATGCTTACGCGCATCCGTAACGCTAACTCTGTGAACAAGGCCACGGTCTCCATGCCGAGCAGCAAGAAGCTCGTCGAGATCGCTCGTGTTCTGCACGAGGAGGGCTACATCGAGGGCTACGATGTCGAGGACACCGTTCCCCAGAAGACTCTGCACATCACGCTTAAGTATGGTCCCAAGAAGGCTAAGGTCATCAACGGCATCCGCCGCATTTCCAAGCCGGGCCTGCGTAAGTACACCGGCGTTGCCGACATGCCCCGCGTCCGCGGTGGCCTTGGTACCGCCATTATTTCCACCAGCCATGGCGTCATGACCGACCGCGATGCTCGCAAGCACAACGTCGGCGGCGAGATCATCGCTTACGTCTGGTAATTCGCTCGGTAGGTAGAAGGAAAGGAGATCACCGTGTCTCGTATCGGTAATAAGCCTGTCCAGATTCCCGCCGGAGTCGAAGTGGCAGTCAACGGCAACAACGTTGTCGTCAAGGGCCCCAAGGGCCAGCTCGAGCTCGATATCTATGAGAAGCTCGCTATCAACGTCGAGGACAACGTCCTCACCGTTTCCCGTCCCGACGACGAGCGTGAGACCCGTGCCCGCCACGGCCTCACCCGCGCCCTCATCCACAACATGGTAGTTGGCGTTTCCGAGGGCTTCGAGAAGAAGCTCGAGCTCGCCGGCGTCGGTTACCGCGTGCAGCAGAAGGGCAAGAACCTCGAGTTCTCCCTGGGCTTCTCGCACCCCGTGATCGTCGAGGCTCCCGAGGGCATCACCTTCGAGGTTCCCGACAACACCCACGTGAACGTCAAGGGTATCAACAAGCAGCAGGTCGGTCAGATCGCCGCTGAGATCCGCGGCCATCGTCCTCCCGAGCCTTACAAGGGCAAGGGTATCCACTACGTTGGCGAGCATATCCGCCGCAAGCTGGGTAAGGCCGCCAAGTAGTCGTAACCGACTCACTCGCATAAGACCAGCACCCCGTCAGGTGCTGGCAAGATCAACCTTTTTAGGAGTTTACGTATGAACAAGCATAAGGCGAAGCTGGAAGGCCTCAAGCGTCGTCAGCGTCGTGTTCGCGGCAAGGTCTCGGGTACCTCCGAGCGTCCGCGTCTTCGCGTGACCCGTACTAACGCCAACATCTATGCCCAGATCATCGACGACAGCAAGGGCTCTAGCCTGACGCTCGTCTCTGCCTCGACCCTCGAGGCCGAGTTCAAGGGCACCCACACCTCGAACAAGGAGGCTGCGGAGAAGGTCGGTCAGCTCGTTGGCAAGCGCGCCATCGAGGCCGGCATCACCAAGGTCGCCTTCGATCGCGGTGGCCGTATCTACCATGGCCGCGTCAAGGCCCTCGCCGACGGTGCTCGTGCCGCCGGTCTCGAGTTCTAGGAGGTATGTAGCACATGGCTCGTAATCAGAAGCAGCAGCGCGAGGCCTCCGAGTTCGAGGAGCGCGTCGTTTACATCAACCGCGTGTCGAAGACCGTCAAGGGTGGTCGTCGCATGAGCCTCGTCGCTCTCGTCGTCGTTGGCGACGGCAAGGGCAACGTCGGCGTTGGCATGGGCAAGTCCGCTGAGGTGCCCCTGGCCATCTCCAAGGCGTCTCTCGATGCCAAGAAGAACATGTTCCACGTGCCGGTGACCGAGCAGGGCACCATCCCGCACGAGGTTCTCGGCCACTTTGGTGCCGGCCGCATCATCATCAAGCCCGCTGTCGAGGGTACCGGCGTTATCGCCGGCGGCGCTGTGCGTCCCCTCTTCGAGCTTGCTGGCATCAAGAACGTCCTGTCCAAGTCCCTCGGTACCGACAACGGCCTCAACATCATCAAGGCTGCCGTCGAGGGCCTCAAGGAGCTCTCCAGCCCTGAGGACGTCGCGGCTCGCCGTGGCCTGACGGTCTCCGAGATGTTCGTCGGTAAGGAGAACTAAGCATGGCTGACACCATCAAGATCAAGCAGGTCCGCAGCACCAACGGTTGCAAGCAGGACCAGGTCCGTACTGTCCGTGCCCTCGGTCTCCACAGGATCCGCGAGGTTCGCGAGATTGCTGACAACGAGTCCGTCCGCGGCATGATCTTCAAGGTCAAGCACCTTGTCGAGATTGTAGAGGAGTAGCAAATGCAGCTTCACGATCTTACTCCCGCGCCCGGTTCCACCAAGAACCGCAAGCGCGTCGGCCGTGGCAATTCTTCGGGTCACGGCACCACTTCTGGCCGCGGCCAGAAGGGCCAGGGTTCCCGCTCTGGCGGCACCAAGGGTGCCGGCTTCGAGGGTGGCCAGACTCCGCTGGCTATGCGCCTGCCCAAGCTTCCGGGCTTCCGCAACCCCCGTCGTATCGAGTACACCGCTGTTAACGTTGAGCGTCTCGAGCGTAAGTTCGAGGATGGCGCTGTGATCGACGGTGCCGCTCTTAAGGCCGCTCGCATCACCAAGAGCGAGTTCGAGCCCGTCAAGGTGCTCGGCAATGGTGAGCTCACCAAGAAGTTCACGGTCAAGGTCGACAAGGTAAGCGCTTCTGCGCAGGCCAAGATCGAGGCCGCCGGCGGAAAGGTCGAGCTGCCGTGCTAAATGGTCTTAAGAATGCTTTCCGCATCAAAGAATTGCGCGAAAAGATTCTTTTTACCATAGCTATGCTCGTCGTGTACCGCATTGGTGCGCACGTTCCTGTGCCCGGCATTCCCTTCCAGGGGATGCTGGGCCTTTTCTCGACCGATAACAATTCGGTCGCCGCAGGTGCTATGGCCCTCCTGAATCTTTTCTCTGGCGGCGCGTTGAGCTATGTGTCGGTGTTTTCGCTGGGCATCATGCCTTACATCACCAGCTCAATCATCCTCCAGATGCTCCAGGCCGTTGTGCCTTCCCTGCATGAGCTTGCCCGCGAGGGCGAGGTCGGTCAGACCAAGATTACGCAGTATTCGCGTTACCTCACCCTGGCTCTGGCAATCCTCAACTCCGTGGGTTACCTCTTCCTCTTTAAGAGCTTCGGCATCAGCTTTAATGGCGCCGGCGCTCCCGAGATCATCTTCGACCTCATGATCGTCGGCACGCTCACTGCGGGCGCTATGCTGATCATGTGGATTGGTGAGCTCATCACCCAGCGCGGTATCGGCAATGGCATGTCCCTGATCATCTTTGCGAACATCATGGCCGGCCTGCCGCAGGCGATCTTCTCCAGCACCGAGGGTAATGCCGGTGGCATCATCACCATGGTGATCATCTGCGCCATCATCCTGCTGGTTATCCCGCTGATTGTTTTTCTTGAGCGCGGCCAGCGCCGCATCCCGGTCTCCTACGCTAAGCGCGTCGTGGGCCGTCGCATGATGGGTGGCCAGACCACCTACCTGCCCATCAAGGTCAATACCGCGGGTGTCGTGCCGATCATCTTCGCTTCGGCGCTGCTGTACTTCCCGGCTCAGATTGCCGTGTTCTTCCCCGGCATCGGCTGGATTCAGGCAGTTGCCTCTGCGCTTTCGACCGGTTGGCTCAACTGGGTGCTTAATGTTGTCCTCATCGTGTTCTTCGCGTACTTCTACACCTCCATGGTGTTCAACCCCGATGACACGGCCGACAACCTTAAGAAGCAGGGCGGCTTTATTCCGGGCGTCCGTCCGGGTAGGGCTACCGCGGCCTACATCAAGAACGCGCTCAACAAGATCACGCTTCCCAGCGCTGTCTTTTTGGCGCTCATCGCCATCGTGCCTTCGATCATCTTCTCCTTCACGGGTAACCATCTGATCCAGGCATTTGGCGGCACGTCCATCCTCATCATGGTCGGCGTCGTGCTCGACACGGTCGATAAGCTCGAAGGCCAGATCAAGATGTATGATTACGATGGATTCTTTAAATAGGCTAGAGGAGGATTGCTCATGAACCTCGTATTGCTCGGAGCTCCGGGTGCCGGTAAGGGCACCGTTGCACAGGAGCTCGTCGCCGAGTTTGGCGTCGCTCACATTTCCACGGGCGACCTGCTGCGTGCTGCCGTCAAGGGTGGCACCGAGCTTGGTATTCAGGCTAAGAAGTACATGGACGCTGGCGAGCTCGTTCCCGACCAGCTCGTGATCGACCTTGTCAAGGAGCGCCTTGCTGCCGATGACGCCCAGCAGGGCTTCATCCTCGACGGCTTCCCGCGCAACACCGCCCAGGCTGTGACGCTCGATTCCGAGCTCTCCGCCATGGGTCGCGAGATCGACTGCGCCCTTCTGGTCGACGTGGCCCCCGAGGTCATCATCGATCGTCTGTCTTCGCGTCGCACCTGCCGCGCCTGCGGTTACACCGGCACCGCTGCCGATGCTACCTGCCCCAAGTGCGCCGGCGAGATGTATCAGCGCGACGACGACAAGCCCGAGACCATCAAGAACCGTCTCGACGTCTACGAGAAGTCCACGAGCCCGCTCGTCGACTACTATCGTGGCCAGGGTCTGCTCAAGTCGGTCAACGGTGACCAGGCTCGCGAGACCGTGTACGGGGATGTCAAAGAGGCTCTTGGTCTATGATCAAGATTAAGTCTGCAACGCAAATCGAGCAGATGAAGAAGGCAGGAGCGCTATCTAAGATGGCGCTCCGCCACGTTGGAGCCATGGTGCGCCCTGGTGTTTCGACCTTTGAGCTCGATCAGCTCGCGGAGCAGATTATCCGTATGCATGGCGGCACCCCGGCCTTTAAGGGTTACGGCGGGTTCCCCGGTACCATTTGCGCATCGATTAACGATGCCGTGGTCCACGGTATTCCCAACCCCGACATGATCCTGCGCGATGGCGATATCATCTCCATCGATACGGGAGCCGTTGTCGACGGTTGGGTTGGCGATAACGCTTGGACGTTTTTTGTCGGCACACCCACGCCCGAGGCCAAGGCCCTGTGCGAGGTCACGCGCGATTGCCTTAAGGCTGCCATCGAGCAGGCTGTTCCCGGTAATCATATCGGGGATGTTGGTTACGCCGTTCAGTCCCTCGCCGAGTCTCACGGTTACGGCGTGCTTCGTGACTATGTGGGCCATGGCATTGGCCGCGTGATGCACGAGGACCCCAACGTTCCTAACTATGGAAAGAAGGGGAGGGGCGTTCGCCTCCAGGCCGGCATGGTCATTGCCATCGAGCCGATGGTTACGATGGGTTCCAACCATGTGAGCACGGGCTCCGACGGTTGGATTGTTACGACCAACGACCACCTGCCCGCCGCACACTACGAGAACACCGTCGCCATTACCAATGACGGTCCGGTGATTCTCACCACGGATGCCCAGGGTGCTTGGTGTTCCTTGCAAGGCGGTGAAATGTAAAAGTCGCCGCCCCCTGATGCCCAACCTCGCCTTTCAATTTCGAAGGCATGACCCCAAGGTCTATGCCTTCTCATTTCAAGGCGATCTTGGGCATCAGGGAACGGCTTTGTTTTACATTTCTCAAATGTAACAAGTTCCGCTTAGTTGTGGAGCCATTACGAAGATACTACGATACGTGCATGCGTATTGTAGAATACTCAATCGCTGTCGTTTTCTAGAGAAAGATGATTGCTTGTGAAGAAGGAAGACGCAATTGAGCTCGAGGGTACGGTAAAGGAACCGCTGCCCAACGCCATGTTTAAGGTCGAGCTCGAGAACGGTCATTCGGTTCTGTGCAACATTTCTGGCAAGATCCGAATGAATTACATCCGTATTCTCCCCGGTGACAGGGTTGTCGTGGAGCTTTCCCCGTACGACCTGACCCGCGGCCGCATCACCTATCGCTACAAATAGCGGCACGCATACACGCACTCCATTTCCGGCTGCAGGCTTAGCTCAACCTACGGTCGGATTGTGTGTGAAGACCAGCCATAGTTTTAAACGCCTGCGGCTGGGCGAGTAGATAGTAGGGAAGTAGTTTGAGCGCTACCGAAAGGAAGAACGATGAAGGTACGTCCTTCGGTCAAGAAGATGTGCGATAAGTGCAAAATCATTAGGCGCCATGGCAAGGTCCTCGTCATTTGCGAGAACCCCCGTCATAAGCAGCGTCAGGGTTAAGAGAGGAGACTACGTTGGCCCGTATTAATGGTGTCGACCTCCCGCGTGAGAAGCGCGTTGAGATCGGTCTGACCTACATTTACGGCATCGGCCGCACCACTGCGACGAAGATCTGCGTCGAGTGCAACGTTAACGTGGATACGCGCGTTAAGGACCTCACCGAGGATGAGGTTAACGCCATCCGCGATTATATCGATAAGAACCAGATCATGGTTGAGGGTGACCTCCGCCGTGAGCGCAACCAGAACGTCAAGCGCCTTATGGACATCGGCTGCAACCGCGGCCTTCGTCACCGCAAGGGCCTCCCGGTCCGCGGCCAGCGCACCCACACTAACGCTCGTACCCGCAAGGGCCCGAAGCGTCAGATCGGTGCTAAGAAGAAGAAATAAGGAGCGCTAGATAGATGGCTACTGCTAAGAAGAACGTTCGCGCTGCCCGTCTGAAGCGCGCGGACCGTAAGAACATTTCCGTGGGCCAGGCTCACATTCGTTCTACGTTCAACAACACGATCGTTTCGATCACCGATCCCCAGGGCAACGTCATTTCCTGGAAGTCGGCTGGCCAGGTGGGCTTCAAGGGCTCCCGTAAGTCCACGCCGTTCGCTGCCCAGATGGCTGCCGAGGCTGCTGCCAAGCAGGCCATGGAGCACGGTATGAAGAAGGTTTCCGTCTTCGTCAAGGGCCCCGGCTCCGGTCGTGAGACCGCCATCCGCTCCCTCCAGGCTGCTGGCCTCGAGGTCTCGAGCATCCAGGACAAGACCCCCATCCCGCACAACGGCTGCCGCCCCAAGAAGCGTCGCCGCGTGTAACTGAAAGGATCGTATCAATATGGCAATCGACAGGACTCCTGTTCTTAAGCGCTGCCGTCAGCTCGGGATCGATCCCGCTGAGCTCGGTTACAGCAGCAAGAAGGAATCTATCCGTCAGCCCAAGCGCCGTCGCAAGGAATCTGAGTACGGCATGCAGCTGCGCGAGAAGCAGAAGGTCAAGTTCATCTATGGCGTTCTGGAGAAGCAGTTCCACGGCTACTTCAACAAGGCCCGCAAGATGAACGGCGTCACCGGTGAGAACCTCATGATCATCCTTGAGTCTCGCCTCGACAACGTCGTCTTCCGTCTTGGCTTCGCCCGCACCCGCAAAGAGGCTCGTCAGTCCGTCCGTCACGGTCACTTCACCGTGAACGGCAAGCGCGTGGACATCCCGTCCTACCGCGTCAAGGCCGGCGACGTCGTCGCTGTCGGCGAGAAGTTCCGTGACCTCCTCCCCATCAAGGAGGCTCTGATTTCCTCCGAGCGCTTTGAGGTCCCTGGCTGGCTCGAGGTCGATATCGAGAAGCTGTCTGGTAACGTGCTCGCTCTGCCGACGCGTGAGCAGATCAGCGGTGATATCAACGAGCAGCTCATCGTCGAGCTCTACTCTAAGTAGTCCATCCGGGCTGCTGAGGCTGGAGGTAATACATGTCAGAATTCATTAGGCCTCAGGTTCAGGTCGAAGAGATCAACGAGACGTCTGCTCGTGTCTCCGTCGAGCCGCTCGAGCGTGGCTACGGCGATACGCTGGGTAACTCCCTTCGTCGCGTACTTCTGTCCTCGCTCGAGGGTGCCGCCGTCGAGGCTATTCAGATCGATGGTGCACAGCACGAGTTCATGACCATCCCTAACATGGTCGAGGATGTCACCGACATCGTCCTGAATGTCAAGGGTCTTGTCTTCAGGGCTCTCGGCACGACCGACGAGGCGACCGCCACCATCTCGGTTGACGGCCCCTGCGAGGTCACCGGTGCGGACTTCTTTATTCCGTCCGAGTTTGAGCTGGTCAACCCCGAGCAGCACATCGCTACGCTCACCGAGGGCGGCCATCTCACCATGAGCATGCGCATCGGCTATGGCCGCGGCTATGTCTCTGGCGAGGCTAACAAGCGCGACAACGATCCCATCGGTGTGATCCACGTCGACTCGCTGTACTCGCCGGTGTCCCGTTGCGCCAAGCTCGTTGAGGCTTGCCGTGTCGGTCAGCACACCGACTACGACCGCCTTGTCCTCGAGATCGAGACCAACGGCTCCATCGCTCCGCGCGACGCCGTGGTCCAGGCTGCCAATATCATCAACCAGCATATGGCTGCCTTTATGAACCTTGCCGAGACCCCCGAGGTCGAGGAGGAGGCTTCGATCTTCGCTCCCGAGGTCACCAACGACAACGCCGAGCTGGACAAGCAGATCGAGGATCTGGACCTTTCCGTCCGTTCCTACAACTGCCTTAAGCGCGCCAGCATTCACTCGGTCCGTCAGCTCGTTGAGTTCTCGGAGAACGATCTGCTTAACATCCGTAACTTCGGTGTTAAGTCGATCGAGGAAGTGAAGGACAAGCTTGAGTCCATGGGCCTGAGCCTGAAGGCTTAATGCTTCGCATATTTGAGGAGAAACTAGACCATGCGTCACAACGTTAAGAAGGGCCTGAAGCTCGGCACCGATGCGAGCCACACCAAGGCCATGAAGAAGAGCCTGGCCAAGGCCCTCTTCGAGAACGACCGCATCAAGACCACCGAGACCCGCGCTAAGGCGCTGCGTTCGGTCGTCGATCCGATCATCACCTGGGCCAAGAAGGGCGACCTGCACTCTCGTCGTCTGGCCATCGCCAAGCTCGGCGATAAGCAGCTCGTTGCCGAGATCTTCGACAAGGCTGCCCAGGGCATGTGGCAGGACCGCAACGGCGGTTACACCCGCATCATGAAGCTCGGCAACCGTAAGGGCGACAACGCTCCTATCGTTATCATGGAGCTCGTCACCGAGCCTTGCACGCCTAAGGCCAAGAAGGCTGCTCCGGCCCCCAAGAAGGCCGCTGCTCCCAAGAAGGTCGAGGCCGTCGAGGAGGCTCCTGCTGAGGAGACCGCTGAGTAGACAATCCGTCTGCATAGGCTATATTCGAGGGGTACGTTCGTGTACCCCTCTTTTTTTGTCGCGATACCGTTGCTTGTTTGTTGGGAGCGCCCATGACCGCGCCGTCTGATTTCAATTCGATTCCTGAGCTCGATGCCACGCTTGTATTCTGTGTTGCCTATGATGGCTCGTCCTATAGCGGATTTGCCGAGCAGCCGGGCCAGACGACCGTTGCGGGCGAGTTGCGCCGCGCTATCGAGACGCTGCTGCGCCGCCCGATCGATCTGACGTGTGCGGGTCGTACCGATGCCGGCGTGCATGCGGTGGCCCAGTACATTAGCGTGCCCGTAACGGACGCTGAGCTTGCTCTGACGCGCCGTAGGTGGCTGAGGGCTATGGATGCCCTCCTGCCCAAAGATATCGCCATAAACGAGGTCTACAAGGCCCGTAGGGGCTTTTCTGCCCGCTTTGACGCGCGGTCCCGTACGTATACGTACCGTATTGCCGATCGCGATGCGCGCCCCGTGCTCTCGCGCGGTGCGGTGTGGTGGCATCGCTATCCCCTCGACGTCGATGCGATGGCGGCCGCCTGCCCTGCGCTTTTGGGCGAGCAGGACTTTAAGAGCTTTTGCAAGGTTGCCTCTGCTGTGGGCAAGCCCACGCACCGCTGCGTGATGCGTGCGGAGTTTGGCCACGAGGTCGCTTTTGGCGAGGATATCCTGACCTTCACTATCGAGGGCAATGCGTTTTTGCACTCGATGGTGCGTACCATTGTAGGAACGCTCGTGGAGATTGGCATGCATCGTCGCGATCCCCAGTGGATGCGCGAGGTTATTGACGCCCGTGACCGAACCGCTGCGGGTCCCACGGCGCCTGCCTGCGGCCTTACGTTTATGGGTGTGGATTACGGCCCCGACGAGCTTGTCGTTCTCGACTAGGGGAGTGCTCGGCGCGTCTGTGCCTTGCACATACTATGTGTGAGCTGCGCGTGTGCAACATCTGTTCTTGGCGTGCAACATGTTAGGCGGCTCGTTGCTTTTATAGCTCGGGTGTACCATGAACGACAGTTTGATTTGGTGCTATCGAGAGGATGGAAAACTTGGTTCGACGTTGTTCGCATCCGCGACTTTCGGTGATCCTTGTGGTAGAAGGTTCGCCCAGCTATGCGATGCGTGCGCTCGAGAGTATCCAGAACCAAGACCTCTATGATTTGCAGATTGTCGTTGTCTGCCGCGATGCTGCGCCCGGTGTGCGCCATTCGCTTCAAGTTGCTGCCGACAGGGACATCCATATTGATTTGATTGACGTCGAGGACGCGAAGCGCGGCGCTTGTCTTCGTGCCGGTTTTGATGCCTCGCGCGGCTCTCAAATCATCGCCATGAACGCCGATGAGTGGTTTGCTCCGCAGTCCCTTTCCAAGATGGTCGATATCGCGTGCGATACTGCGGCAGACATAGTGTTCCCCACGGTGTCGCTCGACCGCTATGATGCACATCGAGAGCGCCATTCGCGTGTCTTGGATGCTGCCTCTATTGTCATTGAAGACAAGTCTTCGATGGTGGCCGGGCTGCCTCAGTTGATTTTAGGCGGCTTGGTTGCTCAAGTCTCTGGCGTGATGTACAGCCGTCCACTGTTTGAGGCATGTCTTTTGTGCGATAAGACGTTTCGCACGGTTGGGTTTATGGCGTGCGCGCTCTCGCAGGCACAGCGCGTCTCCGGATGCGGCGACGCTTGTTTCCACGCGGCGGCGCCTAAGCTTACAGATGCCTTTGATCCCACCATGTATGCCAAGGTATCCGATGACACCCGGGCGCTCGACGAGCTTGCGGACTCACTCTCGGAAGCAGATAGCGGTGGTCGGCTCAAGCTGGCAAGCCAAAAGTTCTACTTTGCCGGACTGGTCGCCTGCATCGAGAATTTGTGTCTGAGCCCGCATGGAGTGTCGTCAATCGAGCGTTCCGCCCGCATGCGTGATATGCTCGAGGCGCCTCGAACCCGTCAGATGGTCGCCGCGCTCAAGGACAACCATCGGGGACTGGGCCTGTTGTTTGGGCCGATCGCCAGCGCTAAGCCCGCGCGCTGCGTGATGTGTACGCATCTGGCAGCTTTTCTTAACCGGACGGGCGCAAAAACCGCCTAAACGGCTCATTACGAAACAAACTTGCATAGAATTGTTTCGAAATGCGTTCTTATTCACTAAAACCCTCAAATAGCGCTAAACTATTCAATCACTAAGTGATTGTCTCCGCCATCTTTTGGAGTGAGGTTTTGTATGGCCAAAAAACGCAATGGGCGCCAGGATGCCATCAGAGATATTGTTCGCAATAAGGACGTACGTACGCAGCGCGTTTTGGTAGACGAGCTTCGCGCCATGGGTTTCGATTGCACGCAGGCGACCGTTTCGCGCGATATCGCGGACATGGGACTGCGTAAGCTCCCCGAGGGCATCTATGTCCTTGCCGAGGACCTGCATCTGCAGCGCATGGTTTCCGAGTTGGTTACCGGCGTGCTGCGCACCGATAATCTGGTTATGATCAAGGCGCAGCCCGGTACGGCTTCTGGTATTGCCGCAGCTGTCGATGCTGCGGAGCTGCCCGACGTGCTCGGCTCGCTTGCCGGCAACGACACGATTTTGGTCATTGCGCAGACGGCCGAGGACGGCGAGCGTCTTGAGGCGCTCATCAACAAGCTGAGTAACTCTCATAAGTAGGGGATGCACGGCGCCGCTGCTGCGTCGATTGTTGCTATAGGTAATTGCCGAGGGCGTTGACGAAGGTCAGCGCCCTTTTTGCATGCCGTCGCCTGTTGCCCTATCGGTCTTGCAGCCGGGGCCGTCGTGGCATCTTATGGCATCTGCCGAAATAAAGAAACGCCCGAGCAGCGTACGTGCTGCTCGGGCGCCTTGGTGTCAGTCGTCCTGTGCGCTTACTGGCCCGTAGAGGGGTCAGGCGTGGGCGTAGGATCGGGGGTAGGCGTCGGCGTGCCGCCGTCGCCACCTGTGCCACCGTCGCCACCTGTGCCACCGTCGCCACCTGTGCCACCGTCGCCACCTGTCGTACCGCTATCGCCGGTGGTGTTGCCGCCCGGGGTTTCAGTGGTCGTGGTTGTCGTCGTGGTGGTCTCTTCCTTTTCCTTTTCCTCTTCCTTTTCCTCGTCTTTTTCCTCTTCGTCTTCTTTTTTGTTGTTTGTGCCGTAGAACTTCCAGACGTTATTGTTCTTGTACGTGGGGGCCGTTCCGGTCGGGAACTCCTCGCGCTCGGTTCCGGCCAAAACCGTGTTCATGAACTTCTTAAAGACGGGCAGGTTGGTGCTGTCGCCCAGCAGGTCCGTACCGTACTTTTGGATGGGAATCTCGCCTGCGGAATAACCGGTCCACAGGGCGCATGCCAGTTGCGGCGTGTAGCCGCAGAACCACAGGTTGGTGGTGTTGTCAGTGGTGCCCGTCTTGCCGGCATAGGGCTGGTTGACGCTCAGCGCGCCGGCGGCACCCGTGCCGCTGCCCTGCATGACGCCGGATAGAACGTCGGTAACCGCGGCAGCCTCGCCTTCGGTGAGCACCTGCGTGGGATTGTCGGTGTGCTGGTACAGCACCGAGCCGGTGCGCGAGTCGATCTCGGTGATGGCGATCGGCTGGCGATAATGGCCGCCGTTGGCAAAAGTGGCGTAGGCCGATGCCATCTCGAGCGGCGAGATGGACCCGGTGCCGAGCGTCATGACGGGAACGTCCTCGATATTGTCCTTGGCGGGATCGATGCCGAGCTTTTTGACGAGCGACATGATCTTGTTGTTGCCGATGGCTTCTGCCACCTGAATGTAGCCGGTGTTGGATGAGTATGCCGTTGCCTGCTTAAGCGTGATGTTGCCATAGCTCTGGTTGGCATAGTTTTGCACCTTGGTCGTGGTGCCCTTGGCTGTAAGAGGCGAGTTGCAGTTGAGGGTAACGTTGGGGTTCATACCGTTTTGGATGGCGGTTGCCAGCGTAAAGGCCTTAAACGTGGAGCCCACGGGGCGCTTTGCCGTAGCGTGGTTCACGTGATTCTCGTCGGCGTTATAGTCGTAGCCGCCCACCATGCACTTGATGTAGCCAGTCTTGGGGTCAACGACGACCATGCCCATGTCCAGGCCGTCGAGAGAAAGCGTGTCGAGCTGCGAGCGCACAGCCTCCTCGGCAACCTGCTGCATGGTGGGGTCGATGGTGGTCTTGACGGTCAGACCGCCCTTAAAGAGCACGTCGGTGGAGAACTCCTGCTCAAGCAGCTGCTTTACGTAGGAGACAAAGTAGGGTTGAGAGTACACATCGACGCCACTGCCCGAAATCTCGGTCACGTTAAGCGTGATGGGCTCAGCCTGTGCGGCATCGTGCTCTTCCTGCGTGATGTGGCCCAGACGCAGCATGTTGTCCAGAACCTTGTTGCGGCGGGACAGCGCCAGGTCGGGATTAACCGTGGGGTCGTACTGCGAGGGCGAGTTGGGAAGGCCGATGAGCAGCGCGGCCTCGCTCAGGCTGAGGTCGGCGGCGGTCTTGGACAGATAGGTCTCGGCGGCGGCCTCGATGCCATATGCTCCATGGCCGTAGTAGATGGTGTTGAGGTACATCATGAGGATCTCGTCTTTGGAGTACATGTCCTCCATCTTGATGGCGATGTAGGCCTCGCGCACCTTACGCTCAATGGTCGAGTCGAACTGCTCCTCCTGCAGGATGGTGTTGCGCACAAGCTGCTGGGTGATAGTCGAGGCGCCTTCGTGCCCGCCACCGAGGGTTGCCACCGCAGCACGCGCGATACCCCACAGGTCGATACCGCCGTGCTCGTAGAAGCGCTCGTCCTCGACGTCAACGGTGCCCTGCAGCACGTAGGGGGAGACCTCGTCCTTGGTGATAGACTTGCGGTTTTGCGTGTAGAAGCTCGCGATCTTGTTGCCGTTGCAGTCGACGATCTCGGTGGGCTCGCTCACCAGATACGCGTTGGCGTCGGTGTAGTCGGGCAGATCGGACAGCCAGCGGTTGACGTTGCCGACCATGCCGATGCCAAATGCCACGCCCGCAATCAGCAGAAAGCCCAAAAACGAGAGCAGGATTATGGGCAGAGCATGCGTCTTTGAACGGCTGCGTCCCTGTCGTTGGCGAGGACCCATATATTGACCTCCAGGTATGTCGTGCCGGACGGTGGATGTGCCGTCGGGGCAGGATGGACATAAGTTATTACACGATAAACCAAACGGGGCGCGCGAGGCCTCGTGTATGCTGGAAGACGGCATTTTTCAGAGTGAATGCATACCTTGGTAAGGAGTTTGTCGATGGCGATTCGGACGATGGGGCCGAGCGGACAATACGAGACTGGATTGGATGCTGCCGGTGCGGCGCTGCCCGAGCTGCTGGCGCCGGCGGGCGGACTCGACCAGATGCTTGCGGCCATCGCCGCGGGTGCCGATGCCATCTATGCGGGGTTGGGCGGCTTTAACGCCCGTGTGAGCGCCCATGGCTTTACGGATAACGAGTTTGCGCGCGGCTGCGCCGTGGCGCATGCCCATGGCGTGCGTGTGTACGTAACGCTCAACGTGTTCGTGTTTGACGATGAGTTGTCCGACGCGGTGGCGTTGGGAGCTCATGCACTGGAGCTGGGCGCCGATGCTCTGATTGTCGCCGATGCCGGGTTGGCCTGCGCGCTGCGCGCGGCGATTCCCGGGGTCGAGATTCACCTGTCCACGCAGGCGGGCGCTCATAGCGAGGGTGCCGTGCGGCTTGCCGCCGATGAGCTGGGGGTCGAGCGCGTGACGACGGCACGCGAGCTGACGGTCGACGAGATTGCGGCGCTATGTGCCACGGGCGTGCCCATCGAGGTATTCTGCCACGGTGCGATTTGCATCGGCTATTCGGGGGCGTGCGAGTTCTCGGCCTTGCGGCGTGGGCGCTCGGCGATGCGCGGCGACTGCACGCAGCCGTGCCGTCTGGCGTACGACCTAGTGGACGAGGCGGGGCAGAGTGTTGTTGCCGTCGAGGGAGACCGCCTGCTTTGTCCGCGTGACTATCTGGGTATCGCGCACCTGCCCGAGCTTGTTGCCACCGGCGTGGCATCGCTCAAGATCGAGGGACGCATGAAGAATCCCGATTACGTATTCAACGTGGTGAGGGTGTGGCGTCGGGCACTCGATATGCTGTGCGACGGCGCGTGGGACTCCGGTGCCGTGGAAGAGCTTGAACGCGAGCTGGGAAGGTCGTTTAACCGTGGGTTTACCGATGCTTACCTGCGGGGTCGTTCGGGTGCCGAGCTCATGAGCTTTGAGCGCGCGATCAACCAGGGCGTGCGCGTGGGCCACTTGGTGGCGGTGGGTCACGAAGAGGTGACGGTTGAGCTTGATGCCGCCGTGGCGGCGGGCGATACGCTCGAAATCCGATTTTACCCGGGTGCCGACGCGCGTCCCGATGTGCCCAAGCGCTGGCCACAGGTGCCTTGCCCCGTGGATGCCGCTGCGGGGGAGCGCATCGTCGTGCATTGCAAACGTAAGGTGGACGCGGGCTGCGAGGTCTATCTGATTCGCAGCGCCGGCGTGTTGGATCAGACGGCGGCGGTGTTGGAGCGCATGCGGGCCGAGGCGGATGCGATTGCGCCCGTTGCGCGTGCCGTTGAGGTGCTGCCGTTTGAGGGCGTTCTGGCAGATGTCGATGTGCCGACGGAGTTGGCGGGGTCGGCGGGGCCGGCAAAGCGCGAGGATTTTGCTCGTATGGTCTTTGCCTGGGAGCTGATGGATGTGGGTCCGCGCGATGAGCGAGATCTGTCCGATACAACGGTGGTGCTCGACGAAGTGTGCCGCGCGGGCGACGCCGAGCGGACTCGGGCGCTTATGCAGCGTGCCGGGCGCGTCGTCTGCCGCAATCTGGGACAAGTGGCGATGGCCCGCGAGCTGGGCACAACGTTTGACGTGGCGGCGCCGGTGTTCTGTGCCAATCGGGCCACGCTTACCTGGCTGCGCGGACTCGGTGCGGGGCGGGTGTGCTTGTCGGCCGAGTTGCTCGGCAATGATGCGGAGCGTGTTGCCGAACTTGCCGCTTGCCCCGGTGTCTTGGGGCCTGTCGATGCCGACCGTCCTGAGCTCATGGTGTGCGAGCACTGCTTGCTGACTGCCGAGGGCGCCTGCGCCACGGATGCAACGGGGCAGGTCCGTTGCCGTGACTGCTCGCGCCGTCAGCAGGCGCGCTTTTTGGTCGAACGTGACGGCACGCGTTTGCCGGTCGTTATCGACGCGTGCGGCAGGACGAGGATTTTCCTGTCGTAGGTGCCGCGTCGCGCTGTTTTGGTTATTATTAGTGGGTTTATGAACTTCCAGCACCGCCGTATCCGGTGAGGGTGCTATAGCAAAAGGAGGATACCCAATGCTGTCTGTTGACGAGCAAATGCGTATCATCACCTCGGGTGCAGCGCAGATCGTCCCCGAGGCCGACCTTCGCAAGAAGCTTGAGAAGGGCGAGCCCCTCAACATCAAGCTCGGCGTCGATCCCACCAGCCCCGACCTGCACCTGGGCCATGCCGTGCCCCTGCGCAAGATGCGTCAGTTCCAGGACCTGGGCCACAACGTCACCCTTATCATCGGCAACGGCACTGCGCTGATCGGCGACCCCTCGGGCAAGAACTCCACCCGCCCGCAGCTTTCGCAGGAGCAGATCGAGGCCAACGCCGAGACCTACGTGAGCCAGGCCATGAAGATCCTGGACCCCGAGAAGACCACCATCGTGCACAACGGCGACTGGATCCTTTCGATGGACCTGGCCGGCCTGCTGCAGGTGTGCTCCAAGTTCACCGTCGCCCGCATCCTTGAGCGTGACGACTTTACCAAGCGCTACCAGTCCCAGACGCCGATTGCCCTGCACGAGTTTCTGTACCCCGTGATGCAGGCCTTCGACTCCGTTCAGATCAAGGCCGACGTCGAGATGGGCGGCACCGACCAGCTCTTCAACCTGCTCGCCGGCCGCGAGCTCATGGAGAAGATGGGCATGGAGCCGCAGATTGCGCTTACCATGCCGCTGCTCGAGGGCACCGACGGCGTGCGCAAGATGTCCAAGTCCTATGGCAACTACATCGGCCTGACCGACGCTCCCAAGGATATGTTCGGCAAGACCATGTCCATCCCCGACGAGATGATCGGCAAGTACTATCGTCTGGCCAGCTCGCTCGCCCCGGCCGAGGTCGACAAGATCGATGCCGCCCTGGCCGATGGCTCCGCCGACCCCTACGAGCTCAAGCGCGCTCTAGGCCGCGACCTGTGCGACACCTACCACGGTGCCGGCGCCGGCGACGAGGCTCAGGCCGAGTTCGACCGTGTGTTCAAGGAGGGCCAGCTTGCCGACTTCCCCGAGAAGCACGTTGAGCTGACCGTCAACGACGAGGGCCAGATTTACCTCGCTGGCCTGCTCAAGGACCTGGGCCTTTCGGCCAGCGCCGGTCAGGCCCGCCGCGACATCGACGGCGGCGGCGTCAAGATCAACGGCAAGGCTGTGGCTTCCAAGAGCTACAACATCGATCCGAGCGCCCTCAAGCTGGGCGACACCCTCTCCGTGGGCAAGCGCAAGGGCTTCAAGCTTATTTAGTTACGCGGTTTTACCAAACCGCGTAACGGCTCGACGCTGCAAACCCGCCAGGGCGGCAATCTGCCTTTCAACTTCGGCGGCATGACCAGAAGGTCAATGCCGCCTTGTTTCAAGGCACCTTGCTCGCTCTGGCGGGTTTTCGCTGTCGTTGCCAAGACATCGGCGCTTCCGTTGTTGTAGGTGGCAGTTAGGTGCACTCATTGGGGACAGACTTAAATGAGTGCCCACAGAATGAGAGTGGATAATCTTCCGTTTTTGGCCTGCTTGGGGGTTCAAAGTGGGAGATTATCCACTCTCATCATTTTGCGGCACTTGGGGACGTTCCTTTTGTGTCGGCACTTTGGGACACTCCTTGTCATTGGTACAAAGCAACCTGTCCCCATTGCGCCAAGCGGCGTGTGCCGTTAAACGGAGGGGGTGTATTCCCGACCCATCGTTTGGGCATACAATGGCTATTGTCTTGCTGCGGTGAAGGTCTGTCCGCTCCGCAGCTTTTTTCTACAGTTAAAGGAGTATGTATGTCCGTTGAGGTCATGAGGTCTGTGATCGAGGCCGCTGAGGGTCGCGTGCCCGTCGACACGCTGTTTACCAATGCGCAGATTGTCGACGTGTACGGTCAGCGCGTGGCGCCCGGTAGCGTTGCCGTCAAGGACGGTCTGATCGTCGGCGTGCTCTACGACGGTCGTGACGATGCCGCCGGTACCTATGAGGCTGCCGAGGTTATCGACTGCCAGGGTCGCTATCTCGCCCCCGGCTTTATCGACGGACATCTGCACATTGAGTCCTCGAACATCCGCCCCGCCGAGTATGCGCGCATGGCGGCGACGCGCGGTACTACCACCGCCATTGCCGACAGCCACGAGATCGCCAACGTGGCGGGCCTGGACGGCCTGCACTTTATGATCGAGGACGGTCGCCGCGCGCCCATTTCCATCAAGTACATGATGCCCTCGTGCGTGCCCGCGCTGCCCGATGAGCAAGCGGGCGCTGTGATTACCGCCGCTGACATGCAGGCGTTTTTTGCCGAGCATCCGGGCGATGTTTTTGGCCTGGGCGAGATGATGAACCTGCCGGGTGTCTTTATGGCCGACCCCGAGACCTGTGCTCGCATCGATGCTGCCAACCAGACGCCGTCCAAGCAGGTCGACGGCCATGCACCGCTCATTGCCGGCAAGGACCTTAATGCCTATGCCGCGGCGGGCATTATCGCCGATCACGAGTCGACGATTCCCGAGGAGGCGCTCGATAAACTGTCTCGTGGCATGTACGTGATGCTGCGCGAGGGCACGTGCAGCCATGACCTGGCCAATCTGTCGCCGATGCTGCTGGAGAACCCCGCGCGCGCCCGCCGCTGCTGCTTTGCGACTGACGACCGCGCCCCTTCCGATGCGCTTGCGACTGGCATGATCGACAATGCCTGCCGCGTGGCGATTGAGGCCGGTATCGACCCCGTGGTCGCTATCTCTATGGCGTCTCTCTCCACGGCCGAGGCGTTTGGCCTGGATCACGGCTGCCGCGACCCGCACGAGCTGCGTGGTGCGATTGCCCCGGGCAAGCGTGCCGACCTGCTGGTGCTCAATGACCTGACGTTTGCTACGGCTCCGCATCGAGTATATGCCGCCGGTGCTCTGGTGGCGCAGGACGGCACCTTTGTGGGCGAGATCGCACCCGAGATGGCCGAGGTTGCGGCCCTTGCCGATGAGCTGCGCGCCTCCGTTAAGCTGCCGAAGCTTTCGCTCGACGTGTTTGACTATGCCTTTAAGCCGGGCGAGGCCGTTATCGATGTCATCCCGGGTATGGCTATCACGGGTATGGCTCGCCCCGAGAGCGCCGAGGGCCTGCGCCGCATTATGCTGATCGAGCGCCACGGCCGCGGCGTGTCGCTGCAGGCCGAGGGCGCCGACGGTGACGGCCCCGCGGGTCTGGGCTTGGTTGGCAAGCATATCGGTCGCGGCTGGGTGCGCGGCTTTACCATCACGGGTGGCGCCATTGCCTCCACGATTGGCCACGACTCGCACAACGTGTGCGTGGTGGGCGACAATGCGGCGGATATGATGGCTGCCGTTGAGGCCGTGGGCCAGGGCGGCCACGTGCTGGTGCGCAACGGCGAGGTCGTGGCGCGCATTCCGCTGGCGCTCGGTGGCCTTATGAGCGAGGGCACGGCCGAGGATGTCGCCGCGCAGCACGACGACTTTATGGTCAAGGCGCGCGCCATGGGTATCGAGGCGCCGCTCGACCCCATCATGGGCATCATTTTCCTGCCCCTGCCGGTAATCCCGACGCTCCGCATCCGCCCCGAGGGCATGTTCGACGTCACGACCTTCACCTACGCCGACTAGTCATCGGGGACGTTCTTAAACGACTAGCCGTCGGGGTGGCGTGTCGCCTGACGCCGCGACCGTGAGACCTCTGGCATGTGTGAGCTATTTGCCAGGTCCTTGTAACGTTTACGCCCGCGGAGTCTTATTTGAGCTCCCTTTGGGTACGTTGGAATCGGATACACGTTCGATTCCAACAAGCCCGAAGGGAGCTTTTCTATGTTTAAACTGATTGCATCCGATATGGACGGCACACTGCTTGACGAAAACGGCCAGGTGCCTCCCGAGACCTACGAACTGATTCTGGCGCTACACGAGCATGGCGTGCATTTCGCCGCATCGTCAGGTCGTCGCTACGATCGCCTGTGCGAGTTCTTTGCGCCCGTTCGCGACAAGATGGACTTTGTCGCCGCTAACGGCGCCCAAGTCTACGCCGACGGTAAGATGGTAGACCGTGAGGTGTATTCCCACCTGGCGATTCGAAGGCTCGCCCAAGCCGTCAGGACGTTTCCCAATCTGCATCTTGCGCTCTTTGACCGAACCAAGTCCTTCCTGCTCGATGACGAGTGCAAGTTCGTGCGTGAGGTCGATAAGGACCTTCCCAATGCCGAGCGTATTTGGGAGCTGCCCGATCCCAGCGTAAATATCATCAAAGCGAGTATCTTTTGCGACGACAGTGCGGTTATGGACAGTGCGTACGTGCTACAGCGCGAACTTGGTCAGCTCTTTACTTTTGCGCCTTCGGGCAACGCGTGGATCGATGCCATGCAGCCTGGTGTGTCGAAGGCCTCGGGTATCGCGCAGCTCGCGGAGCATTACGGCATTGGTCGCGACGAGGTCATGGCGTTTGGCGACTCGATGAACGATTACGAGATCATTCGCTTTGTCGGCATGGGCTGCGCGATGGAAAACGCGCGTCCTGCGCTCAAGGCCGTTGCCGATCGTGTGGTGGGGCACAACCGCGACCACGCCGTCCAGCAGGAGCTTCGTCGCGTGCTGGAGGGCCTCGCCTAGACCGGCAGTTGGGTGTTCCCATTATGTCGACAGCCGGGGACGGTCCTTGCACGAACTGCGCGAAGACTGTCCCCAACGACTAGTCGTTTAAGAACGTCCCCAACGACTAGGCGAGGGCGGCCATGATGGTGCGGGCGACGCCGTCGTGGTCATTGTCGAACTCGGTGATGGCGCCGGCAGCCTCGCGGTCCTCGGGCTCGCCGTTGATCATGGCCGTGCCGTGGCCCGCTGCCACAAGCATCGGGATGTCGTTGATGTTGTCGCCGAAGGCCCAAGCATCGGCAAGGGGCTCGTCCAGATGCTCGCACAGCCAGGTCAAGGCAGTTCCCTTGGTGGCGCCCTCGCCCATGACCTCGATATTCATGGCGTACGAACGCGTGACCTCAATGCTTCCGAGCGTGTCGAGCTCAGCCGCGATGGCGTCGCGATCGGCCGGGTCGTGCCAGTACATGGCGATGCGTTCGAGCGTCTCGACCTCGTCGATCTTGCTGTCGATATTCATGTCGATCGGTGTTCGTGTGCGCTTGAGCGAAGCCGCGATGTGGGGGTCGCCGCCGCAGAATTCGTCCAGGCGCGTGTAGAGCGAGCGGGGGAGGAAGCACTGCCCGTCCGCGAAGATATCGAAGGTCACATCGTGGCCGGCGGCAATGCGATGGATGCGGTGGGCAATGCCACGGTCGAGCGGACGGCTCAAGATGCACGTGGCGCGCGAGGCGTCGGTGGGCGTATCCTCGTCGAGCTGCCAGACGCTGGCGCCGTTGGCACAGACCGCGTAGTGCACGGCGGGATGGGCGAGAATGGGCTCAAAGATGCCCGACAGTGGACGTCCCGTGCAGGGAACAAACTCGATGCCACGACGTGCGAGCTCGTCGAGCATCGCCCAGGTGGCATCGCTCATTTGCTTATCGCTCGTCAGCAGCGTTCCATCCATGTCGGAAAACACAATCATTCGATGCAGCCCTTTCTACTGGCATAAAAAGCGTGGCCGAGGGCGGTGATGCCCTGGCCACGCTCGGGTTCTATAACGGTCCGCGTCCTAGCGGTCGGCGAGCGGCTTGTACTTCAGCGGCTCGATAACCGGGCGATACGCGGGACGGATGATGCGGTGCGCGCAGAAGAGCTCTTCCATGCGGTGCGCCGACCAGCCGGCCATGCGGGCAACGGCGAATAGCGGCGTAAAGAGCGTTTCGGGCACGCCGAGCATCTTGTAGATAAAGCCTGTGTACAGGTCGATGTTGGCGCAGATGGGCTTGGTCATGCCGTGGTCGCGCATCACCTGCGGTGCCAGGCGCTCGATGCGCTCGATGAGTGCGAACTCTTCGCCCAAGTCCTTCTTGGCTGCCAGTGAGCGCGCGTAACGGCGGCACACCTCGGCACGCGGGTCGCTCAGCGTGTAGACGGCGTGGCCCATACCGTAGATGAGGCCCGTGCCGTCGAAGGCCTGCTTGTCGAGGATCTTGCCCAGGTAGGCCGCGACCTCGTCCTCGTCCTCCCAGTTGGAGACATGCGCGCGGATGTCCTCGTGCATAGACACGACCTTGGCGTTGGCGCCGCCGTGGCGCGGGCCCTTGAGCGAGCCGATGGCCGCGGCGTAGGCGGAATACGGGTCGGTGGCCGAGGAGGACAGCACGCGGCAGGCAAACGTGGAGTTGTTGCCGCCGCCGTGCTCTGCATGCAGCATGAGCATCACGTCGAGCAGCATGGCCTCATCGCGGGTGAACGCCATACCGCCGCGGAGCACCTGTAGGATGGTCTCGGCGGTGGAGAGGCCGGGCGTGGGGTGCGGCACGTGAACCTCGGAGCCGCGAAGCTTGGCGATCGAGGCCATGTGTGCGAAGGCGGCGATGCGCGGGAGACGTGCGAGCATGGAAATAGCCACGTCGATCTCATGCTCGGGCGTGATCACGTCTGGTTCGGCATCGAAGGCGTAGAGCAGCAGCACGGCGCGCTGGAGCACGTTCATGATGCTCGACGACACCGTGGTCATAGGGAACTCTTTGACGTACTCGTCGCTCAGATGTCTAAAGGCGCCCAGGCGCTCGCAAAAGCCGTCGAGCTCTTCCTTGTTGGGCAGCGAACCCGTGATAAGCAGATAGGCGACTTCCTCGTAGCCGTAGCGATTCTCGGCCTGGGCATTGTTGACCAGATCCTCGATGCTGTAGCCGCGAAGCGTGAGCTTGCCCTGATCGGGCACGACCTTTCCGTCGACCTTGTTGTAGCCGTGCACATCCGAGATGCGAGTGAGGCCCGCGACCACGCCCGAGCCGTCGGCATTGCGCAGGCCGCGCTTGACATTGTGCTCAACAAACAGGCCCTCGTCATAAGGGTCGGTCGGCAGGCCGTGGTAGAGGCTTTCGCTCTCAGGCGAAATCTGGCGGCTTGCTTCGTAATCCAGAACCAGGCGGCTCAAGTGGTCATCGAAGCGGTAATAGATTTTCTTGGCGTCGTAGGCCATGCGCGCTCCTCTCCGGGCCGCATCGGGGTGACTTGCATGGGCATGCGCGCGTCAGGCTATCCCCAGCGGCTTGCTCGCTACAGGCGGTACATAAAGTTGAAGACGTCCTCGCGCTGGATGGACACGTTGACGCCCGAAAGCTCGCCGGCCTCGGCCAGCGCCTTCTGCAGCTCGGCGAAGTCGAGCTTGGACTCGGCGGTATCGGCCAGCATGGTCATGGTGAAGATGTCCTCGATAATGGACTGCGTGATGTCGCGGATGTCGACGTTGGCCTCGCCTAGGACACGGGTGACGCCGGCGACGATGCCGGGGCGGTTCTTGCCAAGGACGGTGATGACGATACGGGAGGACGAGATCTCGGCCATGGGAAACCCTTTCGCGTGATTGCGGCGCGCGCGGGGCGCTCCGCTACGGTACAGTGTTCATCATTGTACCTGTCTGGCGCAAAAAAGGCGCGCTCGCTGCGGCGTTACATGCCTGCAACATGAGCGTAAGGGGGAAGGCCGCACGGGGAAGAGCCGTCTGGCGCGTGTCCGGCTCGTGTTGGGTTGATTTCCGATCTCAGCCGAACACATTGAGCGGACAGGCCGTTCCCGCAGTCAGCCGAACGCCTCCGACGGCTGATTCCGAACTGGAAGCGGAGGGCATCCCCGCCCTTCGGTAGGGGATACCGCTCCGCGGCGCATGCCGCGGGCGGCGCCCCTATCGGACCACCGTGACCTCAGTTGGGATGGGCCCAGCACTGCCGCGTACTCGGTGAGCTAGAGCCAACTGTTCGTCTTCACGGCGCGTATGGCGATATTTCGGTCGTCCGGCTCGGTGATGCCGTAGCCGAACGCCTGGAGCGTCTCGATGGACTCCTGGATCCTCTGTTGGAACATGGGACCCGGATCGACCCTCGGCCCGAGGTGCCCGCGCCAAAGGCACGGCGTGGCGCGCAGCATGTTATGGATTTTGGAGATGGGCTCGATGTCGGCGTAGACGTTGAGCGTCGCCATGGCGTCCTTGTGGCCGAGGATCGATTGGAGCGCCTTGATATCGCCGCCTTGGCGGATCCACTGCGTTGCGAACGTGTGGCGAAGGCCGTGGAACGTGATCAGCTCGTCGTTGGTGCCCATGAGGCCGTTGGTCTCCGAGAACGTCTTGAACGCCCTGCGGATATAGCTTGTCGTCGCGAAGGTCGCGCCCGGCTCCGACAGGATGTAGCAGCCCCCGATCTCGACCGCCCCGGTAAGGCCGCGCAAGCGCAGCTTTCCGCAGTCGATCTCGTGGGTCTCCTTCAGGAAGGGGAGTAGGCCGACCGGGTCGATGGGGATACCCCTGGCGTCATGGGTCTTGGTGTCCTTGATGAACGAACCCATTCCCTTCGCGTACGCCACCGAGTGTCCGATCGAGATCAGGCCCGTCTCGAAATCCACATCGCACCACCGAAGGCCGCAGACCTCGCCGATTCGCATCCCCGTGTGCAGGGCGAGTACGACCGCCCTCTAATCCTCGGCGGACCAATCGAGTCCGAACTCCTTTCGGGCATCCTCTTCGCTCATGACTTCGAGAAGGTCTCCGGGTTGGCAACGAAGGGCGAGGCATAGCTGCTCGAGTGTGTTGAAGCGAATGCCGCGAATATGCCCTTTTTTAATACGGGACAGGTTCACGGGCGTGGTTCCAATCCTTTCGGCAAGTTCGTTCGAGGAAATCTTTCGCTCGGCCATGATCTTGTCGAGGCGAACAATTACGGGCATGGCGTTTCCTTACGCAATCTCGTCGGAGTCGAGGTACAGCTCTCGGGCGTACAAGAAGAGCTGGGAAAGCATGAACAGGACGATGCCGAGAACCAGAGAGGTCCAATCGAATGATGAAGCGATCTCTTGGGCGCCGACGGCCCCCTCGCCGCCAAACATCGAAACGGAGGTTTTGAGTGAGCCGGCGTAGAGGCTGGTGGCAGCTTGAACAACGAAGAGAATGCCGAGCACCTTCAAGCATGTCGCAGACCCTTTCTTGAAGGGGTCTCCGCTCTTGATCGTCCACACGAGAACGGCGCTGAGGATGGTCGTAGCGATACCGATGACGGCAGGGACCAATGTCGAGATCGCAAGGGCTGGATACGCGGGGGAGTCTGCAATTACAGGGTTGTCGAGCACTTCGATTGCTGGCTTTAAGGAGAACGCTACTTGTGCGATGGCGGTGGCGCAAAGGGTCGCAGAGGCTATCGCACATGCGATGCGGAAGGAATGAAGCCGGGGAGTGCGATTGTCGGAACTCATAATAACCTCCGAAGAATTTAAAAAACTCAGGTTACTTTTTAACAGTTTATGTTAAATTGACTTTGCCGGCAAGTAATCACAGCATACTGCAACCGAAACCCCTCTAGATTGGAGAGGATTATGTTCAGTACTGTTAAGTCGTGTAAGCTCTTGGTTTTCCTCGGCCTCGCTCTTTGTTTGTTGCTGCCGGGAGCCCCCGCTTTTGCGGATACCCCGATGCCTCCTTCCCATGAGAGCAGCCAGTGTGCCCTCGTTGAGCCCCTCGGGTATACGGACGACGTCGTCGATACCTACTGGAGCTACAGCTGTCCTCGCGGCGTAAGCGGGCACAGCATCTCGATGTTCAACATCTCTTACAAGACGATTTCCTACCGAAATGGCTATCGCCGATCCGCGCATCATAGGGAATCCCGCCTCGCTGCAATGTGCTCCTGTGGTGTTCTTGGCACAACTGATAAATGGCAATTTGTCTATAGCACCTACTAGATGCGAGGAAGGGCCGAGCATTTTGTTCGGCCCTTCTGTTCCGACTGGATGAGGTTAAGGTTGGCGATGAATATGCTCAAAATCTCGAAGGCGATCTTTAGGTCGCTTCTCTCCTCCAGGTCGCTCTGTGTTGTCGTTGTTGCGTTGATGGTTCTTTGTGCTCTGCCCGTCTTCAGGAGCGCGGCTGGCATCGACGGACGGGTCGAATACCTCGAGTCGGGAATAACCCGTGTTGAGCAGGAATTGTCAGCATCCTATGCGGATGCGCTTGTGAATGCGGGGGAGGACGGTGTCTATACCTCTTCATCAAGCATGCCCGCGCTTCTGTACCCTCTTGCCGCGGGACGTCTTATCTTGGCACCGCTCTCTCCCCTACTTCCGTTTCTGCAGATATCGGATGGAGAGTACACCTATTATGACGGATCGAAGGAGTACTTGCTATGGGTCGCAACGGCCGTTGCCGTCTCGTTCCTTGCCGCGCGTCTTAACAAACGTGAAAAGCTCATCATCCAGGCACCGATGGGCGAGCTGGGTAGACTTGTTGCATCGAGCGTATGGGCGAGTGTTTTTGCAATGCTTGCCGTCCTCGCCATCAATCTTCCAGGGATAATCGCCGCGCTTGTGAAGAATGGCCCGGGCTCGCCGTTCTATCCGATAGGCTACATTCAATATGCGACTCCGGTTATCAAACCGGCTTGGCTGGTGTTCGCGCAGACGGCCATCTTGCAATTCTTGGTGGCAGCGTTCATCTCGCTTGTCGTTCACCTTGCCGTGAAGATTGCCAATAACCCTACGCTTGGAATCGTGTTCGTATGTGCCCTGATGGGGGTGACGATGGTTCCCGGGTATTACGGAAGATCCATCGCTTTACGTGAGTTCGCCCTGTTGAATCCCCTTACGTATGCGAACACTGAGTTGACCGTCGGCGCCTATAGCCCGTACCCGACAACGCAGATAGTGAATCTGCCTGGACTTTGCTTCGAGCGTGGCGCGATTGCCCTCGTATGCGCAATCGGGATCGAGGTGCTGGCAATTAGCCTGCTTTGCGTTGCTGGAAAGAGCGGCTGCGCGTGCCCGATATCCCCGATTTGTCTTGAGAGGTTCCTTCACTGCATCGAGAACGGCAACTCGTTCGAGCGCTTGTGCCTTCGCCGTTGCATACGTAAGAACGATGGGGAAACTGCTCCTGCGTTCTCCTACCCTCGCCGTATGCGCGATTGCAATGTCGACGACGATGCTGGCCCCGGCTCTGGTCGAGATGTTTCCTGACGCTGATAACGTTTCCGCTGTTCGGTATAGGGATGGGGAGCTCCGTTCAATAGATCGGTATCTAGAGCAGAACGCTGCGAATATGGACGTCGAGGGCAAAGCGGCCCTGGAAGACATGCGGGATGCTCTTTCGGGTTTCGTGTACGCGCCTATGCCTGCGGAGGGGTTTCGAAGCCTTGCGACGTACGAGCGCGCTCGAGGTGAGCTGGGCGCGGCAGATGCGACTCTCCTGCAATCGATCGGAATCGAGCCGGAGACTCCTTCTCGTGCGGAGGCGCGCGCCCTTCTGCTTGAGTCGATCGCGAGCTTGCCGGACCCCAAGGTTTACGAGTTAAGTACGAAGATGCCCCCATTAATCCTCCTTTCGTATCTCCAGGCAGCGCTTCCCTCCTTATTTTTGCTGTTGCCCGTGGTTGTCACATCGCTCGCGTGCACCCACCTGCAGTGTCGTTCCCTTCTGGTTCTCCAGATCCCCGCAACAGCGCATGTGCGTTTTCTGACGGCTGTTGCGCTGGCTCTCCTGCTTGGCTTGGTGCTGCTTTTGGTGTCGATGGTTCCCGCTGTCGTTGTGTCCGTGATTAAGAACGGTGCGGGTGGATCGGAGTATCCCGTCGCTCTCATTCGGGCGGGAGCTTCGACAACGTCCACGGTGGGGGAGGCGGTGTTGTGCAGTATTCCGTTGCTGGTCATGGCATACGGCGTGATTTCCGTCGTCGCTGCGTTGACAGCAGCGATTAGCCGCAACTCCGTTGTCACCGGAATGGTTTGCGCGGTTCTCTTGGTGTTGGGTTCGTTGAGCGCTCATGTTGAAAGCGTGGGCATGGGCGTCGCGCTGCTGGCTCCATTCGCCTCGTTTGATCCCGCTTCCCAGGTGGGGACGATTGGGTTCCTTGGGCGAGGGACGAACGCGATGCCTTTTGGAGAGGTCGTCGGCGCATCGGGCGCTCTGCTGGTGGTCTTGGGCGCCGTATCTCCGTTGATGGTGCGCCTGAGTGTTCCAAAGATCGAAAGGGGATGATCTCGATGATTGACCTTCAAACGCTGACGATCTCTTATGGAAAGAAGGTGCTCGTAGATTCGGTGAACGCTGAGTTTGCCCCGGGTACGGTCTACGGTCTCGTCGCTCCGAACGGGCATGGAAAGACGACGTTGCTGCGTGCGATGGCAGGTTTGCCGGGTCCTCGCGTGGACGGGAGCATCGTTCTGGATGAGGTGCAGGGTACGGGTGCGAGAGAGGTCCGTTCTATGATCTTCTATGCACCTGGTGAGGGGACGCTGCTGTATCCCGGATTGCGTGCGGAAGATCACCTCAAGATGGTTTGCGATATGTGGCCGCATGCTCGCGATATCGAAGAGATAGTGGAACAAACGCAGATAGGCGAGTTCGCGAAGATGAGGATCCGCACTCTGAGCCAGGGCATGAAGCAGCAGCTTACCCTGGCGATTGCGTATGCGACGGGCGCGCGGTACCTTCTATTAGATGAGCCCATGAACGCGCTCGACCCCAGCAGGGTGGACTTGCATTCCGAGATTCTCAGGAAGCTGGCCGATTCTGGTACGTGCATCATCATGTCATCCCACATCTTGGATTCGGTCGATAGGCTGTGCGATGAGATTCTGTTTTTGAAGGATGGGAGGCTCATTAGAAGCATTCCGCAAGATGATGCTGCGCCGAAGTCTCCTGGATCCCATTTCGCAAAGCCTGCCGGACGCGCCGAGGGTGCGCTAAGCACGTATCGGCGACTCTACGAAAAGGGCGGGTAGAAATGCAAGTTAAAAATCTATGTGGTCAATATAATACCGTTGAACCCGCGTATCGATACCGCTCAGCCATTCGCCTCGCCCCCGTCGCACGTATCTTCATCCGGTCTGTTACTTTTAATCTAACGATTCTTTGAGGAACGTAGGTGCTTCCAAATGTACTGTCGACTTCTTCTCAAACTGATCCTAAGAGACAGGGCCGCATGGATTTGTACGCTCGTTCTCGCTGCAGCCTTTTCCGTCCCCATTGCGTTCAATTCACCCATCTACGGGCCCTTCTTTATGAAGCAGGGCATGCAGAGCTTTGTCGACGCATTCAATACGCGCGCGCCCCAGGCCAGCGGCACAGACCTATCGCCAGAGCAGCAAGCTGACGCGGAGCTTGCAAGATACGCGAACGCCGCCCTTGTCGCTCAAACCGACGCCGCCTTTCTCGATTCTGCCGAGAGCTACTACGCGCTCATGGACGAAGGCTTCCAATCCGGGTCCATCGTGGGAGACCGAGAGACCAATGACGCAGACCTCGCGTATTGCCGTGCCCTGAGCAGCTCCGGCATCACGGATATCCCGGCCTCCGCAAACGACCTGCCATTCCTTTCCTTCCTGCCTTACGCCATTGCCACGGCGCCGTCTTTCCTTCCCTTCATCCCCTTCCTTCTCTCGTCGATACTCGTGCTCGGCGCCACAAGGCCCGGGACCCTGGCGGCGAAGGCGCCCGCGCCCAAATTCCGGCGCCTTATCCAGATCGTGTTTTCGATAATCGTCGCGGGGACCGCGATGCTCCTCGCCGGCCTCGCACCCGGGGGCATTTACGCCTTGGTCCTAAACGGCTTCGGGCAAATTGGGTACCCGATCGCCTTCTTCCATGACGGCGCGCTTACCACCACGACCGCGGGAAACGTCTTCACAGCCCTGCTTCTCGCGCTGCTTGCGGGCGGAACCTTGATATCCGTTTGCTCCGCCGTCCTATCGACCGCAACGAGGCGCGTCCTCGCGGGCCCCCTTACCTCCGCGCTGCTTGTCGCGGCCCCGGCATTCCCGTTGCTGTCCGATTCGGCGCTGGAGCATAATGCCGTGCTCGGGCTCCTGCCGCTGGCCGTGTTCTCGCCTATCGAGGCAACGGGCTACGTAGGATGCTTCCCGACAGAATTCATTGGCTCCGGTTCAGGCAGCGCATCGATGCTTGCCGTGGCCCTGGCATACGTCGCGGTCCTTTTTGCGGTCGGCGCCGTTGCGACACGTTCGCCCAAACAGTCTGGACCCGCGAAAAAGCACCATGGGCTCGAGCTTCTGGACGCGAGCGTGGGATACGGAAGCACGACGATACTTTCAATCGGATCGCTTTTCCTGAGCCCGGGAACGGCGGCGGGCCTCATTGCTCCCAACGGCTCGGGGAAAACCACCCTTCTTGAAGCGCTGTCGGGCCAATTTCCCACCCGCATCCGCTCGGGAAGCCTGGCGGCAGACGGAATCTGCCAACGCCGATCAGCCGAATTTGCAGAACTCGTCTACCTGAGCTCTTCGGGCAGCGCGGATCTCTACCCCACGCTATCGGCCATCGAGCACCTTGCTTTCGTTAGGGAGGCGTGGAAATCGGCCGCCGACATCGACTCGCTCTGCGACTCCCTCGGAATCTCCCCATATCTCGACAAGCCGACCCGTAAACTCTCGACAGGAATGAAGCAGCAGGTAAAGCTTGCCATGGCGATAGCGACCGATTGCCCGTACCTTATCCTCGATGAACCGCTGAGCGGCCTCGATCCGGGAAAGCGGAAAACCTCCTGCGACGCGATGCGCAGCGAGGTGGCGCGGGGACGAAGCGTGCTCATTTCAAGCCATCTGCTCGACGACCTGGCAGACCTCACCAACTCGTTCTACTTCATCGAGGCCGGCACGCTCGTGGAAAAGATCAAGTCGTCCTCGCAGACGCTCAAGCAGGAATACCTCGATACATACGAGGGAGGTGAATGACATGAAACTGTTTGAACAGCTGAAGTCCAATGCGTCGCGCATGGCTGTCTACGCCATCCTCGTGGCAACGGCTTTATGCGGAATCGCGGCACCCGTCTATGCGCTCAACGGGGAGAAAGGCGATGTCGAACCCGCGTACATGGCTTCGACGGTTAAGGACCGGTACAAAGCCTTCTCTGGAGACACGTTTTACGTAGCAGAGTACGACACGACCTACCGTCAGCTTCGCTACAACAAGGGCTACGACTATCTAGGCGCAAAGGCAATCAGCTATACGTCGGGTTGGTACGGCTCAAACTATGGACACATAACCCAGTTCAAGTGTAACTACCGTGTGTACAACTAAAGCAACCGGCCGGGACGAGGGGTGACGCAAAAGCGTCGCCCCTCGTTTTTAACCATGTCAACTGAACCTAGTTCAGTTTGGTTGATTTCCGATCTCAGCCGAACACATTGAGCGGAAAGGCCGTTCCCGCAGTCAGTCGAACGTCCCCGGGGCCCTTCTCAGGCCCCGGGGACGGCATTTTCCCAGTTGAAGGAACGGTGGAGATGTGTTTCGATGGGTCAGATTCGTGTCGTTCCGAAAAGACCGTGAACCTTTTGTGGGACGCGCGGCGCTGTGGTACCATAGCCGAGTTTGTTGTCTTGGTCGGAAACCAAGACGCCTTATGCGCTGATCGGTAACCAGCGCCTGACCAATAAGGAGTCCTACCATGAAGCAGGGTATCCATCCCCAGTATGTCGAGTGCACGGTGACGTGCTCCTGCGGCAACACCTTCAAGACGCACGCTACCGTGTCCGAGATGAAGGTCGAGCTTTGCAACGAGTGCCACCCGTTCTACACCGGCCAGCAGAAGTTCGTCGACACCGGTGGACGCGTCCAGCGCTTCGCCGACAAGTTCGGTGGCGCCGCTGCCGCCCAGCTCAAGAAGGCTGAGGAGGCCAAGGCTGCCAAGGCCGCCAAGGCTGCTGAGGCCGAGGCTGCTCGCAAGGCCGCCGCTGAGGCTAAGGCTGCCGAGAAGGCTAAGCGTGCCGCTAAGTTTGCCGAGGAGGCTGCCAAGCAGGCCGCCGAGGCTCCTGCAGAGGCTCCCGTCGAGGAGGCCGCTGCAGAGGCCGAGACCACCGAGGCTGCTGAGTAAATAGCTCGCCGAGAGAATCGCTCGCATTCATGGCATGAGGGCCGTGCATCAATTTGGGTGCGCGGCCCTTTTCTTTTTATTGGTGCAAGCTGACCTGTCCCCGTGGCACCAAATGGCAGAGAGACGGCGTTTGCTCAGATAAAACTTGCCAAAATAAACCTGTCCCATTGTGGCAGGTTGGTCATAGTTATTACGTGGCGGTCGAGGTCGACCGTATAGGCCGCGCCTTGTTTGGCTAAAGTACAATCATCTGTGTTTAACTCGCCCGCAGCTGCACGGCGTGGGCGATGGCCAAAAAGGAAAACCACATGGGATTCATGTCAAAGCTGCTGTCCTTTGGATCCGATAAGGACCTTAAGCGCTACTACAAGATCGTCGACCAGATCAACGGTCTTGAGCCCCAGTTTGAGAAGATGACCGAGGAGGAACTCCGCGGCCAGACCGATAAGTTCCGCGAGCGTTACGCCAACGGCGAGTCGCTTGACGACATGCTCCCCGAGGCCTTTGCCACCGTGCGTGAGGCTTCCAAGCGCACCATGGGTATGCGCCACTTTGACGTGCAGCTCATTGGCGCCATGGCACTGCACGAGGGCCACATCGCCGAGATGAAGACCGGCGAAGGTAAGACCCTCGTCTCCACGTTGGCTGGCTATCTCAACGCTATTGCCGGCAAGGGCGTGCACGTCGTTACTGTCAATGATTACCTGGCCAAGCGCGACTCCGAGTGGATGGGCCGCATCTATAAGTACCTGGGCATGACTGTCGGTCTGCTCCAGAACAACATGCCGCTCGAGCTCAAGCGCCCGGCCTACCAGGCCGACGTCACCTACGGCACCAACTCCGAGTTCGGCTTTGATTACCTGCGCGACAACATGGTTACCCGTCCCGAGCAGCGCGTGCAGCGCGGCCACAACTACGCCATCGTCGACGAGGTTGACTCCATCCTGATCGATGAGGCTCGCACCCCGCTGATCATCTCGGGCGCTGGCACCAAGTCCGCCAGTACCTACAAGGACTTCGCGCGTGCCGTGCGTGGCCTTGAGCGCGGCGAGGACGTGTCGCACGACATGCTTACCGCCACCGAGGACGTTGAACCCACGGGCGACTACGTCATGGACGAGGCCAAGCACACCATCGCTGCCACCGAGCGCGGTCTTAAGAAGATCGAGCGCCGCCTGGGTATCGATGACATCTATGCCGATCTCTCCGGCCAGCTGGTCAACCACCTGCAGCAGGCGCTGAAGGCCCAGTACATGTTCCACCGCGACAAGCAGTATGTGGTCACCAACGGCGAGGTCAAGATCGTCGACGAGTTCACCGGCCGCATTATGGAAGGCCGCCGTTACTCCGAGGGCCTGCACCAGGCCATCGAGGCCAAAGAGGGCGTGCTCGTGCGCGAGGAGAACCAGACGCTGGCGACCATCACCCTGCAGAACTACTTCCGCCTGTATGACAAGCTCTCCGGTATGACCGGTACGGCACTCACCGAGGACGCTGAGTTCCGCGAGATCTACAAGCTGCCCGTCGAGGTAATCCCCTCCAACAAGCCCGTGCAGCGCGTGGACCACGAGGACCTGGTCTACCGCACCATTCAGGCTAAGTACAACGCCGTTGCCGACGACGTTGAGCGTCGTCACGCTAAGGGCCAGCCGGTCCTGGTGGGTACCGTCTCCATCGAGAGCTCCGAGAAGCTGTCCGCTGCCCTCACGAAGCGCGGTATCGCGCACGAGGTCCTCAACGCCAAGCACCACGAGCGCGAGGCCCATATCGTTGCCCAGGCTGGTCGCTATGGCGCCGTGACCATCGCTACCAACATGGCCGGCCGCGGTACCGACATCTTGCTGGGCGGTAACCCCGACGAGCTGGTGCGCGAGCGCCTGGAGTACGAGGGCCTGACCATGGAGGACGTAACGCCCGAGCAGCTTGAGCAGTTTAACGCCGAGGCCAAGGAGACTTGCAAGGCCGAGCGCGAGCGCGTTCTTGCCGCCGGCGGCCTGACCGTTATCGGCACCGAGCGCCATGAGTCCCGCCGTATCGACAACCAGCTGCGCGGCCGTTCCGGCCGTCAGGGCGATCCGGGCGAGACCCAGTTCTACCTGTCGCTCGAGGACGATCTGATGCGTCTGTTTGGCGGCGACAAGATGGACCGCGTCTCCAAGATGATGGTCACGGCTGACATGGGCGACGATATGCCCATCCAGCACAAGATCATCTCCAAGGCTGTCGAGAGCGCCCAGCACAAGGTCGAGAGCATCAACTTCTCCATGCGTAAGAGCGTTCTTGAGTACGACGACGTCATGAACAAGCAGCGCCAGGTCATCTACGCCGAGCGCAATAAGATTCTGGACGGCAAGGATCTGACCGACCACATCACCGAGGTCATGCACGATACCGTGTACCGCTGCGTGCAGGAGTTCTGCACCAAGGACAGTCACGATGGCGAGCGCGACCTGGAGGGCCTGCGCAAGTGGGTTGTAGAGCTCACCGGCCACATCGATACGCCGAAGTTCCCCGACGAGGATTATGAGGCTCTGGCTGCCGATGTCCTGGCTTACGTAGAGAAGTGCTACAACATGAAGGCCGAGCGCTTGGGCGAGGACCTGATGCGCGAGCTCAACACCCAGGTCATGCTGCGCGTCATCGATACCCGCTGGATGAACTACCTGCAGGAGATGGACTACCTCAAGACCGGCATCGGCCTGCGCGGCTTTGGCCAGCGCGACCCGCTGGTCGAGTACAAGACCGAGGCCTACGGCGCGTTCCAGATACTCGTCGATACCATGTATGAGGATTACCTGCGCACGGTTCTGCGCATCGAGATCAAGGCTGCCCCGCGTGCCGTGGAGCACAAGGAAGAGCCCGCGCTCGAGGGCGCGCGCTTCTCCGGTCCTGCCGAGGTCGATGGTGATAACGGCGACTCGGTGCTGCGCAAGCAGGCGCAGGTGCAGGCCCGCACGGCTGTCCAGGGCGGACCGGCTGCCGTCAACAACGGTGGCAAGGTGACCACCTATCGCAAGTCCGAGAGCGACGATCCGTACGTCAACGTGGGCCGCAACGACCCGTGCCCCTGCGGTAGCGGCAAGAAGTTTAAGTACTGCCACGGCAGGAATCGTTAATGGCTGAGGCTTTAGAGGTAACGCCCGCCGAGCTGGACGCGTTCGCGGACCGGCTCGGCGAGGTCGAGTCGTATCTCCATTTGGACGAAAAGCGCACACGCGTGACCGAGCTCGAGGCCAAAAGTGTTGCCCCTGGCTTTTGGGATGACGCCGACGCCGCCCGTGCCACCATGGAGGAGATCGCGCGTACCAAGGAAGATATCGCTGCCGTGGACACCGCGCGCGGCGAGCTTTCCGATGCCCGCGCCGCGCTGGAGCTTGCCGAGGAGATGGGGGATGACCCCGACGCCGTCGCCCTTCGCGAGGAGGCTACAGCCACGGCTGAGCGCCTGGCCCGTGCCATCGATGAGCTTGAGCTTTCGAGCTGGTTTACCGGTGAGTTCGATCACGGCGATGCCATTGTGACCATCAAGCCCGGACAGGGTGGTCTGGAGGCCCAGGACTGGACCTTCATGCTCTTTAAGATGTACATGAAGTACTGCCAGCGTCGCGGCTGGAAGGTCACCATCAACGACTGTCCCGCAGCCGAGGTCATCGGCATCGACCGCGCGACCTTTACCGTCGAGGGCAAGGACGCATTTGGCATGCTGCGCGCCGAGGCCGGCGTCCACCGCTTGGTTCGCATTAGCCCCACCGACGACAAGAAGCGCCGCCAGACCACGTTTGCCGGCGTCGAGGTCATCCCCGTGCTACCCGATGATATCGACATCGAAATCAGTCCCGATGACATCCGCGTGGACGTGTACCACGCGAGCGGCCCGGGCGGTCAGGGCGTTAACACCACCGACTCCGCCGTGCGCGTGACGCATTTCCCCAGCGGCATTGTGGTCACCTGCCAAAACGAGCGCAGCCAGATCCAGAACAAGGCCGCGTGCATGCAGATCCTCAAGGCTCGCCTGTACGAGATTGAGCTTGAGAAGCGTGCCGAGGCGCTCGATGAGATCCGCGGACCCAAGACCACGATTGGTTTTGGCAACCAGATTCGCAGCTACGTGCTCTACCCGTACCAGATGGTCAAGGACCTACGCACGGGCGTGGAGACCAGCAATGTCGAGGCCGTTCTTGACGATGGCGACCTGGACCCGTTTGTTATTGGCTACCATCGCTGGGCCACTGGTAACGCTGACGCGGAGACCCCATCTGCATAAACCGCCCGGTTTATGTGGAAATGGATTAAAACCCTCCCAGCAGGGTGGTTTTGTATCCAGAGCAAACCCTGCGCAGGGGTGGTTTTTGTCCGGCGAATCGGTAGAATCGAATACAAGAAGAAGTTCAAAGCGCATCCGATGGGGTGCGCTTTTTTGAGGGAGGCAGCATGGCATATCGTCTGGACATCAAGCGCATTCTTTCGATGAACTTCTTTCACGATCTGCCCCAGATCATGTTGGGGTGTGCCTTGGCCGCCATCGCGACCGACCTGTTTTTGATTCCCAATGGTCTTGCCGCCGGTGGCGTTACGGGCCTTGCGACTATTATCCAAGCAGTCGGCGCGGCGCGAGGCGTGTCGCTTCCCGTCGGTATCCAGACCATCGTGATGAATGCCTTGCTGCTGCTGGTCGTTATGCGCGAGGGCGGCATGTTCTACGTGGTGCAGACCGCGACGGGCTTTGTGCTGCTGGGCTTCTTTACCGATCTGTTCGCCCCGTTTGTAGCGCCTCTGGCACATGCAGACCTGATGCTTCCCGCTATGTGGGGCGGCATTATCACGGGCATCGGTTACGGCATGGTGCTGCGCGCCGGCGCCAACACCGGCGGCTCGGACACGATTGGCCAAATCATCTCGCGTAACACCTCGCTGCCGGTGGGTTCGACCGTCATGGCAATCGATGTTGCCGTGTGCGCGCTGTCGGCTCCGGTCTTTTCAATCGAAAACGCGCTATATGCAGGCCTTTCGATGGTCATTAGCGGCTACGTGATCGATGCCGTGGTCGATGGTGGCAACAAACGCCGTATGGTCCTCATCATCTCGGACAAGTTCCCTGATATCGCTGCCGATATCATGTATGGCCTGGGTCGTGGTTGTACCAAGTTTAAGGCGACTGGCATGTATTCGGGTGCCGAGAAGCCGGTGATCATGGTCATCGTGAGCCGTCGAGAGCTCAATACCCTTAAGACGATCGTGCGCGAGCGCGATCCTCACGCCATTGTGACGGTCGCTGATGTTACGGAAGCCTTCGGCGAGGGATTCAAGGACATTAGCGCGTAGGGGCGACCGCGTTCTATCCAAAAGACGTTCACATTGATAAACCGTTTCATCAGCGGTTCTGCCTGCTAAATTGTTCAAATAATGATAAAAACTCTGGTAAAGCCATCAGTTTCCAGCATAATGAATGACGTACGTGCATTGCGGCTGTGTTGGGATTACCTTTCCGTGCCGTGCGCATTTTGTCTAATGAGGATGAAAGGAAGGCACAATGAGCGACGAAGAGCTCAAAAAGGTTGCCAACGAGGTAAGGAAGGGCATCGTCACCGGCGTGCACGCTGCCAAGTCCGGCCATCCGGGCGGTTCGCTCGGCGCTGCCGACATCATGACCTATCTGTACTTTGAGGAAATGAACGTCGACCCGGCCGATCCCCGCAAGGCCGACCGCGATCGTTTTGTGCTCTCCAAGGGCCATTGCGCTCCGGGCCTGTACGCCGTGCTCGCCGAGCGCGGGTTCTTCCCCAAGGAGGATCTTGAGACGCTGCGCCATATCGGCAGCCACCTGCAGGGCCATCCCAACATGAACGACACCCCGGGCGTCGATATGTCCACCGGTTCGCTCGGCCAGGGCATCTCCGCCGCCGTGGGCATGGCGGTTGCCGCCAAGCACTGGGGCGATACTTACCGCACGTACGCCCTGCTGGGCGATGGCGAGAGCGAGGAGGGCCAGGTCTGGGAGGCCGCCATGTTTGCCGGCAACCAGCAGCTCGATAACCTCTGCGTGATCGTCGACCACAACGGCCTGCAGATCGACGGTCCCGTCGAGGAGGTCAACGACCCCATGCCGCTCGCCGACAAGTTCCGCGCCTTTAAGTTCCACGTGGTGGAGCTTGCCGACGGCAACGATTTCGATCAGATTCGCGCCGCCTTTGCCGAGGCCCGCGCCACCAAGGGTCAGCCTACTGCCATTATCGCCGAGACCACAAAGGGCAAGGGCGTGTCCTTTATGGAGAACCAGGTTGGTTGGCACGGCAAGGCCCCCAACGATGAACAGTTTGAGCAGGCCATGGCAGAGCTCACGGCCGCCGGAGAGGAGCTCTAGGATGGCAGACGTCAAGAAAATCGCCACGCGTGTAAGCTACGGCGAGGCCCTCGTCGAGCTCGCCAACGAGCACGATGACTTTGTGGTCCTCGACGCCGACCTGGCCGCCGCCACGCAGACCGGTAAGTTCAAGGCGGCCTGCCCCGACCGCTTCTTCGATGTGGGCATTGCCGAGAGCAACCTGATGGGCGTCGCCGCCGGTATCGCGACCACCGGTCGTGTTGCCTTCGCGAGTACCTTTGCCATGTTCGCTGCCGGTCGCGCCTTTGAGCAGGTTCGTAACTCCATCGGCTACCCGCACCTCAACGTTAAGATCGGTGCCACGCACGCCGGTATCTCGGTGGGCGAGGATGGTGCCACGCACCAGTGCTGCGAGGATATCGCCCTGATGCGCGTCATCCCCGGCATGGCTGTGATCGTTCCTGCCGACGACGTCGAGGCCCGTGCCGTGACGCGCGCCGCCTACGAGTGCGACGGTCCGGTGTACATGCGCTTTGCCCGTTTGGCCTCGCCGGTTATCAACGACCCCGAGACCTATAAGTTCGAGTTGGGTAAGGGCATTATCATGCGCGAGGGCGCCGATGTGACCATCATCGCCTGCGGCCTGATGGTCGGCGAGGCTCTCGAGGCCGCCGAGCAGCTCGCTGCCGAGGGCATCGACGCCGAGGTCATCAACATGCACACCATCAAGCCCATCGATGCCGATCTGATCGTCAAGAGCGCCACCAAGACCGGCCACGTCGTGACCGTCGAGGAGCACTCTGTGATCGGTGGCCTGGGCAGCGCCGTTGCCGATGTCCTGTGCGAGCAGTGCCCGACGCCGCTCAAGAAGATTGGCGTCAACGATACCTTTGGCGAGTCCGGCCCGGGCGCCGAGCTCCTGCACAAGTACGGCCTGGACGCCGCCAACATCGTGGCGACCACCAAGGAGTTCCTGGCATAAGGCAAGACGAGGCAAAGTATCGTCTCAACAACCACATCCAAGCCAGAACAGGGGCATCCCCAAAGAGGGCGCCCCTGTTTTTGTTGAATTTAAAATAGAGCCCTGCCAAGTAAAGTTCCCATGGGGAAACGGGCCCATCCCAACAAAGTGCAATTCAGACCCTTCCAACTTTGTATGCGCAGCATCTCAAGTTGGTGCGTCGGCCCCATAGTAGCCGCAGGCCGGGCGCAGGGTTTCCTCCCAAATCTTTCCGCAGCGCAGGCCGGCGTTCGTCCGCAGCTCCGCAGGAGCAGGACAAATGCCGGCCATGCGCGAGGACGATTTGGGAGGAAACCCTGCGCCCGGCCGGTGGGATCCCAAAGCCCGCCATGCTTCTTATGTGCAGCAAAGCTAATGCTGCTAAAATGTAAAGCGCTCATGTAGTTTAAACGCACGACGATAAGGAGCACCAGTGGGTAACCACTTCCGTACCTCCGGTGCGGGCGATGATGCCCCCAAGACGCAGACAGGCGTCCAGGGCAGTCGTTTCGCCACTCCGGATTCAGAGGGCCAGCCTGTTGCTCAGGCCCCCACTCAGCCGGCAGATCAGGCACAGCCGGCATCCGATCCCTTTGCCTACAATCCCACCAGCGATGTCGCGCTTTCCGGCACGGCGGGTTTTGAGCCCGTTCAGGCCGTGACCGCTCGCGTGGAGCAGCCTCAGGCTGGCGCCGCCACGCCGCAGCCTACCATGGCCGGCATTCCCGACCCCATGGCCCCTGCGACGCCGGTTCCTCAGCCTGCGCAGTCCGGTCTCTTTGCCTCTATTCCCGATCCCACGCAGCCTGCTGCCCCGGTGGTCGAGAGCGATCAGGCAGCCGAGGTCGCAAGCCTCGATAACGCGCTCAACAACCCCGATTTTACGTCGGTGTTTGCGCCCATCGATCCGCAGGCCAGCCGCAAGAAGATGGCCAAGCAGGCCGGTGTCGAGCCCGTCATCCTTATGGAGCATGTCACCAAGATCTATCCGGCACAGCCCAACAAGCCTGCACTTGACGACATCAACATTGAGATCTATCCGGGCGAGTTCGTCTTCCTGGTCGGTCATTCCGGCTCGGGTAAGACCACGCTGCTGTCGACGCTCAACCGCGACGTCAAGCCGACGAGCGGCCGCATCTTGGTTGCCGGTCAGGACCTCATGAAGATCAAGAACCGCAAGGTTCCGTTCCTGCGCCGCCAGATTGGCGCCGTGTTCCAGGACTTTAAGCTTCTGCCGCAAAAGACCGCCTACGAAAACGTGGCGTTTGCCCTGCAGTGCATCGGCAAGCCCAAGGGCGTCATTCGCAGCCAGGTGCCGGAGGTGCTGCGTCTGGTCGGTCTGGCCGATCAGATGGACTCGCTGCCCGACCAGCTTTCCGGTGGCGAGCAGCAGCGCGTCGCCGTCGCCCGCGCTATGGTCAACCGTCCGCCGCTGCTGATCTGCGACGAGCCCACGGGTAACCTCGACCCGGCGATCTCGCTGGGCATCATGAAGCTGCTCGAGCGTATTAACCGCACCGGCACCACCGTGATCGTCGCCACGCACGACCGCGAGATGGTCGATAGCATGCACCGTCGCGTGATCGCCCTCGAGGGCGGCCACGTTATCCGCGACCAGGAGAGGGGAGGTTACGGCAACTATGGCACCAACTAACGTGGGCTACTCCTTCAAAGAGGCAATCAGTCACTTCTTCCGTAACTGGACTACCTCGCTCGGCGCCGTCATCACGATCTTCCTTTCGCTGTTTATCATCGGCCTGTTCATCATGGGCTCCGCGATGCTGAACTCCGTGATCGGCACCGTCGAGGATCAGGTTGTCATCAACGCGTTCATTAGCGATGACGCCGATCAGGCCGATGTTCAGGCTTTTGAGGCCGAGCTTAAGACGTGGAATAACGTCAAGTCCGTGACCTATAAGGACAAGGACGACGCGCTGGCCGAGTATACGAGCAAGATGTCGGGCAACGCCGACGCCACCATGAGCGCGCTCGATGGCCAGAACCCGCTGCCGGCTTCGTTTGCAATTGAGATGGACGATCCGTCCAAGGTCGAGAGCACGGCCCAGAAGCTCAAGAAGAACGCCGACTTCCAGAAGATCGCGGATGACGGCGACGTCAACGCGAGCGTGCTGTACGGCCAGGAGGAAGTGAGCCGCCTGTTCCAGGTGACCAACTACATCCGCATCGCCGCCGTGGTGCTCGTTGGCCTTTTGACCTTTATCGCATTCATCTTCATCAACAACACGATTCGCCTGTCCATCACGGCGCGTCGTCGTGAGATTGCGATTATGCGTCTGGTCGGCGCCAGCAACGGCTTCATTCGCGGCCCGTTTATCACCGAGGGCGTACTGCAGGCCATTTTGGGCTCGCTGCTTTCCATCGGCGTTCTGGAGCTGCTGCGCAATCTGATGATTCCGCGTTTGCAGGAGAGCATCGGCTGGATGTCGTTTGCCCTGCCGATGCAGTACTACCTGGTGACCTATGCTGCGCTGATTCTGGTCGGCGTGATTATCGGTCTCTTTGGTTCTGCCATCGCCATGCGCCGCTACCTGCGCGTGTAGGCATGCCTGGAATTCATCCCTTCCAACGGGTCGTCTCTTGCGGGGCGGCCCGTTTTTTGATCCCTAGGGGACGGCAGGAAAACGGATCATTTGGGTAGACTCTTTGGAGTTCGCAATCGATAGTTAGGAGGCGCCATGGGGCGCAATAACAAGCATAAGCGTGGAGCTCGCAATAAGCGCGGGCCGGTGCGCAGCGAACGCCGTCCGAGCCTGACCGGGCGCGTGCAGCTCCATGAGCATAGCGCCTACGTTGTAACCGAAAACGGCGACTACAAGGTCATGGGCCGCGGTAAGCGCGAGATCATGGATGGCGATACCGTTGCCGTGAGCATTAAGAACAGCCCGCACGGTGAGCGGCGCGCCGTGATCGAAGGCGTGGTTGAGCGCGCAGCCATAAGCGTGGTGGGTACGTACCAGACCGCTGGTCCGCTCGGTGTGATCGAGCCGCTCGATTCGCGCCTGAAGGCCGACTTCTTCATTCTGCCCGAGGATACCTCGGCGGATCGTCTGGGCGTCCACCCGGGTGATGCCGTTGTCGCGCGCATTTTGACCTACCCGACGCGCCTGGAATCGGGCACCGTGACGATCGAACGCCGCATTGGCGGAGATGACGCGCCCGATTTGGGCGTTCAATACGTGATGGCGCGTTACGGCTATACCGATAGCTATCCCGAGGCCGCGCTGGACGAGGCCGAGGGACTTTCGCTCGATGTGTCCGCGGCGCTTAAGGACCCGCTCCGCCGCGATCTGCGCGACCGCTTTGTCATCACGATCGACCCGGTCGACGCGCGCGACTTTGACGATGCCATTTCGCTTGAGCGCACGCCCGAGGGTGGCTACAAGCTGGGTGTGCATATCGCTGACGTTTCTCACTATGTGGCTTGGGACGGGCATATCGATCTTGAGGCTCGCCATCGTACGACATCGGTGTATCTGGCCGATCGCGTGCTTCCCATGCTGCCCGAACGCCTGTCCTGTGACCTATGCTCGCTTCGCCCTGACGAGGACCGTCTTGCGTTTACCGTTGACATTGAGCTCGATGCGCAGGGTCGCGTGCGGCATTACGATCCGTACCCCAGCGTGATTCGCTCGCGTGTGCGTATGGACTATGACGGCGCCGAGGCGCTGCTGGTGCGTGCCGACGCTGTTGAGTATTCGGTGCTGGAAGGCGCCGCTGAGGATGTTGCGGCTGCTGAGGCCTCGCGCGAGGAGGCGCTTGAGCGCGGTCTTGCGTGCGAGGAAACTGCTCGCGGCTATAACGTCGACCTCGGCGATTTCCTTGTCGCCGCCAACGAACTCGCCGAACTTCGCCGTCGTATTCGTCGTGCCCGCGGCTCAGTCGATTTTGACACGGCCGAGATTCGCGCTCTATTGGATGAGGACGGAGTGCCCGTGCAGATTGTGGCGCGCGAGCGTTCGTGTGCCACGTCGCTTATCGAGGAAGCCATGCTACTCGCCAACGAGTGCGTTGCAGAGTGGCTGGCAGACCGTGATATCGAGGCCTGCTATCGCGTGCATGAGGATCCGAGCCCCGATAGCCTGCACGGTGCCGCCGTTGCGCTGGCGCAGCTAGGCATCATCGACGATCGCCGTGCTGCCGGTATCGCCCTGGGGAGTCCCGATGAGCTACAGGCTGCAGTTGATGCTGCCGCCGGTACGGCCAACGCACCGCTCGTCAACACGCTGCTTCTGCGCAGCATGCAGCGCGCACTGTACAAGCCGCGCAACGAGGGCCACTTTGCGCTCGCCGCGCCGTGCTACTGTCACTTTACGAGTCCCATCCGTCGCTACCCCGATCTGGTGGTGCACCGCGTGCTCAAACTGCAGTTGGCCTATGAGCAGCTCGGCGGCAAGGACGCCCTGGTCCGTACACCGCGGCTGATCGGCAAGGGGCGCGAGTCGCTGCCGCGCATTCTGCCGCAGATCTGCCGCGCATGCAGCGATGCCGAGCGCGCGGCAGATGCCGCTAGCCATGCGACGCAAAAGATCAAGATTGCCCAGTACTATGAGGATCGCCTGGGCGAGCGCTATGCCGGAACGGTCTCATGGGTCAGCAGCATGGGCCTCTTTGTGCGCTTGGACCTGACGCAGGTCGAAGGCTTGGTTTCGATCAAGAGCCTGGGCAACGAGTGGTTCGAGTTCGACGAGGATGCGCTCACGCTCACAGGTGCCGACACGGGGACTCGCTATGAACTGGGTCAGCGCGTGATTATCGAGGTCTCGCGCGTCAATACCACGCGTGGGCACTTGGACTTTAAGCTTATCCATTAGCCAAATCTCGACTCATGGCGGGAGAGCGGAGGGCGGTCTTTCGGGGCCGCCCTCCGCATTTGGATCATGGCTACCTTGCCGTCTGCTCGGCCGCCCGCTTACCTGCTATTCGAGAGGTAAAACCTACCAAAATAAACCTGTCCCTTTTTGGCAGGTTTACAAGAAAGCGGGGATGAGATGGCGACGGTGTATGGTTATGCGCGGGTGAGTTCGCGCGATCAGAATCTGAATCGGCAGCTGGATGCGCTGGGCGCCTATGGCGTGGGCTCGGCGAATATTTATGCCGACCATGCGAGCGGCAAGGACTTCGATCGCCCGCGGTATCGCGAGCTGCTGCACATCCTGGGAGACGGGGACGTGCTGGTGGTGCTTTCTATCGACCGGCTTGGCCGTAATTACTCCGAGATTCTTGAGGAATGGCGACGCATTACCAAGGAGCTCGGGGTTGCCATTGTGGTGTTGGACATGCCATTGCTTGACACGCGCGCCAGGGCCAGCGGCGCGCCGGATGTGACCAATACCCTGATTGCCGATATTGTGCTGCAACTGCTGAGCTACGTGGCGCAGGTGGAGCGCGAGAATATCCATCGGCGCCAGGCGGAGGGAATTGCAGCGGCGCGGGCGCGAGGGGTCCGTTTCGGTCGACCTCGCAAGCCGTGCCCTCCTCAGTTTGAGCTGGTGCGCGATAGCTATGAGGCGGGCGATATTACCCGCAGCCAGGCAGCAAAGTGCCTGGGCGTGTGCGTGGGGACGTTCGATCGCTGGATGCGCGAGGCGGGGTAGGGGTTTGCGACTCGGCCGATCGGCGCCCATGCGAGGCGCTAGCCGGTAACAAACCCGTTTCTGATAATGCGACCTTGTTGAATTATTTTGTGTCGCGCGTATTTCCGAGCGGTCGGATTTGAGGGGCGAGCGGTAGAACGCTCGCCCTTTGTGCGCCACGATGCGGCACAATGTACCGTAAAAGCTGTTTGTATCCGGTACGAATCATTCGTTGGTCTTTAATTCTTCTCAACGGAGGTGTTTGAGATGGCAAACGGATTGCTTTTGCGGCTTCGCGAGCGTGAGCTCAGCGCGAGCCCGGCGGAACGCAATGTCATCGCATATGTAAGCGCTCATCCGCACGAGGTGGTCGGGCTGTCCGTCCGCGGTCTTGCCGATACCACGTTCTCCTCGCCCTCGAGCATTTTGCGCTTTTGCAAGCGCTTGGGTTTTGCGGGCTACAAGGAGTTCCAGCGCGAACTGATTGCCGAGCTGGCGCTCTTGGGTGACAAGAAAGACGTTGCCCTCGAGGACATCTCCATGGATGACAGCGTCGAACGTATCGTGGGGAAGGTGATGAAAAGCAACGTGCACACGATCGAAGCGACGGCGCGAACGCTCGATTACACCGTCTTGGAGCGATGTGCGGCCTATCTTAAGCGGGCACGTGCGGTCAATCTGTTCGGTATCGGTGCCTCTCGTTTGGTCGCGCACGATCTGGCGCAAAAGCTCATGCGTGTCGACAAGGAGTGCCATCTGTACGACGACTGGCATGATCAGCTCTTGTGTGCCAAGAACATGCATGAGGGCGATATGGCAATCGCCTTTAGCTACTCGGGCTTGACGCAAGAGGTGCTGGGCTGCACCGCCGAGGCTCAACGTCACAACTGTCCCGTTGTGGCCGTTACCAAAGTAGATGGATCATCCAAGCTTGCCACCGTGGCCGATGCCGTGCTCGGCGTCGCTGCGAGTGAACCCTTGGTCCGCAGCGGTGCCATGGCTTCGCGTATGGCCCAGCTTATGGTTGTCGATGCCCTGTACGCTGCTTACGTTGCCAGCGACTACGAACGGGCGACGCATGTCATTAAGCAAAACTACATCGAGAAACAGGAAAGATGAGGTGAATGAAATGCTCGATTTAACAAAATTCACGACCGAACAGCGTAATCAAAGTTCAATGGACCTCGATACGATGACATCGCTGCAAATCGTCACGACGATGAATGATGAGGATCTTCGTGCCGTCCAGTCGGTCACGAAGGTGTTGCCCCAGGTTGCCACAGCAATCGACTGGGCTGCTGAGGCACTCGAGCGCGGCGGGCGCGTCTTTTACATGGGCGCAGGCACCAGCGGTCGTCTGGGTGTACTCGACGCTTCGGAGTGTCCGCCCACGTTTGGCGTGTCACCCGATCTGATTGTCGGGCTCATTGCCGGAGGCGAGACGGCGTTTATCAAGGCTGTCGAAGGTGCCGAAGACAGCGAGGAGCTTGGCGCGAGCGACCTGCGGGAGCGTGGACTCTCGGACAAGGATCTTGTCGTTGGCCTGGCGGCAAGCGGTCGTACTCCCTATGTGGTGGGCGGCCTTGTGTACGCCAAGGCAACTGGGTGCAAGACCATTGCAATTGCCTGCAACCAAGGGTCGAAGATCGGGGAGAGCGCAGATCTTGCCATTGAACCCGTGCCCGGTCCCGAGGTGCTGACCGGCTCAACGAGGCTCAAGGCGGGAACGGTTCAAAAGCTCATTCTCAACATGATTTCGACCGGTGCCATGGTCAAGATCGGCAAGGTATACCAAAACCTGATGGTCGATGTGCAGCAGACGAACGAGAAGTTGGTGGTGCGCGGCCAGAACATCGTGATGGAGGCGACCGGCTGCACGCGCGAGCGCGCTATTCAGGCGCTTGCAGATGCCGGCGGCCACGTAAAAACCGCTATTGTCTCGGTACTGCTGGGCTGCGATGCCGAGCAGGCTGCGGTAGCTCTTGAGCGAGCGAGAGGCCATGTCCGTGCTGCGGTGAGTGGCCATGAGAAGAGCAATGCCGATGCCCAATAGGTGCGCGGTGTGAGCTGATATGACATCCAGACGAGATACCCAATACAAGGAGGAGTTATGACGAACAAAGAGCTGGCTCAAAAGCTGCTGGACCTTTTGGGCGGTAAAGACAACGTGCTGGCAAACGCGGCGTGCATGACGCGCCTGCGCGTGACCGTCAAAGACACGGGCAACGTCGACACGGAGGGCATTAAGGCACTCGACGGCGTGATGGGCCTGGTCGAGGACGACACGATGCAGATCGTGCTGGGTCCGGGCAAGGTTAATAAGGTGCTCGAGGAGTTCTCCAAGCTCACCGGCCTTGCGAAAGGCGTTGCTGACGAGAGCGTGGTCGACGCTGCGGCCACAAACAAGGCCGCGCAGAAGGCCAAGTACGAGTCCAAGCCGGTTCAGGCCTTCCTCAAGAAGATTTCCAATGTCTTCGTCGCCCTGCTTCCCGGCATCATTGCGGCTGGCCTCATCAACGGTATCTGCAACGTCATTAACGTCTCGACGGCAGGCGCGCTTGCAGGCGAGTGGTGGTACCAGGGCATTCGTTCCATGGGCTGGGCCCTGTTTGCCTATCTGCCCATCTTGGTGGGCTATAACGCGGCACGTGAGTTTGGCGGCTCCGCTGCGCTGGGCGGCATCGCCGGCATGATGTGTATCGCCAACAGTGCCATGCCCCTGCTTGCGCCTGGCGCGGCTGATCCTGCCACTGCCATTCTGCTGCCGCTCACCAATGCGCAGTACAACCCCGCGGCGGGCGGCATGATCGCGGCTCTTATCGCTGGCGCATTTTTTGCCTGGATGGAGCGTCAGATTCGCAAGGTTATGCCCAACGCACTCGACACGTTTTTGTCCCCGCTGCTGGTACTCATCATCGGCGCCTTTGCTCTGATGCTCGTCATCCAGCCGGTTGGCGCATGGCTGACGACTGCCATCTTTAGCGTTTTGACCTTTATCTTCGAGAAGCTGGGCGTCCTGGGCGGCTATATCCTGTCGGCAGGCTTCTTGCCGCTGGTTTCCGTCGGCCTGCATCAGGCGCTCACGCCGATCCACGCTATGCTCAACGATCCCGACGGCGCTACCAAGGGTATCAATTACCTGCTTCCCATCCTTATGATGGCTGGCGGCGGCCAGGTCGGTGCCGGTTTGGCGCTGTACTTTAAGACCAAGAACGCCAAGCTCAAGAAGTACGTCGCAGAGTCCATTCCCGTTGGAATCCTGGGTGTGGGCGAGCCTCTGATGTATGCCGTTACGCTGCCGCTCGTTCGTCCGTTTGTGACGGCCTGCCTGGGTGCCGGATTTGGCGGCGCGCTCGCGGCGCTGCTTCACATCGGCACGGTTTCTCAGGGCGTTTCCGGTTTGTTTGGCCTGCTGATCGTCGTTCCTGGCCAGCAGCTCGGCTACGTTGCCGCTATGCTGCTTGCCTATGCCGCCGGCTTTGTCCTGACGTGGTTCTTTGGCGTCGACGAGCAGAAGATCAATGAGTTCTTTGGCGAGTAGTTTGATATCGCGAGCCGTGTTGCTCGGGGTTCGCGGCGCGCGGCAGATTTCTTGATGCTATGGTTGTGCCGGCGGGGCTAACTGCTCCGCCGGCCTTTTTTAAAGGAGCGTTGTAGCGTGAAAACGGGTATTTCGATTTATCTTTCCAGCCCTTTGCAGGATATTGAGCGGACGATTGAGCGTGGTGCCGCGGCGGGTGCGCGCTACGCGTTCACCTCACTGCATATTCCCGAGAATGGGGGAGCGGCGTATGCCGATAAGGTCCGTCATGTGCTGTCGCTGCTCTCCGCCCGCGGCATTGCGCTCATTGCCGATGTGGGGCCTCGCACGTGCGATTTGCTCGGGCTTGAGCGCATCGAGGACCTGCGCGATCTGGGGTTGGAATACCTTCGTTTGGACTATGGCTTTAGCGCCCAGCGGGTCGCGGAGCTGTCCGGTGTATTTCGCATAGTGGTCAATGCATCGACGGTGAGTTCTGATGAAATCGCATCGTGGCGTGAGGCCGGTGCCGATGTGACTCGTTTTGCCGCCTGCCACAATTTTTACCCCAAGCCTTATACCGGTTTAGCTCTGGAGGACATTGCTCGGGTGAATCTTCGTCTTGCGGCGCTTGGATTCGAAATCATGGCTTTTGTGCCGGGCGATGCCAACGTTCGCGGGCCGGTATTCGAGGGACTGCCGACGGTCGAGACGCAGCGCGGTCGCGCGTCAAAGGTTGCCCTCAATATGCTTGAGCTTGCACATGGCGCCGATTGCGACATTGTGTTGGTCGGCGACCCCGATCTTTCCGATGCGGGCTGGGCGCAGTTTGCTCAAGTTTCCGCCGGATACGTGGACCTGCAATGCGAGCTTGAGCCCGGTTATGCCTATGTGCGCGGGCAGATTCATCACGACCGGCCCGACTCGAGTGTCCTCATCTTTAGGTCTCAGGAGTCACGTACGACGCATAAGCCGGATTCCGTGCCGACGGATGCCGGAGCCGGCCTGCCGCGAAAGGCGGGGTCGATCGCTGTGAGCAATAGCGGATATGGGCGCTACGAAGGCGAGCTTGAGATTGCGCGGGTCGATCTTCCCGGTGACGGGCGCATGAACGTTGCGGGCCATATCACGCCCGAGGCAATGGAGCTGCTGCCGTTCATCAAACGCGGATTCGGGGTACGGTTCGTTTAGCGTGTGACCCGTGGGCTACAATTGGCCCATCATACGAAGGCGCCTCGTGTGGCGTGTGCCTGCGTTGGCCGATCTATATTCGGAGGATTCCCATGACCGTACTGTTTGTTGAATATCCCAAGTGCTCGACCTGTAAGAAGGCCAAGGCATGGCTGGACGAACACGGGGTAGAGTATATCGACCGCGATATCGTTTTGGACAATCCCACGGCTGATGAGCTTGCGACCTGGATTGCTCGTTCGGGACTGCCGGTGCGGCGCTTCTTTAATTCGTCGGGCATGAAATATCGAGAGCTGGGCCTGAAGGCGCGTCTAGATGCGGGCATGACGGATCGGGAGTGCTACGAGCTGCTGGCGACCGACGGCATGCTGGTTAAGCGCCCACTGCTGGTGGGCGACGACTTTGCGATTCCCGGCTTTAGGGAATCGGCTTGGGCCGAGGCGTTGCTGTAGCGGCTGCGGAAAGCGCGACCCGTTTTGAGTGCTCAGGGTGGGACGTGTTTTCCATCGGCGGGCTCGCTCGGCTCAATCCTCTAGCTGTGCCCATTCGTGCGGATTGTAGACCTTTACGTGCTTGTTGGGCTTGCCGCTCCAGTACTCCTCGTCCATAAAGGGCAGATATGCCTGAACACCGGGGCAGATAAAGGGAATCCGCTGCTGTTGCAGTCGCTCGCGCTGTCGCTGCTCCAGGTGCGCCTCGGATATGACAGTCGGCATACCGGACAGCTCGACGAGGCTTGCCTGGATTCGCTTAAGGTCGGGGAGTCCCGCGTGCCATGACATCCGCATGATCAAAAAGGATGCACGGCGGTATTTTGCCTGCATCACCGTGATGGCGGGGCGCAGAGTGGGATGGATTTTGTCCCGTTCGGGCCAAAGGTCAGCAGTGATCTCGAGGCCCAGGGTCTCCCATAGGTAATCAAGCTCTTCGTCCATGGCGCCTCGATATCCGTGCAATGATGACGGTTCGATTGTGCCATCAGCCGTGAGTGCTGCATTGTTGTAATCTACCAGCGGTAGATGCGGGATGTTTTACGGGCTTTGGCGCCGTACGTGTCGCTGGCGCTTCACAGGTCCTTCACGTGTTGGCCGTATTTGACTGAATTTCAAAAAAGTCAAAATTGGGGCTTGCGTCACGGCCGGACTTCCCGTATATTTCTTTCTTGCGCAAAGGCACAGCCGAGCGCAGCGATGCAGTCATTGGGATGTCGTCTAATGGCAGGACAGCGGATTCTGGTTCCGTCAATGGGGGTTCGACTCCCTCCATCCCAGCCATTGCATTTGCTACATATGGCCCGTTCGTCTAGCGGTTTAGGACGCCGCCCTCTCAAGGCGGAGATCACCAGTTCGAATCTGGTACGGGCTACCAAAATTGAACGCCCGGGCCTCGTAAGAGACCCGGGTTTTGTGTATTGACCGATATTTAAGGCGCGCGTTGAGTCTGCCGCCCGGACCGAGGAGTTGTCATGGACCTGCCTATCAGCTTGGAAGACATCACGTATGCCGAGAACTATCTGGCGCAGGGCGACCTGGCTACGGCGACGCCGCTGCTTGAGCGTCTGGTGGAGCTCGCCGAGGAGTATATCGACGCTGAGTGCAAGACGGAGGAGAAGCGCCAGTACTTTAGCTTCGACAGCAAGTTTGAGCGCCTGGCCTATCGCCGTGTGGAGAAGGATCCGCGCGAGCTGGTGCAGGTCGAGGTTCCCTTTGACCGCCTGTACTCCGACATGGCGTTTGCCTACATTCGCCAGCAGGATTATGTGAGTGCTCGGAATGCCCTGATGCAGGCCGTGCGTTGGGATCCCATGAACTGCAACTATCGCTTGGACTTGGCCGAGCTGTTCCGCGCGCTCGAGGACAAGCAGGAGTGGGCATCGCTCTCGTTCTCGGTGCTGGAGCGCGCGAGCGACGGTAAGTGCGCCGCACGCGCCTACACCAACTTGGGTCAGTACTTCTTGGAGCCCGAGACCGAGAACATTTCGGCTGCCGTGGGCTGCGCGCGTCTGGCGCTGCGCCTGGCGCCCAACGATGCGCATACGACGCGCCTGCTCAACAAGATCCATACCACCTATCCGGATGCCGCGGACGAGAGTGACGACCATGTGATGGGTGAGCTCGCCCTGCAGGGCGTGCCGACCTCGCCTTCGGCCGAGATTGCCATCTGCCTGATCATGTGTGCGACCGATGCTGCAAGCGACGGCGACAAGCAGGAGGCTACGCGCCTGACGGTGTGTGCTCGCGATTTGGTGGGCGAGGAGGCCTGCGCGGCGATTATCAAACTGGTGCGCGAGAGCGATGCCGAGCTTAATGCCGAGCGCAGGGCAAAGCGCGAGGCTGCGGGCTCAAACGCCGATGGCGCCAAGGAGGCCGGCGATGCCCAGTAAGCGCGAGCGCAAGCTCATTTCCAAGAATCGCTCGGCACATCACGAGTACTTTATCGATGAGACGTTTGAGTGCGGTATTGAGCTGAGCGGTACCGAGGTCAAGTCGATTCGCGAGCGCGCGTGCCAGATTACCGATACCTTCGCACTGATTCGTGGTGGGGAGTGCTGGCTCGTCGGCCTGCATATCCACCCTTATAGCCATGGTGGCGTGTGGAATCGCGATCCCGACCGTCGGCGCCGTCTGCTGCTGCACCGCAAGGAGATCGACTTTCTTGACGGCAAACTTCGCAACCGCGGCTATGCGCTGGTGCCGCTGGAGCTCTACTTTAATACCGACGGCCGCGTAAAGCTGCTGCTGGGCCTAGGCCGCGGCAAGAAGCTTTACGACAAGCGCGAGGATATGGCCAAGCGCGATGTCCAGCGCGAGATCGACCGCGCCCTCAAGGAACGCAACCGCTGACCGTCCTTCATAAGTTGCGGTGGAATACGGACTGTTTTGCCTGTTTGAGGGGCTATTCAGTCCTTATTTCACCGCAACTGCGGGCGTCTCATCTTGCTTATACTGTTTTGACACATATGTCTCAAAGGTGGTGTCCGTTGTGGGCGCCGCCTTTTTTGTGGGTACATACATCCATGAGGTTCCAACCCGGGTTAGGGGAGTGATTGTTATGGACAAAACTGCGTTCTTTACCATGCCGAGCGGTCTGTACGTGGTGAGCGCCGCGGCAGACGGGCTGCGCGCCGGCTGCGTCATCAACACTGCGGTGCAGGTGACGTCCATGCCGCCGCGCATTTCGGTTGCCGTGAACAAGGACAACGTCACCTCGGGCGTCATCGCTTCGGCCAAAGCGTTCGCGCTGACCGTGATCGATCAGACCGCCGATATGCTCTACATCGGTAACTTTGGGTTCCGCACTAGCAGCGATTATGACAAGTTTGCCAAATACGAGACCCGCGAGACGGCTCTGGGCATGCCCTATGTGCCCGAGCACGCGGCGGCCCTGTTTAGCTGCCATTTGATCGACACTGTGGATGTTGGCACGCATCTACTGTTTATCGGCGAGGTCGAGGATGCCGAGCGCTTGAGTGACGAGACGCCGCTCACCTACGATTACTACCATAAGGTCCTGAAGGGCAAGACGCCTCCGAAGGCGTCCTCGTATCAAGGCTAGAAATGTTTTAAAAATACTTGCATTATATTATTGAGAATCTATACTGATAAATGAAGTACATCACCAGTCGCGTTTGAGAGGAGAACATCATGGCTGAGGAGAAGAAGACGTATAAGTTCGTGTGCGTCGTTTGCGGTTACGAGGTTGAGGTCGATACGCCCGAGCTGCCCGAGGATTATGTGTGCCCGGTGTGCGGCGTCGGTCCCGATCAGTTTGAGCTCGTCGAGGAGTAGCTCGTCGGCACGCGGCTCACGGCAACACATAGCTCTGTCCAAGGACCCCGGTCGAATTCTCGGCCGGGGCCCTTTTCCTCCGCCCCTAAGGGATCACGGTTGCTGTTGGCCGATCCTGTCTGTTGTGAGTCCGGCCGACTTTTTGTCTCAATCTGTAACATCTAACGGTGGAAATTGGGTCCACTTGTTACAGATTGAGACAAACGGAGCTGTCCCTCGGAATGATCTCGATCTGTAACATCTAACGGCTCGAAACGGGTCTTCCTGTTACAGATCGAGACGTTTGCCTGGGTAGGTGCCCCGTCCCATTACATCCCTGTCAACAACACGACATCTAGAATCGTCACGATGGCACCGATCCCTACAAGCAGCGCGTTGAGTGGGCGCGAGTTGGCGTATTTGCCCATGACGCGGGGTGAACTGGTGAGCCGTATGAGCACAAAGACCGTAATCGGCAGCTGAAGCGACAACAGTGCCTGACTCCAGATGAGACCTTCAAAAGGATTTGGGACGACCAGGCACGCCGTCACTGCGCCGACGAAACAGGCCGCCACCCCGATCGAGGAATGTCGGTCGTGTATGTCGTATTCCTCGTCGAACATGCCCGCGGTGATGGTGCCCGCCGCCATACCCGCCGTCACACTACTCGATAGTCCCGCGAACAGCAGCGCTACCGCAAAGATGGTCGAGCTCGCCGGGCCCAAGATGGGGGAGAGCGTGGCCGCTGCGACGGCGAGGTCGTCTACGACCATGCCGTGCGCAAAGAAGGTCGTTGCGGCCAGGATGACCATGGCCGAGTTGATTGCCCAGCCCACGCCCATCGAAAAGAGCGTGTCGAAGAGCTCGTAGTGCAGACGTTCTTCGATAACTTGCTCGCCTTGGCCTTCGAAGTGCATGGATTGGATGACCTCGGAGTGCAGAAAAAGGTTGTGTGGCATAACGACCGCACCCAGGACACTCACGATAATCGTTGCCGAGTCGGCAGGCATGCTGGGGATGATCCAGCTTGCGGTTGCTTGCGGCCAGTCGACTTTGACCAGCGCGAGCTCTGCTAAAAACGAGAGTCCCACCACACCCACGAAGGCGATGATCCAGCGTTCGGCGCGCTTGTAGGAGCTCGTCATGAGCATCGCCATCGATACTGCCGCCACGATGACGCAGCCCGCGCGCACGGGCAGCCCAAAGAGCATTTGAAGGGCAATCGCGCCGCCCAGGACTTCGGCCATGGCGGTGGCGATGGTCGCGAGATAGGCACTGGCGAGCACCGTACGCCCGACGAAGCGGGGGAGGTAACGTGTCGTGGCCTCGGCAAGGCAGGCGCCCGTGGCGATACCCAGGTGCGCCGCGTTGTGCTGCAGCACGATGAGCATAATCGTGGACAGCGTGACGATCCACAGCAGCGCGTAGCCAAACTGCGAGCCCGCGGCCATATTGGAGGCCCAGTTGCCCGGGTCGATAAAGCCGACGGTCACGAGCAGCCCGGGGCCGATATGCCGCGCAATGTCTAGGCCTCCGTGACCACCGGTGCGTCGGGAGCCAAAGTGTTGTTTGAGATGGTTGAGCATGGTGCGCTCCTGTGTATGGGCGGCGTGACGTCGCATCTGGGTCGTGCGGCGCCACGCGTCGGATTTGGGTTGGGGCTACTTGTGCGCTTTGCCCTGATTGGCCACGGCGTCGATCTTGGCGGCGATGGTCGCCGGGTCACCGATGTAGCGCTTGTCGAGGACATTGAAATCGGTATCGAAGGTGTAGACGAGCGGCACGCCAGTGGGGATGTTGACCTTGAGGATCTCCTCGGGCGTGAGGTGCTCGAGCTTCATGACGAGTGAGCGCAGGGAGTTGCCGTGCGCGGCGATGAGTGCGCGCTTGCCGGCGAGCATCTGGGGGCGAATCTCGTCTTCGAAATAGGGCCAGGCGCGGGCGATCGTGTCCTTGAGGCACTCGGTATAGGGCAGCTGATCGGGCGCGACGTCGCGGTATTGCTCCTGGGTGTGGGGGTCGCGCGCGTCGTCCGGCTCGAGTGCCGGCGGGCAGACATCGAAGGAGCGGCGCCAGATGAGCACCTGTTCGTCGCCGTGCTCCGCGGCGGCATCGGCCTTGTTGAGACCCTGCAACGCACCGTAGTGGCGCTCGTTGAGCTTCCAGGATTTGATGACGGGTAGCCACTCGCGATCCATTTGGCCGAGCACGATGTTGAGGGTGTGGATTGCGCGCTTGAGGCGCGAAGTGTAGCAGACGTCAAAGTCGAAACCGGCTTCTTTGAGGGCGCGGCCGCCTGCCGCCGCCTCTTCGCGGCCCGTGTCGGTGAGCTCGACATCGGTCCAGCCGGTGAACAGGTTGAGCTTGTTCCACTCGGACTCTCCGTGACGGATAAGGACGAGTTGCATCGTCTGCTGGTCTGCTTGGTGCGCCATAGGGGCCTCCTTGATCTGGCACGGTGTGCGTGCCGTTTGCTTGACGCCGCAAAGGATACCCGTTTTAAGCTTAAAAGTTAACCAAGACTAACAAAATTGTTGTATTTGAATGGGATGGTGAAAGGGGGCTGCCGAAATGTCTCGATCTGTAACAACTAGGGATGGAAATTGGGCCTAGGTGTTACAGATCGAGACAGGAAGAAATGGTCCTATGGAAAATCTCGATCTGTAACAGCTGACCGCCAAAGCCGGCCCTTCGTGTTACAGATTGAGACATTCGGAACCGTCTCTCAAAAACATCTCAATCTGTAACAGTTAGTCGTCGTAATTGGGCCTTCCTGTTACAGATTGAGATGTTTGAAGTGGTGAGCTAACAGGCCGAACTTGGGGCCTATGTTGTCGCCCTTGAGGTCGGCGGTGTCCACTCGTAGGGCGTGCGTTACGCGATTGTTTCGAAACGGGTGGGAAACACAACGGGCCGACGATGCTCCTACTATGCCTATTTAACTGACTGTCTAAATATCTAGGGGAGGATCGCGATGCAGGCAGATTCCGCTCAGCAGCAGGGCCTTTATCGCCCCGAATTCGACCACGATGCATGTGGCATCGGCGCGCTTGCCGATATCAACGGTGAGCGCCATCACCAGATTCTGGACGACGCACTGTCCATTCTGGTCAACTTGGAGCACCGCGGCGGCACGGGACTCGAGAAGAATACCGGCGATGGCGCTGGCATCCTGTTCCAGGTTCCGCATCACTTTTTCCGTAAAGAGGCTCAAAAGTGCGGTCAGATTCTGCCGGCAGAGGGCGACTATGGCGTGGCCATGCTGTTCTTCCCGCAGGACGACAAGGGCGTAGAGGATGCCCGCCGCGTGTTTGAGGAGGGCTGTGCCGAGGCCGGCGTGCCGCTGCTCTTTTGGCGCGAGGTGCCCGTCGACCCGCACGACCTGGGCGAGACGGCCCGCGCCTGCATGCCCACTATCCTGCAGGCCTTCCTGGGCCGTCCGGACGACACGCCCGCCGGCGATGCCTTTGAGCGTCGCCTGTACGTGTGCCGCCGCACCATCGAAAAGAAGGCCGATGCCGAGTTTGCCCTGCGAGACAAGATCTTCTACGTGTGCTCCATGAGCTCGCGCACCATCGTGTACAAGGGCATGCTGGTCGCCACGCAGATGCGCCGCTTCTTCATCGACCTCAACGACGCCGCCGTCAAAACGGCCGTGGCGCTCGTCCACTCGCGCTACTCCACCAACACCACGCCCAGCTGGGAGCGTGCGCACCCCAACCGCTTTATCATCCATAACGGCGAGATCAACACCCTCAAGGGCAACGTCAACTGGATTCGCGCCCGCGAACCCAACCTGTACAGCCCCGTGCTGCAGCACGATCTTGAGCGCGTGATGCCCATCATCAACCGCGAGGGTTCCGACTCCGCGATTCTGGACAACGTGCTCGAATTCTTGGTCATGAACGGTCGCCCGCTCACGCGTGCCGCGTCCATGTTGCTGCCCGAGCCGTGGGACCACAACGATAGCCTGAGTGAGGAGCGCCGCGCCTACGACGCTTACCAGTCCATGCTCATGGAGCCCTGGGACGGCCCGGCGGCCATCGCCTTTACCGACGGTCGCACGCTGGGCGCCGCCCTCGACCGCAACGGCTTGCGCCCCGCCCGCTACTACGTGACGCGCGATGGCCGCTTTATGCTGGCAAGCGAGGTGGGCACCATCGAGGTGAGCCCCGAGAACATCCTGACGAGCGGCTGCCTGGGACCGGGCCAGATGCTCGAGGTCGATTTTGCCCGCGGCCGCGTGATCTACAACGACGAGCTGCGCGCCCGCTATGCCAAGGAGAAGCCCTACCGCGACTGGATTGCCGAGGAGACACTGACCGTCGACGCGCTCGATGAGCCCGCCGCGCCCGCGCCCGCCGAGGATGCCGAGGTGCCCGCCGCCGTGCGCATGGCCAAGCTCGGCTATCACTGGGATGATGTTGACGAGGTCGTGCGCCCCATGGCCCAGCAGGGCAAGGCCCCGCTCGCCTCGATGGGTATCGATGCGCCGTTGGCCTGCCTGTCCAAGAAGACGCGTTCGTTCTTTGACTACTTCTATCAGCTGTTCGCCCAGGTCACGAATCCTCCGATCGATGCCCTGCGCGAGCATATGGTAACTTCGACCACGCTCTACCTGGGCAACCACGGCAACCTGCTTGAGGATTCCCGTACGGCCTGTCAGCTGGTGCGCTTGGAGCGCCCGTTGCTCAACGAGGAAGAGTTCGAACATATCTGTGCCATCGACCGCGTGGGCTTTAAGACCCGCCGGTTCCGTGCCGTGTACCGCCGCGACGCGGGTGAGGGCGCGCTGCAGGCTGCGCTCAAGCAGCTTGCCGAAGACGTCGAGGCTGCGGTTCGCGATGGCGTGAACATCGTGGTGCTGAGCGACCGTGCCGCTGCGGGCGAGGTGCCCGTGCCGTCGCTGCTCGCCGTGGGCTGCGTGCACAACCACCTGATCCGTGCTGGCGTGCGCACCTTTGCCGATATCGTGGTGGAGTGCGGTGACGCCGTGTCTCCGCACGACTTTGCGGCACTGGTGGGCTACTCCGCGAGCGGCATCTATCCGTACAACGCACATGTCTGCATCCGCGATCTGGCGACACACGGCGACCTGGACGTGACGGCCGAGCAGGGCATCGCCAACTACAACAAGGCTGCGACCGCCGGCATCGTCTCCATCATGTCCAAGATGGGCATCTCCACGGTGCAGAGCTACCATTCGGCGCAGATCTTTGAGGCTGTGGGCTTTACGCCGGAGTTCGTCAACGCGTACTTCGTCGGCACGGTGAGCCGTGTGGGCGGTATGGGTGTCGAGGACGTTGAGCGCGAGCAAAACGAGCGCTACGACGCCGCGCTCGCTATCCTTAAGAGCCCGGCTCCCGATCAGCTGCCCACGCTGGGTCTGACCAAGTGGCGCCCGCTCGGTGGCGAGGATCACCTGATCGACCCTCAGACTGTCTACCTGCTGCAGACCGCCTGCCGTGAGGACAGCTACGACACCTTTAAGGAGTACAGCGCCCGCCTGCACCGCACCGGCCGTGCCGTGCGTCTGCGCGACTTGCTCGACTTTGATGCCAGCGGCCGCACGCCGGTTTCGCTCGACGAGGTCGAGCCCGCGCTCAACATCGTCCGCCGCTTTAACACCGGCGCCATGTCGTACGGCTCCATCAGCAAGGAAGCACACGAGTGCATGGCCATCGCCATGAACCGCCTGCACGGCCGTTCCAACTCGGGCGAGGGCGGTGAGGATCCGCGTCGCGAGACCCCGCTGGCTAGCGGTGATTCCAAGAACTCCGCGATCAAGCAGGTGGCAAGTGCGCGCTTTGGCGTGACGAGCCGCTACCTGTGCAGCGCCTTCGAGATTCAGATCAAGATGGCCCAGGGCGCCAAGCCCGGCGAGGGTGGCCACCTGCCCGGCAAGAAGGTCTACCCCTGGATTGCCGAGGTCCGTCAGTCCACGCCCGGCATCGGCCTGATCTCGCCTCCGCCGCACCACGACATCTACTCCATCGAGGACCTGGCAGAGCTGATCTTTGACCTTAAGAATGCCAACCCCGGCGCGCGCGTGTCGGTCAAGCTGGTCAGCGAGGCCGGCGTCGGCACCATCGCAACCGGTGTGGCCAAGGGCGCTGCCGACAAGATCTTGATCAGCGGCCACAATGGCGGCTCGGGTGCCGCGGCGCGCGATTCGATCTGGCACGCCGGTCTGCCGCTGGAGCTTGGCCTTGCCGAGGCTCAACAGACGCTGCTGCAAAACGGCCTGCGCTCGCGCGTGGTGCTCGAGGCCGACGGCAAGCTCATGGACGGTACCGATGTCGCCGTTGCCTGCCTGCTGGGCGCCGAGGAGTTTGGCTTTGCGACCATGCCGCTCATCTCGATGGGCTGCCTCATGCAGCGCGACTGCCAGCAGGATACCTGCCCCGCCGGCATCGCCACGCAAAACTGCCGCTTGCGTCGCGGCTTCCGCGGCAAGCCCGAGCACGTCGAGCACTTTATGCTCTTTGTTGCCGAGCAACTGCGCGAGGTCATGTCGAGCCTGGGCTTCCGCACCGTCGACGAGATGGTCGGCCATCCCGAGTGCTTGCGCCAGATCGAGGTCCCGGGCAACCGCAAGGCTAACCTGCTCGATCTGACGCCCGTGCTGGCAAGCGCGACCTGCGAGTTCGGTGCCCACATCCCGGGTGCCGACGGCCGTCACTTCCTGCCCCAGATGGCCGCGGACAGCGAGCTCGACAAGACGCTCGATTCCACGCTGTTTGTGCCCTACACGGCCGACGCCCGCGCGCACCTGCGCCCGATTCGCTTCCGCGCCGATATCGCCAACGTCAACCGTTGCGTGGGCACCATCCTGGGCAACGCGGTGACCAAGGCGCATCCCGAGGGCTTGCCCGCCGGCTCCATCACCATCGATTGCGATGGTTCGGCTGGTCAGAGCTTTGGTGCCTTCCTGCCGCGTGGCATTACGCTCAACGTGTGCGGCGACGCCAACGATTACTTTGGCAAGGGCCTTTCGGGCGGCGAGGTGTCGGTGCGCCCCAACCCGCATGCGACCTACAAGTTCGACGAGAACATCATCGTGGGCAACGTTGCGTTCTTTGGTGCCACGAGCGGCCGCGGCTTCATTAACGGCCTGGCCGGCCAGCGCTTTGGCGTACGCAACTCCGGTGCCACCGTGGTGGTCGAGGGCTGCGGCAACCATGGCTGCGAGTACATGACGGGCGGTCTGGCGCTCATCCTGGGCGAGGTCGGGCAGAACTTCGCCGCCGGCATGACAGGTGGCGTGGCCTATGTCTTTGACCAGTACGGCACGCTCGATGCCCGTGTGAACCACGAGAGCGTTGAGCTCAAGGCCCCGACGGCCGGCGAGCTGGCGCAGATTCGCGCACTCATCCAGGAGCACGTGGATGCGACGCAGAGCCCGCGCGGCATTAAGCTGCTCTACAGCTTTGAGACGATGAGCAAGCACTTTGTGAAGGTCATTCCGACCGAGTACGAACGCGTGCTGGCGATTGTCGCCGCGGGCGAGGCCGTGGGCAAGACGCATGCGCAGGCCGAGGAGCTGGCGTTTGACATCGTGACCGGCCGCGCGAGCGCCGCGGATGTCGCTCGCTTCGATGTCACGGGCGCTGCGTCCGTGGCTGCCAGCTCTGTTGCTTCGACCAAGAAGGAGGCGTAAGTGCCATGGGTAAGCCCGGTGCTTTTCTTGATATCGATCGCGTGACCCACGAGCTGCGTCCCGTGGAGGAGCGCAGCCATGATTTTGATCCGCTGTACGTGGAACTCGATGACGATGCACGTCGCGCCCAGGCGAGCCGCTGCATGATGTGCGGCGTGGCGTTTTGCCAGATGGGCGCGAGCTTTGGCAAGGCACGCCCGAGTGGCTGCCCGCTGCACAACCTGATTCCCGAGTGGAATGAGCTGGTGTACCGCGGCCGCTGGGACGAGGCTGCCGAGCGTCTGTCGCTCACCTCGCCCATGCCCGAGTTCACGAGTCGTGTGTGCCCGGCGCTGTGCGAGGCCGCGTGCAACCTGGGTTCGGTCGATGGCCAGCCCACGACGATCCATGACAACGAACGTGCGATCAGCGACCACGAATGGGCAAATGGCGGTCCGCGTCGCTTTGAGCCGGCGGGGGAGGACGCGCCCTCGGTCGCCGTGGTTGGTTCTGGCCCGGCTGGCCTGGTGGCTGCGTGGGAGCTCGCGCGTCGCGGTGCCCGCGTGACGGTGTTTGAGCGTGACGACCGCCCGGGCGGCCTGCTCATGTACGGCATTCCCAACATGAAGCTCGAGAAGTCCGTGGTCGAGCGTCGCGTGGCGCTCATGCGCGAGCTGGGTATCGTCTTTGAGCTGAGCGCCGATGTGACGGACCCTGCGGTGGCAGCCAAGCTCAATGGCTTTGACGCCGTTGTGGTGGCTGCTGGTGCTCGTGCGCCCCGCGGTCTTTCGGCTACGAATGTGGATGCCCCGGGCGTGGTGTATGCCGTGGATTACCTGACGGCTTCGACTGTGTCGGTACTCGACGGCGGCGAGCCCGCTATTGACGCGCGCGGCCTGGACGTTGTGGTCATTGGCGGTGGCGATACGGGCAACGACTGCGTGGGTACCGCCGTACGTCAGGGCGCGCGCAGCGTGCGTCAGTTTGAGTTCTTGCCGGCGGCGCCCGATAAGCGTACGGCGAGCAACCCCTGGCCGCAGTGGCCCAATGTGAAGAAGACCGACTATGGCCAGCAAGAGGCCATTGCCGCCATGGGTGGCGAGATGCGCGCCTGGGGTGTGGATACCCTCGAGGTGTTGCTGGACAAGAAGGGCGCGGCCGCGGGTCTGCGCGTAGTCGATCTAGATTGGTCGGCCGGCAAGCCCGAACGCATTGCGGGCTCCGAGCACGAGGTGCCGGCGCAGCTGGTGCTCATCGCCTGTGGCTTTACGGGTCCCGAGCATGGCGTGTTCGATGTGGTGAGCGTGCCTGTTGCCACCGCTGGTCGTCCGCTGCCGGTGATGGCTACCGAGGGCTCGCACCTCGCGGCCCGCGTGGATGGCGTTGCTGCGGATGCCACGCCGGTGTATGTGGCCGGCGACGCCCGCAACGGCAGCTCGCTCGTGGTGAGTGCCATGGCCGATGCCCTCGCCTGCGCTGCCGAGGTTGCCGAGGCACTGGAACTGTAAAGTAGTCACGGAGATATTCAACAATCGAATCGGCAAGGGCTGTCCCTAACTGCCGGCACAAAAGGAACGTCCCTAAGTGCCGACAGTTAGGGACGTTCCTTTTGTGCCGGCATTCGGGGACGCTCCTTGCGGATTTGCGAGCAGTTTGCTCGTTTGTCGACGTGCGGGTGTTCATTTGTCGACTTCTTGGGCTGTGGTCACCTGTTGTTTCTGTGGTGGCTGCGGGCATCTGGCTCAAAAGGGCGGGTTGGCCGTCTATGTTTGCCTGCGGTTTTGTTGCGGTGCGCATTTTCGGTCAAGCTTTTCGTCAAGTGTTTGGTCAGCATCTGGTTTGCAGCCGGAGGCCTATTTTGCCCGCGCTGGTCGTGGCTGCCCACCCTCCTCGTAAGCTCAAATTGAGGTCCATCAGTTTGAGGAGGATGCCATGACTGACCACGCTTTTGACCGAGCAGAGCTGGCTGAAGCCGTCGGCAACGATATTGCCGACATGGCTCACTTTTGGATGCTGCGGAAGTTTCAATTCCTGGAGCCGGCACGCGAACAGTTCGAGGTCATTGTCGACCCGTGGCTCAGCTATTGCGAGGGGCCTTCTCAAAACGAAATCATGGCCTACAACATGGCGTTTACCGATTGGCTGCTGTTTGAGCGCCCCTATCGCCATGGCAAAACGCTGCTCGAGCTATATGTTGACGAGCCGCCGGCATCGCTTTCGCCTGCCTCGCTCAAGCGGCTCGAGCAGGTACGCGACACGCAGTATTTCTCGCGCTTTGGCATTTTGGACAAGAATCCTGCGTCCGGCATGGTCGTGCTGAAGGACACGCGCACCGATCATCGCTTTGATGTCTACGACCCGCATATCGTGCAGAAGGAGCATTGGAACGACGGCGCGATTGCGGTGCGCCTCGCCTGCGTCGACGATGTCTGGCTTACGGCGGGACAGCTCTACCTGTATGACATCGCGCGCCTGAACGACACGGCGGTCGACGGACCGGGTGCGGTGCATCCCGAGGATCTGCAGGACGGCTTTGACACCTCGTGCATCAGCTTCTTCTTGCGTCTGGTCCGCGACATCATGGGCGCCCAGGGGCGGTACGTAAAGTCCCTCAACATCTACGAACAGGAATGGGGGTAGAGGATGGGCGGTTGTCGCCTGCCTTGCCTTCTGCCCTTTTGTCTCGATCTGTAACGTTTGGGGACAAAAACCAGTCTATCTGTTACAGATCGAGACGAATGCTTGGGCGCCGCTGGTTTGTCTAAATCTGTAACGTTTAGGGGACTGGAGAACGTCTTACTGGTACAGATCGAGACGTTTGGCACCTGGCTGGGGGGTGTTCCTATAGTTTTGTCAACTGGGAAATGCTCT
>JAQDWB010000010.1 GCA_027673765.1 Coriobacteriaceae bacterium AM113-163
AGGCCGCCTCGATCAATTTGCGAAAGAATCTTGACGGTACCGGCTTTCGAAACGGAGAACACAATGAATAAAGTAGATTTATCTGATTTTTACGCCGATACAGAAACCAGCGAAACACGCGCTTATGAACACGCGCTAGATATCGAGTTTATTGTTCATCGCGAGATGAAGCGTCTGGGTTTAAGCAAAAGCGATTTGGCAAAGCGTATGGGCGTGAGCCTTCAGTCGCTTTCGAAGCTGTTGAATTCTCAGCCCAATATGACGCTGAAGACGATCGCTAGGTTCGAGCTTGCTTTGGGTATCAATATCGTTCCTAAGGTTACCGTTAGCTATTCTAAAGAGCTACCGTTTCTTTCATCCAACAATTTCGTGCGAGAGCAATGGTCTTTTAGGAACGAGCGTCCGTCCTCGCATGTGAATCTCGAGATGATTTCCGGAGGTTTGGCAGCATGAGTGGGGATTTTATTGCTCCGATTCAAGTCGTTCATTTGTTCGTCGTTGACTCCGATTTCCATATCGAGGATTCGCCCTCGGATAACATGGAATTAAAAGTTGACGTTAGCTACCAAGATGTCCATCTTTCGAAAAAAGGTAATGATGCACGCGCAAGTCTAAAGATGTGCGTAATTGGCAGCCTCCTTGACAGAGACGAAGGTGCACAGGAGAAGATGCACGCTGGCGTTACAGTATCCATCTCGGTTTCAGCGCAAATGCCAATGAACTCTCCCGATGACGAGGCGCGTCACTACCTTCTTTCAAATGCTATTTCGATGGCATATGCCCATGCAAAGAGCTATTTGATGGTTGTTACTGGACTTTCACCCATGGGAGCGCTTACATTGCCTGCCATACTTCCTGCAGAGCTGTCAGCAGAGTGTGATGTACCTTTTCAGGGCGAATAGCATTTCCTCGGTGAATCTAAGTCGAATGAGTTGCCACTCATCATTTAAAGTTGTTCTAAAAGCGGCCTTATACAAGCCGTCGTTTTGCAAGAGGGTTCCTTCCAAGCGGAGCGCATCCCCTTGTTTTTAGTTCGAGACTGGAGTTGAATGGCTGCATCGCCACTTGTCGCTCTGTTGGGTCCCCGGCCGTTATGGTAGGATGCTCTTAGTGATACAGTCGTCGCGGACTCTACGCGAGGCGATGACAAAGAAGGGTCGTTGTTCGGTTTTCCGACAACGGCCCTTTGACGTATCCGCGACTATTGGATGTTGTCGCGTTTTCGCTTTTGGGCAGTGGGTTTTACCGCGTATTACGGAAGTGCGGGGAAAAATCGAAACTTGCTGAGCACGCCCTGATTTTTGCTAATAAAACCGCAGGTCGCAAGGTCTCAAATCCGGGGTCTGGTCGGCAGGCCTCAGTTTTTCACCGCACTTCCGAAATCACCTGGCGATAATATGCGGCAGCCTCTGGAATCCCCGAGAACACCGGGCTTTTAGCATAAGGGGCGCCGTCCCCTCGGAGGCTCCTGGGGCGCGGCCCTTCTGGTTAAACTGCTCAATTTTTAATGCTCACCGTGCTCAATTCTCGATGACCATTCGGAGCACTTTTAAGTGGACATCGGCAGATGGAGTCGGGGAGGGGGAGAGCCAAGGTGGGTGAGGTGTACTTGCCTTGGCGCTATGTTCCGCGCTTATTGGGCTATGCGCGATACGGCGGCTTCGGTATGATGCCGGCTTGAGCTTCTTCGAGATCCCGCACCGGCACCTTCCAGGTTCGGTTTATGTCCGCGCCAGTAGTTATCCTTTAAGCAGAGCGGCACGAGTGAACTTGCTACAAGTCTTATGCTGCGAGCATGTAAACCAATCGGTCGTGAAGGCGAGGTGAGTATGAAAGGTAAAAACCAGCACGTTACGAAGCGGGCGGATGGCAAATGGCAGGTTAAGGGCGAAGGGGCGCGCCGCGCTTCTTTTGTTACGACGACCCAGGGCGAAGCTATAAAGCGTGGTCGTCAAATTAGTTCTAATCAGCACTCTGAGCTAATCACCCATCGTCCCGATGGCAGAATCCGCGCAAAGGATTCCCATGGGCACGATCCCTTCCCGCCGAGAGGATAGGGGCTTGACGCAATTGCGGCTGCGGGCATGGATTAGCGTGTCCGCAGCCGCAAACGCCTGCCGGAAGCATGCGGCAAATTCTGGAACCTCCGAGCACAACGGCTTTTCCGCATAAAGGATCCGCAGGTAGAAACATTGTGGCATTCCGGAGCGCTCGGCACGCCAGGGATTTGCCGCATACTTCCGAGTTTTGGGCCTCGTACCCTTTGCTCCAGATGCAGCAAACACTTGATTGATGCTATTTAAGGTCTATAATCAAATAAAAACTCTGAAATATCTTTTCAAAACAATGAAAGGAATTTTGAGGACGATGCTTTGCCAGTTTACCTTCAGGAACTATAGATCCTATCGCGACGAAACTGAGCTTTCCATGCAGGCAACATCTATGAGGGAGTTCGAGCGCTCCCTTATAGAGTGTCCTGACGGGCAGAGTTTCCTTCCGGTGGCTGCGGTTTATGGGCCTAACGCTGGCGGCAAGTCCAACCTGCTCGAGGCTCTTGACTATATTCGTTCGGCGGTGGCAAGGCCGATCAGATTGTTGTCTGCCAGCACTGATGCGCCAGAAGGTAACCGCTCTTCGATACCCCGTTGCTCTGCGTTCGAGTTCGATGACATGTCGGCTGCTAAGCCCACCGAGTTCGAGCTCTACTATCGCGCGGGTGAGCATGAGTACCGCTATGCCCTGTCCGTGCATGCAGACGAGATCGTGTCCGAAGGACTGTGGCGGCGCAAATTGGGGGCGTCACGCACGGCGATGCTGTTCGAGCGCGAGAGTGCAAAGGTTGGGCTCGGTCCCACACTGCGTAAGCTTGTGACGGCTGCGAGATTCAATCCGAGCCTGCCATACCTGTCGTTTCTCTGTATCAACTTTGACGCGCCGGTGATCAAGGAGGCTGCCAGTTGGTTTCTTGATGGGGTGTTCCTGAACTACAACAGCTCCTATCTGGAGCAGATGCTCGAACAGTTGCTCGACGAGGATGACTCACCCGAGATCACGCGTTTTCTGCGCGCCGTTGACGTGCGTATCGATGGCTTTAGGGTTGAGAAAGCTCCGGAATGGCGGGGCCAGCGCGTCTTCGTAAAGCATGAGGTGGACGGCAAAGGCTATGAGCTGCGCCTGTCCGAGGAGTCGGCCGGTACTCAGAAGCTCATGGGGTTGGCGGCGTTTCTGCTGACGTCGCTTGAGCGCGGCGGCACCGTCGTTGTCGACGAGCTCGACGCCAAGTTGCATCCGAAGCTCCTGCGCTACGTGATTCTGCTGTTCAAAGATCCCGAAGTCAACAAGAGAGGCGCGCAGCTCATCTTCTCGTCTCAGGACGTGTCAACTATGCGAAACGATGTTTTTCGCCGCGACGAGATATGGTTTGCCGCACGCGGCGAGGGGGAGGCGAGCCAGCTATGGTCGCTCGCCGACATCCACGAGGCAAACGGCAACCTGGTCAGCAAGAACGCGGCATTCGACAAACAGTACCTTTCTGGCCGCTATGGTGCCGACCCGTATCTCACGCGCATTGAGGAGTGGGATTAGTATGGCCGCGAAAAAGTCGAGGGACTGGCGCAGCGGCAAGCGCGAGGGACGCTCTCGCATGGTACAGATGGCGCGCCATCTCGTGGTGACCGAGGGTAAGGAGACTGAACCTCGCTACTTCGAGGGTGTGCGTGCCGCGTTGGGCGCGGCAAACGAGCGGAAGGTTGCCGTAGTCGTTAAGGGGACTGGCAAACATACTCTCGACCTGCTTGACTTCGCTGTCGAACACTGCCGCTATGCTCCTGAGACGTTCGACCGTGTGTGGCTCGTGTTTGATAAGGATGACTTTCCTGCATCCGATTTCGATGCGATGGAGCGCAAATGCGCCGAGCTCACCGATGGATTGAGGACGTTTCATGCACTGTGGTCGAACCCCTGCTTTGAGCTCTGGCCCCTTCTGCACCTTCGATATACGACTGCCCCCATGTCGGCCGCAGAGTGCCAGCGTGGCCTCGGTCAAGCGATGTCTAGAGACTTGGGCATCGAGTACCGCAAGAACTTGGCCGGGCTGTTCGAGGTGGTGGACGGTAAACGAGGCGAGGCATTGCGGCGTGCTGGGCGCCTTATCGCATACCATAGGGGGCTGGGTAACGTTAAGCCATCTGCGCAAAACCCTGCAACCAAGGTGGGCGAAATTTTCGATGTAATCGGGCCGTATCTGGTTGGCTAGTCGAGTCTTTGGATTGTCTTTCCGGTTAGGGCGATTGGCAGATTGTGCTGTGCTATTGCAAGTCCGGTGCGTAGGAGAAGTGCGGGGAAATATCGAAACCCAACTTCCTCAAATAGTTCTTAAAACAGCCTTAAAGTTAGACCTGGTCCGCGTTGACAGCGTACAATACGCGTGTTTGACTAGGCCATAGCAATAATTAGGGGAGGAGTACGCCATGGAGGTGCTGGTTGTTGGCAACACCGCATATGTTGACGATGACTTTTGTGCCAAGGCGTTCCCCGGGGATCATGTCCAGGTTGTTGCCGCCGGGGATGCGCGCCGCGACGAGTCGTCGCCCCATTCCTCGTGGAAAGAGCTCCTCCAGCACCTGGAGCAGGCCTATGAGTTTGACCGCGTGGTCTACCTGTCTAATTACCTAACCCCGCATGCCGATACCGTGGGCGATATCGAGCTGCTGCGCTCGGTCTTTCGTACGTGCGCGGGTCGCCGGGTCCAACTGCTGTATGTAGCGGGGCCCGCGGGTGCCGAGGGTGCCGCCGATGCCGCGGGGCAGACGGGCAAGGGAATTATCGCCCGCGCAGGCAACGACCTGTGCCGCTACTACGCTGAGCGCGATGGCCTTCAGGCAAAGATTCTGCGCTTGCCTTTCTTGTATACCGCTTCTGCCGCACTGGAAGACCCGTTTTTGGTGCCGCTGTTCGACGCGTGCTCAACTGGATCGGTTGCGCTGCAGGGCGAGGAAGACTCAGCGTTTCCCCTGTTGTGTGCCGAGGAGCTCGCGGTGTTAGTGCGCCGCATCTTTGACAGCTGGGATGCCTCCTTTGAGACGCTCGACGTTGCCGATAGTTTCCATCACACGGCGCGCGAGGTTGGCGAGGCGCTCAAGGGCTTGTTCCCCGGTCTTGCCGTGGCCTATGGCGATTCTGCCGGCTATGCCTTGCCCACCAGCGATGTCGTTCGCGTGCGCTATGGCTGGTTTCAGCGCTATGACCTGCTGCGCGATCTTTCGACCATTCAGGCGCGTTGGGCCGGCACCCAAACAAAGAAGGTCAATCCGCTGCGCGCGGCCATCGACCGCATCCAGGTGCATACGTTGCCCGTCAAATGTCTAGAGACGGTACTCGCCTTCGTGCTCTTTGAGTGCCTGACCCGCTTGTTTGCCCAGTCCTCCCAGCTCAACGTTCTTGACTATCGTCTGCTTTATGTGGTGTTGATCGGCACGCTGTATGGCCTGGACTTTGGCCTGGTTGCTGCCTTGCTGGCTTCCGTTGGCTTGGCACTCGACTACTTTGTGCTCTATGGCTACACCTTTGAGGGACTGTTTTACGAGCCGTCTAACTGGCTGCCGTTTATCGCGTACTTTGTGGCGGGCGCCGTGTGCGGCTATGTTCAGCTGCGCAACAGCGAGGCCATTCGCGTTGAGCGCGACCAAAACGAGCTCGTGCGCAATCGCAATACGTTCCTGACGCAGCTGTATCACGATGCCATTGAGGACAAGCGCGCCTACAAGCGCCAGATTGTGGGGCGCCATGATAGCTTTGGCAAGATCTTTGCTGTGACGCAAGAGCTCGACATGCTCAACCCGCGCGACATCTACCGCAAGTGTTGCGAGCTCATGGGCGAGATTCTCGCAAACGATTCGGTAGCAATCTACCATGTTTCGGGCGGGGCGTTTGCACGTCTGGTGGCGGCGAGTCCCGCGATTGCCGACGATGCCGCGCGCTCGCTTACGCTTGAGCAGCTCAAACCCATCTTGGGCGACGTGGGCTCATCGGGCTTATGGGTGAATCGTGGGCTTACGCCGGGCCTTCCCATGTTTGGATACGCCATCGAGCGCGACGGTGCGCCCGCCGTGTTGATCTTTGTGCGCCGTGCGGCCGAGAATCAAATGACGCTCTATTACCAAAACCTGTTCCGCATCTTGTGCGGCCTGGTCGAAAGCGCGCTGGGACGTGCCTTTGATTATGAGGCCGTGGCGCGGGATAGGCGCTGCGTTGCCGGTACATGCGTGCTCAAGCAGGCGGCCTTTGGTCAAGAGCTTGCGGCCGAGCAGGCGCTGGCAGACAACAAGATGGGGAGCTTTGTGCTCCTGCGCGTGGTGCCGGGCATGGAGCCCATCGGCGAGCTGGTGGGCGCGATTGGCTCTGCGATCCGCGAGAGCGATGCCGCGGGCTTGGTCGACGGCGACACGCTCTACCTGCTCATGCGCCAGGCAAAGGCATGCGATTTGCCCATTATCCGCGAGCGCCTGAGTGCGAAGCAGATCGCGGTGGAACCCGTCGATGGCGAGGATATCGTGGCGCTGCTGCAGCGCATTGGTAGCGTCGGCGACGGTGAGGGGGATGCCGCGTGATCTCGCTTGTCGTAGCTGCCGTCTTGTTGCTGATCCATGCGCTGGTTTGCCTGGTGCTGTGGACGCTTATGAAGTTGGGCCAGCTGGCGGTTCGCGGGCACATGCTTGCCGTAATGGTGCTCGTGCCGTTGTGGGGCCCGCTGCTGGTAGTGCTGCTTATCGCGCGCAGCGTCGTGTTTGGCGCGGATCTTAAGGACGCCACGTTGGAATCGCTGCGCATTAACGACGAGCTGCATCGCAGCATCTTGGTGCACGACCGCGATGCCGATGCGGGCGTGGTTCCGCTCGAGGAGGCGCTCATCGTCAACGACCCGGCAGAACGGCGCCGCCTAATGCTCTCCATGCTCACCGAGGAGCCCGACGCGTACCTGGCGCAGCTGCAGGCGGCTAAGCTTAACGACGACGTTGAGGTGGCGCACTATGCCGCGACGGCGGTGGCGCAGATCTCCAAGGAGTCCGACCTTAAACTGCAGCAGTTGGAACGTGCCTTTAAGACCGACCCGAGCGCGCAAAACCTCAATGAATACTGCAATTTTCTTGGCGAATACTTGGGCTCGGGTTTGGCCGAGGGGCGCGTGGCTCAGATTCAGCGCCAACAGTACGCGCGCCTGCTTGCGCGTCGCTGCGAGCGCGAGGACACCCTTGAGCTTCGCATTCGATACGCGACGGCGCTGGCCGATGTCGGACAGATCGACGAGGCGCAGGCCGTGACCGACCAGCTGGTGCTCGACGTGCCCGAGGAGCAGGAGGTTTGGATGCTTTGCCTGCGCCTGGCGGTGATGCGCCGCGACGGTGACGAGGTCCACCGCGTGATCGATGCGATTGACAAACAGCATGTATACTTGAGCGCCGCCAACCGCGAGGAACTGGCGTTTTGGCGCAACGGAGAGGAGGCCCGATGAGCGTGATACAGCATATCCGCGACCGTGCGGGCCATTTTCGCTGGATGGGGCTGCTTGTGGTGTGGGCGGTCTTTATTGCCATGGCCGCCGTGCTGCTGGTGGAGCGCGCCGGCGTACAGTACAGTGCGGGCCAGCATAAGCTGGGGATGCTTGCCGCCAACGATGCGGTTCCGGCCTCCTCGGCAATATTTGGCCAAAAGCCCACGTGCCTGGTCATTACCGATTCCGACCAAGCTGGCGTCGAGGACGTAAAGGAGCAGTTTGACCAGATCCTGCTCGACATGAAGATCGCGCACCGCGACGTGGACCTTGCCCTGGACGGCGTGGATGCCATTCCCTCGCTGACCTCCTACGATCGCGTGATTTTGCTCATGCCGTCGCTCGATGGGCTCGGTACGCACCTGAGCGACATTATGAGTTGGGTGAGTGCCGGCGGTTCGCTTATGCTCACCATGCCTCCGGATAACTCGGGCTATCTGCAAGTGATTGCTCCCAAGCTTGGCATTGAATCTGCCGGATATGACTATGTAAAAGCCGAAAGCATTGTGCCGAGCGAGGACTTTATGCTGGGCGGGGGAGAGCGCTACGAGCTCTCGGACCCCTTTGATTCGTCGCTTTCGGTTTCGCTGCGCGAGACGGCTCGTGTGTGGGCTAAGACCGGCGATGCGGGCGCCCCGCTCATTTGGTCGAATGACTGCGGTAGAGGTCGCACCGTGGTGTGCAATATCGGTATCTATGACAAGGTCATGCGCGGTTTTTACGCCGCGGCGATTAGCCTTCTGGGCGATGCCACGGCCTACCCCGTCATCAACAGCGCCGTCTTCTATCTGGACGACTTTCCCAGCCCCGTGCCCTCGGGCGACGGCACCTACATCAAGCGCGACTATGGGCTTTCCATCGCCGACTTTTATGCCAAGGTCTGGTGGCCCGATCTGCAAAAGCTCGCGCAAAAATATGGCGTTCGCTTTACCGGCGTGATGATCGAAAACTACGAGGACGCGGTCAACCAGACCGAGCCCGCGCGCCAGGCCGATACCACGCAGTTCCGCTACTTTGGCGGCATGCTGCTGCAGATGGGCGGAGAGCTGGGCTTTCACGGCTACAACCATCAGCCTCTGGCGCTCTGGGATACCGACTATGGCAAGCTGTACGACTACAAGACGTGGAAGAACGAGGAAACGCTCGTCGCGTCGCTCAACGAGCTCATCGCCTTTCAGGACGAGGTGCTGCCCAACGCGCACGGCTCGGTCTATGTGCCACCGTCGAATATCCTTTCGGCCCGTGCGCGCAAGCTTATTGGCACCGACGTTCCACGCATTAAGACCATCGCCAGTACGTATTTTGAGGATGGCACCGACTTGCCCTATGTGCAGGAGTTTGGCGTGGCGAGCGATGGCATTGTGGAGCAGCCACGTATTGTCTCGGGCGGCATGGTCAACGATTCCTATATGCGTCTGGCAGCCGTGTCCGAGCTCAACATGCACTACGTGAGTACGCACTTTATGCACCCGGATGATCTGCTCGATCCCGATCGCGGCGCCAAGGAGGGCTGGGAGGTCTACAAGGGCGGTCTGACCAACTACCTGGAGTGGCTTACCAAGTCTGCGCCCGACCTGCGGCGCCAGACCGGTTCGGAATGCTCGGGCGCCATCCAGCGCTTTTCGTCCGTGACGGTGAGCGTGGATACAAGTGCGGATGCCTGGACGCTCAGCCTGGGCAATTTCCACGACGAGGCTTGGCTCATGTTCCGCGCCAACAACGGTGAGCCCGGTGCAGTCACGGGTGGCGAGATTACGCATCTGACGGGCGACCTGTACCTGGTCAAAGCCACGGACAAGACGGTGACCATTGCACGCAAGGAGGGTGGCGACAAATGAGAATCTGCTTGGTACTCGAGGGTTGCTACCCCTATGTGCACGGCGGCGTGTCCACCTGGATGCATGGCTATATCCAGGCCATGCCCGAGCACGAGTTTGTGCTGTGGGTGATTGGCGCGCATGCTGTCGACCGCGGCAAGTTTGTCTACGAGCTGCCCGGCAACGTCGTCGAGGTGCACGAGGTGTTTCTGGACGATGCCCTGCGTCTTTCGGGCGAGCAGGAAGAGGCCGATTTTAACGACCGCGAGCGCGAGGCGTTGCGCCGTCTGGTATCGCTCTCCAATCCGGACTGGGACGTGCTATTCGATATCTTCCAGCGCCGTCGCGTGCATCCGCTCTCGTTTTTGCAGAGCTGCGCCTTTATGGATATCTTTCGCGACGTGTGCCTGGCCGAGTACCCATACACGCCCTTTGCCGATGCATTCCACACCATGCGCTCCATGCTGCTGCCCGTGCTCTACCTTCTGGGCAGCGAGGTGCCGGTGGCCGATGTGTACCACGCCATCTCGACCGGCTACGGCGGCCTGCTCGCCTGTCTGGGCTCAAGCGTTCACCAGGCTCCGGTGCTGCTGACCGAGCACGGCATTTATACCCGCGAGCGCGAGGAAGAGATCATTCGCGCCGACTGGGTGGTGCCTTCGTTTAAGGACCGCTGGATTCGCTTTTTCTACCTGCTTTCGGAGGAGATCTACCGCCGCGCCTTCCGCGTGACGAGCTTGTTCCATAACGCCCGCAAGACGCAGATCGATATGGGCTGCGATGCGGACAAATGTCTGGTCATCCCCAACGGCATCCAGTTCGATCGCTTTAAGGACATTCCCTTAAAGCCCGATGACGGCTGGGTGGACATTGGCGCGGTGGTGCGCCTGGCGCCCATCAAGGACGTCAAGACCATGATCTATGCCTTCTTTGAACTGCACGAGCGCCTGCCTAAGGTGCGCCTGCACATTATGGGCGGCGTGGACGACGAGGAGTACGGTGCCGAGTGTCACGCGCTGGTCGATACCCTGGGCGTGCGCGATCTGATCTTTACCGGGCGCGTCAACGTGGTCGAGTACATGGAAAAGCTCGACTTTACCATTTTGACGAGCATCTCCGAGGGCCAGCCGCTCAGCGTGCTGGAGTCGCTTGCAGCGCGCCGTCCCTGCGTGACGACCGAGGTGGGCTGCTGCCGCGAGCTGCTCGAAGGCGCCCCGGGCGACGACTTTGGCGTGGCGGGTTTTGTGACGCCGCCCATGTATCGCAAGGGCTTGGCCGATTCCATGGAGCGCATGTGCACAAGCCGCGCCCGTCGCATTGAGATGGGGGAGCGTGGCCAGCGTCGCGTTGCCACGTACTTTTTGCACGAGCAGATGCTCGCCAACTATCGCGCGCTGTACGACGTGACGGCGCGTGCGTTTGACCTGCCCAGAGAGGGGGAGTAGCCGGTGGCTGGAATCGGTTTTGAGCTCAAACGCCTATTTAGGCGCAAGGGTCTGTTTGCCACGATGCGCGCCTATGGCTACGCTGGCATTGTGTGCGCGGGCCCCATGCTGCTGGGCGTGCTACTCCAGGTGGGTATCTTGGTGCTGTGCGGTCTGTGGGGCGTGGGGCGCGCCAACCAGGATCTGCTGGTGTGCATGGTGACCTATACACTGCTGGCCTCGCTTACGCTCACAAGCTTTTTCTCCATGCCGGTCACGCGCTTTTTGGCCGACATGCTCTTTGCCGAGCGCGAGGATGAGATCCTGCCTTCGTTTTGGGGATCTAATGCCATCATGCTCGTTGCGGGCACGGTGCTCTACGGCGTCTTTTTGCTGTTCTCGGGGGCCACGCTGCTGCAGGGGCTGCTGTGCCTGTGGCTCTTCAACATCATGATCGTCAACTGGAACGGCATGAGCTATCTCACGGCCATCAAAGATTATCGTGGCATTCTGTGCAGCTTTGCGGCCGCCGTTGGCGTGGCGTGCCTGTGCGCCCTGGCAGCGCTGACGTTGGGACTGCCGCCGGTCGAGGGCCTGTTGGCGTCAATCGCCCTAGGCTACGGCGTCATGCTTGCCTGGGATGTGGTACTGCTGTACCGGTATTTTCCACAGAGTGATCGGAGTCCCTGGCGTTTTTTGCGCTGGCTCGACCAATTTATGCCGCTTGCGCTTACGGGGCTGTTTACCAACTTGGGGCTTTTCGTACACCTGGTTATTATCTGGGCGGGCCCTATTGGCGTGCAGATCAAAGGCCTGTTTTACGGGGCTCCTTACCATGACGTTCCGGCACTCATTGCGTTTTTGACCACACTCGTCACGACCGTCAACTTTGTGGTGTCGGTCGAGGTCAATTTCTATCCGCGCTACCGTGACTACTACAGCCTGTTCAACGACGGCGGCGTGGTGGGCGATATTGTGGTGGCCGAGGAGGAGATGCTCTCCACGCTCAACAGCGAACTGCGCTTTTGCGCGCTCAAGCAGCTGTTTGTGACCGCGGCGGTCATCTCGCTCGAGACTACAGTGCTCTCGGCCCTGCCGCTGGGCTTTAACAATCTTATGCACGGGTATTTTCGCACGTTATGCGTAGGCTACGGCCTGTATGCCGTGGGCAACACGATCCTGCTTATCTTGCTGTACTTTACCGACTACAAGGGAGCCGTTCTGGCCTCGGGCCTGTTTGCCGGTGTGGCAGGGCTGGCGACCGCCGTGTCGTTGCTTTTGCCGCAGCAGTTTTACGGCTTTGGCTTTTTGTTGGGTGCGGTGGTGTTTTTTATCGTGGCGCTGCTGCGGCTCGATACCTATACCGCCAACTTACCGTATCGTATCCTGAGTCAGCAGCCCATTGTGGCGACCGACAAAACGGGTCGTTTTACACAGCTGGGCCGCTTGCTCGACCGTGCCGAGCAGCGCTATGAGGAGTGCCGCCGCAAGGGCGTGCCGCACGGCGCGTTTCAGCGCGCAGTAGTTCGCGTGTACCGTAACCATTGGGGAGGTTCTGATGACCGATAAGTTGATGTCTCGCCGCTGTCTGATCGAGGCGGCTGCCGGCGCGCTGCTGCTTTCGGGCTGCTCATCTCAGGACGAATCCTCGACAAATAAGGTAAAAAAGCAGGACAAGATTAAAAAGGCCGAGGCCTCCGACCAGTCCAAGCATCTGCGCGATAAGGACGAGCTGTACGAGGTCTATGATGACTCGGGCATTGTGACCATGTATCTGACGGTCTCTCGCGGCAACAGCTCCGAGAACACGGACCATAGCTGGGCCGAGATCAACACGTACTCGGTGTATGACTATGCCGACATGGGCGTGACGCGCTATCAGGTTATGGGCCTGCTGCAGCCGGGCGACGAAGACGGCCCGGTGGCCGGCGAGGTTGGCTATGGCGAGGACGCGCCCAATGCCACCGTGCAGGTGCGCGGCCAGACATCGAGCTCCTACACGCAAAAGAATTACAAGGTGGAGCTCAAAAAAGGCAAGGGCACCTGGCGCCAGCAGCGCGCGATTGCGCTCAACAAGCACATGGGCGAGGGTATGCGTTTTCGCAACAAGATGGCCTACGACCTTATCCGCGGAATTCCCCAGATGATGGGCCTGCGCACGCAGTTTGTGCATCTGTGGGTGTGCGACCAGACCGAAAAGTCCAACGATACCTTTGAGGACTACGGCCTGTTTACGCAGGTGGAGCAGCTCAACAAGACGGCGCTTAAGGCACATGGCCTGGATAAGAGCGGGCACCTGTACAAGGTGAACAGCTTTGATTTCCATCGCTGCGAGGACACCATTAAGCTTGCCGACGATCCCGACTACAACCAGGCAAACTTCGAGGGCATGCTCGAGATTAAGGGCGATTCGGACCACACCAAGCTCATCGAGATGCTCGATGCGCTCAACGACGAATCGCAAAAGATCGATAACGTGCTCGACACCTACTTTGATACCGAGAATCTGGTCTATTGGCTGGCGTTTCAGATCCTGACGGGCAACTGCGATACTCAGAACCGTAACTGTTATCTGTACAGCCCGCTCAACTCAAATACCTGGTACTTTTTAGATTGGGATAACGACGGAATGCTGCGTAAGCTGGAGCTTTCTCTTGCCGGGTTCTCGGACTATGCGAGCTGGGAGCGCGGCGTAAGCAACTACTGGGGCAACGTGCTATTCAATCGTGCGCTGCGCAGCAAATCGTTCCGCAGTGAGCTCGACCGCGCCGTAAAGGACCTGCGCTCGTATATGACCGAGGCGCGCCTGGCCAAGATGATTAGACATTATCGCGAGGTTACCGAATCGTTGGTCTTTGCTTCGCCCGATATCGACAATCTGCCTGTCACCAAGGACCAATACGAGCAAATCGCCGCGGCGATTCCCTCCGAGATCGAGGAGAACTACAAGAGCTTTCGCGAGAGCTATAAAAAGCCCATGCCGTTCTACATTGGCGTGCCGCAGATCGATAACGGTAAGCTGCGCATTAACTGGGATGCGTCCTACGATTTTAAGGCGCGCGACATTCGCTATACCGTGGAGCTGGCGCGTGACTATGCCATCAAGGACGTGTTTTTTAAGGCCGAGGACGTGCTGCTGCCTGAGGTGACCTGCGATGCGCCCGATACCGGCCAGTATTTTGTGCGCGTGCGTGCCACCAACTCAGACGGCTATACGCAAGATGCGTTTGACTACTATGTGACCGACGACGGCAAACACTACGGCATGAAGTGTTTTTACGTGCAAGACGGCGGTAAGGTCGTGGAGGACACGTATGAGGAGGGCTAGCGCGCTGCTTGAGCGCCTTACGGCTCCGCCTGTGCGTGCCACGCAGGAGCGTTACCGCCACGAGCTCAAATATCTCATTAACGAGGGCGAGCACGCCGTGCTGGCCTGCCGCATGGCGCCGGTTTTTAAACTGGACAAGTATGCGCGGGCGGGTGTTTACACCATTCGCAGCCTGTACTTTGACGACTACTGCAACTCGGCCTACGAGGAAAAAGACGCCGGTATTCTTATGCGAAAAAAATATCGCGTGCGCATCTATAACGGCAGCGACAAGGTGATTAAGCTCGAGCGCAAAAAGAAGTACGGCAGCTGGATCTACAAGGAGGACGCGCCACTCACGCGTGGCGAGTTTGAGCAGATTCTGGCCGGCGACTACGACTTTTTGCTGAGGAGCCCTTATCCGCTCTGTCGCGAGTTCTACATCGAGTGCATCTGCAACATGATGCGCCCGCGGACCATCGTGGACTACGAGCGCGAGCCGTGGGTGATGGACGAGGGCACCGTGCGCATTACCTTTGATAGCAACGTGCGTGCGGCGGTGGGGAGCTTTGACATCTTTGACGCGACGTTGCCCGCGTTGCCCGTGCTGGAGCCCGGCAAGCTGGTGATGGAGGTCAAGTTTACCGAGTTTTGCCCGCAGCTGGTGCGCGATATGGTGCCGCCAGGTGCGGTCGAGCTTACGGCGGTCTCCAAGTACTGCCTGTGTTACGAAAAGACCGCCTACCTGCGCGGATTTAATTACTGGGAATCGGATTTTGAGAACCGAGGGGATATTTAGACCATGAGCACCAGGGACTTTTTTAAGAACTCCGTCTTGGAGGCGTTTGGTCAGGTCGACCCTGCCAAGATCGGCCTGTCACTGCTCGTGGCGCTCGCCATGGGCATCCTGATCTATTACGTGTACAAGCGCTTTTTTACCGGCGTGGTGTATTCGCGCAGTTTTGCCGTAACGCTCGTGGGCATGTGCGTGCTCACCTGCATGGTCACGCTCGCGATCTCGACGAATGTGGTCATCTCGCTCGGTATGGTCGGTGCTCTGTCTATCGTCCGCTACCGCACGGCGGTCAAGGACCCGCTCGACCTGTTGTATCTGTTTTGGGCCATTACCACGGGCATTACGGCGGGCGCCGGCATGTATGCGCTCGTAGGACTCACGGCAGTGGTGATCGTGGTGATGATCGCCGGCTTTGCGAGCCACCAGGACAAGGCGCGCGTGTACATGATGGTCATCCACTACACGGGTCAGACCACCGGCGATGATATCGTGCGCGCGTTTGGCCGCACCAAGTTCTCCGTCAAGTCCAAGACCATGCGCGGCGACAAGGTCGAGATGGCCGTCGAGGTCTTCTCGGACGGTGTGGACATGCCCTACGCCGACGCCATCCGCGCGCTCGATGGCGTGGAAGATCTAACGTTGATCCAATACAACGGCGAATATCACGGCTAATTTTGTTCCGGCGTTCTAACGAACGCCGGACCGCTCGACGCTGCTTGCGCTGACGTTTTCTCGACCTGGGTGGGCTGGTCTTGGTTTGGTTTTATGTAAAGGATGGTGCCGCGTGGACGTGCAACAGCTAGAAGAGTCCTGGGCTGCAAGGGCCGGCGCGCGTGAGGCGCGTCTTGTTGCGGCCTCGCACGTGCCGGCAGCGCTGTCGCTGCTGGGGATTGTGCGTCCCAGCGATCGCTTGGTGGCCTTTGCGGACGACTTTGCCGATGCGTTTGCCTGCGGCTTTGATGGCTACGATGTTGCGCTGGTGGGGGAGCCCGCGGCTGCGGCGTTTGCTGCTGCGTCCGAGGGCTTTGATGCTTCGTTTGATGCCGAGGGGCCGCACCTGTGGTGGTTCGTCAATTCCATCGGCGGGTTTGGCCTGCGTGTGCCCGATCTGCGTGCGCTGGGTCGGGCGGCGCGTGAGGCCCGTGCGTTGCTCGTGGTGGATAACACCGTGGCAAGCGTCTTTGGGTGCGATCCGCTGCGTTTGGGTGCCGTCCTGTCGCTCGAGGCACTCGACCGTGTGTGTGCCGGCGTTGCGCCGCGCAAGCTCGTCGCCGCTTCGGTGGCGCGCTCGCAGCTTAAGCGCCATCGCGTGGATGCCGCCGCCGAGTGTGCGCATGCGCTTCTTGCGGATTGCGGTGCGTCTGCACTCGACCTTTCTGCTAATGAGGCTTGCATGCTGGAGCGGGGGCTGTCTTCGCTCGACGCTCGCATGCAGGCCCACTTCGATCGCGCCCGTGCGCTGGCCGAGTATCTGGCCGCCAACGAGATGGTACGCAACGTGCGCTATCCCGGGCTGACCTCGCATCCCGACCATGCGGTTGCAACGGGAATCCTCGAGCACGGCTTTGGCCCGGCAGTTGAGTTTGACCTTATCGAGCGAAGTGCTGGTGAGCTGTTCGACACATTGCCGGGGGAGTTCCGCACGTCGCCCGCCGGCGGTTCAGCAACGCGCCTTTCGGCCCCGCGCGGTAAGCAGGGGGGCGCCATCCGCCTCTTCGCCGGCACCGACGACCCTCTGCAGGTGGCTGCCACTCTCGATAACGCCCTTCGCAAGTAGCTAATCGGGGACTGTGTCACGAAAACGGCCTATTTACTACGTTTAAGCAATAGGGGTCGACCGCACCCGCCTATTTTGAAAATTACCAAGCTGTTTACCAGCGGTTTTATTTTCATAATGTCCGGTATGGTCGTGGGTATTCAACTAAACGTAGTAGATGGGCCCGTTTTGTGGCGCGAGCCTCAACCCGAGGGCGCTGTGGGCTAAAAACGGCCTAAAAGGACTACTCTGCATTGATGCTGGCGATGAGGTCGTTGGCCTTTGCGGCAATTACTTGGTTGATGTCGGCCTGCAGCTCCTCGTAGACCGCTATGGCTCGCTCGCCGGCCGGCGTGAGCGTGGATCCGCGGGCGCCGTCGCGCTCGATGAGCTTGCAGCCCAGCTGGCCTTCGGCCTCGTTTACGATGCGCCAGGCCTTGGAATACGCCATGCCCATGCTCTTGGCGGCACGGTTGAGCGAGTGTTCGTGGGCAATACCCTGCAGCAGCAAGACGCAGCCGTGGCCGAACACGCCCGGCAGGTCTTTGTCGCACGCTTGAATGACCAACTTTGCCGTCGTCTTGTACTTCATACGCTCCACGTCTCCCCGCTAAAGTGTTTGCTGGGCAAACGCAAAGCCTGCGTCAAACCCTCGTGTGCTCTTTCTAAACCATGCATTGTAGCAGTCAAAGTGCGTTAAGATACTTCCCCAGTATTGGGCGCCCAAGGTTGGGCTGGGTCCTACGAGGCCTGCAGCCGACCGGTCGCATGGAAAAAGGAGAAACATGGCTACGTTCTTTCCCGGTGAGTCCCACACGTTTTCGGAGTATCTGCTGGTCCCTGGTTACTCGTCCTCGCAGTGCATCCCCAACAACGTCTCTCTTAAGACGCCGCTAACCCGCTTTAAACGCGGTGAGAAGCCGGCAATCACCCTGAACATCCCCATGGTTTCCGCCATCATGCAGTCCGTCTCGGGCGTCGACATGGGTGTCGCGCTCGCTACCGAGGGTGGCCTGTCCTTCATTTACGGTTCCCAGGCTCCCGAGTCCGAGGCCGCTATGGTCAAGGCCGTCAAGGATCACAAGGCCGGCTTCGTTCAGTCCGATTCCACGCTGACCCCCGACATGACCATGGAGCAGGTCATCGAGCTCAAGGAGAAGACCGGTCACTCCACCATGCCGGTCACCGACGACGGCACTCCCAAGGGCAAGCTCCTGGGTATCGTCACCAGCCGTGACTATCGCCCCAGCCGCGATGACCACCAGAAGAAGGTCTCCGAGTTCATGACCCCGCGTGAGCAGCTCATCGTGGGCGATAAGAACATCAGCCTCAAGGTTGCCAACGACGTCATTTGGGACAACAAGCTCAACGCCCTGCCTATTGTCGACGATAACGATCACCTTATGGGCATCGTCTTCCGCAAGGACTACGACAGCCACAAGACCAACCCCAACGAGCTGCTCGATAACGACAAGCGCTACATGGTCGGCGCCGGTATCAACACCCGCGACTATGCCGAGCGCGTGCCGCTGCTCATCGAGGCTGGCGCCGATGTCCTGTGCATCGACTCCTCCGAGGGCTTCAGTGAGTGGCAGAAGCGCACCATCGAGTGGATTCGCGCCAACTACGGCGAGGACGTCAAGGTCGGTGCCGGTAACGTCGTCGACGCCGAGGGCTTCCGCTTCTTGGCCGACTGCGGTGCCGACTTCATCAAGGTCGGTATCGGCGGCGGTTCCATCTGCATCACTCGCGAGACCAAGGGTATCGGTCGTGGCCAGGCCACCGCGCTGATCGACGTCTGCCGCGCCCGTGACGAGTACTACGAGGAGACCGGCGTCTACGTGCCCGTGTGCTCCGACGGCGGTATCGTCTACGACTACCACATGACGCTCGCCCTTGCCATGGGTGCCGACTTTATGATGCTGGGCCGTTACTTCGCCCGCTTTGACGAGAGCCCGACCGAGCGAGTCAACGTCAACGGCCAGTACATGAAGGAGTACTGGGGCGAGGGTTCTGCGCGTGCCCGCAACTGGCAGCGCTACGACCTGGGCGGCGCGGCGAAGCTCAGCTTCGTCGAGGGCGTCGACTCCTACGTTCCCTATGCCGGTTCCCTCAAGGACGGCGTGGGCGGCACGCTCTACAAGGTCAAGTCCACGATGTGCAACTGCGGTGCCCTCTCGATCCCCGAGCTCCAGGAAAAGGCACGCCTGACCCTGGTCAGCTCCACCTCCATCGTCGAAGGCGGCGCCCACGACGTCGTAGTCAAGGACTCCCAACAGAGCGTAACGTATCGATAAGATAAGACCTGCACATAAAGGTTGAGCCTCAACCACGTTATTTAGATAAAGCGAGATGCCTGCAAGTCGCAGGCATCTCGCTTGTTGTATTTGCTATCATCAGTCGAGTTAACGATGTGGCGGGGCGTTCTTACCTTTGCTCGCTGCAAGTTCCGCACGAGCCGAAGAGCACTTAATGTGCTCTTCGTGCGAGCAGGACTGTCCGCAGCAGCGAGTAAAGGTAAGAACGCCCCGCCCCAACCCAGCTAACAAAGGAGCTGATATGTGCGATTGCACAGATCATAAGGATGAGATCCCTGCCTACGACGCGCAGGCCATTGAGTCCCGGTGGATGAAGGCCTGGGAGGACTCCAACCTCTTTGCCGTCGACACCGACGCCAGCAAGCCCAAGAAGTACGTGCTCGAGATGTTCCCGTATCCGTCGGGCGACCTGCACATGGGCCACGCGCGCAACTATACCATCGGCGATGCCATGGCCCGTCAGGCCCGCATGCGCGGCTACGATGTGCTGCACCCCATCGGCTTTGACGCCTTTGGCCTGCCTGCCGAGAACGCCGCCATCAAGCACAACACGCAGGCTGCCGCCTGGACGTATAAGAACATGGACCAGGCTCTCGCCACGATGAAGCGTATGGGCTTCTCCTACGATCTGGATCGCATGGTCAAGACCTGCAGCCCCGATTATTACCGTTGGGGTCAGTGGATCTTTGAGAAGTTGTGGGAAAAGGGCCTGGTTTACCGCAAGAAGAACCCGGTCAACTGGTGCCCCACCTGCAAGACCGTTCTGGCCAACGAGCAGGTCACCGAGGGCAAGTGCTGGCGCTGCGGCACCGAGCCCGAGAAGCGCGACCTGGAGCAGTGGTACTTCAAGATTACCGAGTACTCTCAGGAGCTGCTCGATGACCTGGAGAAGCTCCCCGGCTGGCCCGAGCGCGTCAAGCAGATGCAGGCCAACTGGATCGGTCGTTCCGAGGGCGCCGAGGTCGACTTTACCCTGTGCGACCAGGATGGCGAGCCCATCGAGGACGACGAGGGTAAGATCACCGTCTTCACCACGCGAGCCGACACGCTCTTCGGTGTCTCCTTCTTTGTCCTGGCTCCCGAGTACGTGCGTCTGCACGAGCTCGTCGAGGGTACGGAGTACGAGGAGGCCGTGACCAAGATCGTCGAGGACTCCAAGCATATCTCCGCCGTCGAACGTGCCCAGGGCACCCTCGAGAAGCACGGTGCCTTTACCGGCCGCTACGTGGTGAACCCGGTCAACGGCGAGAAGGTCCCCGTGTGGGTTGCCGACTACGTTGTTGCCGACTACGGCACCGGCGCCGTCATGGCCGTTCCCTGCGGCGACCAGCGCGACTTTGAGTTCGCACGCAAGTATGATTTGCCGATCGTGCCGATCATCCTGGACGATGACGACCGCGCAGCCGTCGAGGCTAACGGTGAGACCATCGATACCTTCCATGCCGAGACCGTCGACTGGGATTGCGCCCATGCTGCCGAGGGCACGCTGGTCCAGTCCGGCAAGTACACCGGTATGCGCGGCGGCAAGCACTCCGAGGGCGAGGCTGCGATCGTGGCCGACCTCGAGGCCATGGGCTGCGGTCGTCGTAAGGTCGAGTTCCGTCTGCGCGACTGGCTCATTTCCCGCCAGCGCTATTGGGGCAACCCCATCCCGGCCATCCACTGCGAGCACTGCGGCATCGTGCCCGTGCCCGAGGACCAGCTGCCGGTGACGCTGCCCGAGAACCTTGACCTGGGCGCCGGCGAGACCCTCGCCGAGTGCAAGGAGTTCTACGAGACCACCTGCCCGGTCTGCGGCCGCCCGGCTAAGCGCGAGACCGATACCATGGACACTTTCACCTGCTCCAGCTGGTATTACCTGCGCTATACCGACCCGCACAACACCGAGCTGCCCTTCTCCCGCGAGGCTGCCGATCGTTGGATGCCCGTCGATAACTACATCGGCGGCATCGAGCACGCCATTCTGCACCTGCTCTACAGCCGCTTCTTTACCAAGGCACTGCGCGACCTGGGCCTGCTGAGTGTGGACGAGCCCTTCACCAACCTGCTGTGCCAGGGCATGGTCAAGGACGAGAACGGCGACACCATGTCCAAGTCCAAGGGCAACGTCGTGCCCCCGAGCTCGGTCATCGAGCCCTACGGCGCCGACACCATGCGTCTGGCGATCCTGTTTATCGCCCCGCCCGAGAAGGACTTCGACTGGGATCCCAAGGCTGTTGAGGGCGCCAACCGCTTCATCAAGCGCGCCTGGCGTATCGTGTGGCAGCTCGTCCAGTCCGGCGACGCCAACGTGGCCTTCGACAAGTCCGCGCTCGACGAGGTTGCGATGAAGCTCTATCGCGAGCGTCACCGGACCATCGCCAAGTGCACCGAGGACTTCGATCGCGGCCAGTTCAACACCGCCATCTCGGCCGTCATGGAACTCGTCAACGCGGCGAGCGCCTACCTCAACGCCACCGAGGGTACTGACCGCGACAAGGCTCTGTGCTACGGCGTGGCCAAGGACATCGTGAGCGTCCTGGCGCCCATCTGCCCGTTCTGGGCCGACGAGCTGTGGCACGAGGCGCTCGGCTGCGAGGGCAACGCCTACACCGCCGCCTGGCCCGAGTTCGACCTGGCCGAGTCCATCGAGGATACGGTGCAGATCGTCGTTCAGGTGCTCGGCAAGGTCCGCGGCCGCATCGACGTCGCCCGCGACGCCTCCAACGAGGAGATGCAGGCTGCCGCCGAGGCTGCCGTCGCCAAGTGGCTCGAGGGCAAGACGGTCGTCAAGGCCATCTGCGTGCCCGGCAAGCTGGTCAACCTGGTGGTCAAGTAAGCGCTGCGCGCTTAGCTGACGCATTAAAGACGAGGGGCGATCCGGTTGGGTCGTCCCTCGTTTTGTTTAGCCTGGCCGCGGTCAATTGTCCTATTCTTGTGGAGAAGCTGTGCGCACGCTGACCTGCAGATTCGTACTGTGCTTGCACGTTTCCGCAGCTATTGGTATAGTTTGCTTGCAAATGAAGTTGTATTGAAAGAAGTGGGGTTTCGGCCCCGCTTCTTTTTTGTATGGATGGAGGTGCCGCAATGGTCAAGACCAAGACCGAGCAGGCGATCATCGACGCGCTCGAGGCCGTCGCTCCCCAGCACGATATCGACATCGTCGACGTCGAGCTCGTGGGTGCCACCAAGGCCCCCTGCGTGCGCGTGCGTATCGAGGGTGCCGAGGGTCAGAGCCTGTCGCTCAACGACGTCACGGCCAACACCAAGTGGGTCGGCGATGTGATTGAGGAGCTCGACCCCATCTCTTCGAGCTATACGCTCGAGGTGTCGAGCCCGGGTATGGCGCGCCCGCTGCGCCGCCCGAGTGATTTTGCCCGCTTTGTGGGCGAAAACTGCGAGCTCACCTCCACCGCCACCGAGGGCCGTCGCAAGTACGCCGGCAAGATTGCCGCCGCCACCGAGTCGAACGTGACCCTCGAGCTCGAGGACGGCGAGTCCGTCACCCTCGAATTCTGCGATGTTAAAAAGTGCAAGTTGAAGCCCACCTACGACTTCAAGCCCGCGAAGGAAGGAAAGTAAGATGGCAGCATCCGACATGATGTCCGCCCTGATGGAGCTTTGCCAGGAGAAGCACATCGACCAGCTCTACCTGATCGACCGCCTGGAGCAGTCGCTCGCCAAGAGCTATGCCGAGATCTTGCATCTTGAGTGGGGCGCCAAGGTGACCATCGACCGCACCACCGGCAAGATCTACGTCTACCGCCTGGAGCCGATCGACGATTCCATGGACGAGGAGGGCAACTTCACCGAGTTCGAGGAGATCGACGTCACCCCCAAGAACACGAGCCGCATCGCCGCCCAGCACGCTAAGGCCGAGATCAACGCCATCGTGCGCAACTCCGCCCGCGAGCAGATCTACGAGGAGTTTTCCGGCCGCATCGGTGACCTCATCAGCGGTACCGTGCTGCAGTCCACGCCCGACTTCACGATCGTCAAGATTCGCGAAGGCGTCGAGGCCGAGCTTCCGCACTTCGATCAGCGCCGTTACGAGAACGAGCGCAACGAGCGTCCGATGGGCGAGCGCTACCTGCACAACCAGCATATCAAGGCCGTGATCATTGACGTTCGCGACCCCAACTCCAACCTGCAGCCGGTTCGTGGCGAGCACAGCCGTCCGCCGATTGTCATCTCCCGTACCCACCCCGAGCTCATGCGTCGTCTGTTTGAGCAGGAGGTGCCCGAGATCTATGAGGGCACCGTCCAGATCAAGTCGATCGCCCGCGAGCCCGGCCAGCGTTCCAAGGTCGCTGTCCACTCGCTCGACGACCGCCTGGATCCCGTGGGTGCCTGCGTCGGCCCCAAGGGCAGCCGTGTTCGCGCTGTCGTGGGCGAGCTCCGTGGCGAGCGCGTCGATGTCATCCTGTGGGATGCCGATCCTGCCGTCTACGTCGCCAACGCCCTGTCGCCTGCTAAGGTCACCCGCGTCCTCATCGACGAGGAGAAGGCCTACGCCGGCGTCATCGTGCCCGATGACCAGCTGTCCCTTGCCATCGGCAAGGAGGGCCAGAACGCCCGCCTCGCCGCGCGCCTGACCGGCTGGCACATCGACATTAAGTCCGAGACGCTTGCCGCCGACATCCTCAAGAACGTTCCCGTTCACGAGGAGCCCGCCGCCGACCTGATCGGTGACGAGGAGGACGAGGACGTCCGCCGCTGCGAGTACGTGTCCGAGGACGGCATCCAGTGCCGCAACCAGGCTCGTCCCGGCTCCCGTTTCTGCGGTGTCCACGACACCGACGCCTTCGATGATGCGGAGGACCTGATCTAGCGCGCGGTCGCGCCGGGCGGGTCCCGGCGCGTCTCCCACGCTCGTTCAGTCTCTAGGCACCCAAGGTGCCAGAAAGGGTAGGTGAAGTCATATGGCAAAAGTCCGTGTGTCCACCCTGGCCAAAGAGTTCGGCATGACCTCCAAGGAACTGATGGGTCATCTCGCCGAAATGAAGATTCCCGCTAAGTCCGCGTCCTCCACTTTGGAGGACGCCTATGTCGCCATGGTCCGCAAGCAGCTCGCCTCGGTGATCGAGGCCCGCGCTCAGGAAGTCGAGGCCGCCAAGCAGGCCGAGGAGCAGGCAGCTGCCGCCGAGGAGGCCGCACGCGCCGCCGAGGCCGAGCGCGAGCGCATCGCCGCCGAGAAGGCCCGCGAGGAGGAGCGCCGCCAGTTTGCCGCAGCCCAGGCTGCCGAGGAGGCTGCCCGCGCCGAGGCCGAGGCCAAGAGGAAGGCCGAGCAGGAGCGCCTTGCCCGCGAGAAGGAGGAGGCTGCCCGCGAGGCCCAGCGCCGCGCCGTTCCCGCTTCCGACTCCGGTTCGCGCTTCCGTTCGCTGCTCGACCAGATCGCCGCACAGGAGACCGTGCTCAAGGAGAAGAAGGACGCCGAGGACAAGGCCAAGGCCGAGCGCGCCGCCGAGCGCGGTAAGCGTCGTGGCGGCAACAACGACCGCCGCGGTGGCCGTCGTAACGATCGCAACGCTTCCGACAACAACTCCGAGCGCAACGCCTCCGAGAGCCGTCCGCACAGCCATCGCACCAACGCCAGCAACAACGTCGCTGCCGGCATGGACTTCCCCAACCCCGATAAGCAGGGCAAGGGCAAGAAGCGCAAGGGCGGTCACAACAACGAAGAGGACCACTACAGCCGCATGGCTCGCGAGGCCGAGGAGTACAGCCGCGAGAAGGTGCTCGAGGAGGCTCGTGCCGCCGTCGAGGAGGCCTCTCGTGAGTCCACCGGTCGCCGCAAGAAGCGCAAGGAGAAGCGTGAGCGCGAGGCTGCCAAGGCTCAGGAGGAGCGCAAGATAGAGGAGGCATTGGCCCAGGGCGTGAACCCCGAGGAACTCGATGCCATCAAGGTCTCCCAGGGTGTTACGGTCCAGGAGCTTGCCGAGGCTCTCGACGTTCCGGCCAACGACATCATCAAGCGCCTGTTCCTGCTGGGTACGCCGCTCACCATGACACAGTCCATGTCCGACGACCTCGTCGAGCTCGTTGCCGACGACCTGGGCCGTCAGATCAAGATCATCACCCCCGAGGAGGAGAACACCTTCTCGTTCTACGACGATCCCGCCGACCTTAAGCCGCGCGCACCGGTCGTCACCGTCATGGGCCACGTCGACCACGGCAAGACGAGCCTCCTCGACGCCATCCGTCACACCGGCGTCGCTGCCGGCGAGGCGGGCGGCATCACGCAGGCCATCGGTGCTTCGCAGGTTATGATCAACGACCGCAAGATCACCTTCATCGATACCCCGGGTCACGCTACCTTTACGGCCATGCGTGCCCGTGGTGCCAAGGTGACCGACATCGTTATTCTGATCGTGGCTGCCGACGACGGCGTCATGCCCCAGACGGTCGAGTCGATCAACCACGCCAAGGCCGCCGGCGTACCCATCGTCGTTGCCGTCAACAAGATCGATAAGCCGGGTGCCAACCCCGACCGCGTGCGCCAGGAGCTCACCGAGTACGGCATCATCCCCGAGGAGTGGGGCGGACAGAACATGTTCGTCAATATCTCGGCCAAGCAGAAGATCGGTATCGACGACCTGCTCGAGACCGTCCTGCTCCAGGCCGACGTGCTCGAGCTCAAGGCCAACCCCGATACGTTCGCTTCGGGCAACGTCCTCGAGGCTAAGCTCGACAAGGGCCGCGGCTCGGTTGCCACCGTGCTCGTGACCCGCGGTACCCTGCACGTGGGCGATACGCTGGTCGCCGGCCTTACCTACGGCCGCGTCCGCGCCATGCTCGACCCCAAGGGCAACGCCGTCACCGAGGCCGGTCCCTCCGACGCCGTCGAGATTCTGGGCCTGCAGTCCGTCCCCAACGCCGGCGATGAGTTCCGCGTGTTCGAGGACGAGCGCGAGGCTCGCGCCCTGGCCGACGAGCGTTCGCTCAAGGCCCGCATCGAGGAGCAGAGCCGCGTGAAGCATGTGACGCTCGAGAACCTCTTCGAGACCATCGCCGACGCCGAGGTCAAGGAGCTCAACCTGATCATCAAGGCCGACGTCCAGGGTTCCATCGAGGCCCTTCAGGACTCGCTCGACAAGATGGATCAGTCCGAGGTCCGCATCAACACGATCCACTCCGCCGTTGGCGCCATCAACGAGACCGACGTCGTCCTGGCCGACGCCTCCAACGCCATCATCATCGGCTTTGGTGTGCGTCCCGACGGCAAGGCTCGCTCCGCTGCCGAGCGCGAGGGCGTCGAGATCCGTTGCTACGACGTCATCTACAAGTGCCTCGAGGAGCTCGACGCCGCCCGTATCGGCATGCTCAAGCCCACCGAGGTCGAGGTCTCCACGGGTACCGCGACCGTCCTGGACACCTTCAAGGTGCCCAAAGTCGGTATCGCCGCCGGTGTCCGTGTCGAAGAGGGCGAGATCGCCGCGACCGATTCCGTGCGTCTGGTGCGCGACGGCATCGTGGTCTTTAACGGCAAGATCGCCTCGATGCGCCACTACAAGGACGAGGCCAAGAGCCTCAAGAGCGGTTCCGAGGGCGGCATTGGCCTGGAGAACTTCCAGGACATCAAGCCCGGCGACCAGATCGAGGGTTATCGCATCGACCAGGTTGCCCGTACCGAGTAGGGGGTAGCGCTATGAAGCAAACGCAGGCAACCCGCCGTCTGGGCGAGCAGCTTCGCGAGAAGCTCGGTTATATCCTGCTCTTTGAGGTTTCCGATCCGCGTCTCGACCTGGTTACTTTGACCGCGGTCGAGGTCGCGGTGGACCGTTCGTTCGCGCGTGTGTTCGTGTCGTGCGATGCGAGCCGCTACGACGAGGTCATGGAGGCGCTCGCAAGCGCCAAGGGCCGTATTCGCAGCCTGTTGGCTCGCTCGCTCGATTGGCGTGTTACGCCCGAGCTCGATTTTCGCATCGATCGCTCGACCGATGAGGCCGAGCGCATCACGCGTGCGCTGGAAAACGTTCCCGCCACGCTTGCGATCGAAAAGGACGAGGACGGCTATCCGATAGCGGATGCCGCCCAGGAGGCAGCTTTAGATGACTAATTCCGCCGACCTCGCCTCGTGCGAGTCTGCAGATATTCAGCGACGCATCCTCGAGCTCATCGAGGATGCGTCCTCCATTGCGATTTCGGGACACACTTCTCCCGATGGCGACGCCCTGGGCTCCGTGTTGGGTCTGGGCCTCTCGCTTATGAAGTTTTTCCCTAACAAGGACATTGCCCTGCTGCTGGCAGACGATGATCCGGTTCCGCGCATCTACCGCTTTATGGAAGGCTCCGATCGCCTGGTACCGGCATCTGCGTATACCGGCAATCCGGACCTGTTCATCTCGGTGGACGTGCCGGTCGTCGAGCGTCTCAATAATTCCGCCGAGGTGCTTCGTCGCTCCAAGCATGTGGTGTGTTTCGATCACCATCCGGCGCGCGAGGAGTTTGCCGAGCTCAGCCTGAGGCGCGTCGAAGCTGCAGCCTGCGCCATGATCATCGACCGCTTCTTGGACAATTGCGGCATTGTCGCACGTGATGGCGTTGCGACCTGCCTGCTGTGTGGCTTGGTTACCGATACCGGCCGTTTTCAGTACCAAAACGCCGATGCAGCCGCGTTCCATGCAGCCTCGCGTCTGGTTGCCCACGGTGCCGATCCGGCGCGTGTGGCACTCGAGGTTTACCAGAGCATGCGCGTTGAGTTTTTGCACCTCAAGTCCATCGTTATGGGCCGCATTAAGACGGTGGCCCACGGGCGCGTCGCGTATAGCTACGCGTACCAGAGTGACCTTGAGGCCTGCGGTGTCACCTCGGACGAGTGCGACGGTCTGGTTGACGTGGTGCGCTCGGTGATGGGCGTCGAGGTCTGTCTGTTCCTGAAGGGCATTGAGGGCGATACCAAGGTGCGCGGCAACCTGCGCTCCAAGGGCGATCTCAACGTGTCCGAGATCGCTGCTGCCTTTGGCGGAGGCGGACATCCTGCTGCCGCCGGTTTCTCCAACAACGGAACGATTCTCGAGACGCTCACCGTGGCACTTCCCATGCTGGCCGAACTGGTAGGGGAGGATCCCGCTTCGGTGACCGTCGAGCTTTAACTTTTTGGATGGTACATGGCTCGTCGTACGCCTTCTCAACTGAATATGCTGCTCGCCGTCGATAAGCCGGTGGGCTGCACGTCCCACGATGTGGTTTCGCAATGCCGGCGCGCCCTCCATGAGCGACGCGTCGGCCATGCCGGCACGCTCGACCCCATGGCATCGGGTGTCATGGTGGTGGGTGTGGGCCAGGCCACCCGTCTGCTGGGCATGCTCACGCTCGATACCAAAAGCTATGTCGCCGACATCTCGTTTGGCGCCGAGACCAATACCGATGATGCGGAGGGCGAGGCGGTCCGCACGGTGGCTGTTGCCAACGAGCTCCGCGATCCTGCCTATGCCCGTGAGCGCCTGGCCGCTATGCTGGGTCCGCAGATGCAGGTGCCGCCGGCGTTTTCGGCTATCTCGGTCAATGGCGTTCGCGCCTACAAGTCTGCTCGCGAGGGCAATGCGGTGGACCTACCTCCGCGCCCCGTCGAGGTCTATGCCGCCGACCTGATCGCCGTGGGCGGCGAAGGTGATACGTGTGTGTGGACCGTGGCGTTCTCGGTGAGCAAGGGCACCTATATCCGTGCGCTCGCTCGCGACTTGGGCCGCGCCTGCGAGAGCGCCGCGCACATTTCCGCGCTGCGCCGCACGGCCTCCGGTGTTGTTTCCATTGGCGCCTGTCATGCGGTCGAGGAGCTTTCTCCCGAGTCCGGGCCTGGCTTTGCCCTGGATCCCATTGCGGCCCTGGGCGCCACGCGTGTTGACTTGCCGGGCAATCTTGCCGAAGACCTGCTCTGCGGCCGACGCATTCCCGTTGAGCGTGCGCTTGCCGATTTCGATGCTTCGAAAGCGCCGTTTGCGCTGGTGCTCGATGGGGGACTCAAGGCGCTCGCCCGCATCGAGGGTGGCCGCTTTGTCATGGAGCACGTGTTTCCGCAGGCAATCGGCGGTGTTCGATGATGTTGTCCGCTCGCGAGCTTGCGCGTATCTTTTTTGAAGGCGAGTCGGACGAGGCTCGCATCGTCACTGCCGATGCGTTTGATGAGTGCGAGCACTTGGGTGCTGCCTCGATCGCCATTGGCGTGTTCGATGGCGTTCACCGTGGACACCGGGAACTCATCGAAGCGCTTGTCCGTGATGCCCGTGCCCATGGCTGCAAGGCGGTCGTGGTCACTTTCGATCCCGATCCGGACGTTGTGGTGAGTCCTTCGCCCGCTCAAAAATTGATGACGACGGCCGACCGTCTACATGCCTTGGCTCAGACCGGGGTCGATGCAGTGGTGGCCGTTCCCTTTACGCCTGAGGTTGCGGCACTCGACCATGTCGGTTTTCTCACACTGTTGTCACGCGTGGTCGACATTCGTTCGATTCGCGTTGGCAGCGATTTTAGGCTGGGTCGTGGCGGTGCTTCTGGTGTTGCCGAGATGCGCGTCTGGGGTTCCGAGCACAGCGTTGACGTGTATGGTCACGATCTGCTTTGCGAGGGCGGTGAGGCCATTTGCGCCACCCGCATCCGTCATGAGCTGGGACAGGGCCATGTGGAGCTGGCTGCTGAGTTGCTCGGTCGCCCGTATATGCTGCGCGGCGGTGTTATTCGCGGCCGTCACGAGGGCTCTGGCATGGGCTTTCCCACGGCAAACCTGCAGGTTCCCGACGGCATTCAGGTGCCTGCCGATGGCGTGTATGAGGGCCTGGTGCTCGTCGATGACACCGTATGGCCTGCTGCCGTTAACGTCGGCCTGCCGCCGACGTATGCCGACGACGCCGCTTCATCGCATCTCGAGGCTAACTTAATTGGTTATACGGGCGACCTGTACGGCGCTTCCGTTTCGCTGGCGTTTACGCGCTGGCTGCGTCCCTCGCGTGTGTTCGATTCGCTGGATGAGTTGATTGCGACCGTCGAGGGTAACATCGAGGACATTCGTCACAACTTGGGTGAGCAGGGGGTGGGCATCCGTGATTAGCGATGAGGAAAAAGACCAGGTACGCGCTGCGTCCGACCTAGTTGCTATCGTGCAGGAAACGGTTGAGCTCAAGCCCCGCGGCCATGAGTTTTGGGGTTGCTGCCCCTTTCATGGCGAAAAGACGCCGTCCTTCCACATTATCCCTGCCACACAGGTGTGGCATTGCTTTGGCTGCGGCGAGGGTGGCGACGTCTTCACCTATATCATGAAGCGCGAGAACTTGAGCTTTCCCGAGTCAATCCGCTATTTGGCCGATCGTGCGGGTATTGAGCTGCATGACACCGGAGATCGTCGCGAGCGCGGTACCAAGCGTGCCCGCATCTACGATCTGTGTGCCGAGACCGCCCAGTTCTACCACACCATGCTTATGCGCGGTAAGGACGGCCGTCCACGCGAGTACTTTGCCAGCCGTGGTATGGGTGGCGACGTCTGCCGCCGCTACTGCCTGGGCTTTGCACCGGGCCGCAACGCGCTGGTGTCGCACCTGTCCCAGGCGGGTTTTACCCCGCAGGAGATGATCGACGCCAACGTTGCCGTGAGCCGCGGGCGCGGGCAGCTTGCCGACCGCTTCTACGACCGCGTGATGTTTCCCATCTTTGACGAGCAGGGTCACAACATTGCCTTTGGCGGGCGCATCATGGGTGACGGCCAACCCAAGTACCTCAACACCGCCGAGACGAGCGTGTTCCATAAAAAGCGAAACCTCTATGGCTTTAACTGGGCCAAGGAGTTTATCGTCGCGCAGGATACGGCCATCGTGGTGGAGGGCTATACCGATTGCATCGCCTGCTGGGAGGCGGGGATCAAAAACGTTGTCGCCACGCTGGGCACCGCGCTCACGGAGCATCACGTCAAGACGCTCACCCGCTTTGCCAAGCGTATCGTGTATATGTTCGATGGCGATGCCGCGGGCCAGAAGGCCGCCCGTCGCGCGATTCAATTTATCGAGCAGGATTCGATGGACCTGCGCTGCGTGGTGCTGCCCGACGGCAACGACCCCATGGAGTTCATCACAGCGCATGGTGGACAGGAGCTTCAGGCGCGCATCGACGCTGCCGAGCCGCTCATGGACTTTGTCTACCGTTCGCTGCAGGAGTCGAGTGACATCACCACGCCGGGCGGTCGTGCCAAGGCGCTGGAAGATGCGCTGACGCTTATCTATCCGCTGCGCGATAGCTATATGATCGACACATACTTTATTCAGATTGCCGATCTGCTGGGTTTGGATCTGGAGACGGTTCGCGCGAGTTCGGGTCGCGTGTTTCGCGATGTCGCCAAGCGCGAAGATGCGGAACGACGTCGTGAGCAGAACTATGAACGCCAGCGGGCGCAAGCCGAGCGCTCTGGTAGCGCGGGCGGTCGGACGTCTGGTTCGCAGGGGGCATCTCGCGGTGCTTGGGCATCGGGCGCGACGCCGCCGGTGTCCGCGCCGGTCGAAGAAGAGCCGTATGACTACGTCCCGCTCGATGCCTACGGTGCCGCGCCCGTGGAGGTCGTCGACGACCTGCCGCCGATCGATGTGCCTGATGGTATGGGTGCTGTGCCTGTGACTGATGGTTCGGGCGCTCCGGCTGCGGCGGCGCCGATGGTTCTTACTGATCTGGAACGCAAGTCCTTGGCAGGGGAGCGCGAGCTGCTGACCATGCTCACGAGCTACCCCGACCTGTTCCGCACGTATGCCGACCGCATCTGCTCCATCGAGTGGGTCGACCCGCGCCACGAGTCCATCGCATGGGCCGTACTGGCGACGCCCCCGGGTACCGATCCTGCGGCCTGTATGGATGCGGCGCGTGCGGTGTGTCCCGAGGCGGCAACGCTTGTGAGTGCCGGGCGCATCTCGGCGACGAGCAAACACCCTACCGAGACGAACATCGTGTTCATGCTTGATACGCTCGAGCTCTACACCATCAAGCGCCGCATGCGTGCCGCACAGGCCAAGCTGCGCCAGGACCGTTCACTCGATGATGAGGCCCGTCGCGCGCTGACCGTGCAGGCCGCGCAGGATTCGCAGCGTCAACGCGAGCTGCAAAAGTCGATCGGCGGCGTGGCGGACCCGTTCCGTTTGATCGGCCTGGAGGCCGCGGGCACCGAGCAAGCCTAGATGTTGTGGTCAACCAGCGTATTCTCGCCTATATCCAGTCCTCTTTTTGGGTATAGACGTCAATGTGTGTGCTAAAGTATTGAGTCCTGTGGACTATGAAGGGAGAATCTGTGCCAAAAAAGACTGAGAGCACGGGTACTGGGCTGGAATCCTACGTTGCAAAGCTCATGGGCAACGGCTCAAACAGGACTTCGGTAACCGAGGACGAGATTCAGGTCGCCCTGAAGGATATCGATGTTTCTGACGAGCAGCTCACCGCGGTGTATTCCGCGCTGCGCAACAGCGGCATCCAGATTATCTCCGCGAGCGGTAACGACGACGCCCCCATGGACGTCGACGATGACGATAACGATACCGATACCGACGATTTTGATGACGACGACGAGCACGATTCCGGCTCGCTCGACGCTCACGAGCTCAAGATGGCCCGTCAGGCCGACGCCGAGATGGGTTCTTCCAAGAGCAAGAAGAAGCGCACCGTGCGCACGTCCCGTTCACGCTCCCGCGTGCGTGGCATCGATGCCTCCACGGTGATGCTGACCGGCGATCCGGTTCGTATGTACCTCAAGGAGATCGGCAAGGTCGACCTGCTGACCGCCTCCGAAGAGGTCGATTTGGCCATGAAGATCGAGGCCGGTCTCGAGGCCACCGAGAAGCTCGAGGCTGCCGATGCCGGCGAGCTCGAGCTCACGCGTGCCGAGATGCGTCGTCTTACGCGCATTGAGAACGTGGGCCTCGAAGCCAAGCAGGCACTCATCAGCGCAAACCTGCGTCTGGTCGTCTCCATCGCCAAACGCTATGTCGGCCGCGGCATGCTGTTCCTTGACCTGATCCAGGAGGGCAACCTCGGTCTGATCCGCGCTGTTGAGAAGTTCGACTACCAGAAGGGCTTTAAGTTCTCCACGTACGCCACGTGGTGGATCCGTCAGGCCATTACGCGCGCCATTGCCGATCAGGCCCGTACCATCCGTATTCCCGTGCATATGGTCGAGACCATCAACAAGCTCGTCCGCGTGCAGCGCCAGCTCCTTCAGGACCTGGGTCGCGACCCGACCCCTGAGGAGATCGGTGCCGAGATGGACATGAGCGCCGACCGCGTCCGCGAGATCCAGAAGATTTCGCAGGAGCCCGTGTCGCTCGAGACCCCCATCGGCGAGGAAGAGGATTCCCAGCTGGGCGACTTCATCGAGGACTCCCAGGCTATCGTTCCGCCCGATGCCGCCAGCTTCTCCATGCTGCAGGAGCAGCTCACCCAGGTGCTCGACTCGCTTGCCGATCGTGAGCGCAAGGTTATCGAGCTGCGCTTTGGCCTTGTCGACGGGCATCCCCGCACGCTCGAGGAGGTCGGTCGCGAGTTTGGTGTCACGCGCGAGCGTATCCGCCAGATCGAGTCCAAGACCCTGGCCAAGCTTCGTCACCCGAGCCGCAGCAGCAAGCTCAAAGACTATATCGAGTCTTAGGGTTACGGCGTTTTACCAAACGCCGTAACTGGCCGACGCTGCGCGGACACCAGAGCGACAACTTGTCATTCAAAGAGGACGGCATGACCAGAAGGTCTATGCCGTCCTCTTTTCATGCCAATTTGTTCGCTCTGGTGCCCGCTCGCTGGCATTGTCAAAACATCGGCGTTTCCGTTGCCGGTGCCGGCAGTTAGGCCGTCCCCAAGGGATCAAGGCGAGAAAATTTCTCAAAAAAGTTCTTGCCCTGTGCCGATTCGTCCGTATAATAAACTTCGTTGCTTGAGAGCACGCACCTATTCCTCGGTAGCTCAATGGTAGAGCACGCGGCTGTTAACCGCGCTGTTGTAGGTTCGAGTCCTACCCGGGGAGCCAGGTTGTAAAACCCGTCGCTTATGCGGCGGGTTTTTTCATGCCGCGACCACTTGACTCGAACGTTGCCATATCAACATTTCGTGTCGAGGATGTAATCCCGCGACCCACCACCTCAACATGGCGCGGTCGTTGTAGAATATTGCAATGATTGCTCCCACGACATGGTGCCGCGAGCACCAGATAAGGAGATTCTTGTGTCTGAGACCATTAACGGCAGCCTGAGCGTCTCGAACGACGTTATTGCCGATATTGCCGGTTATGCCGCGATGACGTGCTATGGCGTCGTCGGTATGGCTGAGCAGCTCCAAGGCGCCGAGAGCGTGCGCCTGCTTGCCGGTCAGCGCCTCCGCAAGGGCGTGCTTGTCTCCGCCGACGAGAACGGCCTTACGGTCGATCTTCACGTCGTGCTCGAGAACGGCGTCAACATGAAATCCGTCTGCCACAATCTTTCGAGCTCCGTTGCCTTCACCCTGCAGGAGATCGCCCAGATCGATCCCGCCAGCCTTAAGATCGGCATCCATATCGACGCGCTCAAGAGCCGTCTGAACTAGCATCCGAAAACGGAGATTTAAATACCCATGATTGCAAAGACCATTCGCACCTGTTTTCCGATCGCTGCGGCTGCCGTTTCCGACAAGGCCGAGGAGATCAACAAGCTCAACGTCTTTCCCGTGCCCGACGGTGACACCGGCACCAACATGTCGCTCACGCTCGCCTCGGTGACCAAGGAGCTTTCTGCCCTTCCCGCCGACGCCGACATGGAGGCCATCGCTGGCGCCATCACCCACGGCTCCCTGATGGGCGCCCGCGGCAACTCCGGCGTCATCACCTCGCAGATCTTGCGCGGCGTGGCCGAGGGCCTTGTCTCCGCCGACGAGCCCATTACGTCCGCCAACATCGCCTTCGCCTTCCGTCGTGCCGTCAAGGTTGCCTTCCAGGCCGTCCGCAAGCCCATCGAGGGCACGATCCTCACGGTGCTGCGCGATGTCTCGACCAAGGCCGACGAGTGCGAGAAGAAGAAGTTCTCGGCCGAGGACGCGCTCGACGCCATCGTTGTCGAGGCCTACCAGTCCGTCGCACGCACGCCCGACCTGCTGCCCGTCCTCAAGGAGAACGGCGTGGTCGACTCCGGCGCCTTCGGCTTTGCTATTTTCCTGGAGAACTTTGTTGCCGCCGCGCTTGGCCGCAGCACCGTTGTCGAGGATTTCTCCGCCACGTTTGATTCCGCTGGCTCTGCCCGCGACGCGGCCCTCAATCGCGTTGAGATCGAGGCCAACGACGACTGGGAGGGCTCGGAGTTTCGTTACTGCAACGAGTTTCTCTTTAAGGCCGATGCCCCGTTTGATGAGGACGAGTGCCTTAAGTTCCTGGGCTCCATGGGCGACTGCGAGCTGCTCGTGGGTGCTTACCCCGATTACAAGATTCACGTGCACTCCAACACCCCCAATCTGGTGCTCGAGCACATGTTGCAGCTTGGTCAGATCTACGAGGTCTTTATCCACAACATGGAGATGGAGGCCCACGACCGTACCGCCAAGATTCATGAGGACCAGGAAAAGGCCGCCGAGCCCGCCAAGGCGCTGGGCTTTGTCGCCGTTGCCGCTGGGTCCGGCGAGGCAGACATCCTCAAGTCCCTCGGCGTCGACGTGATCGTGTCGGGTGGTCAGACCATGAACCCCTCGACTGCAGACCTGCTGGGCGCTGTTGACCAGGTCAACGCGACCTCGGTCATCATTCTGCCCAACAACGGCAACATCCGCATGGCCGCTGAGGCCGCTGCCTCAGCCTGCACCGACAAGAAGGTCGCCGTCGTTCCCACCAAGACCGTTCCGCAGGCCTTCTCCGCGCTGTTCGCGGTCCTGCCCGATTCCGAGCTCGAGGATGCCGTCGCCGCTATGGTCGACGCCATCAGCGAGGTCCGCGATGGCGAGGTCACCCGCGCCGTGCGCGACTCCAGCGCCTCCGACGGTTCGCCGATTCACTCCGGTGACGTCATGGGCATCATTGCCGGCTCCATCGATGTCGTCGGCTCCGACGTGAAGCAGGTCACGCTCGATTGCATCAACCGCATGCAGGAGAAAGAGGAGGGCGACGCGCTGACGATTCTGGCCGGCGAGGAGCTGTCCGATGAAGCCTTCCAGGAGATCGTCGACGCTATCGAGGAGGCTCAGCCCGACCTGGAGATCGACGCCCATCGTGGCGAGCAGCCGCTCTATCCCGTGATCTTCTCGATCGAGTAGGCATCTGCCTATGTCCGAGCTGTGCTCCGTGCCGCGCGTCTCGGATCGCTTTGCCCAGAGCAATGCGCTCGACGAGGATATTGCGCGACTCAAATATGTTTCGGGTAAACGTGAGGAGGCCCTTCGCCGTCTGGGAATTCGGACGGTGGGGGACCTCCTTCTCCATATCCCTCATCGATACCTGGACTTTACGCGCTCCTGGTCCATCGAGATGGCGCCCATCGGTACCGTGTGCACCATCATCGCCACGGTCGACCGTATCGTTCAAAAGAAGCCGCGTCCGCGCATGCAGGTGACCGAGGTCTCACTCGTTGATGAGACGGGCGTGCTGCAGGTCGCCTTTTTCCGTCAGCCTTGGATTGCCCAGCAGCTTAAGCAGGGCGACCGCCTGGCCGTGATGGGCAAGGTTGAGTTTGCCTACGGTTTTAAGCAGATGGCCTCGCCGCACTTTGAAAAGCTCGATGACGGGCGTGCTGCGGGCACCATTTTGCCGGTCCATTATGTGAGTGACGGCGTGAGCCAGGCGTGGATGCGCCGCATCGTAAGTGGCGCGCTCGAGGTCGTCGGCAATCCCTTCGATCCGATTCCCGCACGCTTGCGCGTCAAGCGCCGCCTGATGAGCAATGCCCGTGCGCTTCGATCGATCCATTTTCCCTCGAGCATGGCTGAGCGCGATATCGCGCGCGCACGGCTTGCCTACGAGGAGTGCCTCTACCTGCAGCTGGCGCTGCGCCTGCGCAACGACGGCGGCCTGGTCGATGTGGTACCTTATGCCCACGCCGCGGGCGAGCACCTGGCCGCGCTTAAGCAGGCCCTGCCGTTTTCGCTGAGCGATGAGCAACAGGCCGCGTTCCAAGATATCCTGCGCGATATGTGCGATGGCGGGCGCGTGATGAACCGCCTGCTGCTGGGCGATGTCGGTACCGGCAAGACCGCTGTTGCCGCCTGCGCGCTGGCTGTGGCTGCCGATAGCGGCACGCAGGCCTGCGTTATGGCGCCCACGGGCGTGCTGGCGCGTCAATATGCCGATAAGACCGGCTCCTTGCTCTCGCAGGCTGGCATGACCTGGGCGCTCCTGACGGGCGCCACGCCGGCGGCCGAGCGCGAGCGGATCCATGCCCAGCTGGAATCGGGCGAGCTCGATGTCCTCTTTGGCACCCACGCGGTGCTTTCGGATAACGTTGCGTTCAAGCATCTGTCGCTCGTGGTCATCGATGAGCAGCACCGGTTTGGCGTCGGCCAACGCAACGCCCTGCGTGCGAAGGGCCCTGGTGCCGATCTACTCGTTATGACGGCAACGCCCATCCCACGTACGCTGGCGCTTTCGGTCTACGGCGATCTGGACACGAGCATCATCCGCCATCGGCCCGTCCCTGGCGCTGGCGTGACGACACGCGTGCTTACCGAGTCGAGCCGCGACCTTGCCTATGGCGCCATCCGCGAGGCGCATGAAAAGGGTCAGCAGGCCTACGTGATTTGCCCGCTCGTGGAGCCGAGCGACTCGGCCGATGAGCTTGAGGATGTGCCCGGTATCGCCCGTGACGACGAGGGTCGCGTAACCGTGCCCGTGCCGCTGCACGATACGGCAACCGAGCTCGACCGCCTACGCCTGGCGTTGCCGGGGCTTACCATCGAGCGTCTTCACGGCCGCATGCCGGCGGGGGAGAAGGATCGCGTGATCGACGCCTTCAAGCGCGGCGAGATCGACGTGCTCGTTTCGACCACGGTGGTCGAGGTGGGCGTCGACGTGCCCAACGCCACCGTCATGGTCATCGAGAACGGTGAGCGCTTTGGCTTGGCGGCCCTGCACCAGCTGCGCGGCCGCGTGGGCCGCGGCAGCGTGTCGGGCACCTGCCTGGTCATGACGCACTCCAAGGGCAACGGCGGCGCTTCGGCGGCGCAAGACCGTCTCCAGTCGCTTGAAAAGACCTCGGACGGCTTTACGCTCGCCCAGATGGACCTTCGTCTGCGCCACGAGGGCGAAATCCTGGGGTACCGCCAGCATGGCGGTGTGACTCTGCGCTTTGTCGACCTGGATGCCGACGAGGAGCTGATCGAGTGGGCCCATTTGGACGCGGTCGAGCTCTTGCGGTATGCTTGCAACCTTGACTCCGTGGCGACGCGCCCCCTGCGCGATGCGGTCGCCATGCGATATCGACACATTTTTAAGGAGGTCAGCGGAGGATGAGAATCATCGGCGGCGAATGGCGCGGTCGTAAGATCGAGGAGCCCCGTGGTCGCGATGTCACCCGCCCCACGACCGATCGTGTGCGCGAGGCATGCGCATCTATGGTCATGTCGGCATTTGACTTCGATCTGGACGAGGTCCGCGTGCTGGACGCCTTTGGCGGCTCCGGCGCCTTAGGGTTAGAGATGTTCTCACGTGGCGCCCGCTCGCTCACGACGTTCGAGATCGAACGGAATGCCGCGCGGCTCATTACCAAGAATATCGAGTCGCTCTGCCATGACCGTGCGCGTTGGCGCGTGGTAACGGGCGACATGCTGGCGAGCGCCTCCCGCGGTCGTGTGCCGGGCGGCCCCTTTGATCTGGTCCTGCTCGACCCGCCCTATGCTTTTGGTGCCGAGCCGGTCGAGATACTGCTGCAGAACCTGGCTCAGCAGGGTCTGCTTGCACCTGGCGCTTATGCCCTGTTTGAGCATGCCGCCGCCGATGCGGGCGCGCATCCGGCAGGCTTTGAGATCGTGCGCGAGAAGCGCTACGGCATTACCTCGGTCGACCTGCTTCGTTGGGTCGGCGATGACGATGGTGAGGAAGATTGCACCGGCACCGATGCTCACAACAACGATGCCATGACGGTTCAGGAGAACGCCCATGAATGACACCATCAACCGCGTGATTGTCCCGGGCACCTTCGATCCCATCACGTTTGGCCATATCGACGTCATCCGCCGCGCCCGCCGCATCTTTCCCAGCGTGATCGTCGCTGTCGCCGAGTCGCAGGGTAAAAACGGTGTGGGCACCACGTTTATGCTGGATGAGCGCGTAGCGCTGGCTCGTGAGGCGCTCGGTGATATCGACGGCGTCGAGGTCCTGCCCTTTACCGGCCTCTTGGTCGACTTCGCTCGCGAGCAGGGGGCGGGGGCCGTGGTCAAGGGCCTGCGCGCCATGACCGACTTTGAGTACGAGCTGCAGCAGGCAGACCTCAACTATCGCTTGGATAACGAGCTGGAGTCCATCTTTGTCATGAGTGCGCCGCAGTACGGCTATATCTCGAGTTCGGTCGTTCGCCAGATCGCCTCGCTCGGCAGCGATGTATCGACGTTTGTCCCGCCCAACGTGGTCGAAGCACTCAGACACCGCTTTTCGTGACGTTTTTTATTGCCTGGTGGCATGTGGTACACTAGCACGATGATATGTTACCTATGAAAGGAGACCGGATGCCGGGCGAGAATTTTCCTGGCGATAGGATCGTCAGCTTGGTCGATGAGCTCGAAGGGCTGATCGAGGAAGCCAAGCCGCCTTTCGGCAAGAACGCTCAGTTCAAGGTCATCGATGCCGACGTGTTCTTCAACATCCTCGACGAGATCCGCATGAGCTATCCCGAGGAGTGGCAGAAGTCCCGCCGTATCCTTAAGGAGCGCGAGGAGCTTATGGCTTCCGCCGCCGCTCAGGCCGATTCCATCATCGCCGACGCTCAGCAGCAGGCCCTCACCATTGCCGGTGAGCAGGAGATCGTCCGCTTGGCACAGCAGCAGGCCGACGACATCCGCGATCGTGCCCAGCAGTACGAGCGCGAGACGCGTTATGCTGCCGAGGACTACGCAGAGCAGGTCTTTACGCACCTGGAGGAGAACCTCAAGAGCCTGACCGGCACCGTTACCCGTTGCCGTCAGCAGCTCAACGAGGGTGCCGCCCAACAGAATGGTCAGTGGTAATGGCTGAGTTCCCGAGCGTTACCGTCGATCTTTCTGAGCAGCTCGAGTTTCCTGGTGATTCGTATCCGCTGACCGGCAAGGTCGATGTTGCCACCTACACAGTGGGTGAGAAGGAGTACCAGCTACAGGACGGCATCGACTACGACGTTGTCTTTACCAATGCCGGTACCGGTGTCTTGCTCACGGGCATGGTCCGCGCGCACGCCACCGGCGAGTGCGACCGTTGCCTGGAGCCTGCCTCGTTTGATATCGCCGGCGAGATCGAGGAGTTCTACCTCTTCGAGGAGCCCGAGGATCCCGAGGCCTACGAGGACGGCTACGAGCTCCTGGGTGAGGACCGCATCGTCGATCTGGGTGAGCCCATCAACGACGCGGTCGTCATGGACACGCCGTTTGTCGTTCTGTGCAAGCCCGATTGCCGCGGCCTGTGCCCCACTTGCGGTTGCAATCTCAACGTCGAGCAATGCGATTGCGCCGCCCAGGCAGAGGCAGAATGGGCCGCTGCCACGGAAAATCCATTTGCAGCATTGAAGAATCTCAAGCTCGATGAGTAAAACTGTGGTAGTATCGCTACTTGCGCGTAATCGCCACACTGGATAGTTCATAAGGAAGGTCACTATGCCCGTACCTAAACAAAAGCAGGGTCGTATCCGCACTCACACCCGTCGTTCCGCCAACATGAAGATCTCGGCTGCGGCTCAGTCCACGTGCCCCCGTTGCGGCGCTGTCAAGCTTCCGCACCACGTGTGCCCCAGCTGCGGTTTCTACAAGGACCGCGAGGTTATCGTTACCGAGTAACGGTATACTCTGGATGCGATGCCGTTCCAAATGGAACCACAATGGCCGGCTCAATGAGTCGGCCATTTTTGTATAAGGAGTATGTATATGAGTAACGTTCGCGTTTGTGTAGACGTTGTGGGCGGAGACGAGAAACCTCAGGTTGTTCTCGATGGTATCGAGGCTGCACTTGCCGCCGATCCCGATATCGAGGTCCTGGCAGTCGGTCCCGCCGAAATCGTCAATCCCTTTGCCGCGGCCCATGCACGTGTGGAGGCTCTGGAAGCCCCTGACATTATCGCCATGGATGACGATCCCATTCGTGCCGTGATGACCAAGCGCAAGTCCTCGATCGTGCTTGCCTGCCGCGCCATCAAAAAGGGCAACGCGGACGCGTTTTTCTCCGCCGGCTCCACCGGCGCCATGACCGCTGCCGCGACCGCCTACGTCACACCGTTTAGATATATGGCCGAAGGCAAGAAGCAGCCGGTGCGCCCCTGTTTGACCAATGCGCTGCCCAATCGTGCCGGCGGCCTGACGGTGCTGTGCGACATGGGTGCCAACCCCGATGTCGAGGTGGACGACATGGTGCGTTTTGCCCAGATGGGTAGCGCCTATGCCCGCGTTGTCCTGGGCATCGAGCATCCTCGCGTGGGCCTGCTTGCCAATGGCACCGAGGATGAGAAGGGTTCCAACTTTACCAAGGCCTGCTTCCCTGCCATGAAAGCCGCCGTTCCCGGCTTTGTGGGTAACTGCGAAGGCACCGATCTTACGTCGGGCAATTTTGACGTCGTGGTCGCCGACGGCATGTCGGGCAATATTGCGCTCAAGGCCACCGAGGGCGCTGCCAAGTTTTTGCTTCAGGAACTCAAGGGTGCCTTTATGGCCTCGCTCGGCACCAAGATCGCCGCGCTGCTCATCAAAAAGCAGATGCGCGAGATTAAGACCAAGCTCTCTGGTGATGCCAAGGGCGGCGCGATTCTTTTGGGCCTGCGTGGCGTAGTCCTGATCGGTCACGGTGCCACCTCGGTCGAGGCTGTTAAAAACGGTACGCTCGCGGCGGCCGAAGCCGTGCGCGCGGGGCTGGTCGAGAATGTCGCCAACTCTATGGACGGTATCGTTTTATAAGAGCGAGTTAGGGCGTTGTCATGTGCCTCGCGGCGCACGTCGTGGGGTAGAATCAAAACCGTGTTTTGGTGCCGTCTGCGCGGTGCCAATCTTTTGGTATTCATGCACTATGAGAGGAAGCGCTATGGACCGCTCCGAAATCTTCGACAAGATCGCCGAGGTCGCTGCTGACGTTCTGGGCGTCGATGTTGCCGAAATTAGCGATGAGACCACCTTTGACGACCTCGATGCCAACTCGCTCGAGCGCCTGCAACTGGTTACGGCTATCGAGGACGAGTTCAATCTCGAGATCGATGACGAGACCCTGCTCTCGCTCAACTCTGTCGCCGACGCCGTCGACGCGATCGAAAACGCCAGGGAGGCTTAGGTCTTGGCTTTATCCGAACGACTTACGCGCGCCCAGGAGATTCTGGGCCACGAGTTCAATGACAAGGTGCTGCTGCGCGCGGCCCTTACGCATCCTTCGGCCGTCGAAGGCCAGCCAGTCTCGGCAAGCTATGAGCGCCTTGAGTTCTTGGGCGATTCCATTTTGGGCGCCGTCGTCGCCCGTTCGCTCTTTGAGTCCTATCCGGAGTTTGACGAGGGCAAGCTCACGCGCCTGAAGGTGTCGCTTGTCTCGGGCGCTACGCTATCCGAGGTGTCGCATGAGCTGGGCATCGACGACATCATCATATTTGGTGCCTCCGAGACCGGTACCGGCGCGCGCGGCCTGCACTCGGCGCTCGAGAACGTCTACGAGTCGCTCGTGGGTGCGCTGTACCTGGATGCCGGCTGGGATGTTGCGGCGGACTTTATCCATCGTACGCTCAAACCGCACCTGGCCTCCGAGCGTGCCGAGCACCCTGCGAACCCCAAGTCGTTCTTGCAGGAGTGCGTGCAGGCAGACGGCCATGAGCCTCCCGCGTATAAGCTGGTCGGCTCCGAGGGCCCCGCGCATGCGCCCACCTTTACCGCTGTGGTGCTCATCGACGGTATTCGCCAGGGTCGCGGCTCCGGCTCCTCAAAGAAGGAAGCCGAGGGAGCCGCTGCACTCGAGGCACTTGACCGCATGGGCTACACCACCAACGGCGTGATTCTCAACAAGAAGCCTGTTTAAGCGAGGAACCGTGTATCTCAAGTCCCTCACGCTCAAAGGGTTCAAGTCGTTTGCCGACCGCGCCCATATGACGTTTGAGCCGGGCCTGACCGTCATCGTCGGTCCCAACGGCTCGGGAAAATCGAACATCTCTGACTCGATTCTGTGGGTCCTGGGCGAGCAGAGCGCCAAGCAGCTGCGCGGCCAGGCCATGGAGGATGTCATCTTCTCGGGCTCGTCAGCGCGCAAGCCGGTGGGTGTCGCCGAGGTCACGCTGGTGCTCGATAACTCGGACCATATGCTGCCCGTCGACTTTGACGAGGTCGCCATCACCCGTCGTATGTATCGCTCGGGCGAAAGCGAGTACCTCATCAACTCGAGTCCGTGCCGCCTGATGGACATTCAGGACATCCTGCACGATTCGGGCTTGGGCAAGGATACGCATTCCATCATCAGCCAGGGCAAGCTCGACGCCATTTTGCAGAGCCGCCCCGAGGAGCGCCGCGCCCTCATCGAGGAGGCCGCCGGCATCTCCAAGCACAAGCGCCGCAAGGAGCGTGCGCTCAAAAAGATTAAGTCGATGGACGAGCACCTGACGCGTGCCCGCGACATCAATAAGGAAATTGCCCGTCAGCTGCGACCGCTGGAGCGTCAGGTCGATCGTGCGCGCAAGTACAAAGAGCTGTCCTCGCGCGCGAACGAGCTTACGCAGATGCTAGCCGTCGACGAGCTGCGTTCGCTGCAGTCGCAGTGGAACGACTTGGAGAGCCGCTCCAAGGAAGGTGCCGCCGAGCTGGAGCTTGCGCAGTACCGCTTGGGCGAAAAGGAACGCGAGCTCGAGAAGCTCCAGGTCATGCTCGAGGAAAAGGGCCTGTTTGTGGGCGATCTGGGCGAGCAGCGCCGCCATATGCAAGACGTGGTCGGCCGCATTAACTCCGATATGCGCCTGCTCGAGGAAAAGGGCCACAACATGGTGTCGCGCCTGTCCGACATGCGCGGCCAGATCTCGAGCTCCGAGCATCAGCGTCGTCGAGTGGTCGAGGAGCTCGAGGACGCGCGTGCGCAGCTTGAGGAAGTGACCGGCGCGCACATGCAGGCCCAGGAGGACGTTGACGCCGCTGGTCCTGCCGCCGCTCAGCTCCACGAGCGGCGCGTGGCGCTCGACAGTCAGATTTCGCAGCTTACGCGTGAGCAACGCGATGTGCAGCGTGTGGCCGATAACGCGGCGCTCGAACTCGCCAAGGTGAAGGACTCGCTGAGCAACGCTGAGGTCGAGGACAACATGTACGCCTCGCGCCTGGAGCAGATCGATGATCAGCTCGAGGAAGTCACGGCCTCGCTCGAGAGCCGTCGCGACCGCGCCGAGGAGCTTGAGGGTGCTCTTGAGGAAGCGCGCCAGGCCCAGGCCGATGCGCGTGAGGCCACCGAGGTCGCCCGTGCAGCCCTGAAGGACTTGCGTAATCGTGAGAGTGAGGCGCGCAACAAGCTGTCCGAGGTGCGCTCGGAGCTTGCCAGCCAAAAGAAGCTTGATGCCCGCATGGCAGACAGCTCGCCGCTGGTGAGCCGTCTGATGGGCGCACTGGGCGACGATGTCTCAGGCCGTTTGGGCGACGTGCTCGACGCCCCTCGTGAGCTTGAGGGCCTGGTTGAGCAACTACTTGCCGGCGATATCGATGCTCTTTTGTTTGATGATGCCGCTACGCTTGAGCGCGCCGGTCGTGCGGCTTTGGACCAAAAGAAGGCTTCGGGCGAGGCGCTGTTGGTGGCGCGCGGCGTGAGCGGTGGTGCTGCTGCCAATGGCGCTGCCGGTACGCGTCTGGTCGATCGTCTGTCCGTGCGCTCCGGTTATGGCCCGGTTGTCGAGGCCCTTCTCGGCGGCTATTACGTTGTCGACGACTTGGCGGCTGCGCTGGCCGCGCCTGTCGTTGACGGCGTGACTTACGTGACCCCCGATGGCGCCCGCGTCGCCTGCGGCGGCCTGGTGCGTGTGGGGCTCGACGCCGGAGAGGCTTCGGGTGCTTTGGAGCGCAAGCGTCGCATCCGTGAGCTCGAGGGCCTGGAACCCGATCTGGCTGCTGTGTTTGAGCATGTGTCGGATCAGGTCGTCGAGGCCAATGCGGCCGTCGAAGAGGCGCGTGCCGCTGAGGGCGATGCCGCCGGCGAGATCGCCCGTCTTGAGGGCGAGCGCCGCTCGCTGCTCTCCGAGATTGGCCGCCTGGAGCAAAGCGCCAACAACGCCGAGGTCGAGCGCGTGCGCATCTCCAAGCGCCGCGAGCAGGCCGCCGAGGCCGTTCGCGCTGCGCGCCCGCGCGTGGACGAGCTCACCCGCTCGCGTGACGAGGCCCGAGCGCAGGCAAGCGATCTTGGCCTTCAGATTGCCGAAGCCAACGACGAACTCGACCGCGTTCGCCGTGACGATTCCGAGGCCGCCGGCAAGCTCGCCGATGCCAAGGTCCGCCTGGCCCAGACGAGCGAGCGCCTTCGTTCTCTGAAGGGCCGAGTACCCGATCTGGAGCATCGCCTGGAGGGCATCGACCGCCGTATCCGCGGAACACGCCAGGCCTCGCGCTCACTCGAGCTGCTGCGCCTGCGCGTCGATCCCATGCACGAGCGCTATTCGGCCCTGCTGGAGCGCGCGTCGGATTGGGCAGCGCGTCTGCGTGACCAGGCCTCTCTGGAGGAGGCGGACTCCGCTTCGCTCAAGAAGACCATCGAGGATGCCAAGGCAGAGGTTGCCCGCGCTAAGGAGAAGGTCGATACTGCCACCGCCACGCAAAACGAGTTTAAGGTCGCGCGTGGCAAGCTCGAGGTGCAGGTAGAGGCCGCCATTAAGGCCATTACCGCCGATGGCAACACGGTACTCGAGGAAGCGCTCATGCTTCCCGCGCCCACGGACCGCGATGCCGCCGAGCGCGAGCTCAACCAGCTTGTTCGCCAGATCAACAACCTTGGTCCCGTGAACCAAGTTGCCATGGAGGAGTACGAGCAGCTCAAGCGCCGCGCCGATTACATCGAGGAGCAGCTGGCCGATCTGGAGAGCGCGCGTAAGGCGCTCACCAAGATCACGGTGGCTATTGATCGCAAGATGCGCAAGGCGTTCCTTGTGACGTTTGAGAAGGTCGACGCGAACTTCCGCGAGATCTTCGCTATGCTGTTCCCGGGTGGCCAGGCTCATCTGGAGATGACCGATCCTGAGCATCCGGGCGAGACGGGTATCGAGGTCGTGGCGCAGCCGCGCGGCAAGCGCATCACCAAGATGATGCTCATGTCGGGCGGCGAGAAGAGTCTGACGGCACTCGCCCTGCTCTTTGCCGTGTACCGCACGCGCACGGTGCCGTTCTATGTGCTGGACGAGGTCGAGGCGGCACTTGACGACGCCAACCTGTCCAAGCTCATCGGCGCGCTCGACGTGTTGCGTTCCGATACGCAGCTCTTGGTTATCTCGCATCAGCGCCGTACTATGGAGGACGCTGACGTTCTCTACGGCGTCTCGATGCAAGCCGACGGCGTCAGCCGCGTCGTCTCGCAAAAACTCGATCGCGAAACCGGAAAGGTCGTGAATGCATAATGGGATTCTTTGACGCTCTCTCGCGCGGACTTGAGCGCAGCCGCGAGGCCCTCAACGAGGTCTTCTACTTTGGCGGCGAAGTCGACGAGGATTTTTGGGAGGACCTTGAGGACACCCTCGTCATGGGTGACATGGGTGCCGAGGTCGCTATTCAGGTCTCCGATGACCTGCGCGATGCTGCTGCCAAGAAGAACCTTAAGACCGCCCCGCAGCTTCGCCGCGCTCTGGCCGAGCAGCTCGAGGGCCATTTTGTGCCTGTTGAGCGTGATCCGTTTTCCGATACGCCGAGCTGCGTGCTGTTTGTGGGCATCAACGGCGCCGGCAAGACCACAACGGTCGGCAAGATTGCGAGCGCCATGGCTGCCCGCGGCAAGAACGTGGTGATCGGTTCGGCCGACACCTTCCGCGCCGCCGCCATCGAGCAGCTCGATGTGTGGGGCCAGCGTGCCGGCGTACCGGTTATCAAGCGTGACCGCGGCTCCGATCCGGCGAGCGTGTGCTATGACGTGCTCGACGAGGCCGATAAGCGCGGCAGCGACCTGGTGCTCATCGATACCGCCGGCCGTCTGCACACGAGCCCCGAGCTCATGCGCGAGCTCGCCAAGGTGGTCAATGTGACCCGTAAGCGCGCCGCCAATATGACCGCCGGTCCCATGCCGGTCTCGGTCGTGCTTGTGATCGATGCCGCCACTGGTCAGAACGGTCTGAACCAGGCGCTCGAGTTTAACGAGGCGCTGGGCCTGGACGGTATTATCATGACTAAGCTGGACGGCACGGCTAAGGGCGGTATAGCCATGGCCGTGGCCGAGAAGCTCAAGCTCCCGATCCTTCGCATCGGCGTGGGCGAGCAGGTCGATGACCTGCAGGAGTTTAACGCCAAAGATTTCTGCCGCGCCCTGGTGGGCGAGTCCAACTAAGGAGTGACTAGTGTTTGATTCTCTGAGCGATCGCCTCAATGACACATTTGACCGCCTGCGTGGCAAGGGTAAGCTGACCGAGGCCGACATCACCTCGGCCATGCGCGACATTCGCATGGCGTTGCTCGAGGCCGACGTCAACTTTAAGGTTGTCAAGGAGTTCGTCGCCAAGACCAAGGAGCGCTGCATGACCGCCGAGGTCATGGAGTCGCTGTCGCCGGCGCAAAACGTCGTCAAGATCGTGCTCGACGAGCTTACCGAGATGCTCGGCTCCACCGAGAGCAAGCTCGTCTTTAGCAACCGCATCCCCAACGTCATCATGCTCGTGGGCCTGCAGGGCTCCGGTAAGACCACGGCGGCCGTAAAGCTGGCCTACCTGCTCAAGAAGCAGGGCCGCTCGCCGCTGCTCGCCGCGTGCGACGTCTACCGCCCCGCCGCTGCCGACCAGCTGGCCACGCTTGGCGGCGAGATCGGCGTGCCGGTCTTCCGCGGTGACGGCGCGCACCCGGTCGACATTGCCAAGGGCGCCATCCAGGAGGCCGTCGACCACCTGCGCGACGTGGTCATCGTCGATACCGCCGGTCGTCTGCAGATCGACGAGCAGATGATGCAGGAGGCCGTGGACATCAAGAAGGCCGTCAAGCCCGATCAGGTGCTGATGGTCGTCGATGCCATGACCGGCCAGGATATCGTCAACGTGGTCTCGACGTTTGCCGAGCGCACCGACTTTGACGGCGTGATCATCTCCAAGCTCGACGGCGATGCCCGTGGCGGCGGCGCGCTTTCCGTGCGCCAGGTGACCGGCAAGCCCATCAAATTCGTGAGCATGGGCGAGAAGCCCGATTCGCTGGAGCCGTTCTATCCCGATCGCATGGCCAAGCGTATTCTGGGTATGGGCGACGTCGTCGGTATTATCGAGAAGGCCCAGGAGGCAGCCGATGCCGAGCAGCTCGAGGCTGCCGAGCGCATGCTGCGCGAGGGCTTTACCATGAACGACATGCTCGACCAGATGAAAGCTGTTAAGAAGATGGGCGGCATGAAGGGCATTCTGGGCATGCTCCCCGGTGGCCAGCGCGCGCTCAACCAGATGGGCGGCAACCTGGACGAGGGCATCTTTGACAAGAACGAGGCCATCATCATGTCGATGACCAAGGAGGAGCGCCTACGTCCCTCCATCATCAACGGCCAGCGCCGCGCCCGCATTGCCAAGGGCGCCGGCGTAACCCCCACTGAGGTCAACAGCCTTATGAAGCAGTGGGGCGAGATGAATAAGATGATGGGCCGCATGCGCACGATGGCCAATCAGGCACAGGCTGGTGGCAAGAAGGGCAAAAAGGGTAAGAAGGGCAAAAAGATGCGCATGCCCAATATTCCCGGTCTGGATGCCATGGGCTTGGGCGGCATGGGCGGCCTGGGAACGGGTGGTCCTAAGTCCGATATGGACCTGCTGCGCCAGATGGAAGCGCAGATGCGCAATAAAAAGTAGCGACTGGTAGAGTCGTGTATGGCGAAGGCCGCCTGGATGGTATTCCAGGCGGCCTTCGCCGTTGGTGCGTTATATGTTGTGTGAGCAGACGCGTGATGGCATCGATTGCCTGCTGTTAGTGGCAGCTGCAGCCCTCGTGACCCTCGTTCTCGTGATGGCCGTGGCAACCGCAGGATCCGCCGTGCTCATGGATGTGCTCGTGGTCGTGGCCGTGGCAGCCGCACGTGGCCTCGCCGTTCTGTGCGAGCGTGCCGGCGATAAGGGCCTCGACGCAAGCGTCGCAGCTGCCTTGGGCACCCGCGTATACCGTGATGCCGGCTTGGGCAAGCGCGTTGATAGCGCCACCGCCGATGCCGCCGCAGATGAGCGTGTCCACGCCGCCGTTGGCGAGCAGGCCCGCAAGGGCACCGTGGCCGGTGCCGCCGGTGCCCACGACCTGCTCGCTGAGCACCTTGCCGTCCTGAATGTCGTAGATCTTGAACTGCTCGCTGCGGCCAAAGTGCATAAAGATGTTGCCGTTGTCATACGTGGTTGCCACTCTCATGGTGCCGATCCCCTTTGCTGGCCATACGGCCGTCGTTGTGGTGATGGGGGAGTACGCGATATTGCCGCCCTCGATGATGAGCGCCCGACCATTGACCAGCGCATTTGCCACCTTGCGATGCGCTCTGCTGCAAATTGCCGCCACCGTGGCGCGCGCGATGCCCATGTGCTTTGCGACGGCCTCCTGATTGAGGCCTTCCAGGTCGCATAGCCGCAGGACCTCGAGTTCGTCGACCGTCATGTCGATGGCCTCTCCGCTGGCAAGGCCATCGGGGGTAAAACCGCGATATTCGGGGATGATCCCGACGCGGCGCAATTTTTCGCGTCTTCCTGCCATACACTCTCCATATCTGACATATGTCAACAATAGAATAACGACCGTGCGGATTTACGCAAGGAATTTCTGGCATATGTCAGAAAATGAGGGCTTATGTTAGGGCTGTGGGGCCGCGTGCGCCTGGGCTACAATGAATCTCGCTTATAGGCGACTGACAGGAGGGTCAATGAGCAAGGCTGATCAACAGTTTGTAGCCATGTGCCGCGATATTCTGGACCATGGCACCACCACCGAGGGCCAAAAGGTCCGCCCGGTGTGGGAGGACGGCACCCCTGCCTATACCATTAAAAACTTTGGCGTCACGGCACGCTACGACCTGCGTGAGGAGTTTCCGGCGCTTACCCTGCGTCGTACGGCCCTCAAATCTGCCATGGATGAGATCCTATGGATCTATCAAAAGAAGTCCAATAACGTGCATGACCTCAACAGTCATATTTGGGATGAGTGGGCCGATGAGACCGGCTCCATCGGCAAGGCCTACGGGTATCAGATTGGGCAGAAGAGCCATTATGCCGAGGGTGACTTCGATCAGATGGACCGTGTGCTGTACGACCTCAAGAACACGCCGTACAGCCGCCGCATTATGACGAATACCTACGTGTTTAGCGACCTGTCCGAGATGCACCTGTATCCGTGCGCCTACAGCGTGACGTATAACGTGACGCAGCGCCCGCAGGATGATAAACCGACGCTCAACATGATTCTCAACCAGCGCAGCCAGGACATTTTGGCTGCGAACAACTGGAATGTGTGCCAGTACGCCATTTTGCTGATGATGGTCGCGCAGTCGGTCGATATGATTCCCGGCGAGTTGCTGCATGTGATTGCCGATGCCCACATTTACGACCGTCATGTCGATATCGTCCGCGAGCTTATCGAGCGTCCGCAGTTTGCCGCGCCTAAGGTAGCGCTCAACCCCGATGTGCATGACTTCTATGCGTTTACGACCGACGACCTGATTGTCGAGGGCTATGAGCACGGCCCGCAGGTCAAGAACATCCCCATTGCGGTGTAGGTGACGCGCATGACGTGTAAGCTTTCTGCCATTGTCGCCGTGTGCGATGACTGGGGTATTGGGTGCGAGGGTGACATGGTCGTGTCCAATCGCTCCGATATGCGCCATTTTGTGGCGTGCACCAAAGGTTGCCCGGTCATTATGGGACGCAAGACGCTGCTGAGTTTTCCCGGCGGGCGTCCGCTTAAGAACCGCCGCAATATCGTGCTCACGCGCGATGAGGACTTTGCTCCCGAGGGCGTCGACGTGGTGCATAGCATCGACGAAGCGCTCGCCGCGGTAGCCGATGAGCCCGTTGCGTGGGTGATTGGCGGCGGCGATGTCTATCGGCAGTTTTTGCCGTATTGCGTCGAGGCCGAGGTCACGCATGACCATTGCGTGCATGACGTGGATACGTACTTTCCCGATTTGGATGCCGATTCCGCGTGGGAGATTGCGCGGCGTGACGGTGTTGCCACGATTGCCTCGGGCGAGGGAGACGAGGGTGTCGATTATGAGTTCGTGACGTATCGTCGCGTTGAGGCGTAAATCTCCTATTTGCCCACGGTATTATCGGGTTGGAATGATTGAGGGGCGGCGCTTGGCGTCGCCTCGTTTGATATAGATGCTGCTGTAAGAAGGGTGCGGGCTGGCTACTATGACTGATGCCGTTGAGGTGCTGCGAATCGATTCGCTCGAGGACGAGCGGCTCGATGCCTATGTGCGACTGACCGAGCGTGAGCTGCGCTGCGTACTGGAGCCGCAGAAGGGCATCTTTATCGCCGAGAGCGCCAAGGTCATCGAGCGTGCGGTGCGTGCCGGATACGAGCCGGTGAGCTTTCTTTTGGGTGAACGCTGGCTCGACCAGATGATGCCGCTGTTTGAGCGCTTGGTTGTGCGCGAGGGAGCGGGTCCGGTCCCGGTGTTCGTGGCCTCGATGGAGCTCATGGAGCAGTTGACGGGCTTTAACGTGACGCGCGGTGCGCTCGCGGCGTTTCGTCGCCCGCGTCAGATTCCGGTCGATGAGTTCTTGGGTGGCGTTGTCGAGGCGGCGGGGGAGCGCCCTGTGCGCGTGTGCGTGCTCGAGGGCATTGTCGACCACACGAACGTGGGCGCGATTTTCCGCTCGGCTGCCGCGCTCAATGTCGACGGCATTCTGGTGAGCCCTACGTGCTGCGACCCGCTGTATCGTCGCTCGGCCCGCGTGAGCATGGGCACCGTGTTTCAAGTGCCGTGGACGCGTATTGGCAGTGAGGCTCGCGTGTGGCCACATGATGGCCTGGCCGCGCTTCATGATGCCGGTTTTTCGTGTGCCGCTATGGCGTTGACGGATGATTCCGTTTCGCTGGACGATCCTGTGCTGCAGAAGATTGATCGCTTGGCGATTTTTATGGGTACCGAGGGTGCCGGCTTGGGCGCCAAGACCATTGCCGGCTGCGACCGAGCCGTGCGCATTCCGATGGCGCACGGGGTCGATTCGCTCAACGTGGCCGCGGCGAGCGCCGTCGCCTTTTGGCAGCTGTGCCCGCACGTGAGCAACGAGTACCACTACCAGCCGGGTTTGTATCACTAGGCAGATATTCCGCACCGCGCTCTGATTCGGGGTGTTTCGGTCGCCGCCAGTCGGTGCTAAGCTGGTTTTAGCTTTGGTTTTAAATTGCTGTTTTGTCGGTTGACGTGCGCTTTTGGGGAGGGCGTGTGGCTAAGAAATCTACGTCTATCGATGTAACGCAAGGTGTCATTTGGCAGCAATTGCTGTCGCTGTGCGTTCCCATCTTTTTTAGTTCGTTTTTTCAGCAGGCTTACACGCTTATCGGCACCTATATCGTCGGTCAGTTTGGCGGCAAGCTTGCGCTTGGCGGCATTCAAGCCACGATGGTGCTCACCGAGCTCTGCATTGGTTTTTGCGTTGGCGTTGGCGCCGGTTGTGCCGTTATCACGGGTCAGTTTTTTGGCCAGCACGATAGCGAGCGTCTGAGCCGTTCGGTCCATACAGCCATGACGCTTGCTTTGGTGGGCGGCATCGTCGTTTCCATTCTTGGCATGGTTTTTGTCGAGCCCATGCTGGTGTTGATGAATACGCCGCACGAGCTACTTGCCGAGGGCGTTGCCTATGCTCGCTGTTATTTTGCCGCGATGGTTGCGGCACTGCTGCTTAATATGGGAACCGCACTGCTGCGTGCCGTGGGGGATACGCGCGGTCCCGCTGTGATCATTGCCTCTGGCTGCCTTGTTAACGTGGTGCTGGATATCATCTTTGTTGCTGTGTTGCATATGGAGGCGCTGGGCTGCGGCATCGCGGTAGCGCTGACCATTTGCTCCAATGCAACGATGATCGTGTTGCGCATGATGCGCGCTCCGGGTGCATGGCGTCTTTCGCTGTCTAAGCTCGGCATCGATCGCGGTATTTGTAAGAGTATGATCTCGTGCGGTCTGCCACTCGGTTTTCAATCGGCTGCCTATTCGATCTCGAACGTGCTGATCCAGATGTCGGTCAACTCGTTTGGTGCCGATGTCACCACGGCATGGGGTCTATCTGGGCGCCTGGATGGCATTATCTGGATGGTGACCGAGGCGCTCGGCGTATCGATCACTACGTTCTCGGCGCAGAACTTTGGCGCGCGTAATTACGAGCGCATGCGCAAGGGCTACCACACGTCGCTCGTGCTTTCGTTTGCGCTGATCGGTGGCCTCTCTGCCGTGCTGATGGTGTTCTCGGGCCCGTTGTCGCGTCTGTTTGTCGACGATGCTTCGATTTCGGCGTACACCACGACGATTCTTCATTTCATCGCGCCGTTCTACGCGATCTTCTCGATTATCGAAAATGCGTCGGGCTCCATTCGCGGCGCCGGCGTGAGCTTGCAGCCCATGCTGCTCACGATTTTTGGCACCGTCGTGCTCAGGGTGATCTGGGTGTTTGCGATTATGCCGTTCGATCCGTCGCTTGAGCACCTGCTGCTGGTTTACCCCGTAACCTGGCTCATCACGGCCACGATGTTTACCATCTACCACCACAGCGGCAACTGGCTCGGCCGCGCCACCGCCTAATGATCCGTTTTCCTCCGTCCCCTTCGGATCATTTAGTATTCGATGCCTTGGCGGGCTAGGAGGCCTTCGTCGAAGTAGTGTTTGACGGGGCGCATTTCGGTAACTAGGTCGGCAAGGTCGGCGAGGGGCAGCAGGCCGCGGCCGGTGAGCACGAGCTCCGTGGTGGTTGGTTTCATCGCGATCAACGCTTCGACATCTTCGCGCGTCACAAAGCCCCGTCGCATGGCCTCGCCGAGTTCATCCAAAATCAGAACGTCGACCTGTGATATCTGCTCGCGCGCCAGCTCCATGATCTGTGCAGCGCAGGCTTCGGGTGTGTCGCGGTCGGCTTGTACGATGCGTAGCCCCAATCGAGGAGCTGCGTCATGTTCGGCGCAGTGCAGCTTCTTGGCAAACTGAAGCATGAGTACGTTAAGTCCATAGCCCGTGGCGCGCAGCGCGAGCCCCAGCGCAGCCGTCGTCTTGCCCTTGCCGTCGCCCGTATAGATCTGAACCTTGCCGACTTCCAGTGATGCCATCTCTGTCCTTTCGTGCCCGGCGTCGGTTTATCGCCGTCCTGGTTGGGTATTCTAGAAAGCATTATCAACCCCAGTAGATGGAGTTCAAGCAGATGGAGATGGATGACAACAAACGTAGACGGAATATGATCCTCTACGTGCTCATCGCCTTCGTCGTCTACCTCGTGCTCTCGACCGTTCTGTTCCCCAACATCGGTCACACGCAGCAGATTACGAAGACCGATTACTCGACGTTTGTCAAAGCGCTCGATAAGAAGAGCGTCGACAAGGTCGAGTACAACACGGACGATTACACGATTTATTACACCAAGAAGGGCGAGGACGAGAACATCGCCTACAAGACGACCGGTGTGCCGAATGATGCGGGTTTTACCGATCGCGTGCTTGAATCCGGTGCGTCCCTAGAGTCGGTCGTTCCCGATAAAAACTCGGGTCTGATGACCTACTACCTGCTCACGCTCATCCTTCCCATGGCGATCTTCTTCCTGATTGGCTGGTGGCTCAATCGTCGCATGAAGAAGGCCATGGGCGATGACGGCCCGTCGATGAACTTTGGTGGCGGCGGTTTTGGCGGCGGCGGACTGGGCAAGTCCGGCGCTCGCGTGATCGCCTCCAAAGATGTGGGCGTGACCTTTAAGGACGTCGCCGGCCAGGAAGAAGCTAAGGAGTCCCTCAAGGAGGTCGTCGACTTTCTGGAGAAGCCGCAGCGCTACGAGGAGATCGGCGCCAAACTGCCACGCGGCGCTCTCCTTGTCGGCCCTCCGGGTACCGGTAAAACCCTGCTCGCCAAGGCTGTGGCCGGCGAGGCGGGCGTGCCGTTCTTTAGTATTTCTGGTTCTGAGTTTGTTGAGATGTTTGTCGGCCGCGGCGCCGCTAAGGTTCGCGACCTGTTTAAGCAGGCCAAGGAAAAGGCCCCGTGCATCGTCTTTATCGACGAGATCGATACCATCGGTAAGAAGCGCGATGGCGGCGGCTTTAGTGGCAACGACGAGCGCGAGCAGACGCTCAATCAGCTGCTGACCGAGATGGATGGATTCGATAACCACAAGGGTATCGTCGTCCTCGCTGCGACCAACCGTCCCGACAGCCTTGATCCGGCCCTGCTGCGCCCCGGCCGCTTTGACCGCCGCATCCCCGTTGAGCTGCCCGACCTGACCGGCCGCAAGAACATCCTCGAGCTGCACGCCAAGAGCGTTAAGACGCAGCCCCCGATCGATCTGACCGCGATCGCCCGCGCCACGCCTGGTGCTTCGGGTGCCGATCTGGCCAACATCATCAACGAGGGCGCCCTGCGCGCCGTCCGCGAGGGTCGCAAACGCGCGACTCAGGATGACTTTGAGGAGTCGGTGGAGGTCGTCATCGCCGGCCAGCAGCGTAAGTCCACGGTGCTGTCCGACCACGAGAAGCAGGTCGTCTCCTACCACGAGATCGGCCACGCCATCGTTGCCGCACGCCAGAAGGGCTCGGCACCGGTTACCAAGATCACGATCGTTCCCCGTACGAGCGGCGCTCTGGGCTACACCATGCAGGTCGAGGAGGACGAGCGCTTCCTGACCACGCGCCAGGAGGTCTTGGACAAGCTCGCCGTCTATTGCGGCGGACGTGCTGCCGAGGAGCTCATCTTTGGTGAGATGACGACCGGCGCTGCCAACGATATCGAGCAGGCCACCAAGCTCGCCCGCAACATGGTGACGCGCTTTGGTATGTCGGAAGAGTTTGGCATGATGGCGCTCGGTACCGTTCAGAATGCCTACCTCAACCAGGACACGTCGCTCACCTGTGCCCCCGGTACGGCCGAGCGCGTCGACGCGATCGTCGCCAAGCTGATCGAGGACGCACATGATCGCGCCCTGCAGATCCTCAAGGAGAACAAGTTTAAGCTCCATGAGCTGGCTCGTTATCTGTACAAGAAGGAGACGATCACGGGCGAGGAGTTCATGAATCTCCTCACGCGCGAGAATCCGCTGATGCCAAAGCAGCAGTAAGGCTGGCTGCGCAGTGTCGAACGCCCCATTTGAGTGTCCATCTCAAATGGGGCGTTTGGTTTGGGGATGATGTATATGAAGATCGTGGTGAGTGCCTGCTTGATGGGAGAGAGCTGCAAATATAACGGGCTCGACAATTACCATCGCGCGTTGGTCGAGGCCTGCGAGCGAACGGGGACCGAGGTTCTCTTGGTGTGCCCCGAGGTTTTTGGTGGCTTGCCCACACCGCGCAAGCCGTCCGAGATTGTGAACGGCGAAGTCCGTACCTGCGAGGGCACCTCAGTCGATCGCGAGTTTCGCCAGGGTGCTCAGCGCGCGCTCGATATGTGCGAGCAGGCGGGCGGCCCGTCCGAGATCGTTGCGTGCATTTTGCAGGACCGCAGCCCCTCGTGCGGTACGGGTCACGTCTACGATGGCACCTTTAGCGGTACGCTCACCGCGGGCAACGGCGTTTTTGTCGATCTGCTGCTGCGTCACGGGTACCGTGTGATCCCCGCAAGCGAATTTGACCCCAGTATGTTGGAACATTGTCCACAGCACTCGAACCCAATACTTCCTCACGGGTGACCGTTTTGGCATCATCCGTGAAGTTGATATTGAGTACGACCCGGTCATCAAGGACGTAGACCGAGTTGACAGGCGCCGCACCCAGGCAGCCCCTCCCCGCGGCCCTCGCGCAGGAACGCGTACACGGTCCTCTCGTCTCTTGCGCCCCCCGGAACTGTCCACATCAGTGTAGCCAATCCAGTCCGCCAAGGGCTGCAGCCCGGACAACGCGGCGATGGAGGGCTTCTTCGGCCTGCTCAAGAAGGAGTTCTGGCATGGCAGGGACTGGTCGGACTGGACCCCGCCCGCTTCATCGAGGAGCTCGGGGGCTGGATCGGCCGATACAATACGGAGAGGCGCAGCGATGCGCTCGGTGGCCGCACGCCGGCCGAGTTCCGCTCCGCGCTGGGAAGGGCCGCGTATCGGTCCAAGAAATCGTCCGCAGTTCCCATTCCTGCCCCTTTGGGACAGCTTCTTGTTGGGGCGAGCCTGCCCCAAACCCTGCTAGGAACGAGTGCAGCAAACTGGAATTTTCAAATTAGTCTTTGCAAATTATCTTTGAACCTTCACCATCAATTACAATTCCCTGACGGTTGTTAATTGGGCATAGATTCAAATCCGAAAACTCAGTCATTATTTTCTCGGTAACTTTCTTAAATGGTGCTGTAAGAAAATGCGGAAGAACATAGAAATCAATCAAATTAAGCCCTGCATCATTTTCTTGTGAGTAGTCCTCCGGCATTTCATCCATTTGCTCGATATATTGGATGCTTGGAGCGCATACAATCGCACCTGCCGATTCACCAATCATCAGTTTTCCCTTTGCCAATTCTTTCTTCAACAGCTCATCCGTTCCCGTTTTACGGAGCTGGTCTATAAGGAAAAAAGAATTTCCGCCGGTAAAATAGATCACATCCGCATCTTCAAAAAGAGTCTGTATCGTTGAATAAGCCTCCGTTGAAATATCAATTTCAGTTACGATTGCTTCCAACTTTTTGAATAATTTTCGAGCCGAGCCGACATAACCGGTGTAGCCTTCACGCAGCGAAGCTGTTGGAATAAATGCGACTTTTTTATTTTCAATTTCTTCCTTTATCAGACTTCCTACACTTGAAAAGTGAGAACATAAAAACAGTTTCATCAATATTCTCCTTTATATATAAATTCTTATTTGTTGAACTAAGCCGCGTATACCATACTCTCCAATGAAAGAACGCCCTGATATAGCGAAATTTTGCCGTTTTCCTGCGTACGTGTGTACACACTCCACAGGAATTCTAAGGGGCCTGCCCCCTTAGCACACGGACTTTGGAACAAAGTCTAGTGTGTTATGCCTTGCCAGAGGTGTACAGGCTCCCGGTATGCACGTACGAAGCAATTGCCATCAATGCGCCATATAAGTGGCGATCAAGTTCGCATAAAGCGACCTTGATCCCGCAAAACAAAAGGCAGGATACCATCACCACGATGATACCCTGCCTCTGTTCGTTCCTGTTTACCGTTCCGAGTAGTCCTTCCGCAGAATTTCCGATAAACAAAAAACGTACCCGAACCCTTTCTCGTAAAGAATCGGGTTCGAGTACGAACTGAATGCTGGAGCAATAAAAAACCACCAGAAAGGTGCCTGTCCCCTTTGTGGTGGTTTTGGGCCAGTCCTAGAGCGTGTGGCCGTAAGCGTCGGCAGCCTTGATGGCGGCGGCGAACTTTTCGTCGGTGAAGGGCTCGGGGTTTCCCTGCTTCCACTCGTTGGTGGTGTGCGCGTACTCGCACAGGGCGGGGATATCGGACTCGGAAAGCCCGACCTGCTCAAGCGTCACGGGCAGCCCCATCTGCTTGTTAAAGTCGGCGTAGCGCTCAAGGTTCTTGGTATCGCCCGTATAGGCAAACAGCACCAGCACGCCTAGGCTCACGACCTCGCCGTGCAGGTAGGAGCCCTCGCGCGGAATGCTGCAGGAAGCGTTGTAGAACGCGTGCGCCACGCTCGAGTTGTAGTAGTAATCGTTTTGGTTGGTCAGGTTCGAGACATAGCCCGTGTTGACCACGATATCGAGCGCGATCTGCTTGACGGCTTCGGTCGACAGGTTCTGGCGAACGTCCTCAAGACCCTGGACGCCAAAGGTAAACAGCGGCTCGGAGCAGGTGTGGGCGAGTGCTAGGCCAAGGCCTGCCGTGTGCTCCAGGTTGCCGGCGCTCGTGGCGTACTCGACCTCGGGCTGCTTGGACAGGGCATCGCCCACGCCCGCCCAGAAGTACTCCGCCGGAGCCTCGGCGATGATCTTGGGGTTGATGAAGATGTGCGCGGGGCGGTTGGGGTACGAATAGCCCTCGAGCGAGCCGTCGTCGTTGTAGACAACGGCAATGGCGGTCGCGGCCGAGCAGTTGGAGCAGATCGTCGGTACCGTAAAGACGATCTTCTTGAGCTCGATGGCCGCCGTCTTGACGGTGTCGAGCGCTTTGCCGCCGCCGCATGCGATGAGCACGTCGGCTTCCTGGCAGGCAGGGGAGTTCACGACCTTGGCGATATTGGCACGCGTACTGTTGGTGCCATAGACGCGCGTCTCCAGAACCTCGACATCGGTACCTTCAAGCGCCGCCGCGATACCCGGCAGTGCCGCAGCCAGGGCTCGCTTGCCGCCAATGATGGCGACCTTGGTCGCTCCGTACTCTGCTAGTGCGGCGGGCAGCTCGATAAAGCAATCCTCGCCAACGGTGTAGTCGCTCATTCCGATCGTGCGCATAGCAACCTTCTTTCGTTCGATAAAGTGCTTACAGGTATTTTGCTCCAGGAGAAAGTTCACGGCCGCAAGAAATTTCGAACGTATAAAACCAGTGTTGAGGGTTTTTCGCTGGCGCGGAACGTGCTAGCATACTCCGCATAAGCGTTGATGGGGACGAGTAGTCGGCCGTCCGCATGCTACAGAGAGCGGGGAGCGCTGAGAACCCGTGCATGCGACCGATGAAAATCACCCCGGAGCTGCGGTCCCAACGGACGTGCCGCGCAGGTTCGTCTTAGTAGATATCGCCGAGATGGTCGTCGATACAGGCCAGCCGAGTAACGGATGCGAGCGCGCGAATACGCGGGCGAGGGCATCTAAGCTGGGTGGTTAAGCGAAGAGCTTTTGCGGGCGTACAGTCCGTTTTGCGGCGCTTCGTCCCAGCTTGTAGGGACGGGCGCTTTTTTGGTGCCCAGAGGGCGTGCGCGCCCATGACATGAAAGGGGTACCGTGGCAAACGAGTACAAGCAGACGATGAATCTGCCTAAAACCGGATTTCCCATGCGTGCCGGTCTTTCCAAGTCCGAGCCCAAGCGACTCAAGGACTGGCAGGACAACAAGGTCTACGAGCAGGTTCTGAAGAAGAACGAGGGTCACAAGAAGTTCGTGCTGCACGACGGCCCTCCGTACGCCAACGGTCCGATCCACATCGGCCACGCCATGAATAAGATCTCCAAGGACATGATCAACCGCTACTGGATGATGCAGGGCTATGAGGTCCCTTATGTCCCCGGTTGGGACTGCCATGGCCAGCCGATCGAGCACAAGGTCGAGGAGAAGCTCGGCACCGAGAAGTTCAACCAGACCTCCACGGCTAAGATCCGCGAGCTCTGCAACAAGTTCGCTGTCGAGAACATCGAGCTGCAGAAGGCCGGCTTCCGTCGCCTGGGCGTGCTCGGCGACTGGGACAACCCCTATCTGACGCTCTATCACCAGCATGATGCCGCCGACATCGAGGTCTTCAAGGCCATGTTCGATAAGGGCATGATCTATCGCGGACACAAGCCGGTTCACTGGTGCAAGCATTGCCACACCGCACTCGCCGAGGCCGAGATCGAGTACTCCGATGAGACGAGTCCCTCCATCTTTGTTCGCTTTGAGATGACCTCCAAGCCCGCCGGCCTCGAGAACTTCGACGGCCCGGTCGACTTCATCATCTGGACGACTACCCCGTGGACCATCCCCTCCGATCAGGCCGTTTCCCTCAAGCCCGGCGCCGCCTATGTCGCCGTTGAGCACGACGGCCGCGCCGAGGTCATGCTCGAGGACCTTGCTCCCAAGTGCTGCGAGGAGTTTGGCTGGGAGTACACCCCGGTTTTGGTCGACGGCAAGCCCTATGTGGTTCCCGCTGAGACTTTCCACCACATCCACTACAAGCAGCCGATCTTTGACGGCGTTGAGGGCGTGGCGCTGCTGGCCGATTACGTCGGCGTCGATGACGGTACCGGTATCGTCCACAACTCGCCCGGCCACGGCGTCGACGACTACTTTGCCTGCCTCAAGGAGGGCATCACCGACATCTGCATGCCGGTTGACGACGACGGTAAGTTCTACACCGGCGAGGAGTTTGGTACCGGTGGCCCCTTCAGCGGTATGGATACCGATGAGGCCAACCCTCACATTATCGAGTTCCTGCGCGAGCGCGGCACCCTGGTCCTCGAGAAGAAGATCACGCACAGCTATCCGCACTGCTGGCGCTGCAAGCACCCGGTGCTCTTCCGTGCTACCGACCAGTGGTTCGTCTCGATGGACAAGACCGGCTTGCGCGAGCAGGCTGGCAAAGAGGTCCGCGAGAACGTCAAGTGGTATCCGGCCCACGCCGCCAACCGTATTGGCGCCATGGTCGAGCAGCGTCCCGACTGGTGCATCAGCCGTCAGCGCAACTGGGGTGTGCCTATCCCCAGCTACACCTGCGCCGACTGCGGCGAGAAGGTCATGAACGACGCCACGCTCGACGCCGTCATCAAACTCTTCCACGAGAAGGGCTCCGACGCCTGGTTCACCGACGCTCCTGAGAGCTATCTGGGCGAGGCCTGCGTCTGCCCCAAGTGCGGTGGCCATCACCTCAAGGCTGATAAGGACATCCTTGACGTGTGGTGGGACTCCGGCGTGTCTTGGAAGGCCGTCTGCGAGTACCGTCCCGAGCTGGAGTACCCGGCGGACGTCTACCTCGAGGGCTCTGACCAGCACCGCGGTTGGTTCCAGAGCTCACTGCTCACCTCGGTGGGCGCCAACGGCCACGCTCCGTACAAGGCGGTCGTCTCGCAGGGCTTCACCCTCGACGGCCAGGGCCGTAAGATGTCTAAGTCACTCGGCAACGTCATCGACCCCAACAAGGTCTGTGACGAGATGGGTGCCGACATCATCCGTCTGTGGGTCGCCTCCGTCGATACCAGCTCCGACGTCTCCATCGACCACGAGATTCTCGCTCGTACGTCCGATGCCTACCGTCGTTTCCGCAACACGCTGCGCTTCCTGCTCTCCGAGCTCGAGGGTCAGTTTGTGCCCGAGACCGACGGCGTCGCCTTTGCCGACCTGCTGCCGCTCGACAAGCTCATGGTTGCTCGCCTGACCCAGGTCCAGGCCGAGGTTGACGACGCCTACGCCAGCTACGAGTTCCCGCGCGCCTACCGTGCGCTTTACGACTTTGTGGTTACCGAGCTCTCCAACGTGTATCTCGACGCCCTGAAGGACCGTCTGTACTGTGAGAAGCCCGGTTCGCTCGAGCGTCGCAGCGCCCAGACCGTGCTGGCCGAGCTCTTCTCGATGCTCATGCGCGATCTGCAGCCGATTCTGTCCTACACCGTCGACGAGGCCATGGCCTATGCGCCTGCCGGCTGCGTCGATCACCAGAAGTACGCCGCGCTGCTCGATTGGTACAAGTCGCCCATCACGGTTGACGAGGCCAATGAGTTTGAGGGCGTGCTCGAGGCTTCGCTCGAGCTCCGTAGCGCCGTGACCAAGGCTCTTGAGGATGCCCGCTCCGCTGGCACCTTCACCAAGAGCCAGCAGGTCCGCGTCAAGGCGGTCGTTCCCGCTGAGATGTACGCGCTGCTGACCGGTGATAAGGCCGTCGACCTGGCCGAGTTCTACATCGTCTCCGATGTTGAACTGACGCAGGGCGAGGAGCTTTCCGTTGCCATCGAGGCTGCCGAGGGCGAGTGCTGCGACCGTTGCTGGAACTACCGCACCACCGTCGGCGAGTACAACGGCCACGCTCACATCTGCGAGAGGTGTGCGAATGCCCTTTAAGGCACGGTAACTCGGCATTTTAGTTATAGGGAGAATTTGGGCGCCTTCGGCCCATTTGCTCCGCTGAATAAAAGCGGCATTCTGTTTTTCGGAATGCCGCTTTCGTTTTTAGCTGGTTATTTCGCTTGCGTTGGTGGATATGTCGTGCGTTCTGCGTGTGGCAATATAAGATGGTTAATTGCGTTAAACGTAATTCGATGTTTTTGAGGGTAGGGGATTGATTTGGGTCGTTCTGCGGATATGATGCCGCCCTTGCGTTGGCGGTTGGGTGTTGCTGGTAGCGTGGCGTTGGCCGTGCTGCTTGTTGACCAGCTGACCAAGCTTGCGGTTCGTGCCGTTGGCGATGCTCTGCATGTGACCATCATCCCTGATGTCATCGACTTTATGTTTGTCCGCAATATCGGTGCTGCCTTTAGCATGGGCGAGGGGCATGGCATCGCGTTTGCCGTGCTGGCGTTGGCGGTCATTATCGCTATTTTTGTGTACCTCGTTCGTGCACCTCAGCTCGCCCATCTTGAGGTTGTGGGCATGGCGATGGTTGCGGGCGGTGCTATCGGTAACGCGATCGACCGTCTGGCTTTTGGCTTTGTGACCGATTTTATTGCCACCACCTTCATCGACTTCCCCGTCTTCAATGTGGCCGATGTCGGCATTACGGTCGGTGTGGTGCTTGCCCTCATCGGCTACATGTTCTTGAGTCCTGCGGCCCGTGAGGTCGACGCGACCGCCGAGCTCAACGCCCGTGACGAGGCCCGCGCTAAGCGCAAGGCCCAGCAGCGTGGGGAGCGTGCCCGTAAGATTCGCGAAAGGAGCGAGCGCTAATGGCCGACATCCATATCCTTGTTGCCGACGATGCCGCTGGTCAGCGTCTTGACGCCTATCTGGGCGCTAATGACGGCTGCCCTACGCGCTCTGCCTGCGCGCATCTGATCGAGGGCGGTGCCGTTGCCGTCAACGGCGAGACATGCCTGTCAAAAAAGTATGCCGTGCGCTCCGGAGACCGTATTTCGGTCGATTTGCCCGAGCCGCACGATCCCACCGATGTGATCCCCGAGGCCATTCCCCTCGATATCCGCTACGAGGACGACTACCTCATCGTGCTCTCCAAGCAGCGCGGTCTGGTGTGCCATCCCGCCCATGGCCACGAGAGCGGTACCCTTGCGAACGCCTTGGTCTATCACTGTGGCATTGACCATCTGGGCACCGTGCAGGGCGAGGACCGCCCCGGCATCGTGCATCGCCTGGATCGTGACACCTCGGGCCTTATGCTCGCGGCAAAAGACGACGACACCCAGCGCGCGCTCCAGAATCTCATCCGCACGCGCACGCTCGACCGCCGCTACATTACGCTCGTCCACGGCCACATTGCCATGGACGAGGGCACCATTAACACCGGAATTGCCCGTTCTACGCGCGACCGTGTCAAGATGGCGGTTTCGGACGATCCTTTCGCGCGCCAGGCTATTACGACCTTTAGGGTCCTCGAGCGCTTCGATTCCACGCGTTTTGACGATGGCTATACGCTCGTCGAGTGCCACCTGTTTACGGGTCGCACACATCAGATTCGCGTGCACATGCGCCATATCAACCACGCCTGCGTGGGCGATCCGCTCTACGGTAAGTGCGATGCGCGTGCCAACCAGGGTTTGACCAGGCAATTCCTCCATTCCTGGCGTGTGGCGTTCGATCATCCCGTGACGGGGGAGCACATTGAGTGCCGCGATGAGCTGCCGTGGGATCTCGCCGCCGTTCTGGATGACCTAGCCCCGCGCTCGCTCGGCCGCACTGCCGCCGGCGACGAAATCGTTCCGCAGCTCGGTCTGCTCGAAGCCTAACCAGTATTAGGTGGTTTCTTGAACTCGGTTAGCCTACGGTAAGATATACGGTTGTTTACGTAACGCGTTCTCGGGAGCCTGCATGCTCGCCTTTTTACAAACCAACACACCCATCGTGATCTTCAACCAGATTGTGGTTACGCTGCTCACGGTCTGCTTCTTGTACCAGGTGGTCTTCTTTGTCATCGGTGCTCTCCGCGGCGAGGTCGCGCCTCCCAAGGCCAAAAAACTCCACCGGTATGCCTTCTTTATTGCAGCACACAACGAGGAGGCCGTTATCGCCAACCTCGTTCGCTCCATCAAGGACCAGGATTATCCGTCCGAGCTCATCGAGGTCTTCGTGGTCGCCGATGCTTGCACCGACAACACGGCGCAGCTCGCGCGCGAGGCCGGTGCCATTGTTTACGAGCGCAATGACCTGGCCCGCAAGGGCAAGAGCTGGGTCATGGACTTTGGTTTCGATCGCATTCTCAACGAGTATCCCGACACGTTTGAGGGCTACTTTATCTTCGATGCCGACAATGTTATCTCCCGCGATTACGTCTCCAAGATGAATGATGCCTTTGACCAGGGCTTTCATGTGGTCACGAGCTATCGTAACTCCAAGAACTTCGGCAGTTCGTGGATTTCCTCTGCCAACGCCACCTGGTATTTGCGTGAGGCCCGCTTCCTCAACAACGCGCGTAATATCTGCAAGACGTCCTGCGCCGTCTCGGGCTCGGGCTACCTTATCTCCGCCAGTGTTATCGAGGGCATGCACGGCTGGCAGTTCCATACACTGACCGAGGACATCCAGTTCACCACGTTCTGCGCCATTCACGGCATCCGCATCGGTTATGCGCCGGCGGAGTTCTTTGACGAGCAGCCGGTGACGTTTAAGGCGTCCTGGAAACAGCGCATGCGCTGGACCAAGGGCTTCTACCAGGTCTTTTTTACCTACGGCAAGCATCTGGTCAAGTCGACGTTCCGCTATCATCGCTTTGCCGCATATGACATGTTTATGACCATCGCTCCGGGCATGCTGCTGTCCCTGATCTCCATGCTCGCCAATGCGACGTTCCTGATCGTGGGTGGCCTTTCGCATGGTTTCTTGGCTACCGAGGTCGAGATGCAGGCTTGTGCCGCCTCGCTTATCATGACGTTCGTGATGATGTACCAGACCTTCTTTATCCTGGCGCTGCTCACGACCATCTTTGAGTACAAGCACATTCATTGCGCTCAAAAGTGGCGCCTGGTGACCAACCTGTTTACCTTCCCGATCTTTATGTTCAGCTATATCCCCATCACGGTTGCCGCGCTGTTCCTGAAGGTCGACTGGGTGCCCACGCAGCACGCCGTCAACGTTACCCTCGACGAGGTCATGCAAGGCGCCAAATAACCACCACCAAAACCACCACAAAGGTGCCTGCACCTTTGTGGTGGTTTTTGCTTTTGAGTGACTGCCCAAGGAGGTTTTTAATGGTCTATATCCCGTTTTGGATTTGTATCTTTGCCGGCGCGGTGATTGATGCCCGTGAGCGGCGGTTTCCCAATGAGCTTGCCGGCGTGTGTGCGGTGGCGGCGCTTGCAGGCGTTTGGCTCGACAGAGGTGTTAACACGGCGCTTGACCACGTCGGTCTTGCGGTCATCGTCTACCTTGCCCTTGTGCTCACTGAGTCGCTCTGGCGTCGTGTTCGCCAAGCCCCCGGCATCGGCATGGGGGATGCCAAGGCGCTTTTCGCGCTTTGCACGCTCGACCCTCTGGGCGGCATCGTGGCATTTGCCGTTGCGCTCCTGGTCCTGGCCCTCTCCTGCCTCTTCACAAAATCGCGCTCCCTGCCATTGCTCCCGTTTTTGGTGCCGATATTTGCCATAATCGAGGTCGTGGGCTGGACATTGTAACCGATTGCGCATCCTTTTTAAGGAGCATGCCATGGCAACTAATCAAGAAACGACCGTCATTGAGGCGCGCATGGACCGTATTCCCTCGGCGTTGTCGTCCGAACTTTTCGAGCGCATTGCCACCGATCGTGCTTCGGGCTATGTTAACCCGTATCGTTGCAACGACGATCAGGTTATTCGTCGTATTGATCGCGCCGCCGACAAAGGCACGCTTATGCGTCCGGCGTTTATGCGCGATACCGAAAAGATACTTCATCTTCCGGCGTACACCCGTTATGCAGGCAAAACGCAGGTCTTTAGCTTCCGTAGCAATGACGATCTGTCACGCCGCGGTTTGCACGTGCAGCTTGTCTCCCGCATTGCGCGCGATATCGGTCGCGCCCTGGGGCTCAATTGCGATCTGATCGAGGCGATTGGCCTGGGCCACGACTTGGGACACACGCCTTTCGGCCATGCCGGTGAGCGATTCCTCAACGATATCTACCACGAGCGTACGGGGCGTTATTTTTTCCATAACGTGCAGTCGGTCCGCGTGCTCGACGCGCTGTACGGCCGTAACGTGTCACTCCAGACGCTCGACGGCGTGCTATGCCATAACGGCGAGTATGAGCAGCGCGTGTTTGAATTGTCGGATATGGGCTCCTTTGACCAGTTCGATCAGGCAGTCGAGGACTGCATCGCCACGGGCTATGGCGCCATTGGGCACCTGCGTCCCATGACGCTCGAGGGCTGCGTCGTTCGCATCTCGGATATTCTTGCCTACGTCGGTCGTGACCGTCAGGATGCGATCGCGGCGGGTCTGCTTTCGCCCGACGCTTTTGACGATGGTCGGGGCGGCGCCTATAACAGCTGGATCCTCACGCACGCTTCCATCGATATCGTTGAGCATAGCTATGGTAAGCCGCGCATCGAGATGAGCGAGGACCTGTTTGAGGAAATTCGCCGAGCCAAGCGCGAGAACTACGAGAAGATCTATAGCAAGGGCGGTATCGAAGGCGATTCCGAGGAGGAGCTGCGTGAGGCCTTCGAAAAGCTCTACGACCGTTGCCTGCAGGATCTAAATAAAGGCGACGAGTTCTCTTACATCTTTAAGCATCATGTTTCGCGCATTGAGCAGCAGCTTTCCTACTACGATCGCACGTATGCCTGGCAGGACGATAAGGATCAGGCCGTCGTCGATTACATCGCAAGCATGACGGATGGTTATTTCTGCGAGCTGACGAGCAAATTGTTCCCAGGTCTAAAGTTTCCGCACCGCACCTATATTAACGAACGGTAGTTCGTATCCTTTCGGTATACTGTTGGTCAACAACGATTTTGATTAATGCACGGGATGGCTATGGACGACCTTTTTTCTGCTTCGACGCGCGAGCGCTCCTTTAAAAATGCGCCGCTTGCGGTGCGTATGCGCCCCAATTCGCTCGACGAGTATGTGGGCCAGCAAAAGGCCGTCGGTAAGGGCTCGTGGCTGCGCGCCGCGATTGAGCATGACGTGCTGTCGAGCGTGATTCTGTACGGCCCGGCTGGCACGGGCAAGACGACGCTGGCCCACATTATCGCCAACCATACCAAGAGCGAGTTTGTCGAGGTCAGCGCCGTGACGGGCACTGTGAAGGACCTGCGCCGCGTAATCGATGAGGCTAAGACCCGTCTGAACACCTACGACCGCCGCACCATTCTATTCATCGATGAGATTCACCGCTTCTCTAAGTCGCAGCAGGATGTCCTGCTGCATGCAGTTGAGAACCGTACCGTCATTATGATTGGCGCTACGACGGAGAACCCGTACTTCGAGGTCAATTCGGCACTGTTGTCGCGCGGACGCGTGGTGGAGCTTGAACATCTGAAGGATGAGGATATCGCCACGCTTATTGAGCGTGCGCTCGAGGCACCACAGGGCTTGAACGGAAAGTTTTCTGCCGATGATGATACGGTCAAGACCATCTGCACGCTGGCCGCGGGTGATGCGCGCTCTGCCCTGACGACGCTCGAGCTGGCGAGCGAGATTGCCGTCACGCGTCCCGATACCGAAGGGACGCCAGCGCCGGCGGCGGGGGAGCGTTATCCCATCACCGTCGATGACGTGAAGATTGCCAACCCGCGCCGCGGTTTTTCGTATGACAAAAACGGCGACATGCACTATGACATTATCAGTGCGTTCATCAAGTCCATGCGCGGCAGCGACCCCGATGCCACGATCTATTGGCTCGCGCGCATGATTGACGCGGGGGAGGATCCTAAGTTTATCGCCCGTCGCATTATGATTCAGGCTTCTGAGGATGTTGGCAATGCCGATCCGCAGGCACTTTTGGTGGCACATGCCGCGTTTAAGTCTGCCGAGGTCATTGGCTATCCCGAGTGCCGCATTAACCTGGCTCAGGCTGCACTCTATGTGTGCTTGGCGCCTAAATCCAACGCGTGCGAGGCTTCGATCGATGCGGCGCTGGCCGATATCCACTCTAGTGGGCTTCGCGAGGTGCCGAGTTATCTACGCGATCGCCATCGCCCGGGCAGCGATGAATACGGTGTGTATAAGTATCCGCACGATTATCCCGAAGGCTGGGTCGACCAGCGCTATTTGCCCGAAGGCTTAGAACGCGGTGCATTTTGGCAGCCTGCCGGCCGCGGTTGGGAAGAATGGCGCGTAGAGCAAAGCGAACGCGACCGCAGCGGGAATGCACCGAAGTAGCTGCTGATAATTTTGTCCCACGTTGCTGCTCTTGGCATGTTCGGTCCCCTTTGGGGTACCATGGAAAGCGTTTGTATTTCGATTCCTTTGGGAGGCTTGTATGAGTCCCATTCAAATCGCCTTGCTGCTGCTTGCCGTTGCCGGCGTGTGGGCTATCGTTGAGCTTGCGCTCACCCTGCGCAAAACCCGCACCGTTGTCGACTCGCTCGACAAGACGGTAACCGACCTCAACAATACGATTGCCGAGGCGCAGCCCGTGGTGGCAAAGCTTGATGGCGCCGTTGACGAGCTTACGCCGGCACTTGCCCAGATGGAGCCGCTCCTCAAGTCGAGCAAGACTGCCGTTGATGCTCTGACGTCTAACCTCGTTGAGGTTGAGGCGGTCGTTCGCGACATTTCCGAGGTCACGGGCAGCGTGGCCGAGGCCAGCAATGCCGTATCGAGCGTGACTGATTCTGCTGCTGGCGCCGTGCAGAAGCTCTTCAATAAGGTGAAGGCTCCTGCAGCCGACGCCGATCGCAAGCTCGCCGCTGCCGCTGCCGAGGCCGAGCAGCCCACTGAGCGCGTTCTGATTGGCGACGACGATGCCGCTGCTGACGACGATGATGTTCAGAAGCCCGCTGCTAAGCCTGCTCAGTATTACACCTATACGCCCGCCGAGTCCTCTGAGGAGCCCTGCGATGAGTAGCGAAGCAACCTGCCCCATCACGCTGACCGTTGCCGGCGACCCGCGTCTCGCTCGCCTTGTGCGCATGACGGCAGCCAACGTTGGTGCCCTGTGCTCCATGTCTGTCGATCGCATCGAGGACATTCGTATGGCTGCCGAAGAAGCCTTCATCTTTGGCTGCACGGCTGTTGATTCCGACGATATCTCGATCAAATTCGATGTCGACGAATCGCATGTGGGCATGACCTTTACCTTTGGCGACCAGGCGACTGTCGATGAGGATGACCAGGCTGCCGTGTATGCCGAGCTCATTTTGGCGAGCGTGTGTGACTCTTACGAAAAGACTACAGCGCCCCTAACGCTTTCCCTCGACCTCAAGGCGGATATCTAATATGACCGAACGCTCCCGGAGCGGCAAGACCGCTTGGGACAAGGAGAAAACCCGCGAGCTGTTTCGTCGTTATAAGGAGACCGGTGATCCGGATGCTCGCGAGCAGCTCGTCATGTCCCATATGAACCTGGTAAGGTTTCTTGCCAACAAATTCAAGAACCGCGGCGAGCCGCTCGATGACCTTTTGCAGGTCGGGTACTTGGGCTTGCTCAAGGCTATCGATCGCTTTGATCCCGAGCGCGGACTCGAGTTCACGACGTTTGCCACGCCCACCATCTTGGGCGAGATTAAGCGCCACTTCCGCGACAAGGGCTGGAGTGTGCGCGTGCCGCGTCGTCTGCAGGAGCTCTCTGCCAAGGTTAACCAGGCTACCGACAAGCTTACCAACGAGCTTCAGCGTTCGCCCAAGGTTGAGGAAATCGCCGATTACCTTGGCGTGACCGTCGACGAGGTGCTCGAAGCCATGGAATCGTCCTCGGCCTACACCTCGGTGCCCATCGAGGCTCCCGGCGCGTCCGACTCCGACGATGCTCCCTCGATTCTCGATCGCTATGCCGACGACGACAACGAGCTCGACTTTACCGATGACCGCCTGGTAATCGAGGAAGCCATCCGCGATTTCTCGCCGCGCGAGCGTGAGGTGATCGAGCTACGCTTTGTGAAGGGCATGACCCAGATCGAGATCGCCAAGAAGCTGGGCATTTCGCAGGTGCAGGTCTCGCGCCTACTGCGCCGCACCCTCAAGAAGATTCAAGATAAGATCGACCCCGACGGAGTGATGATTCGTTCATGAGTGAGCACCCCCAACAAATCGACCGCACGCTTCGCGATACCCGCATTCTGACGCTGCGCATTTGGGGCGTCGTCGGCTGCATTGTCATCGCTGCCGTAATCTTTAACCTTATGGGCATCCTGGCACCGGTCATCGAGTTTCTCGCTGTCGGTTCCATCATCGCTTTTGTGATGTCTCCGATCACCAACTGGCTCGAGCGTCACGGCGTCGGACGTGGCCTCGGTTCGCTCATCGCACTCATTGTGGTTGTTGCCGTGCTCGTCGGCGTCGTCTGCATCCTATCGCCTATTTTGCTCGGTCAAATCATGGAAGTCCTGAGCCGCCTGCCCGAGCAGCTTCGTGTTGCGGGTGGTGATCTCAACGAGATGCTCTCGCACGCTAAGACGCTCAACAACACGCCGCTCAAGGAGTATCTGGACGACAATCTTTCTTCGTTGGTTACCGTAGCGTCCAAGTACGTCTCGCAAATCGCTGCTGAGCTCGGCCGCGGTGTGTTTCCGCTCATTACCAACACGGCCTCGCAGCTGTTCGTCATCTTCCTGGGTCTGGTGCTTGCCTACTGGCTTGCCTGCGATTATCCCCGCATGCACCACGAGGTCTGCACCATCATCGGGCAGGAAAAGGAGACCTCGTACCGCTTTATGGTGGCCATCCTTTCGCGTTCGGTCGGCGGCTACATGCGTGGCATGGTCATCACATCGATCTGTGGCGGTTTTCTTGCCTTTATTGGTTTTACGATCATCGGCCATCCGTATGCAGCACTCATGGCCATCTTCACCGGCATTATGCACCTGGTTCCGGTTGTCGGTCCCTGGGTGAGTGCGGCGATCGCCACGGTGCTCGGCTTTATGTTCAGCCCTATGCTGGCGTTATGGACGCTTGTCGTGACCATGGTGGCTCAAAATGTCACCGATAATGTCATTTCGCCTAAGGTCATGCAGAGCTCGGTGCAGGTGCATCCCGTTATGAGCCTGACGGCCCTCGTTATCGGTTCGGCACTCATGGGTCCCATCGGCATGGTTATCGCCATTCCGCTGTGCGCGGCCCTCAAGGGCATCTTCGTCTACTACTTTGAGAACGAGACCGGCCGTCAGCTCGTGGCATACGACGGCGCCGTGTTTAAGGGCACTCCGTATCGCGATACCGAGGGTAACCCGGTCGCCGCCTACGACGCGCTCGGAGACGATACGTTCATCTATGAGTCCGAGCTTATCGGCAACGAGACCGCGCCCGAGGCCCAGGCAATGCCCAAGCCCGAGCTCGATAATCCCTGGATTAAGCTCTCAGGCCTGCAGCCCGACGCGACAGGCTTTTTCAAGAACCCCTTCGCCAAGGATGACGATTCCAATACGGACGACGACACCAAAACCGGCATCGACGGCTCCATGGACGATTCGGATTCCAAATAGGCCCTGTTAGCGTTTCTTGATGTTGTAAATAACAATAAACGCGATCAAAGCGATTGATAAGGGGCCAGCCACATAGAAAAAGATGGCGTCAATTGCGCTTAGGGTGTAATACGCTTTATCGCCAGATGTTACTGCGTACAATGCGTAGCCAAATCTCGGCTGGTTCACATACCAGCTCGAGTAAGCGAAGATTGCTAAAAGGGCTACTGAGGTCAGTGCATTCACGACAAACCGTTTGCTATTCATCGATCGCTCCTTCCGGACGATTCTTATATGAAATTTTACCGAAATCATTTTTTTTTCAAAGTATTTGACAGACCTAAATAACGTGCCTTGATTGGCAACTTCATCCGAACACCTCCCATATT
>JAQDWB010000011.1:0-1112 GCA_027673765.1 Coriobacteriaceae bacterium AM113-163
CCCGTCCGGGCGTCGAAGCAGTAGGGCACGCCGCCGACGGATACGGGGCCGCGCGCCAGCGCGCCGGAACCCGTCGCGTAGTACCAGGTCCCGTCGTCGAGGACCCACCCGGTCGCCATCGCGCCGGAGGCGTCGAACCAGTACGCGGAGCCATTGCACTCATGGAGCCCGATGGCCATGGCATGCGTCGAGGGGTCGAGCCAATACCAGGCCCCATTGGTATGGAGCCAGCAAGAATGCAACGAGACCGGATTGACTGAATCCACATAGAACCAGTTGCCGTCAAACAAATTCCAACCCAGATTCCATTTAACGGATTCTTGAGCAGGACCATCATCGATTGAATCTGAAGGAGAAAGAGTCGAGGGGACGGATTGCCGCTCAAAATCAGTAGGGATGGAGGAGCTTATGGGTTCTGCGTTCGCGATATCAACCACACCGGGTCCAGCGAGCAGTAGAGTTGAAAGAATGATTAGGATTAATGTTATTCGCTTTTTCCTTGCCATGTGCAGCCCCCAGTAGTTACCAATTTTTACATAAACATAGTCTACAAATGGATAGCTAAGAGCAATATGTAATTAGAAAAAAGCAATTAAAGAAGAGTGCTAGCCGAGCCAAGCGCCATTACTAGCAAAAGAGTATTTCACCCCATCGATTTCTTGAACACCCGTAGTCATAGCGTGCGTCGAGGGGTCAAGCCAGTACCAGGCGCCGCCGACGTAGGCCCAGCCGGAGGTGAGGGCGCCGGAGCCCGTCGCGTAGTACCATGTGCCGCCGTCGAGGACCCATCCGGTCGCCATCGAGCCGGAGCCGTTGAACCAGTACATGGAGCCGTTGCACCCATGGAGCCCGGTGGCCATGGCGTGCGTCGAGGAGTCGAGCCAGTACCAGGCGCCGTTTAGGTTGAGCCAGCCGGAGGCGAGGGCGCCGGAGCCCGTCGCGTAGTACCAGGTCCCGCCGTCGAGGACCCACCCGGTCGCCATGGCGCCGGAGGCGTCGAACCAGTACGCTGAGCCGTTGCATGCGTGAAGGCCCGTCGCCATGGCGCCGCCCGCCTCGGGATCGAGCCAGTACCAGGAACCGCCGGTGCGAATCCAGCCGGTCGAGGCGAT
>JAQDWB010000011.1:1122-72870 GCA_027673765.1 Coriobacteriaceae bacterium AM113-163
AACGGGGCCGCGCGCCAGCGCGCCGGAGCCAGTCGCGTAGTACCAGGTCCCGCCGTCGAGGACCCATCCGGTCGCCATGGCGCCGGACGAATTAAACCAGTACAGGGAGCCGTTGCACTCGTGAAGGCCGGTAGCCATGGCACCGCCCGCGTCGGGCTCGAGCCAGTACCAGGCGCCGCCGAGGTACAACCATCCGGTATATGCCTTACCGTCAGAGTTTGCGTAATACCAGGCATTATCTTTTAACTGCCAATAATAGAGAGAAACATCTACATACGCATAATTCATATCAACGTTGCCGTTGATTCCAGGGACTTTTCCGTTGCTCTTATACTGCCAAATACTGTAATTACCGATGTAGTCACACTTTGAATTATATTGAGCGATCCAATGGTCCCAAGAGCTGCTCTTGAAAACAGAGTCGGTCAAAATGTTGTTAAACCAATTTAAATTTGCATAAATACCAGGCTCATATCCTGCGGCAGAAATCCTATTACAAAAAACCTGCGCCCTCGATGCAATTCCGGTTTGACGTCCATTTGCAATTATCGAATTATCCTCAAGATCGTAATACACCGGCAATCTTGGATTATGCCCAGAAAGGCAATTGATCACCATTGACGCCTCATCAGCTGCCTGCTGATTATCAAAAGCATATGAATAGATATAGACGCCGTAGGGAATTCCGAGTCGCTCGCACTCAGAAATATTTCGATTAAATTGATAGTCAACTCGACCGCCCCAAGATGGAGCGCCAAACCCAACACGCAGAATAGCGAAATCGATACCAGAAGCCTTAACAGCATTCCAGTCAATACGTCCTTGATGCTCACTGACATCGATGCCCTGCGCCGTAGCCCCATCGGGAAGAATGTCCATGGACAATAAGGCTATTCCATCTTCTTCGGAAGAAGCATCCTCTGCGACCAATTGCCCATCCTCATAACGCCAGGAATTCTCAACTAGGGACCGCGCAGCTTCCGCGTTCGAGGGGAAAACAAACACAGAAATGGGCGCAAGGACCATCAGCACCAACAATGCCGAAAATAACTTAAGATGTTTGCTCATGTAAACCTCGTCATTCGTTCTTGTTTGCGTTTAGCTTACAGCATGGCTGTGAAAGATTTCCGAACATCCAACTGGACAAGATGCCATCTGGGACGACAAATAACTGCACGCAATACCACAATGTAAACAAGAACTTCCCAGCAGGGTGAAACCAAGGACTCTTAGTCCCTACTCTTAGCCCCAAAGAATGCCGACATCAGTTAGCTTTCAAACCAGATGTCAAAAAGGTAGGGGGCCCAGAGAGTCCCCTACAACTCGGAATTCTAACGAATCAATATTACTTTCGATGGACTCAAAGCAGTCAAACCAGAAATACGGTTTCCATAACCGTCACTATGCCAAAACAAGTTTTCACTAGGCGTATTGCCCCAGAAAAAGCCAATGTGGCTATCGTCCGCATATGGGTTGTAAGGATTGAAGAACACAATGTCCCCCTTACGAGCCAAACCGCTACGTAACAACTCATCAATAGAGTTGAAATAAGTCACGTTTGCGCACGTATCGATAGCGTAGCCGTACCAACGATAAGCGTTAACGCAGCCGCCCCTTCCGGGACCTCCACTCCAAGGGGAATGGCTCTGCTCGGCGGCAATGGGAGCTAAATTACCGCCCGCTTTCATATATGCATGCGATACAAATCCGCCGCAGTTCATACCGGTATACCCGTCCCAACGAGGATCACCCTTTGGATACATGCATGTTTCTTGGCTAAGATGCGTATCGTAGCGTGTTCCACGGTAATAGCCGTCGTTTTCGTGGCTCATAAGCCAATTGACCAGACTGGACCTATTAACCCCCAAAACAGAGCCAGACGTATTCAACCATGCACCACTTGCATTGAAGTAATAGTCAACGCCATCGATTTTCAGCCACCCGTTAGCAAACATGGCACCCGAAGGCTGAAGCCAGTACCACGTACCGCCGTCATTAAGCCATCCAGTTTTCATCTTGAACGTGGAAGGGTCCATCCAATACCACGCACCGTTGACATATTGCCAACCAGACTTAAGGACACCATTGGAAGATGCGTAGTACCAAGTATTGCCGTTTTCGTCAGAAGCTCCATTCGACATAATCCATCCAGATGTCACATTGACGGCACCGCTTGCATCCACATAGAAAACCGCATCTCCAATATGAATCGTACCTGGCAATGAAGACAAGTCGGCTCGATCAGCGACTACGGGAGATCCATCAGATGAAGTAGGCAACGGCTCGCTCAGTGCTCCAGACGAATTCGCCCATGAAATACCGTCGCTCAAGTTGATCCAGCACGAAGATGCCATCGCACCGGAATCATAAGAAAAATAGCGCGTGCTTCCTACCGCAAATTCACCAGTACGCATTGCGCCGGATACATCATCGAGGTAATACCAGGCGCTTCCGGACTTTATCCATCGCCCTCGTTGAATAGCTCCGTTTGATGCGGCGTAATACCAAGTACCATCAGCAAGTGCCCAGCCTGTTGCCATGGCACCTGAACTCGTAAGGAAATAGGTGGACGAGCCCACTTGCATAAAGCCCGTGAGCATAATATGGCTTCCTGGATCCAAGTAATACCAAGAATTCCCCAGAAGTAACCAGCCTCCATGCAGCAAGCCGTTGGAGTCAGCGTAATACCAGTTGTTGTCAATAAGCGCCCACCGGGAGGAGAGCATGGACCCTGAACTGTTAAAGATATAAGAGGTGCCATTGCATTCATTCAGCCCGGTGACCATAGAACCGTCTGCAGGATCAAGCCAATACCAACGACCCCCATCCGAGAGCCAGCCCTTTACCAGAGCGCCAGAGCCGGAGAAATAATGCCAGACGGAAACATCAAGATGCCATCCGATAAGCATTGCGCCAGAAGAGGAGAATCCATACGTGGCTCCCCCGATCTGCAGCATCGAGTCGTGGACCATCTTGCCTTCATCATCCAGCCAATACCAGTTGTTGCCGTCTGAAAGCCAGCCTTTTACCATGGCGCCAGAACTGGAGAAATAACGCCAAGCAGAAGTGGAGCCCGTAGAATCTAGGTACCAGCCGACACGCATTGCACCCGAAGAGGAGAATCCATAAGTCGCACCCCCGACTTGGACCAATCCATCCTGAGCCATTCGACCTTCGTCGTCGAACCAGTACCAGCTACCGTTTATATGTCTCCAAGAAGAAACAGCGATCGTTCCGTCGGACAAGCCCCAACGCCAAAAACCAGCCCCTTCTTCGGGTGATATCCACCCCTGATGCCAAACAATATGATTCGAAACCTCAGAAGGGGTCTCATTATCCACCTGAGAGTTCTGCTCGACAGCGAAGGTCGATTCGCGCTGAACATCAATGACTGACTCAACAGAAGCAATAGCAACGTTAGATGCGGAACCTTCGTCAGTGTTATTCGAATCAAGGGCGTATAACATCGAGGGCGAACTCAAAAGGAGCCCCAAAGAAACAAGGCCGGAAAAGACCAGCACCCCGAATGAGCATTTCTTCATAGCAGCACGGTATCCAATCACGCAGCGACCCCGTCACCTCAGGGCAACGGGGTCTCAATCAAAACTAACTCAGTAATGTGCTAGCCAATTTGCTGGCAGTTTTTGCACTCTCGTGAAGCACCACGCCTCTGGGCCTCCTGAATAGAGATCTGCGAATAGCCCTTTGCGTCCTTACCAACGGTACGGCACTTATGCGTATGGTAAACATTGCTACCGTTCTTATACCAAACTAGGCCGTAGCCCGGAATCCACTTACCGTCCTCGCCGACATAATAGGAGCCGATCCGGGCATTCGTAGCCATGGCACCGGAAGACTGGAGGTAGTAATCGCCGACCCAGGCGTCGTGGGCCATAGCGCCGGAACCGCTAAAGTAGTACCAGGCGCCGCCGATCTGACGCCAGCCGGTGGCCATCGCGCCGGAATCGTCGAACCAGTACCAAACTCCACCAACGTTGGCCCAAGAGTTAGAGGCCATAGCGCCCGAACCTCCGAGCCAATACCACGTGCCGCCATTGCTGAGCCAGCCGGTTGCCATGGCGCCCGAACCGCTCGCATAGTACCAAGAGCCGCCTGCCAAGAACCAGCCAGTGGCCATTGCACCGGAGTCGCCAAACCAGTACCAGGAGCCGCCGAGGCTGCGCCAGCTGTTAGCGGCCATGGCGCCCGAGCCGTCGAGGTAGAACCACGTACCGCCGATGTTGAGCCAGCCAGTGACCATCGCACCGGATGCATTGGTGTAGTACCAGGTACCCGAATCGTTGATCCAGCCAGTCAGCATGACCCCAGATTCGTTGAAATAGTACCAAGTGCCGTCGAGATTATGCCAACCGGTTAATAGCTCACCGTCGGAGGTCGCATAGGACCACTTTCCGTAGATGGAGTCGTAGAACCAGCCACTATGCTGCATGCGGCCGTCGGCGTTGGCGCCAGGGGTGTTCAGGAAGTAGTTCTTGCCATCAATCTGAACTCGGCCGTATGCCATATCATGGCTTTCGGGATAGAAGTAATACTTGTCCCCACCGATAGACTGCCAGCCCGACACCGCGGTCCCGTCAGCGCCAAAATAGTACCAGACAGCTTCGTATTCGTTATGCCACTGGTTCGTGACCATGGCGCCAGTTTCGAGATCGAAATAGCGAAGGCTGCCGTCCTCGCACCGAACGAGTCCGATCTGCATTAAACCATCTTTGTTGAAATAGTATGTACCTGCGGGACGTGATGTAACTCCAGAAGGATCGGTCCGCGAGGCGCTCTTATCGATAGAGTTTAAGCCTACTAGAAAATCTCTGTGAGCAGTCCCCCCGGCATTGCACTCGACGCTATACCGCGTAAGAGGGCCAGACATCTGTTCATTTTGAGTGCCGTTCCAACCGTCATATCCCCAGTAAGAAATCGGACGGTTATCGCCAACGCACCATTCCGTGGGCTCGTCTACCGAGGCGCTACCCCCTCCAACACCGCCAATAAGACCTGCTTTTGCGGTCAATGGAGCGCAAGTAAGGCAGGCAGTTGCAAATGCGGCCAACCCAAAAGCCTTTAGCCCGCGCCATCTCCTTCGAACGTCTTTCATAGAACATCCTTTCAACGAATCCGGCGGAATCTATATGTTATTTTTAAACTAACAACTGGTGAATTCAAGCGTTTTCAAGTCTGAAGCCGAAATATATATTTGACTAGCCCCATTAGCATTCGCATTCAAATGTGGACAGGGCACCGCTCTACCCGAGACAAGAAGGCCCACCCAGCAAAACGCGCGGGCAGGCCACAGCAACAAGCAAAACGGAACGACGACGATGGTTTAACTAGACAACAGACATGGCCGCTCCGATCTACACATCTCTCTTTCCCAGGATATTCGCGGCCATGCGTTTGCACGCCCGAAGGAACCCAGACCTCAAAACGTCGTAATCGAACATGAGCCTCCTGCACGCACGGGCGCTGGGCGCCTTGTTGGCAAGCGCTGCGCGCACCATAGCAGCAACAGAAGAAGCACATTGCGTAAGCGCGGCTTCGCTGCCCACAGCGGAACCAGCGAGCACCGTAGATACAGCATCGAATACTTCTCCGCAGTCCGAACCCAGCAACCTGAGCGCATCGTACAGCACCAGGTCGCAGAGGAAGTACGCCAGGTCATCGGCATGCCGTTCGTCAAGGTCATCGCGATGCCAGTCGGCTAACACCGCGGAATAAATCTTTACGTGCTCCAAAAGACGCGTTTCGTCATCGTAGCGCATGGTGTCCATGAGCGAGCCCTTGCGCGCCACACGGTAGTCGTACAATTTGTTCGAAATTAGCGTTGTTTTTCGTGAACGACCGTATATCGCCATTTCGAAAGCTTGATCTTCACCATAGCTGATAGATTCATCGAACTGAATAGCGTGTTTCGCCAGAAAATCCCGGCTACAGGCAGTCCGCCACACAAAAGGACGCGAATCCTCTTTAAACAGCAATTCGAAACTATATCCATGAAAAGAAACGTCCCGCGGACTCAGAACCCGATTAAGCCACGGATACCCCGCCTCCAGCGGATACGGATTCGCGCCAAAGGTCAACACGTCGCAATCCTCGCGTTCAAAGGCATCGACGATCACGCGGCATGCATCGGGCGTAAAGCGGTCGTCGGAATCCAAAAAAGCAACAATAGGCGCCGTGGACGCAGCGATACCCGCATTGCGGGCGCTCGACAGGCCGCCGTTGGGCTTATCGACCAGCGTAAAGCGCGCGTCCTTTTCGCAATAGGCAGCCGCAATATCGCGCGAACCGTCCGGCGAGCCATCGTTGACCAGCACGCCTTCCCAATTGGGCATGTCCTGCGCAAGCAGGGAGTCCAGGCACCAGGCCAGGCACTCCTCCACGTTATAGATAGGAACGACAACGGAAATCTTGGGGGTAGCCATAGTCAAGTGCTCCTACTGTGCGGCCGGAACGTCATCGGGATGTGGGTTGTCGCCGTAGGTACGCTGATACGTCAGCACGCGCCAGACCAGCGGCAGGCCGCCAATCTTAAAGTAATGCTTAAACGTATTGAGCTTGCCCGGCTTCTTAAAGCCAAAGCGCGAATCGATATAGGCGCGGGGCGACTTGATCATCAGGCGCAAGTCGGTCTCGCCACGCGGATCGAACAGCGACAGGTCAAAGCGACCGGCATCCCAATCGGACTTGAGCTCGGGAGAGGCCTTCTCCCAAAACTGCTCGCGCAACTCATCGACCAGGCGCTCATCATTCCAACGGTACGTATCGACCTTCATGCGCATTAAAATACCCTGAAGCTGAGCCTTAAGCTCGGGACGCTCGTCCAAAAAGCGCTGTATCTCGGCATATTCGTCGCACACGCAAAACACCTTGTTGGGCGAATTAACGGAGCTCTTCTCGTTATCTTGGCGATAGCACAAAATGGGGTCCGCGATAAAAGCGGCACGCTCGGCGCAAGCCCAAACCTTAAAGTTAAAGCCTGCGTCCTGATACGAGGCGCCCGGCGTGGGAAGGAACCGAATCTGATTGTCGTTGAGGAACTCGCGCCGATAGATAGCCGACCAAATGGAAGGTTTGCGGTAGAAGATGCCCGGGCGATCGACGGGGCGATACGCGGCGCCCGTCATATACTCGTCGATGATCCCAAACAGCTCACGGCGCTCGCTGGGCGTGGACCAATACAGGTAAAAGTCGCCCTTTACCGCATCGGCATGTTCAGCATTGGCCTTGGCGACCAGCTTTTGGAGCGAATCCTCAAACATAAAGTCATCGGACTCAAGGATACCCACGTACTCGCCGCGCGCCATCTCCAGGCCGCGGTTCATCGAGTCGCCGTAGCCGCTGTTGGCCTTGTCGATCATCTTTACACGGGGGTCGCGCTCCATGTACTCGTGGATGATATCCGGCGAACTATCGGTGGAGCCGTCGTTGATGCAGATGATCTCGATGTCCTTGAGCGTCTGAGCCACGGCGGAATCGAGACACTCGCGCAGGTAGCGCTCGACATTGCAAATGGGGACAAGCAGCGAAACTTTAGGGGTATCAGAGTTCTGCAAGAGAACCTCCTGTTGAATAGCGTGTAACAGGGTTATTTTAGCAGCCGAGTTGCGGCGGGCGGCAGCGCTTGGAATTAAAGAAAGCGCTCCAGGCAGGCTTTGAGACCGCGAGTCGAAAGATAGAACAGCGTGGCGTCTGCCATCGAAACGCCCGAGGTCGTCGCAACGAACTTGTGGGCAACACGGCAAACGGCGCCCTTGGCAGGCATATCCGTCCACTCCGTTCCCAAAAACGTCGTAAGGTCCATGTTGACGCGAGCCGCCACGCGATGGAAGTCATCGGCATCCAAGCGCGCCAGGTCGAACACGATTAGGTCTAAAAACCAAGTTATCAGCTCGCCGGGACACAGGTCCAAAAGACCGTAGGCCGCCCAGTTCTCCAAGACCTCCTCGAGCATCCTCAGGTGGGCGTCAAGCTTTTTGGCACGAGCCTCGGCACTGTTGAACTCGTGCGTCGCCGATTCGCTCTCCATCACGTAGTGGTAGAACTTGTCCGGCATGACGACGGTCTTGCGGGCAAGCGCATAAGCCGCGAATTGGAAGACGACGTCCTCGCCCAAAGCCAAACCGGGGGCGAAGCGAATGCCTTCGCGATTGAGCAGCTCGCGCGAAAAAGCCGCACGGCAGGCATAGGGCTGCGCATTCGCATGGAACAGCAGTTGGGGATCACGGGCGCCGAAGGTACCAGCTTTGGGGCTCATGAGTTGCTGGACGCGTTTGGGGGCAGCATCGGCAGGTTCACAGACACCGCCAAAAACGGCGGCCTCGGCATCTGCAGACTCCATGACATGCAGTACGCGCTCGATTGTCTGGGCATCGATGTAATCGTCGGCGTCCACAAAAAAGACGGTCTCGCCCTCGGCGGCATCGATACCGGCATTTCGAGCACACGAGACGCCCGCATTTTCCTGGTCAATCACCAGTACGCGATCGTCGGCCTGCGCGACCTGGCGCAACACGTTCAACGAATCATCAGTCGAACCGTCGTTGACGCAGACAACCTGAATCGAACGCTCGGACTGAGCCAACAGCGAATCGAGGCATCGCTGAATGGAGCGCGCAGAGTTATAAACGGGGACGACAATGGTAGCTTTAGGACACGAGGCCTCTCCCATGCCGACCTACCCCCTCAGCGATTCGATGAGGAAGGCGGCGACCACGCCTGGGCCTCCAACCGAAGCGTAATACTTAGCACGCCCCAAGGCACCATCCGTCGCAAAGCTCGGATGCTCGTCAACCCAGCCCTCAGGATCTTTGAGGATGGCAGCGAGATTCGCGCGCTTCCACGGCTTGAGGTCGTCAAGCGAAAACTCCCCCGTATCCAAGGCCGCCTGAAATTCCTTAGCCATCTGAACCAGAAACTCCTTATAGAACTTAGGCGCCAGGCGCACATAGTTCCACATATACGAATCGTACTTAATGAGCTGATTGAACTTGAGCATGCGCGCGACGTCATCACTTGCGTGGTCGCGGGCATAATCCTCTCGAATCCAACGCTCAATCTCGGCATACTCGGTATTGACGCAAAAGACCTTAGCCGAAGAATTGACCGAGGAATTCTCGTTGTCCTGGCGATACGACAGCACGGCATCGTGCAGGTAAACAGCCTTATCGGCGCACGCGATCACCTTAAAGGCGAATGACGTGTCCTGAAAGGATGCCCCCGGAGTCGGCAGGAACGTAATGCCGTTGCGCTCAAGAAAATCGCGACGGTACACGGCCGACCAAATCGATGGCTTTTGCTTAAAGAACTGCGTCGTATCGCTCGGATGCACCGGCTTGCCGCAATCCTGAGGTCTAAACATCTCGTGCAGCGAACGGCGCTCCTCGGGCTTAGACCAGTAGAAATCAAAGTTCGCCTTCGCAAAGTCGGCATTATTGGTATCGGCGGCCGAGACAAGCTTTTCGAGTGCGTCGGGCGCCATAAAGTCATCGGACTCCAAGATGCCAACGTACTTGCCACGCGCCATCTCCAGACCGTGGTTCATCGAGTCGCCGTAGCCGCTGTTGGCCTTGTCGATCATCTTGACGCGCCCATCGCGCTCCATATACTCGCGGATAATCGCCGGCGAGTTGTCGGTCGACCCGTCGTTAATGCAGATGATCTCAATATCCTTGAGCGTCTGCGCCAGGGCGGAATCGAGACACTCGCGCAGGTAGCGCTGAACATTGTAAATGGGGATAAGCAGCGACAGAACAGGGCTGCCAGAGGCGTTAGTAGACAAATGTGCTCCTTAGGAAATACCTGTCGTTTCATGGTATCAAAGGGTCAGCGCGCCAGCGGGCGTTTATATAATCTATGGAGCCCAACCTACGAAAGGACGCCATGCAGCCCAAAGCCGCACGCAACATATCCATCGAAGCGCTGCGCTTAATCGCGGTCGCCGGCATCGCGGTATTCCACACGTTTCAGTGGACCTTCCAAGCGACCTGCGTCGGCTTGCCGGAATACGCGCCGCTTGCCGCCTTCCCCTATTCCGGCGTGCTCGGTTTTATTAACTTGCTGGGCTGCTGGGCCAACGAGGTCTTCTTTATGATCTCGGGCTATTTTCTCATCGCTTCGGCCGCACGTGCTTGGGACGGTGGGACAACGTGGAAGTCGCAAATGCAACGGACGGCGCAGCGCCTTGGCAAGGTCGTTATGCCCACTGCGTTTTACTGCCTCGTGACACTCGCGTGGTCCACGGTCGTCTCCCCCATTCCCGATGTTACCCTCAACACGCACTACTGGTACACGCTAGTCCTTGAGTTTATCTGGGTCTATGCCGCAACGGTCTTCATGGCGCCATGGTTTGGACTGGCTAAGAGTCGAGTCTCCCAGAAGAGCTCCACGACGACGGTCATCGCCGTTGGCATCCTCGCATTTGTTGTTAACGGGTATTTAGCCGCTATGAGTACGACAAACGCCGGCGAGTTTTCTTGGCTCCAGAAACTCATGAGCGCTGCCACGTACGTAATCGCGTTTTTGATCGGCGGGCTGCTCCGCGACGTTACCGATGCCATGGATTCGGACAAGGTGGGCACCTTGGGTATGCGCTCGCTCGAAGCGGTTTTGGCGATCGCCACCATCCTAGAAGGAGTGCTCTCCTTCACCGGCAACCTCACGGCCATGACAACCCTCTCCTACAAATCAACCTCGTTGATCTCGTTTGCCCTCGCTACCGCCTCCCTGCTCTTTGCGGCAACCCGACGCAGTGCCTCAGGCAATCCGCGGACTGCAGGTGTCATCGTCACCTTATCGACCGCCACGCTCGGTTTCTATGTGATGCAGTCGCTCACCAGTAGCCTGTGGCGTCCCGTCTTCAACACCCTGCTCGCAAACATACTGGTCAGCCAAAACAGCCCGGCAGCTATATGTATCGTCACGGGTACCGTCATTAGCATCGTCTTTGCTCTGGCGCTTCTCATCATCGATGCAGCTAGAAGCCTTATCGCTCGCTAGCTCAAGCGGCAATAGACACGCTGCCGTCAGACGCCAAAGCCGCTACACCCGTGGCAGGTTCCTGCGTTTTATTCAAAGCTTGCCGACAAGGTGCGGTGAGCCTTTACAATAGAACAGTCCCAAGGACGTATTCGATAGCTTCCGCGCAGCGCTCGCCCGCCGCGCGCGAAAGGATATATTGCCCCATGCCTTCAACCCTTCCCGCCCCCATCGATAAGCTCGCCATCGTTGTCGTCACGTACAAGCGCCAGGAGCTCCTGGCCAACTTGTTCGACTCCATGACCGAGCTCACGGCAACGCCCTGGCGCATCGTGATTGTCGATAACGAGAATTCGCGCGAGACCGAGGCCATGTGCACCGCATTTAACGAGCGCCTCGCCAACCTGTGGGGCATCGACACCGACCAGCCCGATTCACAGGGCGGCACCGACCGCGTTATATACGCGCCGCAGCTTGAAAACGGTGGCGGCGCGGGTGGCTTCTCCGCCGGCACCAAATGCGCCTACGACCTGGGCGCCCAGTGGTTCTGGGTGATGGACGACGACGTGCTCGTCATCCCCGAAGGCATCGAGCGCTTGGCCAAGTGGACCGACTGTTACGACGTCATTCAGGGTTCGCGCCTGGACTTTGACGGCGGCGCCTTCTTTTGGCAGTACCAGCTCATCCTTTCGCTCGGCATCCCTAACCCCATCGCCAAGTGGGATTTGGGACCCGAGGGCTACCGCACCATGAACCAACTGTGCTTTGAGGGCGGCATGTTCTCGCGCCGCGTGGTCGACAAGATTGGCCTGCCCGACGCGCGCTTCTTTATCTACGGCGACGATGCCTGCTACGGCTACGTGGCCAGCCAGCACTTCCCCGCCGCCGTGGTTGCCGACGTGGTGCTCAAGCGCGCCCGCGCCGTCTCTAACTGGGATATCGCCGGCAAGCGCCAGCTCAACTCCACGAGCGACACCAACCGCTACTACATCATGCGCAACCGCGGTTATCTGGCACGCTACATGCAGATCTACGGCGACTACCACCCCGTGCTGTTCCGTCTGGGCAATGCCGCGACCTTCTGCAAGGAGTTCATTCGTCTGGCAGCAGTCGACAAATGCTTTAAGACCGGTATTCCGGCGCTGCGCCGTGGCATGAAGGACGCACGCAAGATCGTTAAGGATCCCAACTGGAAGCCCATGCCGCCCCTGAAGGACGCCGAGTAGTAAAGGGCTTTCGCCCGCCGCTACAGTCGTTGACACACCACGGACACACGCTGACCGTCAAAACCAAAGCCCCAACGCATGCGCCCGACGGCGGGGCGCGGCACGCGGATATCATCGATGCCGTCGCGCTCTATGTCGAGCAGCGCCTGAACCGCTAACAGTTCCAGGCCCAGGGCATCGACGCCAGGGTCATACAACATGTTGATCGTAATGAGCGGTCGCTCATCGAGCATGCCGAGCGTGTCGGCCACGTCAAACACCCGACCGGTGGGAATCACCTGGATATCCCAGCGATCCGAGACGCCACTTCGCTTGGAGCTGGGATTGCAATAGCCGGACAGTCCAAAGCAAAGCCCCTGCAGCGCCAGATGATAGGCTGTCGGCATATCTGATTTGTCCACATCGATGCCCAGATCGCCGATAGCACAGCTCAAAGCTTGCTTTACAGCGTCCTCGTCTCCTCGACACAACCCGTCATGGAACGAGTCGATAACTCCAACGTCCTCAACGGCGCACTCAAACCATTCCAGAATTACAAGACGGAGCGCCTGACGCACTTCGTTGTTAGGCAGGCGCAAGGAGCGAAGGCACGCGCCGTCCTCCGAATGCCCTGTCATGTCCGTCGTAAGAAATCCAGACAGATACAGCGCAGTCCAGATATCTTCGGGCTTGGCGGCATCGACCTCCTCGGCATGCACATGCACTGGCGCCTCAATAAACCCATGCGGCTCAACCAAATCGAACAATGCGGACAGGCGCATGAGATTCCAGTCACCGACGCATGCGCTCAGACGGTCGGCGTAACCATACAGATCCGCCCGAACGGGCGCGACGCAATCGCGCTGTGCGTAGTCCACCACGCGCTCCGGGCTCGAGCAATAAAAACCACCAAACAGATAGCCCTCGAGCCACTCACGCGCGTCATCCAGACAGCCGTTGCGACCGATGCAATCCAACAGCACTTGGACTTCGTCGTCCGAAAAACCGAACCATCGATCACACCAACTCGACAACGCTGTCGCCGACCGATAGGAAACCCCACGTTGGGACAACGCAAACTCGGCATGACCGGGGCGCTCGCCCATCAGACACGTCAATCGCAACGAGTCGCCGGCATCGGCAATGGTGTCGAACAACATTCGGCTGAGCGACTCTAGGGAATCCACGCTACCGTCGTCCTTAGCGTCCAAACGCTTTGGACATACCGCGTCGTAGTCGTCTATCAGAAGAACAACCTGCTCATCGAAAGCTGCCTGGAGCAGCTTGATAAGCACGCCAAGCGCCGCATCGATCTCCTTATCGCTGGCCACCCCACGCGCCGCCCTCTCGATAAGACGGACCTCACGTCTTGACAGATCAGGCGCGTCAAGCAGCGGCAGCAATCGGGCGCACTCGTGCGCGACAGCGCTGCGAATAGCCGCCGCAGCATCGGTGTCGCGCCTCGCAGCGGCAGCTGAAAAGTCGAGCATGATGACCGGGTAACACGCGTACTCATCACGATAGCGACCACCGCCCGCCTGCCAAATCTGGGTGCCGACGAACGGGCTTCGATCCGGCCGTCGGTGATCAGATCGTTCCAAATAGCATTTGAGCATCGATAGATTCATGCTCTTGCCAAAACCCTTGGGCCGACAGCAAACCGCAACAGGTGCTTCGCTGTCCAATATATCGGCAATAAACATAGTCTTATCGACGAGTAAACACCGATTGATTGCATCGGAAAAGTCGTGTACATCAACCGGCAGAGCTGCGTTATCCGCATAACTGAGCAACCGTGCGCCAAACGCATGAGCAACACCATAATTCGCCTGTTCAGACACCGTAAACTCTCCTTCTAACGCAGCACGATGCCCATTGTAGCGAGCGGGTAGAGCGCAACAATATCGACATGCAAACGTTTCGGGCAACGGTAGCAGCAGACCCCCGAGGGGGCATAACAAATCGTTGCACAACAAAAACGGGGCCCGATGCCGCCGCACCGGACCCCGTCCCAAACTCTTATAGAAAACGATCTAGAAGATTACTCCTCCGAGCCGTCCTCCCCAGAAGCCTTCTTCTGCTGATCGAGCTTATGCTTACCACTTACGATAGACGTAGCGCCCAGTGTGGCCAAGCTCGCGCTGGCAAGGCTCGCCATCACAATCAGATCGCCCGTCTTGGGCATGTTGCCGCCCGAGGACTTGGTAGTTGTAGTCGTCGTGGTCGTGGTGGTCACCGTTTTGGAGTCATTTTGCTCCTGGACCTGGTTGTCAGCACCGCTCTTGTCGTCGTCTTCGGACTGTTTCTTTTCGCCCCCGGCCTTGCTCTTGTCCTTCTCCTCAGATTCAGACTTCTTATCCTCGCCCTTCTTCTGTTCGGACTTGTCGCTCTTCTCCTCAGAGCTAGAACCCTTATCGGATTCGGTCTTCTCGGAAGCCTCGTCCTTGGAGTCGCCCTTTGCGGCTTCGATCTTTTCCGTGGAAACCTGATCAGAGTTGCCCTTGTTCTGGGTCGAGCCGTTATTGACGCCAGCCATCAGCGAAGAGCCCAGCGTAGAACCAAGCTGCTCGGAGAAAGAAGGCTTCTTGTCCGGCGAAGCAACGGGAACGTCCGGCGCCTTATTCGAGTCATCCTTGGAAGCATCAGAACCAGGGGTTGCGTCAGAGCCGGAGCCGTTGTTAGAGCCGGTGCCAACGGACGAATCGCTCGAGCCGGTGGATGAGTTAGAGGTGCCAGCGCCGGTCGAACCAGAAGCGTCGCTGTCCGTATTGCCGGCAGAGCTTGAAGACGAATCGCCCGCAGCAGAGCCGTTTGAATCGGAGCCGTTCGAGGTAGAGCCGTTGTTGGTAGTGCCACCAGCAGAGCCATCACCGTCAGCACCGGTCGAGGGCGCATCCATCCTGTCATCGTTGGCATCGTCGCTCGAGTCGTCATTCGAATCAGGCGTCGGCGAGGGCGCCGGCGTAGGTTCGGGCTGCACGGGCGTCGCAGCGGCAGCGGCCTCGTCCTCGGCGATATAAACCAAACAGTCCTTCAGCTCGTTGCGGTAGCGGTTCTTCCAGCCCTCATGATACTGGGGCTGGCTCGAATACTTGGTCGCCACGTTATTGACCACACTGTTGGAAAGCGCCGTCACAAACTCGCGATCAGTCATACTGTTAGAAAGGTTTGCCCAACGGAAGAAGTCCCTGCAACCACCGGTGCCGCACATGTTGGTGATGCTCCACACCATGCCCTTAACGCAATCGGCACGGCCCGAAATATCAATGCCCAGGCCGCTCTTGAGCCACGCCTCGGTCACCGCATAGTACGAGTTGTACGCATACGCATCCTGCAGAGCCGAGAACTCAACAGGGTCGGTGTTATAAGCACCTTGGAAAGCCTCCTGCGCAATACGGCCCAACTCGGTGAGCTGGCCGTTCTCGTACATGGCATTGCTCGTGTTGGAAATCTCGCTGCCGCGATCAATCGCATCCTTGAGCATGCTGTATTTTTCGGGGTTGTAGTTGTAGGCCTGCTTCATAAACGGAATGAGCGACCATCGACGGTCGAACTGGTAATAACCCAGCGCGTTATAGCCGTCGCCATACGAAAAGCCCTGGTTATAGTTGCCATGGCTCTCGTACTTGGTAAAGTACTTCATCTCGGGGGTCACGTTAACAAACGAAACGCCCTGGAACGACCTCAGCACGCCCGAGAAGGACTGCTGGGTATAGAGACCCTTATCGATATCGGTCGCATCCGAGGCAACGCCCGGTGTGGGCTCCTCGGCGGCAGCGGGTGCGGGTGCGGTAACGGCGCCAAACGAAAGCGCCAGCGTCAGGCCCGCGACAATAGCAGAATGCTTGGGCTGCATAAGATCCTCCCTGCATTGGTGTAGTTAAAGTGCAGTTTGCAAAGATAGAAATAAGTATTGCAGCTCGCCCGTTGTTGCACAACAACCCCTCGGTAAACGGCAACAACCCTCCGCGAAATCTTAAGGAATTGCGCTCAACCTACAGCCTGATGTCAAAGTTAATCTCGGGGACGGCAGCAAGGTCGGCTAACGTCACGCCGTCGACGTACTTTTCGATCACGTCGTCCAGACCACGCCAGAATTTGACGGTCGAGCAGAGATCGCTGCGGGCGCAGCTGTTGTCGATACCATCGCACGCCACCGGAGCAGTACTGCCCTCGACAGCGCGCAGGATGTCGCCAGCACGCACCTCGGAGGGATCCTTGGCCATCATGTAGCCGCCGCCCTTGCCGCGCACGCTCTTAAGCAGGCCAGCCTTCATAAGCGGACGAACCAGCTGTTCCAGATACTTCTGCGAAATGCGCTCGCGGTCGGCAACCTCGCGCAGAGCAATCTTGCCCTCGGCGTCACCGAGCGCCGCGATATAGATCATCAGTCGGAGGGCATAGCGGCCCTTAGAAGAAATGAGCATACCTACCCTCCCATCGTTACTGGGACAAAACCAGGCTTGTTTGTCCCAAATCCTATGCAAGCGGAACAAACAAACCTGATTATTATGTCCCTCATCTAAAAAGTCGAGTGGATTAGTCGGGTTTTCCCTTGACTAACGCCGAACCCATAGTAACTTTATTCCGAGAAGATTCCTAGGGTTTAGCACACCTATGAGTACACCATATACAGAGAGGGACAGCATGAGCGCAAATCCGCTGCTTTCCATCGAAGGTCTGACCGCCTCCGTGGACGAGAAGACCATCCTCCACAACGTCAACCTCAACGTCGCCGCCGGCGAGACCCACGTGCTGATGGGCCCCAACGGCGCCGGCAAGTCCACCCTCGGCCACCTGGTCATGGGCGACCCCGTCTACACGGTCAACGACGGACGCATCGTCTTTGACGGCCAGGACATCACCGAGCTCACCACCGACAAGCGTTCGCGCGCCGGCCTGTTTCTGAGCTTCCAGGCCCCGGTCGAGATCCCCGGCGTGCCGCTGTCGAGCTTTTTGCGCGCCAGCATCGCCGGCCGCCCCGGCCTGGAGATGAAGGGCAAGGAGTTCCGCCGTCGCGTCAAGGAGCTCGCGGCCGAGCTTAACATGGATACCGCCTACCTCAACCGTGAGCTGGGCGTGGGCTTCTCGGGCGGCGAGAAGAAGAAGGTCGAGATGCTCCAGCTTCTGCTGCTGCAGCCCAAGCTCGCCATCTTGGACGAGACCGACTCCGGCCTGGACGTCGACGCCCTGTCCACCGTCAGCCACGGTATGGACGCCTACCGCAAGAGCTGCGACGGCTCCATGCTCATCATCACGCACAACACGCGCATCCTGGAGCACCTGGATGTCGACCGCGTCCACGTTATGGTCAAGGGCCACATCGTGCGCGAGGAAGACGCCTCGCTCATCCCCTGGATCGACAAGAACGGCTTTGAGACCTTCGAGCGCGAGGCCGCCGAGCAGCGCGCCCAGGCCGAGGCCGCCGCTGCCGAGCAGCAGGCGTAAAGGGGCGACGCAATGACCAAGAACCGCACCGAGGTCGCGGACATCGACCGCAGCCTCTACGACTTCACCTACGGCGAGGAGGGATTCGAGCGCCTCGACGCCGGCATCACGCCCGACATCGTGCGCGAGATCAGCGCCAAGAAGGACGAGCCACAGTGGATGCTCGATCTGCGCTTAAAGTCCCTCGAGATCTTCAATCGTTTTCCCGACCCGACGTGGGGCCCCTCCATCGAGGGCCTGGACATGGACAACATCGTCACCTACGTCAAGCCCAACACCGACCAAAAGCACGACTGGGAGTCGGTGCCCGACGACATCAAGAACACCTTTGAGCGCCTGGGCATCCCCGAGGCCGAGCGCAGCTACCTGGCGGGCGTCGGCGCGCAGTACGACTCCGAGCTGGTCTACCACAACATGCAGGACACCGCGTCCAAGATGGGTATCGTCTATTCCGGCATCGAGGAGGCCCTGCACGACCCGCAGTGGGAGCCGCTCATCCACGAGAAGTTTATGACGCTCATCCCGCCCACCGACCACAAGTTTGCGGCCCTGCACGGCGCCGTATGGTCGGGCGGCTCGTTTGTCTACGTGCCCAAGGGCACCAAGTTGGACTTCCCGCTGCAGAGCTACTTCCGCCTTAACGCCAAGGGCGCCGGCCAGTTTGAGCACACGCTCATCATCGTCGAGGACGACGCCGACCTGCACTTCATCGAGGGTTGCTCCGCGCCCAAGTACAACGTTGCCAACCTCCACGCCGGCGCCGTCGAGCTCTTTGTGGGCAAGCGTGCGCACCTGCGCTACTCGACCATCGAGAACTGGTCCAAAAACATGTACAACCTCAACACCAAGCGTGCGCGCGTGGACGAGGATGGCGACATAGAGTGGATCAGTGGCTCCTTCGGCAGCCACGTGGGCTACCTCTACCCCATGAGTGTGCTCAACGGCCGCCGCGCCCGGTCGAGCTTTACCGGCATCACCTTTGCCGGCGCCGGGCAGAACCTCGATACCGGCTGTAAGGTCGTGCTCAACGCCCCCGAGACCTCGGCAACCGTCGAGACCAAGGGCATCTCCAAGAGCGGCGGCATTCAGACCTTCCGCAGCTCCATCGTGGCCACGCCCAAGGCCGAGGGTTCCAAGGCAACCGTGAGCTGCCAGTCGCTCATGCTCGACGACCAGAGCCGCTCCGACACCATCCCCGCCATGGACATCCGCGCCAAGAACGTCGACATCGGCCACGAGGCCACCATCGGCCGCATCGGCGACGACAAGGTGTTCTACCTGATGAGCCGCGGCATCTCGGAGGAAGAGGCCCGCACCATGATCGTCAACGGCTTTGCCAACCCGGTCTCCAAGGAGCTGCCGCTGGAGTACGCCGTCGAGATGAACAACCTGATCAAGCTCGAGATGGAAGGAGCGATCGGATAATGAAACAGGAAACCAACACCGCTGCCACCACGCTCGAGCAGGTCAACGCGATGCCCGCAGCAACCTGGGGCTGGCTCAAGATGAACCAGACCAAGCTCGAACTTTCGAACGAACTTGCCGCCGCTCCCACCGAGGCCGTTGAGGTCGAGGGCTTGGACGAGCAGCTTGCCGGCTCGGCCGACGCCTTCGACGCCGCCATGGACGCCATGGCCGAGCGCTTCCCCGAGCGCCGCGCCTCCGCCCCCGGCGACGCTGCCGACCGTGCCCGCATCACGCCCGAGACCGAGCTCGACGTGCCCGCCACCTCTGTCTACCAGGCCGGCGCCATCAAGCTCGAGGAGGAGCTCTCCCCTGCCGAGGCCTTCGAGACAGGCATGGGCGAGGCTGCCTATGCGTATCTGACCGAGCACGCCACCAAGCGCATCGTCATCGATGTTCCCGCCTACCAGCACGCCGCCGTTACCGTGCGCGTGAGTGGCGTCGACGCAGCGGCTGCGATTGCCGCCATCGACGTCGTCGCCCGCCCGCAGGCAACGCTCGACCTCGCCCTAGCCCTGGACTCCCCCGTTGCCGGCGAGGGCGTCGTGGGCTCCGTGCTGCGTGTGTGCGCCCACGAGTACGCCACCGTCAACGTGACCTGCACGCAGACACTCGACGACAGCTGGATCGCACTCGACGACACCGGCCTGTTCCTAGACGAGGGCGCGCGCGTCAACGTGCAGCACACTGTCCTGGGTGCCGGCGCCAGCGCCACCGGCCTTGCCGGCGACCTGCTGGGCGATACCGCCAAGGTGACCATCGATACCGATTACCTGGGCGCCCGCGAGCAGGTGCGCGACTTTAACTACGAGCTGCGCCACCGCGGTCGCAAGACCGAGTGCGAAATCGACGCCAACGGCGTGCTGACCGGCACGTCCAAGAAGGTCTACCGCGGCACCATCGACCTCGTGCACGGCTGCAAGGGTGCAACCGGCACCGAGCGCGAGACGGTGCTCTTGGCTAACAAGGGCGTCGACAACAAAACCGTTCCCGTCATCCTCTGCGACGAGGACGACGTCGCCGGCAACCACGGCGCCACCATCGGCCACGTCCGCGACGAGCAGCTGTTCTACCTCGCCTGCCGCGGCCTTGACCAAAACGCAGCCGAGGACCTGTTCATCCGCGCCAAGCTGGAGGACGCTGCGCTTTCCGCCACCGACGAGCGCACCCGCGCCGCCGTCGTCCGCCTGGGCAACAACCTGATCGACAACTTTGAGGAGGAGCTCGCATGATCGATACCGAGCACGTTAAATGTGACACCTGTACCGCACCGGAGCCTATGGAGCTCGACGCCAGCGACGAGGCTTCGCGCGGCTGGCCCACCGTAGATATCGAGACCAACCCCTACAAGGGCCAGTTCCCGCTGTTCCAGCAGCACCCCGAGATCGCCTTCCTCGATAGCGCCGCCACCGCGCAGCGCCCTGCCTGTGTGCTCGACGCCGAACGCGACTTCTACCAGCGCATGAACGCCAACCCTCTGCGCGGCCTGTACTCGCTGTCCGTCGAGGCCACCGACGCCATCGCGAAGGTCCGCCAACAGATCGCCGACCTCATCGGCGCCCCCAACGCCAACGAGATCGTCTTCACCCGCAACACGAGCGAGTCGCTCAACCTGGTCGCCAAGAGCTTTGCGCCCACAGTGCTCGAACCGGGCGACGAGGTCGTCATCACCATCATGGAGCACCACTCCAACCTGATTCCGTGGCAGCAGGTCTGCCGCGGGACCGGTGCCAAGCTCGTCTACCTCTACCCCACCAAGACCGGCCAGCTCACGACCGAGGAGGTTCTGGCCAAGGTGGGCCCCAAGACCAAGATCCTGGCCGTAGGTCAGGTCTCTAACGTGCTGGGCGTCGAGAACCCGGTCAAGAACCTCGGCAAGCTCGTGCACAAGTACGGCGGCTATCTGGTCGTCGACGGCGCACAGTCGCTGCCGCACATGCCAGCCAATGTGGCCGATCTGGGCGCCGACTTCTTTGCCTTTAGCGCGCACAAGGCCATGGGCCCCATGGGCATCGGCGTGCTGTGGGGCAAGATGGACCTGCTCAACGCCATGCCGCCCATGCTTACCGGCGGTGAGATGATCGACTCGGTTACCGAGCAGGACGCCGTCTGGGCGCCCGTTCCCGAGAAGTTCGAGGCCGGCACGCAGGACGCCGCCGGCATCTTCGCCACAGGCGCCGCCCTCGACTACCTCGTCAACACGGTGGGCTACGAAAACATCCAGGCACGCGAGCAGGCACTCGTCCACTACCTGATGGGCGAGCTCATGCAGCTCGACTTTGTCCAGATCATCGGCTCAATCTATTGGGATAACCACCACGGCGTCGTGAGCTTTAATGTCAAGGGCATCCACCCGCACGATGTCGCGAGCATCATGGACATGGACGGCGTCTGCATCCGCGCCGGTCACCACTGCGCGCAGCCGCTGCTCACCTGGCTGGGCGTCGAGAACCTCGCCTGCTGCCGCGCCAGCGTGGCCTTCTACAACGACAAGGCCGATATCGACAAGTTCATCGCCGGCCTGCATCACGTTTGGAGCACGTTCAATGGGTAATCTGTACACCTCCACCACATTTATGGAGCACAACTCGCACCCCGACTACAAGTACGAGATGGATGCCCCCACGCACGAGCACGACGGCATCAACCCCAGCTGCGGAGACGAACTCACTCTGCAGCTACGTGTCGAGAACAACGTGATCGAGGAGGCCTCCTTTACCGGTCACGGCTGCGCCATCAGCCAGGCCAGTGCCGACATCATGGCCGACCTCATCACCGGCGAGACCGTCGAGGAAGCTCGCCGCTTGGCAGAGCTCTTCCTCGCCATGATCCGCGGCGAGCAGCTCTCCGAGGAGGACTTGGAAGACCTGGACGAGGCCGCCCAGCTCCAGGACATCTCGCACATGCCCGCCCGCGTCAAATGCGCCGAGCTCGCCTGGCGCACCCTCGACGGCATGCTCACGGGACAAAATAATCAGTAGTATTTGTCCCAAATCTTAAGAATTTTATTGGCCGAATCGCTTGACAAGAGTGGTTCGGCCATTTTCTATTCCGAGCCCTCAGCCTGAGCATTCACCCGCGCATAAGCGCGCACGATACGAGAGACGGTACTCTTGCTGATTCCCGTATACCGTTCGATCTCGCGCACCGTGTAGCCGCCATCGTGCAGGGCGAAAATGATTCCGTCTCGCCGCGAGGGTGCTACGGTCTTGAGTTTGTTGAGCGGCACACCCAGGCGCTTCGCCATCTTGTCGGCAAACGCACGCCGCTCCCACTCTGTCTCATCCATATCGTGAATCACCGGATCGGAACCATCGGGCATTGACAGAGAATAATCCAGAAACCCCCTGACAGACTCAAAGAGCTCAAGCACACAAGAAGGGTCCGAAAATCCCCTCGTCGCATCGTTGTCATACGCTCGCAGATACTCGGCAAAGCTGCTCCAGGGATAACGCTCGATCAGGGCGATACCCGCCTCCTGCGGATTAGCGTGAACATAGCGAATGGCAGCCATTAGATAACGGTCGGTATCGAGCGAGCGCCGGTCAAAACGGTTCTGGAACAGATGACCCGTGCGCCCCGTGCGTTTATTGAACCGCCGCGCGTACGTCAAAAGCAGCCGGTGCATCGCCGCGCTCATCGCGTCCTCGTAATCTGCAAGCACCAGATGCACGTGATTGCCCATAAGGCACCAGGCGATAACCGTCACGCCCGCCTCGCGGCAGCACTCGCGCATCAGCTCCAAAAACTCCCACCGGTCTTCATCGCCCTCAAAGATGAGTTGCTTGCCCACACCGCGGGCACAGACATGGTAAAAGCCGGTAACCGTTCTCCAAACGCGCTGCATGGCGCTCCCTTCGCCGGGATCTGATTGCCATCCAATACAGCACGATTGAAGCGTGCCATCAAAACATTCACGCAAAACAATACACTCGCGCGGCCAAAGGCAGTAAACGGGCGGCGAACGGCACCGTTGCAACAGGTCAGACCCCGCAACGCATACAAGAGCTGACCAAAAGCTTGCCCAAGACGAACCCCCTCTACGGAAGTTCGCGACCACAGAACATATAGTTAAACCGTTTCAATTAAAACTTCCGGACTTCTCGCTACGAAAACTGAGCCGTTCGCCGAATATTCCGTGCATTTCGCGGTATTATAGGGACTGCATGTCATGTCCCTTTCGAAGGGTCGCCCGGCAATCGCCAGCCACGACCCCCAGACGGGACGCCAACACGATAGAGAGGAGAGGCATGCAGTACTCACAGGAAGTGGAGAACATGTGCCCCGTTGCCAAGGGTGCATACCACGGCCCCGCACCCATCCCCGAGGAGGGCAAGTGGGTCCAGGCTAAGGAGATTTCCGACATCTCCGGTCTTACGCACGGTGTGGGTTGGTGCGCACCTCAGCAGGGCGCCTGCAAGCTCACGCTGAACGTCAAGGACGGCATCATCGAGGAGGCCCTCGTTGAGACCATCGGCTGCTCGGGCATGACCCACTCTGCCGCCATGGCTTCCGAGATCCTTCCCGGTAAGACCATCCTCGAGGCCCTCAACACCGACCTCGTCTGCGACGCCATCAACGTTGCTATGCGCGAGATCTTCCTGCAGATCGTTTACGGCCGCAGCCAGACCGCGTTCTCCGAGGGCGGCCTGCCCGTGGGCGCCTCCCTCGACGACCTCGGCAAGGGCCTTCGCTCTCAGGTCGGCACCATGTTCGGCACCAAGGCCAAGGGCGCTCGTTACCTCGAGCTCGCTCAGGGCTACGTCACCCGCATGGCTCTCAACGACAAGAACGAGATCATCGCATTCGAGTTCCTGAACCTCGGCAAGTTCACCGACGCCGTCAAGGCCGGCAAGACCCCCGAGGAGGCCATCGCTGGCGCTATGGGCCACTATGGTCAGTGGGAGAACGCTGCCAAGTACATCGACCCGCGCACCGACGAGGAGACTCACTCCGTCGCCAGCGTGTTCCCGGTTCACGAGTAGAAAGGGAGGGAAATAACTATGACTGTTACGTTCGAAGGTTACGAGCGCCGCGCTGACAAGATCAACAAGTGCCTCGCCGACAACGGCATCGCCTCCCTCGAGGAAGCTCTGCAGATCTGCACCGACAAGGGCTTCAACCCGCGTGAGATCGTCAACAACACCCAGTCCATCGCCTTCCAGAACGCCGAGTGGGCCTACACCCTCGGTTGTGCTCTCGCTGTCAAGCGTGGCGCCAAGTCCGCTTCTGAGGCTGCTGCCATCATCGGCGAAGGCATCCAGGCCTTCACCGTTCCCGGCTCCGTCGCCGAGGACCGCAAGGTCGGTCTGGGCCACGGCAACCTGGGCGCTATGCTGCTCTCCGACGACACCGAGTGCTTTGCCTTCCTGGCCGGCCACGAATCCTTCGCTGCCGCCGAGGGCGCTATCGGCCTGGCTCTGAACGCCAACAAGGCTCGCAAGAAGCCGCTGCGCGTCATCCTCAACGGTCTGGGCAAGGACGCTGCTCAGATCATCGCCCGCATCAACGGCTTCACCTATGTGAAGACTCAGTTCGACTACTACACGGGCGAGCTCAAGGTCGTCGAGACCATCCCCTACTCCGATGGTCCCCGCGCTGCCGTTAACTGCTACGGCTCCGACGACGTCCGCGAGGGCGTTGCCATCATGTGGCACGAGAACGTCGACATCTCGATCACCGGTAACTCCACCAACCCCACGCGCTTCCAGCACCCCGTCGCTGGCACCTACAAGAAGGAGCGCCTCGAGGCTGGCAAGAAGTACTTCTCTGTCGCTTCTGGTGGCGGCACCGGCCGTACTCTGCACCCGGACAACATGGGTGCCGGCCCTGCCTCTTACGGCATGACCGATACCATGGGCCGCATGCACTCCGACGCCCAGTTCGCCGGTTCTTCCTCCGTGCCTGCGCACGTCGACATGATGGGTCTCATCGGCATGGGCAACAACCCCATGGTCGGTGCCACCGTCGCCTGCGCTGTCGCCGTCGAGGAGGCCCTCAAGGCCTAATCGCGCCCGCGCGATGCTCAAATAGTTGAGCTTCGGAGCCGCTACCCACCCGGGTAGCGGCTCTTTTTTTCCAGAGGGGTAGCTAATTTGGGACGTGTCTCTCTTTTAGCTACCCCGTCGCAAGACCAACTACTACCGATATATCAGCTGCAGAGGAATATGGGTTGCAGCGAGACGGAACCGTCACGCGCCCATGACGCCCACCTTCCATATGTGCCCTTTACCGATTTGCCGAGTCTTTGCGGCCCCATTGCCGATCACCCGTGCGACAATGCGCCAGACGAGAAAGGAATCCGATGGAATCGACTGATGTACTGGTAATTGGATCTGGCATTGCGGGCCTTTGCGCCGCCATCGAAGCGGCACGCACGGGTGCAACCGTCACTGTGGCATGCGCCGGCAAGACTATGAGTGGATCGACCTTCTTCCCCGGAACCTGGGGCCTGGGGCTTATCGGACCCGTTAACGAAGACGACGAACAAGACCTCATCGATACCATCCAGACCGTTGGTGGCGGCGTCGCCGACCCCGAGCTTGTCCAGACGTTTGTCCACGGCATTCCCCAGGCAATTGAATGGCTCGAGCAAGACTTGGGCGTTGAGCTTCAGCGTCCGCAAAGCGCCGAAAGCGCTCAGCAAAAGCAGTTTATCCCCTGCTTTGACCACAAGACGCGCATGTGGCGCGGCCTCACCCGCAAGCCCCTTGAGGACGCTCTGACGACCCGGATCGAGTCGCTCGGCATTCGCCTGCTCCCCCGCCATGAGCTTATCGACCTTGTTGAAGATACGGACGGAAAGATTGTCGGCGCCACGCTCTACGACCGGACAAACGAGCGTCTCGTGCCTATGGCAGTCAAGGCCACTATCATCGCTGCGGGCGGCACGGGTGGCCTGTTCGAGCGCAGCCTCACTTCCGCCGACGTGCTCAGCTCATCACAGGCTATCGCGCTGGCGCACGGTGCGTCCCTTACTAATATAGAGTTCATGCAGATGATGCCCGGCTTTATAGAGCCCAAGCGAAACCTTGTTTTTAACGAGAAGACCTGGCGCTACGTCAAGTTCGACCAGCCGGTCGATAACGCCGACGATAAGCTCGACGATCTGCTCGAGCAACGCTCCGGATATGGTCCCTTCACTTCGCGTCTGGATTCTCGCGCTATCGACCTAGCCATCGACCAAGCGGGAGCCGAAGGCCTGGCGCTCCACTACGATTTCCCCCGCGAGGATGTCCCAGAGTTTGTGCAGACCTTTGCCACCTGGCTGCAAGACGAGCACGGCATCGCCCCGACCGACGAGATGCGCGTTGCGATGTATGCCCACGCCGCTAACGGCGGTATCAAGATCGACATGACCGCGTACACGGGCGTTGAGGGCCTCTACGCCTGCGGTGAGGCAACAGGCGGCATGCACGGCGCCGACCGCATCGGCGGCTTGTCAAGCGCCAACGGCATCGTGTTTGGGCGCATCGCGGGCGTCTCAGCGGCTCACGCGGCACTGGACGCTCCCGAGGCGGCCGCTCCGATGGATATCGCCCTCCCTCAGTATGGCATTGCCACAACAGATGCCGAACGCCTGACACACAGCCTTAAGCACACGATGAGCACCTATTGCATGATCGACAGGACCGAAGCAGGTCTATCCAAGGCCCTGCAACAGCTTGAAAGCCTGAAAGACGAGGCAACGGCGCTGAGCAAGCCGCATGCCAATGACAGCGAGATCGCAGCCCTCGCCCGCCTGCAATCGCAGAATCAGCTGGCAACGGAGATGGTCAAAGCCATGCGCAAGCGGACCGAAAGCCTGGGTTCGCACTATCGATCGAATAAAACTGGACACCTATCTAGAGCAGAGCACAACTAATCGATATCTATGGGCCCCGTGACCTCGAAGTGGCACAGGGCCCATTCGTGTCCGCACGGCAGCGTATCCTTATTTTGAGTACAGAGCGTGCAAAGCGCGCATAGACAATAGATCAGCGAGGAGGAGATATGGACAGTAGAGATATCGAGAAGTGGCGTGTCGAACTTGATAGCTACGCCAATGTGGAAGACGGCGTTGAGTATTGACTCGCACGCGATTTAATGGAACCCATGGGATACACTCGATGGGAGAACTTCGCCGAAGTTGTTAAGAGGGCAAAAGTCTCGTGCGAAACAAATAAAACTCCATTTGATTCCCATTTTCGTGACACCACGAAAATGATAACTGCCGGTGTCGCCGCTCGCGCGGTTAAAGACTACAAGCTTACGCGCTATGCATGCTATTTAATCGCCCAAAACGGAGATTCAAACAAGCCAGAGATCGCGCTCGCCCAGGCATACTTTGCCGTGCAGACGCGCCGCCAAGAGCTCATAGAGCAGCGCTTCGCAGAGATTCAGCGCTTACAGGCGCGCCACTCGCTATCCGCTTCAGAGAAACAGCTCTCGGGTATTGCGTTCAAACGCGGCGTGGACTCCAAAGGATTCGCGATCATCAAGTCGAAGGGCGACGAAGCGTTATTCGGCGGCAGAAGCACGGCGGAAATGAAGCAGCAGCTCGGCATACCCAAGAGCGTGGCATTGGCGGACAGGCCAGCCGATGTTCTCATCAAAGCAAAGGACCTTACGAACTCGATGACGGCCTTCAACGCCGAGGAACACGACCTGTACGGTCTGGACCAGATCAAGCAAGAGCACGTCGAGAACAACACAAGCGTGCGTGGCAGCCTCATCGACCGCGGAATTGTCCCCGAGAACCTACCACCTGCCGAGGATACAAAAAAGCTCGAGCGTCGCGTGAAGGCAGACGAGAAGAAACTCAAGGAAGGTACTGACGGTTTTACTGATCCCCAGGGTAGACTCGATCTGTGAAAGCGGCTGTGCCCTTTCGGGTTCGGCCCCATGCGAGGTTAATAAAAAAGACGGCCAACCTTCGCTGACCGTCTTAATCATCTTTGGGTGGGCCGTCAGGGGGTCGAACCCTGGACCTTGGGATTAAGAGTCCCCTGCTCTACCAACTGAGCTAACGACCCGATATCAACACGAAGCAAGAACTGGGGTGGGTAAAGGGACTCGAACCCTCGACCTACGGGACCACAACCCGTCGCTCTAGCCAACTGAGCTACACCCACCGTGTCCTGTGCGCTTCGCGCTCGACTATTATTGCAAGGAACGCCACGCGATGCAAGCCCCAATTTTCAAGAATTTTGAAAAGAGTTTTTCGAGCCCGTTTCGAGCAAATCCCACCGGTTCCATAGGAGTAAACTTGCTCCACCCAATGCTCGAAAGGATAGGCATGAAAGAACTCTCCAACCGCACGGCGGCGTTTACCGATTCGGTCATCCGCCGCATGACGCGCATCTCCAACAAGTATGGTGCCGTCAACCTGTCGCAGGGCTTCCCCGATTTCGATCCCCCGGCGCAGCTGCTCGATAGCCTCAGCACCATTGCCACCGACCCCAAGCCGCTTTACCACCAGTACTCCATCACCTGGGGCTCCCAGGCCATGCGCGAGGCGCTTGCCGCCAAGCAGGAGCACTTTATGGGCATGCCGATCAACCCCAACGAGAACATCGTGGTCACCTGCGGCTCCACCGAGGCCATGATGGCCGCCATGATGACGGTCACGAACCCCGGCGACAAGGTCGTCATCTTCTCGCCATTCTACGAGAACTACGGCGCCGACACGATCCTTTCGGGTGCGGAGCCTATCTACGTGCCGCTCAACCCGCCCACCTTTGACTTTGACCGTGAGGTCCTGGAGGCGGCCTTCCGCGACAACGATCCCAAGGCGATCGTTCTATGCAACCCGTCCAACCCCTGCGGCAAGGTCTTTACCCGCGAGGAGCTCACCCTTATCGCCGACCTGTGCAAAAAGTATGACGCCTACTGCATCACCGACGAGGTCTACGAGCACATCGTCTACGCGCCCCACGAGCACGTGTACATGGCCACGCTGCCCGGCATGTTTGAGCGCACCATCAGCTGCAGCTCGCTATCCAAGACCTACTCCATCACCGGCTGGCGCCTGGGCTACACCATCGCTCCTGCCGAAATCACCGAGCGCATCAAAAAGGTTCACGACTTCCTCACCGTGGGCGCCGCCGCTCCCCTGCAAGAGGCCGTCGTCACCGCCCTCAACTTCGACGACAGCTATTACCAGGAGGTCCTCGACCTCTACACCGCCAAGCGCGACCTATTCTGTCAGGGACTCGACAGCATCGGACTCACGCACAACGTGCCGCAGGGCGCCTACTACGTGATGATGGATATCTCGGAGTTTGGCTATAACAGCGACCTCGACTTCTGCGAGGATTTGGCCTCCAAGGTGGGCGTGGGCGCCGTGCCCGGCTCGAGCTTCTTCCGCGAGCCCGTCAACCATCTGATTCGTTTCCACTTTGCCAAACGAGACGAGACGCTCAACGCAGCACTGGAGAACCTCAAGTTCCTGCGTGATAAAATCAAACCGCGCGGGTAAGGACGGCCCGGCACTAAATGCACCCCGAGGCCGGTCACATCCTGGTCACGCGCGACCCGCGCGACACCATTGGCGAGCACAGCGGCTGCCCCTTCCACGACAACTGCCTCGAGGGCCTCATCGCCGGCCCCGGCGTTAGAAAGCGCTGGGATGGCAAGAGCGCCGGAGACATGGCCGATGACCCGGAGGCCATGGACCTGCTCGCCGGCTATCTGGCACAGGCACTCATGACCTACACGCTGTGCTACGCGCCGCAAAAGATCATCATCGGCGGCGGCGTGGCCGACCACACTCCCATCGTGCCGCTTGCACGCAAGAAGTGCGCCGAGATGCTCAACGGCTATATCGTCACGCCCGAGGTCAACGACATCGATACCTACATCGTCAACAACAGCCTCGAGGGCAAGCAGGGCATCATGGGCTGCCTGGCCCTAGGCGCACAGGCGCTTCAGTAACAGACGCACCCACAGGGCGTGGCGCACCCGGCAAATCCGACCTATGGAACGACGCCGCCACACCTCATATAAGCCCTCCAATAAAAAAGGCCGCCTAGGACCAAACAATGCGTCCTTAGGCGGCCTTTTTGGCGCACATCAGCGACCGTAAGAGATATCGGAGCACAACGCCCGTTGCCGCTCCACAGCAGTCGATCATCACATCAGTGATCATGCCGGCGCGTCCCGGCACAAAGAGCTGAATCGTCTCGTCGATCGAGGGAATCAGCAGCAGGAACACTGCCGTGGGCAGCAGCACGTCAAAGGTGCGTCGGCCCTCAAAATCAAAGGCGTGCGTTGCCAGGATGCCGAGCACCAAATACTCGGTAAAATGCGCGCATTTACGAACAACAAAGTTGGTCACCCATTCATATGGAAGTCCCACGCCGTGCAGGAAACCGCGGATAGCTTCCATGACCGTTAGGCTCAGTGAGCCCGACCCCGAGCCGGGAACCAGCGAATTGCCCCAGATCAAGAGCGCCATCAGGCAGGTTACGACCGCCCATTTTCGATTGATCTTAACCATGCAGAAGTTATGCCTCCGCACGGAGCGGCGCGAAGCTGGCGGTACCGCCCTCGATAACGCTCAGATAAGCACGGCCCGTACGCTTGGCGGTAGAGGACTGAAGACGCTCGATCTCTTCCTCGAGGATCTGATTGACGCGCTCGTGACGACGATTTTCCATAATGCCGGCGGCAATAGCCTCGGCCCGCTCGATGCTCTCACGCGAGATACGGGCAGTATCCTCGGGGAACACAGCGCTGTGACGGCCGACATAGGCGGGGGCAGCAGGCTGAGGGGCAGCGACGGGAGCGGGGGCTGAAACAGGAGCAGGCTCGTCAATCTCATCCAGAATCGCGGTGGCGGCGGCCCACATACCCTCGTGGCCCGAGTAATCGGCCATGGGGACATCAACCTCGAGCGAGGCGTCCGGAAGGTCGCCGGTGTCGATGCGATCTTGGGCATCAATCGATGCGGTGATGGCTGCAGGCTCATCGAGGTCATCGAGATCGATGCCCGCGGCACCGGAGATGATAGGCATGCTGGCGAGGTTTGCATTGTACGGCGCAGCCTCAGCCGCCTGCTGCTGGGCAGGAGCGCCCCAAAGCGAGCTTTCGGCGGCACGGCGGGCGGCAACAGCCTCCTCGTCCGCGGTCATGGCTTCATCAACGTACGAATTATCGGCAGAAGCGTTCGCGTCCGCCGAGGTAGCGCTGTAGGCGTTATTGACCGCCGCATTGGCAACGAGTGCCACGAAAGCCGCCGTGCTGCCCGCAGGGGCGGCCTGGGAGCCCGACACGGCGCGTGCCGCGGCGGCGATATCATCGCGATTGAAGGAGCCGGTCTGCCCGCCGTTGGTGAGCTCGTCGATGGCGACTTGATAGACGTCGCGCGAGCGTGCAGGGTCGCAGCTCACCGGCGAATCGTCGTCGAGCATGCTGTCGATCATGGACCAAGCCTCGGCCTCGTCCATAGCATCTGCGGCTCGAGCGATGGTAGGGACACCATCATCGACATGACGGCGCTGGAACGCACCAGTCAGGCCGGAAAGGAATGCCGAGGTAGACTGCTCCGACTGAGCCTGAGAAGCAGAAGCCGCAGCGTACGGAATCGCATCCTGCTGCTGAGCTGGAATCGAGGCGGTCTTGAACTCGCTTTGATGCTGATTGAGATTGGCGGCACCGCCCATGGCATCGGGCTGGAACAGACGCTCTTCACGCTGCGCACGATACTCGGAGATACCCAGCGAGGCGGCATAGATACCCACGCCCGCCACCGCGCCCACGGCGAAGGGAACTGCACCCGCCACGACCGTCTCGTTCACCGACGAAAACGGCAGCGTCGCGGCATACATAACCACGGGAGCGGCAAGGCCGATCCCGCACGAAAGTCCGGCAAGGACTGCTCGTTGTGTTGCATCAGAAGAAGCCATGAGCTCTCCCCATCTTCCAGCACCCAAATCGCATCATTCAGTTGGCTGCGCGAGAGAAGATGAAGCAGGGCTATGCCCCAAAGCAACGGTATATGGTTCGTTTCATCTGCGTTTTCCGTCGCGAAGCTTAAAAGTTATTATGCGAAACCGTCCTGTCGATTGCAAGTGACGATGTCGGATTGAAACGGGAAACCTGCTGCTCGTCGGTCTTACGGTCAAAAATAAGCGCGGAGCGGCGCTATAGAAAAGGGCCGAGGCTCAAAGCCCCGACCCTTTATCGCATTGATGACTATCGCTGCGCGTGGATGACAACCTAGAACGTCTGCTCGTAGTCGCTGTGTTTTTTGGCCGAACGCACCAGGAACTCCTGGTTGGTGTTGGTGCCCTTAAGACCCTTGATAAACGATGCGGCTGCGCGCTCGGTGTTGTTCATGCCGGCAAAAATGCGACGCAGACCAAAGACAAACGGACGCATCTGCTCGTCGACCAACAGGTCCTCGTTACGCGTACCGGAGGCAACGGGGTCGATAGCCGGGAAGATGCGGCGGTCGGCCAGGTCGCGGTCGAGCTTAAGCTCCATGTTGCCGGTGCCCTTGAACTCCTCAAAGATGACTTCGTCCATCTTGGAACCGGTGTCGATGAGGGCAGAGGCCAGGATGGTAAGCGAGCCACCGTTCTCGATATTGCGGGCTGCACCCAGGAAGCGCTTGGGCGGATATAGGGCCGCCGAATCGACGCCGCCCGAAAGGATGCGGCCCGAGGCGGGCGCCGCCAAGTTGTAGGCGCGGGCGAGGCGCGTGATGGAGTCGAGCACCACCACGACGTCGCCACCCAGCTCTACGATGCGCTTGGCGCGCTCGATGACGAGCTCTGCCACGCGGGTGTGGTTGTCGGCAGGCATATCGAAGGTCGACGCCACAACCTCGCCCTTGATGGAACGCTGCATATCGGTGACCTCTTCGGGGCGCTCGTCGACGAGCAGGCAGATGAGGTGCACCTCGGGGTTGTTAATCGAGATAGACTGGCAGATCTTCTTGAGGATCGTGGTCTTGCCGGCCTTGGGCGGGGACACGATCAGGCCGCGCTGGCCCTTGCCGATCGGTGACACGATGTCGATGGCGCGGCCGGTAATAGAGTCCTTGCCGTGCTCCATGCGCAGCGGCTCGTTGGGATAGACCGGGGTGAGGTCGCCGAACTTGGGACGGTTGCGAATCTGCTCGGGGTCCAGACCGTTGACGGTCGTGATTTTGGCGAGGCCGGCGCGCTTGTCGCCGCCGCGCGAAGGACGCAGCGAGCCCTCGATGACGTCGCCCGTGCGCAGGCGCGCGGAGCGGATGAGGTAGGCGGGCACGAAGGCGTCGTCGTTGGACTTCATGTAGCCATGGGCGTGGATGATGCCGGAGCTGTCCGGGCGAATCTGCAGAATGCCCTTGATGTCGCGGAAGCCCTCGGCCTTCGCAGCGGTGACGTAGATTTCCTCGACGAGCTCGGCCTTCTTCTTGCCGGTCGTCTCGATCTCGAACTCCTTAGCCTTCTCGCGCAGCTCAGCGACCTTCATGGCCGCGAGTTCCTCGCGCGAAAGCGTGGGCTCGGTGGGAGCGGCATTACGCTCCTTGTTGCGCTGTTTGCGATCGCGCTGGCGGTTGCGACGGTCGTTGTTGCGGTCGTCCTTACGCTCGTTGCGCTCGTCGTTGCGCTTGTGCTGGCGACGGTTGGGACGAGTGCCGTCTTCGCCCTCAGCGGGGGCGGCACCATCGGTTGCGGCGGTGCCAACATTGGCCGCGGCGGCGTCATTGGCCTCGGCGCCAGAATCAACCTGCGCTTCGACATCCTGCTGCTCGGACGCCTTGGCCTTAACGGACTTCTTACGACCGCGCTTGGGCTTCTCGGACGCAGGCTGTTCGACGTCCTGGGCCTTGGCGACATCAGTCGACGCATCGGCGGTCGTCTCGGCAGAATCCTCGGACGCACCCTTCTTGGCAGCCTTGGCCTTGGACGTGCGCTTAGCAGCAGTACGACGGCTGCGACCGGGACGGACATCGGCGGGCTCGGCATCGGCGGGAGCGGCCTCGGAAGTCGTAGCATCCTGGACGGGTGCATCGGCAGCGGTTGCAGACTCGGCGGTCGCCGCAGCATCCCGAGCGGCGGCGGCTGCGGCTGCGGCCTTCTCTGCCTCGACGAAGGCCTTGGGCTTGCGACCGCGACGGTGCGGGCGCAAAGCCGGATCGACAACGGGAACTTCGCTGGCCTCGACAGGCACAGCGGGCTCAGCAGGCGATGCGCCCTCCCCTGCCGCGGAACGGACCGAAGCCTCAGTGAGCTCGGGGGCTACCTGTTCCGCAACTTGCTCGGCCTTAGCAGCCGTGCGGCGGCGTGTGCGCGGTGCCGGCTTCTCGGTCGGCAGGTCGGCGGCAGGGGTCTCGATGGCGGCAGGCGTCTCGGGCACAGACGGAGCTGCAAGCTCGGTCAGAGCCGCGGCCTCGCGCTCGGCAGCACGACGGCGGGCGCGCACCACCTGAGCCTCGCTAATCTGCGCCAACGCACGTGCCTGCGCGACCTCATCGGAAATCGGCACCGAGGAGTCAGCTGCAACGGTGCGCTTGGCGCGCGTCGTGCGCGTGGTACGGCGCTTGGGCTTGGTGACCTCCTCGCCGTCAGCGGCAGGCTTGGCCGTGCGGCGCGCGAGCCTGGGCTTTGCCGGAGCAGCCTCCTCACCAGTTGCAGGCGCAGGCGTCGAAGCAGCCTTAGGCGTCTCGGGAGCCGAGGCTTGCGCGGGCGCCGCGACCTGGTCCGACGCAACCGGTGCAGCGGGAGCGGCTTGCGTCGTCGTTATTTCGATTTCTTGCTGTTGATCAGACACAGTGTTTGCTCAACTTTCTTTTCAAGCCCTGTGATCACATGCTCCCTGCATAAACCTTCAGGGCGGCTAAACAGTCTAGTTCCGTTCAAAACGACGGACATCATTGATCTGTATCGAGATGATTGCGTCAACTACGCAGCGTTAGTGTAACACAACCGCCGCCACCTGCAACTTAGTCATTAGGGGCGTTCTTAAACGACTAGTCAAAAGGGACACTCTTTGGTCTACCACCCACAAATCAGACTGCCTCCGCCAAAACTATGGCGGTTTACTACGACGAATCGATCAACCGCGACCACTCCGAAACATGTTGAACTAAAACCGCAGGTAGATGCCTTGCGCTTTTTTGCGAAAAGCCGGCGTGGTTGGAAATTCCCAATTCATCGTAGTAAACCGGCATAGTTTCGTATTTCCAGCAGTTCCAAATTCGTCAATACGTCGGCATTTGCGAAAAAAGCCCGACCTCCGTGGGAGATCGGGCTTATAGGGCTCAGTTAAACCAAACCTACACGGTCAAATGACCCGCAGGTTACATCTGCTCGGGCGCGGAAACGCCAACGAGGGTGAGCACCAGGGCGAGCGTCACGCGGACGGCATCGCAAGCGGCCAGACGGGCACGCGAAAGCTCGGGGTCGACGGGACGGCCCTCGCTCGGCAGCACCTGGCAGGCAGCGTAGAAGCTGTGGAAGTCACCGGCGAGTTCCTCGGCAAAGTGGGTCAGACGGAACGGGGCGCGATCGCGAGCACAGCTGGCGATCAGGTCGGTGAGCTCGTTGAGCTTGCGCGAAAGGGCGAGCTCGGTCGGGTCGGTCAGCAGCGAGTAATCGACGTTCTCACCGATGGCCTTGGCGGCAACGGCCTTCATGCCCATCTCGTCGGCCTGCTCGGCGGTAACGTCGGCGGCACGGCGCAGGATGGAGCACACGCGGGCGTGAGCATACTGCACGTAATAGACCGGGTTGGAGTTGTCGCGCTTCTTAACGGCCTCGATGTCGAAGTCGACCATCTGGTTGGAGCTCTTGGAGATGAGCGTGTAGCGAGCGGCATCGGACCCAACCTCGTCGACGAGCTCCTGAAGGGTCACCATGGTGCCCTTGCGCTTGGACATACGGACGGGCTTGCCGTTACGCAGCAGGTTGACGAGCTGGCCCAGTAGAACCTCAAACTTGCCGGGGTAACCCAGAGCGTCGCAGACGCAGCGGACGCGCTCGATGTAACCGTGGTGGTCGGCGCCCCAGATGTCGATGACGTGGTCGACGCGCTGGAACTTATCCCAGTGATAGGCGACGTCGGAGGCGAAGTAGGTGTACTCGCCGTCGGACTTGATCAGGACGCGGTCCTTGTCGTCGCCCAGATCGGTGGAGCGGAACCACAGGGCGCCGTCCTTGGTGTAGAGGTAGCCCATCTTGTCGAGCTTCTCAAAAGCGCGGTCGACGGCGGAGGTGCCGGCGGTCTCGCCCTCGGTGTCCTTCACATACAGCGAGCGCTCGGAGTACCAACGGTCAAAGTCGCAGTTGACGGCGTGGCAGAGGTCGCGCATGTTGTCGACCATCTTCACGTAGCCGCGCTCACGGAAGCTCTCCATACGCTCCTGCGGATCGGCGTCGACCCACTTGTCGCCGTCGGTGCGCCAGAACTCGGCGGCCTCGTCGATGATGTAGTCGCCGCCGTAAGAGTCCTTGCCCAAGGTCTCGGCAAAGTTGTCCTGATACGGATGGGTCTCGGGGTGCTCGTCGTTCTCGTCGGCAACAAAGGCGTCACGGTCGGCGATCAGCAGCTTGTGAGCCTCGTCGATATCAACGCCCTGCTTGGCGATGATGTCGGCAAGCTGCATATAGCGCGTGCTGATGGAGTTGCCGAAGGTGTTCATCTGAGAGCCGTGGTCATTGATGTAGAACTCACGCTGGATCTCATAGCCGGCGTGGTCCATAACGCGGCAGAGCGAATCGCCCAGCGCGGCCCAGCGGCCGTGGCCGATGTGCATGGGGCCGACGGGGTTGGCGGAAACGAACTCGACCTGGGTCTTCAGGCCACCACCGACGTTGGACTTAGCGAAGTCCATGCCCTTCTCGCGAGCCTCGCCAAAGATGGCATTCTTGACGGCAACGGAGAGGTAGAAGTTGATGAAGCCGGGGCCTGCGATCTCGACCTTCTCGATCGCGGGGTCCTCGGGCATATGGGCAACGATGACCTCGGCGATCTTGCGCGGGGCGCAGTGGGCCAGCTTGGCGGACTTCAGGGCCATGGTAGAGGTCCACTCGCCATGAGAAGTGTCAGCCGGTCGCTCGATAGCGCAATCGTCAAGTTCAAATGCGGAAAGGTCGCCGGCCTCCTGGGCCGCAGCAAGCGCAGCGCGTACCAGCTCTTCAATCTTCTCGGGCATAGATCCTCCTTGTGTTAAAGCCCCCGAGCTCTTGGTCACTCGTAGGGCAAAAGCCAGAGTTTGTAGCACTCTATCACAAGCGACGGGCACTGTCGCAGGGTAAAGCTAATAGATATTGCATATGCACAAAAATGACTACAGCTTGCATGGAGTCACTCAAAGATGCCGGTCTGCCTGCAGATTATGCAGGCGTTGAAAATGCATAAAGGTGTGAATGAGCTGTGTCTTTTATCGAATACTCTTACCTATCAGAGTTGTGTGCTTTTCCTGCATAAAGTGAGGATTTGCGCACGTCAGCGTGTTATTCTAGACATACGTAAATTCGTATAAGTTGGAGGTAGCATGTTCTCAATCGGTCAACACGTCATTCATCCGGGTCAGGGAGTCTGCACCGTCGTCGGTTTTAGGGACGACACGCCGCAGCCCATGTTGTTGCTCGAGGCCAAGCAGGGGCATGCGCAGACGATCCTTATGTACCCCGTGGCGCAGGCCGACCGTCTGCATGCCGCCATCTCCCAGCAAGATGCCGAGCACCTGCTGAGCCACTATGACGAGCTGGAGTGCGACACCTTTACCGAGCGTAACAGCTCGCTTGAGGAGACGCACTTTAAGCAGCAGCTCAAGCTGGGCGCGCCCGAGACGGTCCGCGTGGCAAAGACCATGATGCACCGCATTCGCCAGGCCGAGGAAGCTGATAAAAAGCCCAGCTCTTACTACATGCGCGTACTCAAGGAGGCCAAGCGCCGCTCCATTGAGGAGTTCGCCGTGGCCCTGGGCGTCACCGAAGAGGACGCCGAAGCCCGCCTAGCCCAAGCCGCCCTCAACTAACCCATCCGCGCCAAAAACCACCACAAAGGGGACAGGCACCTTTGTGGTGGTTTTTTCGTTCTAGTCGTTCTAGTAGTATTCATTCTTAGCGATACCTACGAGCACAAGGAGCCTCTTATGGCAGAGCCACTTACCGCCGGAATCACCCGCGACCGTGCGTTCGAACTGCTCAACGAGCACAACAAGGACCCGTTCCACATCACCCATGGCGAAACGGTCGAGGGCACCATGCGCTACTTTGCGCGCGAGTTCGACCCCGAGAACGAGGAGTTTTGGGGCATCGTCGGCCTGCTGCACGACCTGGATTGGGAGGAGCATGAGGATGACCCCATGAACCACACCATCTATGCGGCCGAGATCCTCGAGGGCGAGGGCGCCTCTCCCGAGCTCATTCGCGCCATCCAGACGCACACGTCCGATTTCAACACCTCGCTGCCCAAGCCCGAACTGCAGATGGAAAAGATACTGTTCGCCTGCGACGAGCTCACCGGCCTGATCGGAGCCGCCGTCGTCATGCGCCCGAGCAAGAGCGTCATGGACTTTACGACCAAGTCGCTCAAGAAGAAGTTCAAGGACAAGCGCTTTGCCGCCGGCTGCTCGCGTGACGTGATTTCGCAGGGCGCCGAGATGCTGGGCTGGGAGCTTCCCGAGCTCTTCGACCGTACCATCGCGGCCATGCAATCCTTCGCTCCCGATCGCGACACCTTCCAGGCCTAACCGCCCACGCCACCTATAACCACCGCAAAGGGGACAGGCGCCTTTGTGGTGGTTTTTCGTTTGCAACAGGTTTAGGGACGGACCTGGCCGGTGCCGCGGAGCTTGTATTTGTAGGTAGTGAGGGCCTCGGCGGCAAAGGGGCCGCGGGCGTGGAGCTTTTGGGTCGAGATGCCGATCTCGGCGCCCAGGCCAAACTCGCCGCCGTCGGTAAAGCGCGTGCTGGCGTTGGCGTACACGGCCGAGGCATCGACCGCGTCCAGGAAGCGCTCGCAAGCATCCGTATCCTCGGCAACGATGGCCTCGGAGTGCATCGTGCCGTAGCGGTTGATGTGCGCGATGGCCTCGTCCTCGTTCGCCACGACCTTCACGCTCATCTCGAGCGCCAGATACTCGCGACCCCAGTCCTCCTCAGTCGCGGCAACGTAGTCATCGCCCTCGGCAAGCCCGGCGTCGGCGCATGCGGCGCACGTGGCCTCGTCGCCGTGAATGAGCACGCCGTGGTCGTGCAGCACGGCCACGACCGCGGGCAAAAACACATTGGCCACAGCATGGTCGACCAGCAGCGACTCGGCGGCATTGCACACGCCTACACGCTGGGTCTTGGCATTAACGATAATGTTGAGCGCCTTATCAAAGTCGGCGGACTCATGCACGTAGATATGACAGTTGCCCGTGCCCGTCTCGATCACCGGCACAAGCGACTCGCGCACGCAGCGCTGGATCAGGCCTGCACCGCCGCGCGGAATGAGTACGTCGACAATACCGCGGAGCTTCATGAGCTCGCCAGTGGCCTCGCGGTCGGTGGACTCGATCATCGAGATAGCTTCGCGTGGAAAGCCCTGGGCCTCAAGCGCATCGGCCAGCAGTTCGGCAATCATGGCGCACGAGTGATAGGCCAGCGAACCGCCGCGCAGGATGCAGGCGTTGCCGGTGCGGATGCAGATGCCCGCGGCATCGGCCGTCACGTTGGGGCGCGCCTCGTAGACCATGGCAACCAGGCCCAGCGGCACACTCACGCGCGTAAGGTCCACGCCACTCGCAAGCACACGGTGATCGAGCACGCGGCCCACGGGATCGGGCAGCTCGGCGAGCTTCTCCAGGCCGGCGGCCATGCCCTCGACGCGCTCGGGCGTCAGCAGCAGACGATCGAGCAATCCGACCGAGGTGCCCGCATCACGCGCAGCGGACATATCGAGCTCGTTGGCGGCGACGATGGAGTCGATACCGTTGCGCAGTGCTGCGGCCATGGCGCGCACGGCCTCCTGGCGCTGCTCGTCGCTCGCCGTGGCAAGCGAGGCCGACGCTGCCTTAGCGGCAACGGCAAGATCGTGGACATACGTGGCTATATCGACCGACATGGACGGCCCTTTCTCCTAGAAGTTTGCAACCATGGTAGCCGATTTGCGCATGGCCTCGCCCGCGGCGGTAGAATTGGTCAACCCGAAACACCGCAACGAACGGAAGACTCACATGGCCCTCATCACTTCGTACCACGTCCCCGGCCTGTATGTCGAGGACCACAGCATCGACGTCCCCCTCGACTGGCGCGGCCTGGAGCCAATGCTCCTGGCCGTCGGCAGCACCATGCGCCGCGGCGCTATGCCGGCACCAATCGCCGGCGCGCCCGAGAGCATCAAGCTCTTCTACCGCGTGGTTTGCGCGCCCGACCGCATCAACGACGATCTGCCGCTGCTTCTGTTTTTGCAGGGCGGCCCCGGCGGCGAGAGCCCGCGTCCGCTGTCACCCACAAGCGATGGCTGGATCGAGGAGGCCGTCAAGCACTTCCGCGTGGTCCTGCCCGACCAGCGCGGCACCGGACGCAGTAGCTGCGTGGACGGACGCACGATTGCCACCTTGGGCGATCGCGCCGAGGCAGCCGGCGCCGATGCGGCCCGCTCGCAGGCGGACTTCCTCAAGCGCCACCTCGCCAGCTCCATCGTGCGCGATTTTGAGTACCTGCGCCTGGTGGGCTTTGGCGGCAAGCCCTGGGTCACACTCGGGCAGAGCTACGGCGGCTTTTTGACGTTGAGCTATCTGTCGCTCTTCCCCGAGGGCGTGGCGGCAAGCTTTACCTGCGGCGGCATCCCCCACGTGCCGGCGAGCGCAAGCGAGGTCTACGCGCACACCTTCCCGCGCATGGCTGCCAAGACACAGCAGTATTACGACCGCTACCCCGCCGACGTCGAGCGCGTGGCGGCTCTTGCCGATGCGCTCGAGGCTCAGAAGCCCGTGCTGCCCGACGGCTCGCCGATGACGGTCGAGCGCCTACAGCTCATGGGCAGCGACTTTGGCATGAAGCCGAGCTTTGAGCGCATGCATTGGATTATCGATCACGCTTTTGTTGACGGCGACGGCACGCTGACCTGCGGCGTCTCGATATCTGACAGCTTTTTGATGCGTGCCTTCGAGCGCACCAACACGCGCACGAATCCGCTGTACTGGACGCTTCAGGAGTTCATCTACGCCGACGGCGATACCATGCCCATTCGCTGGGCCGCCGCAGAGGAGAAGGCACACCGTGCCGAGTTCGACACCCTCGCGCGCCCGCTCATGTTTACCGGCGAGGCCATGTTCCCGTGGATGTTTGAGCAGATGCCCGAGCTTAAGCCGTTTAAACCCGCCATGGACCTGCTGATGGAAGACACCAGCTGGGACAAGATCTACGACCCGCAACGCCTGGCCTGCAACGAGGTGCCGCTCCAGGCCGCGGTGTATTTCGACGACATGTACGTCGATTCGGGCCTGCAGCTCGATACGCTCAGCCGCGTGGGCAACTCGCATGCCTGGGTGACGAACGAGTTCGAGCACGACGGCCTGCACGGCAGCGTGGTGTTCAAATGCCTCTTCGACGAAGCCCTCAACCGAGGAGACCTGCGCCGGATCTTCTAGCAAAGGAGTGTCCCCACCTGCCGACACAAAAGGAACGTCCCCAAGTGCCGGCAACGACAATGCCGCAGGAAGAGGACGGAAAGCGAAAACGCCCCTAAGCGATCAAGGTGACGTGAAAGAGGAGGGCATTGACCTTTTGGTCATGCCCGACGATTGAACGTCAGATTGCCGCTTAGGGGCGTTTGCAGCGTCAATTGGTTAGGCGAAGACGATCAGATTATCTCGATGGATCGCGGGCTTCTCGGCCAGGTTAGCGAGCAGGCGGTTGCTGGCGATCTGGTCCTGGCGGCGGCCGGCGGCAAGCTCCAGCACGTCCGAATCGGCCTCGGCGATACCGCGGGCGACGACCATACCGCTCGGGTCGCACACGTCGAGCACATCGCCCTCGGAAAACACGCCATCGACCTCGCGAATACCCACCGCAAGCAAGGAAGAGCCACGGCTTACCAGCGCCTTCGCAGCACCATCATCGACCGTCACCGAGCCATGTGCCTTGTCACCCAGCGCGATCCACAGCTTGCGCGGCGCGATGTCCAGGCGCTCAGCTGGCGGATCGAACAGCGTACCCACGCTCTCGCCGCGGGCCAGACGCACAAGCGCATCGGGCTCCTCGCCCGAGCAAATCACGCTTTGAATGCCCGCCGTCATCAGAATGCGGCTCGCGCGAATCTTGGTGATCATGCCGCCCGTGCCCACCGATGTGGAAGAATCGCCCGCCGAGGCGATAATCTTGGCATCGATCTTATGCACAACCGGGACGAACTCGGCCGTGGGGTCCTCGTGCGGATTGGCGGTGTAGAGGCCATCGATGTCCGAGAGCGTCACGCACAGATCGGCGGAAACCAGACAGCTCACAAGCGCCGCCAGCGTGTCGTTGTCGCCAAACTTGATCTCGTCGACGGTAACGGTATCGTTCTCGTTGACAACAGGCACCACGCCAAGCTCCACCAGGCGCAGCAGGGCGTCGCGTGCGTGCAGGTAGGACGTGCGGCGGGCCGTATCGTGGCGCGTGAGTAGCACGAGCGAGGTGAGCAGATCCCGTGCATGGAACTCCTCGTCGTAGGCCGACGAGATGATGCACTGACCAGCCGAGGCGCACGCCTGCAGGCTCGGCAGGTCGCCGACCGGCTTGTGGTCGAAGCCCAGCACGGGATAGCCACAGGCGATAGCGCCCGAGCTCACCACGACCAGGCGCCAGCCAAGCTCGCGCAGCGCTGCGGCCTGATCGGCAAGCCCGCCGATAAAGGCGCGGTTGACCTTGCCGTCGGCGCCCACCACCGTAGACGAACCGATCTTTACCACCATCGTTTTATAAGAAGTCGTCATACGTCAAACCAATCGAATGTTCAGCGAACGGGCGAACGGGCCGAGCGAGAAAATAATCCATGTTCCTCCGTCCCCTTCGGATTATTTTGCCCAGGGGAAGGCAGAAGCCGCGGCCATGTTCTTGCGCACGAGTTCATCGCGCACCTGAGCCAGGCCCTGCTCCATGCCCACCACATAGGTCTGCGGGTACAGGAAGCGCTTGAAAGCTGCGTCCAGATGATCGAGCGCCCAAGCACAGCGCTCGCGCGCGTCCTGGATGCTCTCACGCGGAGCCACCGCACTGCCATCGCGCACGATCGGCACCAGCAGCTCGCGATACTCAAGTTCGGACACGTCGGTCACCAGGGCGGCATCATTCACGGCCACGAGGGTATTGCCGCGCGCGGCGCCCTCCCCCGCCAGATGGTCCTCGTCGTAGATCATGTCGCAGACCGGACCGCCAAAGCCGTCGTAATAACGGCGCACGCGTTGCACACCCGGGATCGTGCGCTTGTAGGGCTGCTCGGAGAGCTTGACCACCGGCGTCCATGGGTCCGTCTCGCTCGCGCGGCGGGCGGAAAGCTTGTACACGCCGCCCAGCGCCGGCTGATCATAGCAGGTCGCGAGTTTGGTACCCACGCCAAAGCTATCGATGGGCGCGCCCTGGTCGAGCAGCGACTGAATCGTGTACTCGTCCAGATCGTTGGAAACCGAGATCCCCACATAGGGCAGGCCCTCGGCATCAAAACGGCCGCGAACATACTTGGAGAGCTTGGCGAGGTCGCCGGAGTCGATGCGAATGGCCGACAGGCGCTCGCCCGCCGCCTCCATCTCCTTGGCAACCGTAATGGCATGCTCGCAGCCCTCGCGCACGTCATAGGTGTCGATGAGCAGCGTGCAATTCTTGGGGCTCGACTTGGCAAAGGCGCGGAAGGCCTCGAGCTCGGAGTCGAAGCTCATCACCCAGCTGTGCGCGTGGGTGCCAAAGACGGGGATGCCGTAACGGCGCCCGGCAAGCACGTTAGACGTGGACGAGCAGCCGGCAACGTAGCTCGCGCGGGCGACGGCCAGACCGCCATCGGGACCCTGGGCGCGGCGCAGGCCAAACTCGGCGACAGGACGGCCATCCGCCGCCAACACCACGCGTGCCGTCTTGGTGGCGACGAGCGTCTGGAAGCCGACGATGTTGAGCAGCGCCGTCTCGAGCAGCTGGCACTCCAGCGCGGGGCCGGTGACGCGCACCATGGGCTCGCGCGGAAACACGAGCTCGCCCTCGGGCACGGCGTCAATGTTCACGTGCGCACGGAAGTTGCGCAGGTAGTCGAGGAATCCAGGCTTGAACATCGCGCCGCCGGCAGGGGCCTGGAGCGAGGCGAGGTAGTCGATGTCCTCGGGCGTAAAGCGCAGATTCTCGACCAGCTCGGGCAGTTCGGCGGTGCCGCACATGACAGCATAGGCGCTGCCAAAGGGATGGTCGCGGTAAAACGCGGTAAAACAACCCTGCTCATTGGCCTTGCCGCTCTCCCACAGGCCCTGGGCCATAGTGAGCTCGTACAGATCGGTAAGCATTGCGATGTCGGTGGGATGCGAGATGTCGGTCAAAGCCATGGGGCGACCTTTCGGATGCGTTGTGCAGAGGTTGAGGGTTGGACAAGGGCAGAGTGTTCGGACATGACGCCCGATGTAAATCGGTTAGAGCAGGCCCATGCTGGTCAGGATCGTGTAGCCCATAAAGATGACAAACGCGATGAGGGCAAGGACAATGATGATTTTTTGAGCCGGCGCCATGCCAGGGATCTCGTTCTCGCCCGTAGGCTCCTTGGAGGTAACCATGCGCTGGGCAAAGGTCATCTCGTCACGGCTCGACTTGGGCTCGTCGGACTTGGGACGAGCGGCCTTTTTAGGCTGAGGTTTGGGCGCGGCAGGTGCAGGCTTCGCGGCAGCGGGCTTGGGCGCGGGCGCCGGTGCGGGTGCGGCGTTCGCGGCGACCTCCTCAGCCTTCGCACGCTCGGCACGCAGGGCAGCCAGCTCCTCACGCTCGCGACGGGCCTCTTCCCGAGCCTCGCGGCGTGCCTTCTCAGCGCGGAGCTCTTCCAACTCAGCGCGCTCCTCGTCGGACAATGGTTGGGACTCAAGCTCGGCCATGGTACAGCCCTTTCTTTTTAAAAAAAGCCGCCGACACAATGTCAGCGGCTTATCAAATCCAAGGGTGGAGACGAAGGGAGTCGAACCCTCGGCCTCTGCCATGCGACGGCAGCGCTCTCCCAACTGAGCTACGTCCCCAGGACAAGTTGATATTTTACCTACGGCTCGCCAACTGTCAACGCCCAAAAAGACTACTCCTAATGATTTTTTAATCCCCGTCCCAGAAAAATCATCGGCGAGCGCACTACTTTGCGCTGGTGAGGACGCCGGTAGTGTCGAAGGCCGGGGTGAAGCTCTCGTCTACCGCGCCGCCTTCTTGCCAGAACATCGTCGTAAAGCCTAGGTCGTCGGCATGGTCGAGCACCTGCTCATACTCCTCGCGCGTCACGGCGCGTGCCAGGTCGCCGCCCTGCTCGCGCATGAGCGCATTGGGCGTGTACTGGTTCATGACCGAGATCGGCACGTCGCCCACCGTCTGCCACACCAGGTCTAACACGCGGCACGAGTCATCCGCATGCCCCGGCAGCACCAGGTGGCGCACGATGATGCCGCGCTTCATGAGCCCGTCCTCGTCCACCAGCTCTCCCCCGCGGCGCTCGATCTCGCACGCCATCTGTGCCAGGCCCGACACGGCCACGCGCGGGTAATCCTTAATATGAGAAAGCGACTGCGCAAGCCCGGCATCGGCATATTTAAAGTCGGTGAGCCACACATCGACCAGGTCACCCAGGGCAGCTACGGCACTCGCCCGCTCATAGCCGCTCGTGTTGTAAACGATCGGGATGTCCAGCCCGTGCTCCCTCGCTGCGGCAATCGCGGCCGGCAGCAGGTGAGCATAATGCGTCGCCGTCACCAGGTTGATGTTGTTGGCGCCCTGGTCCTGCAGTTCCAGCATAATCTCGACCAGGCGCTCAGGTGAAATCTCAAGGCCAAAATTGCCGGTCGAGATCTCGTGGTTCTGACAATAGATACATTTGAGCGAGCAGCCGCTAAAGAAAATCGTGCCCGAACCGGCCTCGCCCGAGATAGGCGGCTCCTCCCACATATGAAGCGCGGCGCGGGCCACCTTGAGCGTGTCGTTAGCACCGCATACGCCGCGCGCGCCCTCATCGCGCGCCGCACCGCAACGGCGCGGACACAAATGGCAGGCGGGCGAAAAAAGTTCGGTCAACGACGTCGGCATAAAAACATGCTCCAAAACAACGATTCAGCAGCTCAAACGTAAAGGGCCAGACCGCGTAGAAGGCTCGAGCCCCAAGGCGCCGTAATCGTCCGACACGATTTTTGTAATGTCAAGACTGGAATCCACAAAGTGCCGCTTTATGATGTAGGTATTCCGCCCCCCGCGGAGCAACTGGGTGAACCGTCGCGTTTATTTAGGGAGCCCACACAGTCGTACCTAGTACAGGTATCCTTCGTTGTTAAGGACGCTGGAACAGTCGATGAGGGCACCCACCTGTTTTAGGTGGGTTCATTTTCGTAACGTGGGGGGTGGTTTTCTTTTGCCGATTTTGCCAAGAATTGCCATCGCAGATCCCGTATGACACGCAACGGCACTCGGCAGAACCCCCGCCAACTTCCCAATATCTGGTAAGCGCGTGATAATCGCACGGCGCAAACCCCCGCACCCCCTCGGTCGAGTATCATGGGTCAGCTATGCCCTTTTGCGCGTAGCGCCCTTTGACCTTTTCCTTCGACGCTTGGCGGTTTATCGATTCATGGCTTCCTCCACGAGCTTCATACCGTACCTATGCGTGGCGGCCGCGGCTTTTATCACTACCTTCCTCACGGTGCCCCTGGTCAAGCGCCTGGCAATCAAGCTCGATGCCGTCGACTATCCCTCCAAGCGCCGTATCAACACTAAGCCCATCCCGCGCATGGGCGGCACCGCGGTCTTTTTGGGCCTGGTCGTTGCCTGCATTGTGCAAATCCTAGGCACCTGGCACCTAGGCTGGCCGCCCGTCCTGGTGCCGCACCCGCGCCTTCACATTAGCTATCCCATGCTGGCGTTCTCCTTTACCGTCATCTTTGCGACCGGCGCTATCGACGACGTCTATCAGCTCAAGCCCAAACAAAAACTGGCCGGTCAGGTACTCGCCGCGCTCATCGCCTGCGTGGGCGGCCTGCGCATCGGCGTTATCGTCAACCCGTTTGCCCCCGGCGAAATCATGCTCGGATGGCTCGCCTACCCCATCACCGTGATCTATCTGGTGGCATTCACCAACATCATTAACCTCATCGACGGCCTTGACGGCTTAGCCACGGGCATCTGCGGCATCGCGTCGTTCACCATGTTTTCGATGGCCGTTCTCTCGGGGCGCATCGACGCCGCCGCGCTCTCCATTGCGCTCTTTGGCGCCTGCCTGGCCTTTTTGCGCTACAACTTCAACCCCGCAAGCATCTTCTTGGGCGACTCGGGGTCGCTGCTTCTGGGCTTTGCGCTGGGCTCCATCTCGCTGCTCAACGTGAGCCGCACCGCCGCGCTCACCTCGCTTATCATCCCGCTCATCGTTGCCGGCGTGCCCATCATCGACACGTTTAGCGCCATCGTGCGCCGCAAGCGCGCCCACATTAGCATCGGGCAGGCCGACAAGGGCCACATCCACCACCGCCTCATTCAAGAGGGTTACAACCAAAAGCAGGCCGTACTACTCATCTATGCCTGGTGCATCATGCTTTCGGCCGGCGCCGCCGCCATCAATCAGGTCGAGGTCCCCATGCGCGTGCTGATCTTTACCGTGCTCGCCATTGGCTCGGCGGCCTTTGCCAAGCATCTACATCTGTTTGAGCCCGTGCTGCGCCACCATTACAACAAGCGCACGCACGAGGACGAGCTCGTCACCCCCGACGACCCCGCCTTTCAGCAGGAAAAGCAGGCGGCCGAGGAACGTAAGGAAGAGCGCCACCACAAGCGCTAGAACAAGCTGCCGAGGATGTGCCAAGGCACCGTTAGCCAAGCGCGGCCGCGCCGCACCCATCGCACATGCCGCACCACGCGCGTCCCTCTCCCGCCCCTCGCCTACTTACGCACCACCCCTCCAATAAACGCGTTATCATCTTGACCCATGAACATATGTTAGGAGCAATCATGCCAAACGAGAACAGCTACGAAGTCGCGCTGCAAAAGAGCAACGCCATTCGCGAGGGCCTGGCCAAAACGCCCGAGAAGTTCACCATGCTCACCGGCGACCGCCCCACCGGCCGTCTGCACCTGGGCCACTACTTCGGTACCCTCAAGGGTCGAGTTGAGCTGCAGAACATGGGCGCCAAGACCAATGTACTCATCGCCGACTACCAGGTCATCACCGACCGCGACACCACCGAGCACATCCAGGACAACGTGTACAACATGGTCATGGACTACCTTGCCTGCGGCATCGATCCCGACAAGACCATGATCTACGCGCACTCCGCCGTGCCCGCCGCCAACCAGCTCATGCTGCCGTTCCTGTCGCTGGTCTCCGAGGCCGAGCTGGCGCGCAACCCCACGGTAAAGGCCGAGATGGAGGCCTCGGGCCACGAGCTCACCGGCCTTCTGCTCACCTACCCGGTACATCAGGCCTGCGACATCCTGTTCTGCAAGGGCAACGTGGTGCCCGTCGGTCGCGACCAGCTGCCGCACATCGAGCTTACCCGCACCATCGCCCGCCGCTTTAACAACCGCTACGGCAAGGTGTTCCCCGAGGTCGACGCGCTGCTGTCCGAGACCCCGCTGCTGCCGGGCCTGGACGGTCGCAAGATGAGCAAGAGCTACGGCAACGCCATCAACATCTCGATGACCGCCGAGGAAACGGCCAAGCGCATCAAGAAGAGCCAGACCGACTCCGAGCGCATGATCACGTTCGATCCCGAGAACCGCCCCGGTGTGTCTGGCCTGCTTTCGACAGCCGCCATCTGCACCGGCCGTTCCGAAGTCGAGATTGCCGAGGAGATTGGCATGGGCGGCTCCGGCCAGCTCAAGAAGTACGTGACCGAGGCCGTCAACGAGTACTTCGCACCGATCCGCGAGCGTCGCCAGCGCTACGAGAACGATCTGGACTATGTGAAGGACGTCCTGCATGAGGGCAACCGTCGCGCCAACGAGATCGCCGAGCAGACCCTGGCCGAGGTTCAGGACGCCATGGGCATGGTGTACTAGACCGATCTGCTGACTTGAGCTTTCGATTGCTTTAGGGCGGACGCTACGGCGTCCGCCTTTTTTTGGTGTCCGACTGGTTCGGCTCTACCCATTGCACTCCCCCGACAAACGGGAACGGGCCCGCCGACAGTCAATTGCCAGCGGGCCTGTTCCCGAAGTACACCGTTGAATCGCACAGAGGGGAGGAATGCGAATCAAACTCAACAGGGCAGGCTTTTTCATCGCCTATTGCCTGCTCCGTTGCTGAATACAATATAGTTCACCGTGGTTTACTTTCTAGCGTCAATATGCCCCACCACACCTTCTCCATAAGTTAGCTCAGGTAAACTAAAACCACCACAAAGGGGACAGGCACCTTTGTGGTGGTTTTAGCCACGGCAGAATTGTTAGAGTCCGGCAGGCCAGCGACAGGCGCCCAGATCGACGTGCATGTCGTCCTTAAACGCCACACCCTCCCCTAGCAAAAGCTCACGTTGAGCATCGGGACCGCCAAAAGCAAAACCCTCGCAAATGTGACCGTCGGCAAACACCACGCGGTGACAGGGAATCTCGCCGGGGCGCGGATTGCTATGCAGGGCATACCCCACGTACCGCGCGCTTCGTGGACGACCGGCAAGCAGCGCCACCTGACCATACGTGGCGACCATCCCCTCGGGGATCTGCTCGACCACCTCGTACACCCGTTCAAAAAAGCCCTCAGACGCCATTGCTTGCTCCCTTCCACCCGGAAAAGCATAAACCACCACAAAGGTGTATGTCCCCTTTGTGGTGGTTTATGGCAGGTCGGTTAGTTGGCGGGCTGGAAGAAGGCTACTGCTACGGCGCCGGGGCCAACGTGGGTTCCGATGGTGGCGCCGATGGTGTGAACGGGCAACTCGCCCTCGGTGTGGCCAGCCCACAGCGCCGCGCTGTCCTCGATATACTTCTTGAGCACCGCATCCGAAAGGCCCGTATAGCCGAGCGCCAGCGGCATGGAAAAGTCGATGCCGCCTGCCTTTTCGACCTTTTGGTTCAGCAGGTTGCGGCCGTTCTTGGAACCGCGCGCCTTGCCCAGCTGCACGATCAGACCGTCCTCGACAGCCACCACGGGCTTTACGTTGAGCAGCGTACCCACGGCGCCCGCAGCAGCAGACAGTCGACCGCCGCGCACCAGATACTCCAGCGTCTCGAGCAGGCCGATAACCACCACACGGTCGCGCACGGCCTCGACAGCCGCCGCGATCTGAGCTGCACTGCGGCCCTCGTCCACCAAGCGCAGCGCGTACTCGACCAGGACGCGCTCGCCCAGGGTGACGTTGTTGCTGTCTACCACGAACACGTCACCACCTGGCGCCTCGGCAAGTGCGGTACGGGCACTCTGGTTGGTGCCTGACAGCTTAGCGCCCACGGTAATAATCACAGCCTCATCGCCGGCTTCACGAACCTTGGCAATCGCCTGCGAAAACGCGTACGGGTTGACCTGGCCGGTCTTGGGCAGCTCATCGCGCTCCACGAGCATCTCGTAAAAGCGCTGGTGATCGATATCGATGCCATCCATGTACACATCGGTGCCAAAGGTGACGGACAGCGGCAAAACGGCCAGTGCCGGGTGCTCGGCCGGCGACATATCGCTTGCGGAATCGGTAATAATGCGGACGGACATAGTTGATCCTTTCTTGCGCGGGCCTCGCGCAGGGAATTTTGACAGCAATGCCCCGGCACGGCGAACGCGCTCAAACGGGACTCTGCAGTTGTTCATCGGAAACAAATGCCTCAGCGGCTCTACAGCTCGCGCAGGGTGTTGAGAATCGTGCGCAGCGACGCATACATCTGCTCGCGCTGCTCCACACCCATAGCCTTACCGGTGGTATCGAGCACTTCGTGGATGATGCGGTCGGCCTCGCTCATGCTCTCGCCGCCCAGAGCGGTCAGGCGCACCGGAGCACGATACTTAACGGCGGCATCGCCCGAATCATCGACCTCGACGTAGCCGCCCTCCTCCAGATGCGCCAGCGTGCGCGAGACGGCAGCACGGGTCACGCCTGCCATGCGAGCCAGATCAGCGCCAGTCAGGCCGTCCTTACTGCGCTCAAGATAGTAAAGGCACATAACGTCGGAGCCCTTGAGGCCCAGCCTTGCGCCCTCAGATGTCTTAATGCGCTGGATCTCCTTGTAGAGCCCGCTGATCAGTCCGACAAAGTCCTCGAAACGTGTCTCGTCGTTCTGCTGCATGGGAGACAACCGCCTTTCGCTTGCATAATGCTTACGGGTAAACATCTTAGCCGTATCCAGCGACCGCCGGCCCTGCGTGTCTCATTTGTTGACCCATCAACATAAAAATCACCACAAAGGACAGGCGCCTTTGTGGTGATTTTGGGCATCAATAGGTTCTAGGCGCCGCTACAGCTCCACACAGGGATTGTCGCGGGTCACAAGCGTCTTAACGACAACCGTCGCTCCCAGATAGCGCTCGAGCAAATCGGCAAGACGGTCGATGGCGGCCTGGCAGTCCTCCATTCGCTCGGGCTCCACGCACTCAATCGCCAGGAACGCGTCGGCCGAATCGTCGGACAGGGCCGTTCGAACGCCGTCGCGCCAGTTCCAGCAGCGGCACACGGCGCCCGCATCATCGATGTAGGCGAGCTCGCCGGGCAGCGTCGGGTCACCTGTCTCCTCGCCAAGCGGCAAGAACGCGTCCCCGCCACCAGTGACCGCCAGGCGCAAATCGCCCTCGATAGCGCGCAGATCCTCGCCTCCCACGGGCAGCGCGTAGGTCAGCGACACCGTGTTGTAAATATCCACCGCGGGCGTAATGTGGCCCACCGGCTTGCCTTTGAGCACGCGTTTGAGCAAGTTCTCGATCGAGCAGCGCGCGCCTTTCTTGGTCTTGAACAGACGATAGGCCTCGCGCCATGCCTTGACCGGTGCGTTCTCGCTGATAGTGTCGCTGGTCAGATGACGCTCCGCATCGATATTGGCGCGGTCGAGCAACGCCGCAATCGCATCCACGTCCTCTTGAGGAATCTGAGCCGTGGGCTTCATGCCCTCCACGACCACAACACCGACCGCTGCCTGCGGAAACAGCTCCCAGAATGAATCCTCGGCAATAAAGCTCTTCATACGCTCTCCCTTCATTGTGCGCGCCCGAGTGAGGGCGCCTAAACAAAAAGCGCCCTTACAACGGCCACCTTCAAAGTCCTACGGTGCCGCCACAAGAGCGCTTACGCTGTCCCCATCCGGAGAAGGGGACGATATGTCAGGTGTATTGTAACCCGAGTCATCCACGTGAGCAAAACCACCACAAAGGGGACAGGCACCTTTGTGGTGGTTTTGGGTCTGAGGCGACGCTAGTGACGGAGTCCCAGCAGGCCACGGCCACGATGACGGGCGTCGGCGTGTACTTGAACGTGCGGGCCGGCGGCTTTGACGGACTCGGGCAGGTGCGAGTACTTCTTCTCGAAATTCTCCTCGAACATCACCGCCAGGTTGTGCGCGGCCTCGTCGTAGCGCGCGGTGCTCTGCCAGTACTGGCGCGGCACCAGGATGCCGTCGGGCACGCCGTGGCACGTGGTGGGAATGTCGACGTTAAAGATATCGTCATGCACGAATTCGCTGTCCTCGATGGTACCGTCGAGGGCGCGGGCCACCAGGGCGCGCGTGTAGGCAAGCTCGATGCGATGGCCCACGCCGTAGCCGCCGCCAATCCAGCCGGTGTTGACCAGGTACACACGCGTGCGGCCGTCGGCGATGCGCTCACCGAGCATCTTGGCATAGACCATGGGGTCGAGCGGCATAAACGGCTCGCCAAACAGCGAAGAGAACGTGGGCGTGGGCTCGGTGACGCCGACCTCGGTGCCGGGGATCTTGGCCGTAAAGCCCGTCACGAAGTGGTACATGGCGGCATCGGCCGTCAGGCGTGAGATGGGCGGCAACACGCCAAAGGCGTCGCAGGTCAGGAACAGCACGACGCTTGGAGTGGTGCCCATGCCCTTGGTCCACGCGTTGGGAATGTGCTCCACAGGGTATGCCACGCGCGTGTTGTGCGTGATCGAGATGTCGTCGTAGTTGGGCTTGCGGTTCTCGTCGAGCACCACGTTTTCGCAGATCGCGCCAAAGCGGACAGCGTTGAAGATCTCGGGCTCGTGGAAGGCGTCCAGGCCCTCGCATTTGGCGTAGCAGCCACCCTCGATGTTAAAGATGCCCATGTCAGACCAGCCGTGCTCGTCGTCGCCGATCAGCAGGCGCGTGGGATTGGCCGAAAGCGTGGTCTTGCCGGTGCCGGACAGGCCAAAGAACACGGCGGTCTCGTGCGTGACGGGATCCATACTGGCCGAGCAGTGCATGGGCAGCACGTCGTCCTCGACGGGCAGCAGGTAATTCATGACGCTGAAAATGGACTTTTTGATCTCGCCGGAATAGCCGGTGCCGGCGACCAGAATCACGCGCTCCTGGAAGTTAATGACCACGGCGGCGCTGGAGTTGAGGCCCTTGATGGCGGGATCGCACTGGTAGCCCGGCGCGGCGAGCACACAGAAGTCGGGCTCGCCGGTGCGCGCGATTTCGCGGGCGAGCGGGCGGGCGAGCATCTGCTTAATAAAGAGTGCCTGGCTGGCACGCTCGCAGGCAACGAGCAGGCGACGCGTGTGGTTGCGGTCGGCGCCCGCCATGCCGCGGGTGACGAACACGTCGCGCTCGTTGAGATAGTCGACGATGCCGGCCTTGATGGCCTCATAGCTCTCGACGGACAGCGGGCGGTTGACGGCGCCCCAGGCAATTTTGTCGTGGACATCGGGGGTGTCGACGATAAAGCGGTCATTGGGGGAACGGCCGGTACGCTCCCCCGTCTCGATCACCAGCGCGCCGTTGGATGCCATGCGGCCTTCTTCGCGGCGGATAGCGTGCTCGACGAGCTCCGCGGCGGGTAGATCGACCAGCAGACGGGGCTGATTCTCGGCGGGATCTTCGACCAGCGTAATACCAAAGTTGGACAAAACATCTGCAGGGGTAACACCAGGCATGGGGCCTCCTTTAAAAACGCGACACGTGGACGCGACGCGCACTTTACTCACGTAAAGCTCGTTGTACCCGATATGCAAAAACGTTTTTGCGGCAACGGCGAAGCGCCCGCCCAACGGTCAAAAATCGCAGGCAAGCGGCCTAGTCATTGGGGACGTTTTTAACGACTAGTCGTTGGGGACACTCTTGAACAGGCAACAACCAAGAAGTGTCCCCAGATGCCGGCACTCGGGGACGTTCCTAAAGTGCCGGCACATAAGGAACGTCCCCGAGTGCCGGCTACTGAATGGCGCCGCCGAAATTATCGAACAACCTGTTCAAAAACACGAACGAACACCGTCGCGTCTATACTAGAGCGCAGCAATAGAAAGGACCCCGCTTTGAGCATCACGCCCCTCGATAGCATTCGCCGCGCCATCGCCCGCCGCAATGGCGTCGCCGACCCCGCCGTAGCGGGCAGCGGCACCGCAAGGGCCCAGGGCGGACGCATCGAGAACGGCCTGTTCCCCGCCTCCCACACGGCCGAAGAGCTCGCGCGCATCCAGGAGCTGAGCCAGCGCAACGCCGGCGGCCCCGACAGCAGCCAGGCCACGCGCCGTCGCCGGCGCGAACGCGATCGGGAGCCCGGCCCCGTCCGCCGCATGGTCAACGCTTGGTGGAACCGTCTGCTCGGCGCCGTCTACGGCGGCGGCTTCTCCATGCAGGAAGCGGAATACGAGGAGCACGCCACCAGTCGCGACTATCTTTGGAACACCCTCGGCACCGCCGTGTGGGGCTTGGCATTTCCGCTGCTCACCATCGTGTCTACGCAGCTAGTGGGCGCCGAAGAAGCAGGCAAATTCTCCATCGCCTTTGTCACCGGCACGCTCATCATGATCGCGTGCAACTACGGCGTGCGCAATTTCCAGGTCTCGGACATCGACGAAAAGACGTCCTTTGCCTCCTACCAGCTCAACCGCTGGCTTTGTGGAGCGCTCGCCCTAGGCTGCGGCCTCATGTACAGCAGCGCCCGCGGCTATGACGCGCAGATGGCGACGATTGGCCTGGGCGTCTACCTGTATAAGGTCATCGACGGCGTCGCCGACGTGTACGAAGGCCGCCTGCAGCAGGCCGACAAACTCTACTTGGCTGGAATGAGCCAAACGCTACGCTCCGTCGGCGTCATCGCGGTCTTCAGCGTGGCGCTGTTCCTCACGCGCAGCATGCCCATCGCGGCCATGGCCATGGGCATCGCCGCGATCGCCTCGCTCGTGCTGGTCACCGCGCCGCTCGCCCTGCTCGAGACCGAAAAATCGCGCCGCGTGAGCCTTCGCGAGGTCGGCCACCTGTTTGCCCAGTGCGCTCCACTCTTTGGTGCACTGTTCTTGTTCAACCTTATCGAGAGCATGCCCAAGTTTGTGATGGAAGGCACGCTGGCATACAAATATCAGCTGTACTTTAATGCCCTGTTCTTTCCGGCGCAGGCTATTTTGCTGAGCATTGGATTTATCTATAAACCGCAGCTCCTGCGCTTGTCGAGCATTTGGGCTAATCCTCGCAAGCGTCGTCGCTTTGACCTGATTATTGTTGCCGTTATGGCGCTGATCGTGGTCATCACCGGCATGTGCGCCGCGTTTATGGCAGGTCCCGGTATTTCCCTCATGAGCTTTATGTACGGCCTCAGCTTTGAACGCTACCGTACGCTGGCGCTGCTGATGGTCGTCGCCGGCGGCGTCACCGCGGCCATCGACTTTATCTACGCCATCATCACGGTGCTGCGCCACGCTGGAGACGTCACCAAGATCTACCTGATCTGCTTCGCCGTAAGCGTGGTGCTGCCGGTGATCCTGATTAAGCTGCTGGGTCTGATGGGCGCCGTGGTGAGCTACCTAGCCATCATGGCCCTACTCCTGGTGCTGCTGATAATCGAGTACGCCCACATCCGCCAACGCATCGAACGCGACCGCAACCCATACGGCGCCTAATTAGCTGCCCCGGTCATCGGAATTTGCGATGGAATCGCCCCGGCTGGGGTCTCGTTGAAGACAATATGCATCACGCAAAACTAAGTGAGTAGACTTTTACCGAATCCCCGACCACACCGACAAACCACAAGTCTGTGACCTGCGGTTTTATTGAGGCAAATATGTTGGGTGCTCGGCATTTCCAAAAAAGTCTACTCACTTAGCCAGCGGGCAGCCAAAAAAGAACCGTCGCGACGTCGTTTGACTCCGTTGCGACGGTTTTTCGAGCATTTTCGCGCTGCCGAGGACGCAGACGCTCCTCATTTCTAGCGCTTACCAAGCAAGAAGGCGCCACTCTCCGAAAGTAGTCAAAAAAGCCCCGTCCCAAATTAGCTACCCTTTGCGCCGTTATTCCCCGGGGCGAATATTCGCGTAGAACTCGGCCCCATCGTCCAGGCGCAGAATCCCGACGCGGCCGAACTCCGACCCAGTGGCGGCAGCGCAGTCGATGTCGATGCGATCGGGCACACCGGCAGTGTCCTCGCCGCCCAAGCGCACGATCTGCCCGCGTCCCGATTCCTCATCGAGACCCGCCAGACCACCGACCTCGCAATAGCGCCCAAGCGATACCGTGGGCGTGTGGCCGCTCACCACGACCGGGCCCTTGCCCTCGGCAGAAAGCAGCCCGGTCGGCACATCCCAATAGCCGTGACGAATCCATAGCAGGTCATCGGACGACTGCACTGCGAGCATCTGCTGCAGCAGCTCGCGATCGGCACTCACCGCACCGACGCCATCGGCACAATCGACGCCATGCTCAAGCAAAAACGCCCGGGCCGCCTCAGTCTCAATACCGGCATGTACCAGCAGATACGGGCGCTCCTCGGTCTCGGCCACCGCATAGAGCGGCAGCGCGGCCATCCATCGCACGAGCTCCTCGTATGCCTCAAATTCCATGTCGTTGAGCTGCTCGCGCGTCGTCCAGCCACCGTTGATATCCCAGGTCTCGGCATCGAGCGGATCCTGGCCAATGATGGCATCGAGCATGATCTGCTCGTGATTACCCTTGAGCACGCGGGCGTTGGGCAGCGAGCGCACGAGCTTAATAACGCCGACCGGATCGGGCCCGCGATCGATCATGTCGCCCAACACGTACAGCGTGTCGTCGGACGTCAACAAGATTTTAGACAGGGCCTCGTCAAGCGCACGCACGTGCCCGTGAGCATCAGATGTCACATAGATCGCCATGGTACGCCTCTCCTTGCATTGCGGCCGAAGCCCGGTGCCGCAACTAAAACTTCAAGTTGAACTTAAACGTTACCCATTGTACTCCGTTGCAATAAAGCTGGAAAGGGTTTCCGAGCAGAGGCAAAGACGGAAGCCGTCTATGACGATATCGCGCACGCCCGCAATCCAACCCCATAAACCCACCGCCTTTGGGTACAAATAACCGCAGACAACTGACCGTGCCACGCCAACCACCCAGGAGCGGACACCATCCATGAACCAGATACTTCTCTTTATCGGCCTCGTCATTATTCTGTGCCTGACCATCAAACCCGTCGGCAAAAAGCTCCCCTTCCCCACCCTGCTCATCTTTATCGCGCTCGGCATGCTGCTGGGTGTCAACGGCCCGGCGCACATCGACTTTAGCGACTATGCGCTCACCGAAACCGTCTGCAGCACGGCGCTGCTGTTCATCATGTTCTACGGCGGCTTTAACACCAACATCGACCGTGCCAAACCTGTCGCCGCGCCTGCGGTGCTGCTGAGCACGCTCGGCGTCGTCATCACTGCCGGCATCACCGGCGTGTTCGCCCACTTTGTGCTGGGCTTCGACTGGATCGGCGGCCTGCTGCTGGGATCGGTCGTGGCATCCACCGACGCGGCCAGCGTCTTTAGCGTGCTGCGCGAGCACAACCTGTCGCTAAAGGGCGGCACCGACTCGCTGCTCGAGGTCGAATCGGGCTCTAACGACCCCGTCGCCTACATGCTCACCGCGGTGCTCGCGACCCTTGCGGCGGGCGGCAATATCGACATTCCCGTGCTGCTGGCCAAGCAGATCATCCTGGGCGTGGGGCTGGGCCTTGCCATCGGCTGGACATCCAGCCGTCTGATTGAGCGCGCACACGCAACGGTCGAGGGGGCGCAGACTATCTTTTTGTTCGCCGTGGCGATCGTCGCCTACGCACTGCCGAGCTATCTGGGTGGCAACGGCTTTTTGGCCGTATACCTGGCCGGCATCGTGCTAGGCGCGAGCGATATCACCGACAAGGTCGAGATGGCCCACTTCTTTGACACCCTCACCGAAATGGCCGAGATGACTATCTTCTTCTTGCTTGGTCTGCTCGTGACACCCGCTCGCCTGCCGCAGATGCTGCTACCGGGCCTGGCGTTCATGGCGTTTATGCTCTTTGTGAGCCGCCCCATCGCCGTCGGCCTGCTGTTGGCGCCGTTTAGGACCAACCCTCGCCAGGTCGCACTCGTAAGCTGGGCGGGTCTGCGCGGCGCGGCTTCGGTCGTATTTAGCCTCTTTGCCGTAGTGGCCGGTGTTCCCGGTGGACATGACCTATTTGACCTGGTCTTTGTAATTGCCGTGTCGAGCATTGTGGTGCAGGGCTCGCTGCTGCCGGCGGTGGCGAAAAAGCTCGACATGATCGACGCAGAAGGCGACGTGCGCCGCACGTTTAACGACTACCGCGACGAAGACGGCATGTCGTTTGTTAAGCTCAAGGTGGGAGCGGGACATCCGTTTGCCGGGCGCTCGCTTGCCGATATTGGCAGCGCTACGAACATGCTCGTCATCCTGGTGCTGCGCGATGGCGCGCACCCGGTGCTGCCCAACGGGGATACCGTGATCGAAGAAGGCGACCTTCTGGTTATGGCCGCACCGACGTTTGAGGAGCGTGCCGAGGTTACGCTGCGCGAGGTCACCGTGACTCCCCACGGTCGCTTGGCTGGACAGCGTCTGCGCGACGTGCCACAGGGCAAGCACCCCTTTATCGTCGTGATGCTCAAGCGCGACGGCCAAACGATCATCCCCGACGGCAACACCCTTATATACGCCGGCGACGAAGCCGTCATCGCCACGCTGGCGTCGTAGCGGGCAGGGACAGCCGTCCCGAATTGGCTACATTTGAGCATCAATCGCCCCGACAGGGGTCTCGTTGAGGACAGTTAGCGTCTGGCAAAACTAAGTGAGTAGACTTTTGTCGAATCGCCGACCACGTCACCAAAGCACAAGTCTGTGACCTACGGGTTTGTTGAAGCAAATTAGTCAGGTGCTCAGGATTTCCAAAAAAGCCTACTCACTTAGCCGGCGGGTGGCCATAATAGAACCGCCGCGACGTCGTTGGACTCCGTTGCGACGGTTTATCATGCATTTTCGCACAGCCGTGGGCACAAACACCCCGTCGCCCCATATGACAAAGGGGCAGTCCCTTTGTCACATTAAATAGAACTTCAGCAAGAAGCTGAGGAAAAAGAAGACCGAATGAGCCACCGCTCGCATCGCAACCATGGTATAAATGGATTGCGCTCCTTTATGGAGGGCAGTCAAGGGCCGGGAGATCCCCCCGGCATTTTTGTTTTTAGGTCAACAGGAAATCGAGCGAAATGTCTCGTGTAGACCCGACATGCGGTTTCTGTTATAAAGATGTCGGTACCCTCGAATAGAGGGGCCTCCAAGAGCCGGGGTCTTACCTCCGGCATTTTTTATGCAATACGAGGCCTGCCCATTAGACGACAGCCTTCTTTCTTATTTCTTTTAGTAAGCCTTTTTTAAACGCAGTACTACCACCAAAAAACTTCTGGTCAGTATTAGTCTGCTTATTCGCCTGATATTTCAGACTCGTGAACTCAATGGTACAGATATAGTCCGCAGCCTGAGCCAAATAGTAATCCGATGAAGTTGTCGGCTTATAGATAACTGCATTTTTAGCCAAAGCGTAATCGATTGCCTTGTGAAGCGCACTCGAAACCGAACCCTGTCCTCCGTCGTAGTAAATCTTCACAGCATCAAACTGCTGAAACCAACTCAAATTATCGAATATGAAATCGATGATTTCACGCCGCATCGCATCAGCGATCTGTTTGAGAGTTCGATACCGATGCGTCTTGAATACAAACACCTTGTACGAGATGGGCAAATGTCGAAACATAACTCGAAATAGTGAAAACAGCCTTTTTCTCTCACTGATGTCCAAGTCCTTGAACTGATCTTTTCCATTCATGAGAGGAGAAGCATGGAACGGAAGGAGCGGCAATCCGCTATCGGCTACCGCCCTTTCATATTTCTCTATTCCCTCAGCGATGGGAATATTTTGTTCATGAAAAACAAAGGCAACCAGATAGTATTTTTCACGAAGATCATCGCTTCCAGATTCATCAATAAAGATACTCAGCTCTCGCATGGGCAATCCTTAATAAAAAAGCCGGGGAAAACGTCCCCGGCACTTGGAAGCCCTCTCTTAAGAGATGACCACCTAATTTATACCATGAAGTTGGACGTATATTCAAGCATGAGTATAAAATACAAACATATGTTCGTCAATAGCAAAGGTGACCATCATTCAGCGTCGCCATCGACAGAAAAGTCGCGGAGGTCGAGGCCTTCGCGTTCGGCTCGGGCTAGGAGCTCTTGAGGTGACTCGTCCTCGATATCCATCACGTCGAGCATGGCGGCCGGAAAGCCCACGCCGGCTGCACTCCCCGCACGGTCGATCATACTCTCGCGCAGCTGGTCAACATTAATATCGATTTTCATGGTGACCCCCTACCGGATCAGGCCCCTGCTCAGCAGCGCCGAGCGCATTCACAGCGGCAACAAAAGCCGCAACCTGCTTGTCATCCATCTGTGTGGCCAAACGCCCCACGGGCTCGTCGTAGGCAAACTGTACTTTATCGATAAAGCAATCCCAGGCACGCTCATCCACACGCACGGCGGCCTCGCAGTACTGGCCGAGCTTTTTGAGTCCATACCAAAACGCATTCACATGGCGCGCAGGATCCTCATCCAGCACCCCATCGTAGCGCCGTCCGTTAAACTCACGCATGCGCGCCACGGCAACCTCGAGCGAGTCGCCGCCGTCGGCCGAAGCCTCGTCCACAAGCTCGGGAATCGCAACCTCGCGCCGGACATTGTGCCTGGTAGCACCGTCGTACTCGCCCACCAACACGTCTTCGTCAAACCGATCATCGTAGTCGAAATAACTGCTACCCCGGCAAATCCCATGCAGCGAACCGGTGCCAAAGGCACGGAACAACCCGCCATCGGCAACAACGCACCTATAAGTCTCAAACGACTTCTTTACCTGAGCGAGCAACTCGGAAAGCTCCCCGGCATCGCACCCCGTCTCGCACGCAACGCGAGCAGACTCCGGCAACGATACCGGCTCCACCGTGCTCCCTGCAACACGGGCAGCGCGCTCGGCCCGATACGCTTGAGCTGCCAAGCGCGATCGCTGCGCAGCGCCACGCACATTCGCAAGCTCGCGCTCCAGCGCCACATCGCCGGCAACATCGCCAGCAAACCCGCCAGCATCCCGCGGCCCGGTCGCACTCAGCTCGGACTCAAACGTCGCCGTAATCATACCGGCAAGGTCCGTTGTATCGGCGGCACAACGCAGCTGCTCCAACTGCGTGCACAGCAGATCCGCATCCAGGGGCACGGCATCCACAACGTGCACGTTACTCAGACGCGCCGCGCCCTGCAGCACCAAAGCCCCCGCAGCATCGTACGCCGCACGAACCCTGTTCGCCGTATTGGCACGCAGCTTTACCTCGATAAACGCAAGCGTCTGCTCCAGGCGGGCCAACAGCTCGGCCTTGTCCTCCATACGCAAAAAGGCAGCGTAGCGCCGCTCCATCTGCAACGGGCCCACAACGCCTATCTGCTTGCGAGCGCGCGCAAGAGAATCAAATTCAACGCGGCGTACATACCCGTCAACGGCCCGCACGGCAGACTCACGCGCAGCACGCTCGGCAGCCTCGACACCCTCGATCACGCCCAACAACTCGCGGGAGCGCGCCTTGCACAATAACTCCCCGCGATCGTACTGCTCAAGCGCCGTCTGACGCTTGGCTACCGACTCAAAGCCAAAGAGCTCATCGAGCAGCTCGCCAACAGAACGTTCTTCCGCCATGGCAAGGCCTCCTCACGCGCAGCGCGCCAACTTGCCCGCGGGCTCACGTGCGCATCAAACGCCTCGCGCACGCAAGCCCGCACGCTCGCACCCCTATAGATCCAGCGCCTTTTTCGCAGCATCGACCGGGTCGCCATCCATGTAGAACACCGGGCTCAACCCCGATATAATCTCGGACGAAACGCTCTGCAGGCCCGCGATGGCGCTCAGCGGCAAAATCACGCGCTTGGCACCGGCGTTTTTAGCCACGCGCATAATGTCCTCGAGCCCGCGGATCTCATCCATAGAGCCCGACATGCGCAGGATTCCCGGAACCGCCAGCGCGGACATCACCGGGCGGTTGCACGCCGCGGAGCACAGGCCCACAAACTCGGCAAGCGAGACTTCCTCGGACAGGCCCTTGCTCTGCAGGTCGTTATAGAACAGCAGGTAGTCCTTTGAGCCAATGTGCATGCCCGGCGCCACACGGTTCGCCAGGTTCACAAAGTTGTCAAACGCGGCTTCCAGCGTATCGCGCACCGGCTTATTAAAGGCAACGCCCTCGTGCTTAAACTTGCACTCGCCGGCAACGGCCTTGTTCTCCAGCTTGTACACGGCAACCTCGCCGCCCTGCGACCTGCCCACACCAAACACGTGGCCGGACAACAGCGGCCCGTCGGGAATCAGCGTATCCTCGGACTGCTCGGGCACGCGCACCACGTGCACGTCCTGCGGATTGTCGGCATCCATATAGCCCAGGTTGACGTCGATAAACTCGACGCCCGCCATAATCTTGAGCTGTTCCTTTACACGGCGGCGGCCCTCGATGGCGTAGTCCAGCAGCCAGCGAACGTCGTCCTTGTCCATAGCCTCGTCGGGGAACAGCAGCTTGGCCAGGCCGCTAAAGGACTTGCGCACGGCGATCTCGTCACGCTTGTTAAAGTCGCTGTTAAAGCGGAAGTAGCGGTCGATATGATGCGTAAAGTCCTTGCGGCGCATCTCCTTGCAAAACTCCGATAGGCAGTCGGTGATTAAGCCGTAATGCCCGGTCAGCAGACTCGAGCGCATCTTGGGAATCTCCCAGCCCGGCAGGTAATAGTGGATACGGTCGAAAAAGGCCGAATCGTTGTTAAACTCCGGCGGGAACGGATCAAACAGGTGCGTGGTCTTAAGGACGTTTTGCACAGTGTCGTTGATGTTGCCCTCAAAGACCATGGAGGCGTCGGCGTTGATCTGGTCGCGGCCGCGCGCGTAGCTGCCACTCGCCATATAGTCCTTCATGATCTGTACGGCGTTGGTGTCCTTAAAGCGCATGCCGGCGACCTCGTCGAACGTCACGCAATCCCAATGGCCCACCAAGCCCACGCGATCGGCGCGCATGGAGTTCATACGGCCGAACAGGTTGGCCGTGGTGGTCTGCCCGCCCGAGAGCAAAATGGCGTAGGGCGAAACCTCTTTGTAGATATGGCTCTTGCCGGTGCCACGGGGACCAAGCTCGCACAGATTGTAGTTGCGCTCGATCAGCGGCACCATGCGCTCGATAAAGTGCAGGCGCTCCTTCTCCGAAAGCTCGCTGGGCTCATAGCCGGCAGAGCGCAGCAGCATGTTGAGCCACTCGTCGCGCGAGAAATACTGACGCTCCTCGATCATGGCATCCAGGTCCAGGTTGGGCATCTGAATGGGCGTGAGCGACGCCACGCTAAACGGAGAGTCCTCGGGCCCGCGCTTTTTGCGCTTGGCCTTGGAGCGGCGCGGCGCATCGTCGCCAAAGACTTCCATGCCAAACTCGTCTTCCTCTTCCATGGGACGACGATACTCGATGCTCATAATGCACCAAATACCACCCTGGAGAATCTTGGAATAGTCGCGCACGTACTCGGCCGGCATCACAAACGGCTCAATGGTCAGGTTGGCAAACGACGCCACGTAGATGTCTTTGTACTCGTCGAGCTTGGCCGTCACCTTATCGATGATGGTAAAGCGACCCAGCTCGCGGATCTTGGACTTAATGCGCTCGGACTCGTCGGGACGCACGTAGTTATCGGTGAGGATCTTGCGGATGCGCCCCAGGCCCTCCGCCACGGCGTCCTCGTCGTCGGTTGAGCAGTACATGCCCAGCAGGTACTCCAGCACAAAGGTAGGCACGTTGGCGCCACGCTTCATAAGGGCCGTGAGGTCCTTACGCACGATCTTGCCGCCAAAGTGCTCGAGCAGTTTGCCGTCCAGTACATCCATGTCGTAGCCGTCGTCCTCGGGAGCCTCGGCAACGGCTTGGGCATAGCCATCGGTCGAGGACTCGTCCTCAGCGGGCACCGCAACCTCATCGGGTACCACGGCCACCGTCGGCTCCGGGGCAGGCGCGGCAGCCACGGCCTCTGCGGCAGTCTCAGCCTCCGGGGCGGGCACGGCCTCCTCTGCAGACACCGCAGCCTGCACCGGCACATTCACATCAATCGAGGGAACTTCCCACAGATCGTCGTCATGGCTATCAAACATAGGGCACACTCCTAAAAACCAAAGTCAACAACAGGGGCAAACGAAACAGCGATGGTGTACGTCTCGCGCCAAACGATCTTGCCCGACTGGGCATCGCGGCAAACCAGCAAATGGGACGAGCCGGACCCAAACGACACGCCCGCCTTAAGCGTAAAGCGAGCCTCGACCACGCGGTCCTGCGGGTTGGGCGAGGTCATATCCGCATGCACGCGGGCAACGTCGCTCACCTCGTTGCCGGTCTCATCGGTAAACACCAGCTCATACTCGCACGGCAGCACCTTGCCCGTAGCGGCCTCCTCCTGCAGCAACTTAATGCCAAACAGCGAGTTGGTAACGCGGCGGCTCTCGCTCAGCACGCGCAGCTTCGCAGTCTGCGTATCTACGAATTCCTTTGAAGACGCACTCAAGCGACGATACCCGACCACCGGCACCACGAGCTCCTGCAGGCTCACGCCGCCATGCACGTAGCGCTTGGTTCCGCCGGGTCGCTTGTAGTGCACGATCCCGCGCGGAGCCAAGCCAACATAGCCACCGCCCGGCACCACATGATCCATGTTCATGGCCAAATACGGGCTACCGTCCGCACCGCTGGCGATATCGGCCAAGGCGTCGCCCTGAGCGACCACCGCATGGCGCTTGCCAAACAGCACCGGATCGTCGGGCAGGTCGTTTTTGCCCAGGAACAGGCATTCCGGCAACTCGTTGGCCGTGTACAAAAAGCCATGGTCGGATGTGATCGTCACGCGGGCGCCCGGAGCGTCGGTGCACACGCGCTTGGCGAGCGAGACCAGCTCGTCCACGCTCTCGGCGCACGCATCGAACACATCGCTTTCGGTGGCGAGTTTCTCCCCCGTCGCGTCGATCTTGTTGTGATACAGGTACACGATCTCGCTGGACTTGAGCAGTTCCTTGCGTTCGGCGGCAGACATGTCCAGATACGCCGCGGCACTCAGGGCACGACCCGTAGGCGCGGCCTTCTGCAGCACCGCCTGGCGCTCGACCGTAGAACCTGTCGACATATCATCGAGCAGCACGGCGCCCGTTTCCATGTTGAGCGTCATGCCCTGATGCGGCAACAGCGCCGGCATGCCCATCTCGGTAATAGAGGGAAACATCGCCTGCACGCTACCCATGCGCACCTCGCCGCCGCGCTCGCGCTCCAAAGCGGCAGCCACGTCCTGCGCCACCTCGTAGCGCAGCGCATCGCTAATCAGGACCACCTTGGCCTTGGCGCTACCGGTATACGTGGGCAGCGTCTCCCAATAAAACAGGTCTTGGCGAGCGATGCCCTCAACATAGCCGGCATCACGCCACTGCGCCTGGGCGGCATTGGCCCAGCACGCGTTGCTCTCGGCCAGATACCAGTTAACGTAGTTGTTCTCGGCCCATTCGACCGCACGGCGCTCGGGCTCCTCCAGCAGGTCGACACCACGAAGCTTGCAGCGCTCGTTGGCCTGGCGCAGCGCGCGATATGCCGCATCCATGCGCCACCAATCTGTGGTATAGGCCTCCCACACCTCGGCCGCCTGGGCAATGTGGAATCCGCCCGCATGGTCGCGCTTAAAGGCCGCCATGTCGGCCAGCGCCAAAAGCACCTGGTAATAGCAGGCGACATCGTCGTACCAGCACAGGTCGCGACGGGCCGCGGCAACACGACGAGCCTCGTCAATGCGATCGGCGCCCTGCGCCAGTGAGGTGAGCAAGTCGCTCAAAATGGCCTCGTCAACGCACGGGACTACATCCAAGCGCAGCAGATCGTCGGTAGGCAGAGCACCAAACACATGGCGCAGGCCGCACGCGTCCTGGACCAGCTCGCAAATCTCGCGCAGGTCATCAGACGCCGCAGCATCGCCCGCCCACTCGCGGACGACGGCAATGCAATACGGCGCATAGGCAGGCGCAATATGGTTGGAGAGCTTTTGCAGCGCAGAGGCCGGCACCAACGAGGCTGCGGCCGTCAGCAGCACATGGGCGGCAAAATCCTGCAGCGAATCACGCTCGAACAGCGCGCCCTCAAAGCCCGTGCGCTGACGCACAAAGGCAGCAAGGCTATCGGCGGCCTCAAACTTTTGCGCCAGCTCCGACAGCGCCTCCGGGCCATCGTGCAGCAGCTTAGTCAGGCACGCACGCACAATAAACGGCATGTTGGCAGCGCTTGGATCGGAGCCGCCAAACATGGCAGCCAGCAGGCCCAGCTCAACATCGGCCGCGCACGCAGGCGCGGGCATGCACTTGGAAAACTTGGCAACGCGGACCTTAGCGGCAAAGAACGACTTGTGCGCCTGCAGCGCCTTGCGAATATCCCTCGCGTTCGAAGCCCCCAGCTGATCGGCCAGCAGCGACAGATAGTCCGCCGAGAACTGATCGGCGTACAGCTCAACGTCGGCCAGCCAATCGCCCTCGAGACTTCCACGTCCCTGCTGGCGATACACCAGCATGTCGCTTGTGGTGTCCTCGCGGGCGATAAGGCGCTTGACCTCAAACATATGCCCGTCGCAAGCCTCCACAAAGCGCACCGGACGCGGCAGGCGTTGCTCTACCGCTTCGCCAAAGCCGCCCTCGGCAAGCTCGGCAAACGTGGCGGCAAACTCGCCTTCCGCGTCGTGCCACACCACCACGCGGCGCTCGCGGCAATCGGGCAGCGGCTGTTCAAAGCGCGCCGCCAGCTCTTCAATTACATCGAACTTTGCCATCTAACAATCCCACTGTCATACCGGTCAAAACAATTCGCGTAACACGTAATCACGTGTGCATTATTTTATCTTTGCCAGCACATCCTGGAACTTGGCATAGTTGAACTTAACGCCGTCGTCCAGGTCAATCTTGATCATCTGGTCGGCCAGGTGATGCAGCTTTTCCTCGTAGGCAACGGTCTCGGCCAGCTGATCCTTGAGCTTTTTGATGCGCTTGGTCAGCGCGACCTTCTCACCGCGCTCGGCCGTGGCCAGCGCGTCCTCGGCGTCGGCGATCTGCGAACGATAGCGCTCCTGCTGCTCGTGCACGTAGTCGGTACGAATGCGCGCCAGCAAGTCGGGCGTATAGCGGTGCATGTAAACCAGGGCCATAAAGCCATTCTTTTTGCCCGAGTCGAACAGCCAGTAGATGGGACGTTTCTTATAGGTCTGACAGTGGTCCTTAAAGAAGTCCTTCAAAAAGTAGGTGCGGATGACCTCGCGCGAGGTGCCTTTGCCGCCGAGCGCCTCGGCAATGAAGGTCAGATTCTGCTCGAGCGTCTCCTCGCCATACACGGTGCGCACAAAGTCGATAAAGTAGCGCACGATGTCGTCGTCAAAGTACTCGTCATCGGTAATGGGTAGCACGTTGTCGCCATCGGGCATAAAGGTCACGTGATCGGGATCGGGCATCTTGGCCAGAAAGTCGTTGACCGTGGCGCCCTGATCGGCCAGGACCAGACCGTCCACGTCCAGCGAATAGCGGCCAAACATGCAGCCCACGGCATAGCTTATGAGCGAGGTGATCTCGTCGCGCTTGGTGCGCACATACTTGTTGCCCTTATAGCTCTCGGGGATCTCATCGGCGGTGTCGAAGATGCGCGCCACCGACACGTACTTGTCCTCGACCTCGATGGGCACCTCCCCCTCCATGTTGTAGATCTTGGCAAAGATTCGGTTGAGCTCTTCCTCGTTAGCGCGAAGCTGCTCAAAGCGAGCATTGACCTCGGCCTTGCGAGCCTCGTATTTATCGGCGAGCAACGTTGCCATATCTCTATCCCATCCAATCAGGACCGATTAAAAGCCCAATAAAACTAGCTAAGTCAGCATAGACAAGTCTACCCGACAGCAAAGCTTATAGCGCCCCATGCAGAGCATTCGCAGGCATCATTTTGAGAGTACGCCCACTACAAGCCGACCGCGCTTCGCAGTCAACTATGTATTAACTTACTCCACCAGCTCCACCATTTGTTGAGCAACAAGTGCGAGCGGTAGTCATAACGCCACGACCGCAGCAGCCGGTTCAAAGCAACACGAGCGAGCGCGTCCCCACCATTTCATGCCAAAAGTCCGTCGTTATCCTAAAAACCGCAGGCAGATTGACGAACATGTGTTTGGTCATTATAATTTCTACTTGAATAGACTCCTCGTCTCGTGGTATAAAAAGGTTGGTGCCCTCGAATAGAGGGACCTCCAAGAGCCGGGGGCTTCCCCCCGGCATTTTTTATGCGTAAATGGAGGTCACCTCATGACGGAACTCTCGATCTTTATCGATGAATCGGGTGATGCGGGTCCCGTATCCCGCTACTATATCGTCACCCTTGTCTTTCATGAGCAAGCAACCGAACTAAAGGAAAATATCGCCGCGTATGAACGCAACGTTAGAGACTGTGAACTCGATGTGATGCCATTCCACTTTGGGCCCCTTCTCACGGGCCACGATGATTACCAGTGGGTCAGCATGCGCAACCGAAAGAAACAGCTCAGCCTATTCCGCCAGTTCGTAGATCGCTCCCCCATCACATACCGACCCTTCATCTACGACAAGAGGCAGGACCTTTACGAACCGCAAAAGCTCTCCGAAAAGATCGAACGCGATGTTACGCTATTCCTTGCCGACCACCTGGCATACATACAGAGCTTCGACCACGTCAAGATCTACTACGACGGAGGCCAAAGCGTTGTAACGCGCGCGCTTCACGGTGCCATCGAGAAGGCCATTTCCCAAAGGGCCACGGTTTATCGCGACGCTTCGCCCAGAACATATCGACTATCTCAGGTCGCCGACTATATTTGCGGAATCGAGCTCACACTCCTTAAGTTCCAGAATGGAACGGCGACCAAAACAGACACGGAGTTCTTTGGCTCGATCGCCCCATTCAAAAAGAACTTCGTTAAGAAGCTAAAGAAAAAGAGGCTCGATTGGGTCAGCCATTCGCACTGGAGCCATGGTATAAATGGGTTGCGTTCCTTTATGGAGGGCAGTCAAGGGCCGGGGGATCCCCCCGGCATTTTTGTTTTTAGGGAGACTGTCAGTCGAGCCAAACGTCTCGCGTAGACCCAGCGCGCAGCTTCTGCTATAAAGATATCGGTACCCTCGAATAGAGGGATCTCCAAGAGCCGGGGGATGTCCCCCGGCATTTTTTATGCGTTGGCACATTGTTGGCTCGACATAAAAACAGGGTGCATCCCTAGAGATGCCCCTTGCAAAATACAGCCGCCTGCTAAATAAGAATCAATCGTCCAATAAATCCATGAACCTTTTGTCGGTAAACACATAGGCAGGGAGGTTGTAAAGCGGGGCGACCCGTTTTACTGAATGGGTCTTGTCGTAATATTTCTGAACAATAATCGAGGCCATTGAAATCGAGTCTATTCCGTCGATCGTATCAACCATATCTCGCAGACCAAATTCTTCGCCCACTTCGACTGTTTGTGCAAACTCTTTTGCAAGACGCCTCATTTTCTGCTGATATTCAGCCCGCTCCCTGCGATCGCGAGCTTGCTTTATGCGCCAATCGGCATCCCAACAAAACCTATCCATTTTTGGATTATCTGGCACGCTGGCGCAGAACGCTTCAAGCTCAGCCCTGCCTTCTTTCCATGTAGCCTCCTTCTGCTCAAAGTTCGCCTCGGCCTCTTTAAGCGCCAGTTGAGCATCGTTCTCCTGCTGCTGCAACCTATCGACCTCAACTTTGGCAGGCTCGCTCGAGCCCTCAAAGAGGTCGATCCCGATCGACTTGAGCCTGGAATCGAGCTTTTCTATGCGCCCGGCAAGATCCGAAAGCTTTTTCTTTACTTGGCGCTTATTGCTAATGTCAAACAGCCCAAACGACTGAAGCTCTTTCTCACAGCTCGAAACCTCATTATCAAGGTTGTTCCTCTGCTCTGTCAGCTGCTCTCGCTTGCGCTCCAGGTCCCGGAAGTGATCGTATTTCGAGGTTGCCTCGGCCAGAGCCTTAGTAATCGAGTCAAGCTTTCGTTGAAGTTTCGCCTTTTTCGCTTCGGCTTGATCTAATTCGTCCTGGTCAGCGAGGCATCGATCAGCAAGTGCGTAGACCCTATCCCTCGTCTCGTCCTCTGCCCAAGACTTTGGTTGAAACGGTTGAGGCTTCTCGTCCAGACCCCTGCTCTTTTTGCCGGGAGCATCGCTCTCGTTTTCTAGCGCGGCGGATGCCGATACCGTTTCCGATCCATTACGAGCATCCAGCTGAATCTTCGGGGCAGAGTAGACCATCTTCGTTCCCGGCTTTTCCTGCACGCCCACAACGTCCGCCACGTCGTCCACAACCAGCATGGATAAATCGACATTCTTCGCCGCAACAAACGTCACCTTAAACGAAACGTCTTGCTGGCTACGCAGCCCTTGGCGCACATCCCAAAGCATACGTGTGACCAAGTTGAAGAACTGCGGAATACCGCGAGCGATTCGCGTGTCATACATTACGCAATAAGCATTGGGGGCCGGATTGTCGATTACGAGCGCTTTGTTACAGCCGCAGAAATCAGCCAAAACAAGGCCCGTCAAATCCCCTTCTCGAAGCATAGGGTAAAGAGCCTCGTGGATTGCGTTCCTGGGAACAATGAGATTCTCATCGGCCTCAACCAGGTTATTCAGAAAACCGTCGACAAAGCAGTTGAGGTAATCATTCAGATCATCAAAGCCGCCCTGCATGGCAAACTCGGTAAGCTCGGGCACCTTTTCGTTATCGACATGCAGGCCAGTCGCAGCGTGATGATGACCATCCCAGGTGATCATTCCATCGTCAAAGCAAACGCAATAATCGGACAGCAGGTGGAAAAAAGAAGTCACCAAATCCATTTGAATTAACCTTTCGCTTTGGCTTCAGGAGCTACTTCGCTTCCTTCGGGGCATTTTCAAGGAGGGCTTCGATTTCCTCCGCTCCGTCGCTTTGGTCGAACGCTGTAATCAACTTAGGTGACGCATAATTTCTTTCGCAAATTGACAACCGCATAGC
>JAQDWB010000012.1 GCA_027673765.1 Coriobacteriaceae bacterium AM113-163
CGGTGTCCCCTCCCTTTCAAGAAAGGGCGGAGGCGGGGCATTCCCCGCCTCTTACACCACATCTCTGCGCGCTACCGCTGACTGGGTTGAAATTCGTGTTTTCCTGTGCCTATGAAGGATTTACTTTGTGACATATCAGCTTTTAGGTACTGGCGTTTGCCTCCTCAAGTCCGCGCTTTGTGTCCGCCGCTTCCACGACCGGAAGAAGACCGGCAGCGATATGATCTCGCCCGCAACCCGACGGCTGCGGTCGCGCTCGGTTTTCCGTTGTATACATTGGTTCGGACGAGAAACAAGCGGACTTGTCCTGCCAGCGTTAGGCAACGGCTGTTCCTTGGTGAGCTTCCCAGGGAATCCGTGCTGGAAACGGAACATGGGTTTTTGGTTACGTCTCCTCTGCTGACGGCATTCATCATGTCGCGGCATCTGACGGATCTCCAACTTCTTTTGGTATTGGCGGAGATGTGCGGCTTGTTTGCGGTTTGTGCCTTGCCGGTAGCACTCGAGGCGGAGCTTTCGCGTGCAATTGAGTCAGGCGCGATTCCGGCAACCTTTGGTTGGGCACGCTGCCCGTCCGAGGACGGTGCTGCCTCAAATTTGTGGCGTCGCGACGCTTTGGTTTTGGGCGGAGACCTTGACCGTTTTTGTTCAGATGTTGGTGGGATGCGTTACGGCAAGCGATTTGTCGCGGTATCGCATCTCGTTCCACTGGGTGCCGCATCGCCTTTTGAGGTTGAGACGTATTTGTTGCTTGGGTTGCCACGATCACTGGGAGGCGAAGGTTTTTGCGGCATAGAGCTCAATGTCGAAGTGGCGCTAAGCGCAAGTGCTCGGGCGATTGTAGGCAAGTCCCGCGTATACATTGACCTACTTCTGTCTTCGCCGGACGGAGAGCGACAGGTGGCCATTGAATGTCAGGGAAAGGCCTCGCACGGGCGAGCCGGGGATGGTTTGCGTGACGCTGACCGCATGACGGCGCTTCAGGCCATGGGCTACGATGTATTTCTCCTGACACACGGACAGATATCCGATGAGGGTAGATTCCACGCGATTGTTAAGGCCGTATGCAGGTTGCTCGATGTTGAATATCGCGATAAAAGCTTGGAGGAGCAAGGGGCCGAGGCATTACTTCGGTCTGAGCTATTCGTTGACTGGTCAAAACTGGGAGAAATCGACAAAAAGATGCCCGTTAGACACAAAAAGGCCCGATCATGGACGGTTGCAAATCTAAGTGAGTAGACTTTTAGCGTGATGGCGACCAGATTGTTTTGCGGCAAGCTATCTACCTGCGGTTTTATAAAGCAATATGGATGGTCTGCTCGGCAAGTTCCAAAAAGTCTACTCACTTAGTTTTTGACGCGAAGCCGATGTCAAAGGTGGTTCTATTTTTGGGACGTTAACTGGTTCGCTAGACACGAAAAAGGCCCGAACCATGCGGTCCGGGCCTTATCGAGCTAGAGATTATCTCTTAGGCGGCTGGCTTAGCCGAAGTAGCGCTTGAGCAGGCCGGCGAAAGCCTTGCCGTGGCGAGCCTCGTCGCGAGCCATCTCGTGCACGGTGTCGTGGATGGCATCGAGGCCAGCGGCCTTGGCGCGCTTGGCAAGATCGGTCTTGCCGGCGGTGGCGCCGTTCTCGGCCTCAACGCGCATCTCGAGGTTCTTCTTGGTGGAGTCGGTCACGACCTCGCCCAGGAGCTCAGCGAACTTGGCGGCGTGCTCGGCCTCCTCGTGGGCAGCCTTCTCCCAGTACAGGCCGATCTCGGGATAGCCCTCGCGATGAGCGACGCGAGCCATGGCCAGGTACATACCGACCTCAGAGCACTCGCCCTCAAAGTTGGCGCGCAGGTCGGCAACGATGTCCTCGGAGACGCCCTCCATCTTGGCGACGCCCACGACGTGCTCGGCAGCCCACTCGAGCTGGCCCTCCTCCTGCTTCAGGAAACGAGAACCGGGAACGCCGCACTGGGGGCACTTGAAGTCCTCGGGCAGCTGGTCGCCGTCGAACTCTTCCACATAACCGCAAACGGGGCAAACAAACTTCATGATTCGATCCTTTCGATCGATGGCGATTGTGCGCTCGTCCGGTCCCGTAAGGGCCCTCTCCGGACGTGCGTCTTGACGAGTTCTATTATCCATAAATGCAACCAAATGTGAAGCCTATTAGGAATGATTTTTAATAAAACAATTTTGAGATATGAAGATGTTGATTGATTAACGGTTTGCAAGTCATATACGGACGCCGCTGAGTACAATCGGGCGAGCAAATGTTGACCTATCAACAAATGAAGGAGTTTCCTTTATGCATCTAGCCCGTCGTGCCTGGTGCCGAACATATCAGACGGTTTTTCGCATTGCATTGCCAATCCTGCCCTATACCGAGCCGCGCATTTTAGAGCATGCCGAGGATGTGCCCGCAGTGCTTCAAAAGCGCTCGATCCAGAAGGTCCTTATCGTGACAGACCCTGGTATTGCTCGTTTGGGACTCACGGCATCACTCGAGCGTGCGCTTACGGCTCAGGGGATTGGCGTTACGGTCTATGCCGAAACGCGTGCGAATCCCACGGTCTCAAACGTGGAGGAAGCGGCGTCCCTGTATCGCGAGAGCGCCTGCCAGGCCATTATCGGCTTTGGTGGCGGTTCGGCCATGGACTGCGCCAAGGGTGTGGGCGCACGCATCGCACAGCCAAATAAGCCCATCAACAAGATGCGTGGCCTGTTGCGCGTCCACCGTCTCCTGCCGCTGCTTATTGCGGTTCCCACTACCGCCGGTACGGGAAGCGAAGTCACACTCGCGGCGGTTATCACCGATGACGAGACGCACTACAAGTACCCCATTAACGACTTTGTGCTTATCCCGCGCTTTGCGGTGCACGACCCCGAGTTTACACGCGGCCTGCCCGCCTCCATTACGGGGCAGACGGGCATGGATGCCCTGACGCATGCCGTCGAGGCCTTTATCGGCCGTAGCACCACGCCCTACACGCGCAAGATGGCGCGTCAGGCGGTCCAGCTCATCCACGACAATTTGCCCGAGGCTTATGAGCATGGCGACGACATGCGCGCTCGTCGCAATATGCTTTCGGCGGCGTATAAAGCGGGTGTTGCATTTACCCGCTCCTATGTCGGATACGTGCATGCCATCGCGCACAGTCTGGGCGGCCGATACGGAATTCCGCACGGTTTGGCCAACGCGATCATCCTGCCGCACATGCTTCGCGCTTATGGTGACGCCGCCGCCCCCAAGCTTGCCGATCTTGCTCGCATGGCCGGTATCGCGCCGGCTAACGCGCAGGACAGTCTTGCGGCCGAGGCCTTTATCGATTGGGTCGACCGCATGAATGCCGCCTTGGGCATTCCCAAATATGTGACGGGCATTCGCCGCTCCGATATTCCGCAAATGGCGGCCCATGCCGATGCCGAGGCCAATCCGCTATACCCCGTTCCACTTTTGATGGACCGTTTGGAGCTCGAGCGTATGTACGAGGTCGTCGCGGGTGGTATGTTTGAGGATGAGAACTAGGAGGGCCCATGAACACCGAGGAAATCGCGCGCATTGTCGGCGAACAGCGCGCCTACTTTAAGACGCGCGCCACGTTTGATGTCGATGCTCGACGTCGCGCCCTCGTGCGCCTGCGCGAGGCGGTGCGGGCACACGAGACCGATATTGCCCATGCGCTCAAGACCGATTTGGGAAAGTCGCATGACGAGGCCTATATGTGTGAGATCGGCACCTCGCTTTCCGAGATTCGTCATCAGATTGCGCATGTGGCTCGATGGAGCCGTCCGCGCCTGCGTCCGTGTGACCTCGCCAACGCCGTGAGTGTGTGCAAAACGCAAGCCGTGCCCTATGGCGTCACGCTCATTATGGCGCCCTGGAACTACCCGTTTTTGCTAACGCTCGAGCCGCTTGCCGGCGCCCTTGCCGCGGGCAATACCGTGGTCATCAAGCCGAGTGCCTATGCTCCGGCATCGAGCGCGGTGCTCAGGCAGATTTGCGAGGAAGCATTTGATCCGCGCCTGGTGACGGTCGTCGAAGGCGGGCGTGCCGAGAATGAGGCGCTGCTCGACGAGAGCTGGGACAAGATTTTCTTTACCGGTAGCGTTCCGGTCGGCAAGCTCGTCATGGAGCGCGCAAGTAAAAACCTGACGCCCGTGACGCTTGAGCTGGGCGGAAAGAGCCCCTGCATTGTGGATGCCACGGCAAACTTAAAAGTCGCGGCACGGCGCATCGCCTTTGGTAAATGGCTCAACGTGGGGCAGACCTGCGTGGCGCCCGACTACCTGCTGGTCGATACGCGCGTACACGATGAGCTGTTGGGCCTCATCAGGGAGGAGACTCGTCGCATGTTTGGCGAGCATCCGCTCGACAACGAGGATTACGGTCATATCGTCAACGCCAAGCATTTTGCGCGCGTGCGCGGGCTGATCGACCCCGACAAGGTTGTGCTGGGAGGCACGGCGCGCGAGTCGTCGCTCAAGATTGAGCCGACGATCCTAGACGGCGTGGCGCCTGAGGACGCCGTGATGCAGGAAGAGATTTTCGGTCCCATCTTGCCGGTGCTGACGTTTGAGAGCCTGGATGAGGCCGAGGCGTTTATTGCAGATCGTCCGACGCCGCTAGCTCTGTATATCTTTAGCCAGGACCATGCGGCTCAGCAACGCTTTGTGCGCTACGTGCCCTTTGGCGGCGGCTGCGTTAACGACACGATCATGCACTTGGCTACGAGCCATATGGGCTTCGGCGGCATGGGTGCGAGCGGTATGGGCCAGTACCATGGCCGCGAGAGCTTCGATACGTTTAGCCACAAGAAGAGCATCGTGAACAAGGCAACGTGGCTGGACGTGCCGTTCCGCTACGCCCCTTATGAGAGCTGGAAGCACAAGTTCGTGCGCATGTTTGTGCATTAGAATCAGATGGTGTAGCGACAAACGGTCGAAAAGGCACGGGTGGGGCGAATTTGTGTCCGCGCGAGTTCGTAGACTTCTCTGTAAGGTTAAACGCCGGTTTATCCGGCCGTTAGGGGAGTTGCTATGTACGAGCCTTCACGTGTTCTTCTGTCGTTTCACATCGCAGGATTTCAATATGCCGACGGCGCTTTGGTCCTAGGCGATCTTAAAGCGGGCGATAAACTGACGCTGTGTGCCGAGCGCGATAATCCTCATGACCCCGAGGCAGTTGCGATCTACTATGGCAAGACCAAACTTGGCTACGTTCCAGGAAACGAGGTCGGCCCACTGTCCTTGATGATGTATTACGGCCACGAGGACGTATTTGAGGCCCGTGTGCAACAGGTTGCCCCCGAGCGCAGCCCGTGGCATCAGGTGCGCGTTGGGCTCTATGTGGTGGATGCTCGCTAGTCGGCAATGGAGGCTGCCATGTTTGACGACGACCTGTTCGATTTGACGGACGATCCGTTTGAGTGGGATATGCTGCTCGATGACGATGAGCTGGAGCAGGATCGCAAAAAGCAAAAGGATAAGAACACCCAGGATAAAGGTTCGAATAAAAAGGACAAGCGCTGCCGAGGTCTGTTCGGCGGGCTCTTTGGGTAACTGTCGCATCGCTGCGTCTGTATACTAGGCACGTGTTAGACGCGTTGCGAAATGAGGACAGAGACGATGATGTGGTTTACCGCCGACCTGCACCTGGGCGATACGAATATCTTGCACGATATGGATCGGCCGTTTGATTCGGTCGAGGAGATGAACCGCAAGGTCATCGATGCCATCAATGAGTGCGTGGCGGCGGACGACCGTCTCTATATCTTGGGAGACTTTACCTATCGTTTGCCCCTGGCGGAGGCGGTGCGCCTGCGCGAGCGCATCGAATGCCAGAATGTGACGCTCATCCGTGGCAACCATGACGGTGATTGGGAAGATCCCGACGTACCGCAGATTTGGGATGAGGTATGCGATTACCTGGAGATTGCTCCCGGCTATGCCAAGGGCCATCGTCTAGTTATGAGCCATTACCCCATGCTCAGCTGGAATGGCAAGGCGCGCGGCGCCATCATGCTGCACGGGCATATCCACAGCAGGGGAGACCGCACCAACGCGCGCAACCGCGATCGCGAGCGCCCTATCTTTCGCTATGATGTCGGTCTCGATGCCAACGATTACAAGCCCGTAAGCCGTGATCAAATCCTTGACTTCTTTGGGCTGTAATTCTCGAACCACCACACAAACCACCGCAAAGGGGACAGGCACCTTTATGGTGGTTCTGGCGCCGCTGCCATTATGGCAGCGGCGCCTTTTTTGTCCGCGTGCCGCGGTAGAGTGTAGGCAGTTGAAATGTGCGTCCAGCAAGGAGCTGCTATGAACGAGATCAAGTGCCCGCATTGTGGCGAAATTTTTAAGGTCGACGCGTCCGGCTATGCGGATATCGTCAAACAAGTGCGCAATGCCGAGTTTTCGCGCGATCTGGATGAGCGTGTGAGGGCAGTCCAGCGCGAAGGCGAGCAGGCGCTGGAGCTTGAGCGCTCGCGTTCGACGGCTGCTTTGCAGGAGGCAGAGTCTCAGCGCAACGCTCAGCTTGTCGAGCAGAAGAACGCCGCGGAGCAGAAGCTGGCACAAGAGGTTGCCAAGCGCGATGCTGAGCTTGCCGAGCTGCGCGCCAAGCTCGAGGGCGCTGCCACAGAGCGCGAGAGTGCAAGTCAGCGCGCGGCGGTTGAGGCCCGTGCCGATGCTCAAAAGGAAAACGCCGAGCTTCAGCGAGAAATCGACAATCTGCGTGCGCAGCTGGAACGCAAAGATGATGAAGCCAAGCTCGTCGAGTCGGCGGCGCGCAATGCTGCTCAAAACGATTTAGCCACACGCGATGCGCAGATTGCCGAATTGCAGGCAAAGCTCTCCGCGGCGGACAAGGCCCAGGAGATGGCGCTTGCCGCTGCCGCGGCCGAGTCTCAGCGTGAGCTCGATGCCGCTCGCAGCGAGGCCGAACGCACACTCACAGACTACCGCGCGAAGGTACAGGAGAAGTTTTCCGCCGCAAAGGCTCAGTCTGAGCAGGAGGCCGAGGGCCTGCGCGCCCAGCTGCGCGAGCAGGAACTGATGGCAAAAATGAACCTATCGGAGGCGGTCGCCGCGGCGGAGCGAGAGCGCGATGAGGCCCGCGCAAAGCTCACGAGCGAGCTGGCAGTGCGCGATTCGCGCGAGGAGCAGGCCAAGGCGGCACATGAGCTCGAGCTTGCGCAGACCAAGCGCGCGAACGATGAGCTGATTCGCTACAAGGATGAAGAGATCGAGCGCCTTAAGGACATGAAGGTCCGCCTGTCCACCAAGATGGTGGGCGAGTCGCTCGAGCAGCACTGCGAGACCGAGTTTAACCGTCTGCGCATGACGGCGTTTCCCAACGCGTACTTCGAGAAAGATAACGATGCGTCCGAGGGCACCAAGGGCGACTTTATCTTCCGCGAGTGCGACGCGAGCGGCAACGAGATCATTTCGATTATGTTCGAGATGAAAAACGAGAACGACGAGACCGCGATCAAGCATAAGAACGAGGACTTCTTTAAGAAGCTCGATCACGATCGTCGCCAGAAAGGCTGTGAGTACGCGGTGCTCTGCACGCTGCTCGAGCCCGAGAGCGAGCTGTATAACGCAGGGATCGTGGACGTGAGCTATCGCTACGAGAAAATGTACGTGATCCGCCCGCAGTTTTTTATCCCCATGATTACGCTGCTTCGCAACGCCGCCATGGGTTCGCTTCGCTATAAGCGGGAACTGGCGGAGTACAAACAGCAGAATATCGATGTCACGAACTTCGAAGCCAAGATGGAGAAGTTCAAGGACGGCTTCTCGCGAAACTACAACTTGGCGAGTAGGCAATTCGAGTCAGCGATTAAGGAGATCGATACTGCCATTAAGCAGCTCGAGAAGACCAAGGACGACCTGCGCCGCAGCACCGAGAACCTGCGTCTGGCCCACAACAAGGCCGACGAGCTTACCATTCGCAAGCTCACGTGGGGCAACAAGACCATGAAGGCAGCGTTTGACGAGGCGCGCGAGGCTGCTCCAGAGACAAACGATGATCCGGCCGAGGCAGATTCGTATGAGGTCGAGGATTCCGAGTAGGGCATAGCGAATCGTGCAAAAGCGGGGCCGCTGGCGATGTTGCCGGCGGCCCCGCTTCGTTTCGCCCTAGTATGTTCGACTAGTCCTCGAGCAAATCCTCGATAAAGCCGACGCGGTAGTTTTTGAAGATGACCTCGCCGCCGTCTTGCGTGGCGTCCAGATCGACGTCGCCCATGATGCCAAAGTCGTGGTCGCCGTCCTCGTCGGCAAAAATTTGGTGTACGTGCCACACGTGGAGCGCCTTTTCATCGGACTCGTCGATCGAGAACATGGCAGAGGAGCGCGCGTCGCCGTCGGTGAGAATTTCCTCGTGCTGCTCATGGTAGGCATCGAGCGCTTTTTGCCAACGGATCTCGCTCATACCCCAGTCGTCGTCGAGCTCGCCTAGGTCGCGCGTATGCTCGCGGGCGGCAAGGGTCACGCGGCGGAAGAGGGCGTTGCGCACCAGCAGCGTGCAGCCGCGGCGGTCCGCTACGACCTCGTCGATGCCCTGCGGCGGTGCGGCGTCGAGGGCTGCCGGGTTGCCGGCGTTCTCCCATTCGTCCACCAGGCTCGAGTCCACCGAGCGCACCACAAAGCCCAGCCACGAGATAATGTCGCGCAGGCGCTCGTCGCGCTTCTCGATGGGCACGGTGCGGTCGAGCGAACGGTAAGCCTCTGCCAGGTAGCGCAGTAAAATGCCCTCGGAGCGGGCGATGCCGAGCTTTTGAATGTAGCCCTTAAAATCGCTCGCGCTTTCCAGCATATCGCGCAGAACGCTCTTGGGAGAGAGCTGGTAGTCGTTTGCCCAGGGCACTTCCTGGCAGTACTTGTCAAAAGCGGCGTCGAGCAAATCCTCGAGCGGCTTTTCGTACGTGACGTCTTGAATGCGCTCCAAGCGCTCCTCATATTCGATGCCGTCGGCCTTCATCTCGGCCATAGCGCGATCGCGTGCGGCGCGCTCCTGTGCGCGCAATACCTGCTTGGGGTCCTCGAGCGTAGCCTCGACCATCGAGATGAGGTCCATGGTATAGGTCTCACTCTCGGGGTCGAGCAGCTCCAGCGCGGCAAGCAAAAACGGTGAGAGCGGCTGGTCGAGCGCAAAGTCCTCGGGCAGGTCGACCGTCAGCGCGTAGTCGATGTCCGGCGCGGCGTCAGCCGGAGCGTCGGGTGCGGGCGGCACCTCGGTGCGCACGACGACGCCGGAGTCGATGAGCGTGGCGAAGATCTCGTCGGCACGAACCTCGAGCTTCGCCTTTTCCTCGGGCGTTTGCAGGCTTGTCTCGATAAGGTCGTGCACGCGGGCGCGGGCGTCGCCGCCCTGCTCGACCACGCTAATCACCATGGAGTGTGTGATGCGAAGGCGCGGCTTGAGCGTTTCGGGCTGCGTCTCGATCAGGCGCTCAAAGGTCTGCTTGTTCCAGGTGACAAAGCCCTCGGGGGCCTTTTTCTTTTTAATCTTGCGGAGCTTCTTGGGGTCGTCGCCCGCTTTGGCCATAAGCTTGGCATTCTCGATCTCGTGCTCGGGTGCCTCGGCGATCACCATGCCCTCGGTATCGAAGCCCGAGCGGCCGGCGCGACCGGCAATCTGATGGAACTCACGGGCGCGCAGGCGACGCATCTTGTAGCCATCGAACTTGGTGAGCGCGGTGAGCACCACAGTGTGGATGGGTACGTTGATGCCGACGCCGAGCGTATCGGTACCGCAGATGACGGGCAGCAGGCCTTGCTGTGCCAGGCGCTCGACCAGTAGGCGATAGCGCGGCAGCATACCGGCGTGGTGCACGCCGACGCCGCATCCGAGCAAGCGCTTAAGAATCTTGCCAAAGGCCGTGGAGAAGCTCGTCCCCTTTGCCGCTTCTTTGATGGCCTCGCGCTGCTCCTTGCTGGCGATGCCAAAATTGGCGAGCGACTGCGCCGTCGCAAGGGCGGCATCCTGGCTAAAGTGCACGATATAGAGCGGGGCCTCGCCGCGGCGCATGGCGAGCTCGACCGTGCCCTCGAGGGGGGTCGTCACATAGTCGTAGCTCAGCGGCACGGGGCGTGGAGCATCGACGACCAAGTCGCAGGTAGCGCCGGTGTGTTCCTCGAGCGAGGCGGCGATCGCGGTGACATCGCCGAGCGTGGCGCTCATGAGCATGAATTGCGTGTGAGGCAGGGTGAGCAGCGGCACCTGCCAGGCCCAGCCGCGATCGGGGTCGGCAAAGTAGTGGAACTCGTCCATGGCCACGCAGCCCACGTCGGCGTCCTCGCCCTCGCGCAGCGCATCGTTGGCAAGGATTTCGGCCGTGCAGCAGATGACGGGCGCTTTGGTATTGATATGCGTATCGCCGGTGATCATGCCGACGTTATCGCGGCCGAGTACCTGCACCAGGTCGAAGAACTTTTCGCTGACCAAGGCCTTGATGGGAGCCGTGTAATAGCAGCGCTTGCCCTGCGCCATGCCCATAAAGAGCATGCCCAGCGCGACGAGCGATTTGCCCGATCCGGTCGGTGTGCCCAAAATGACGTGATCGCCGGCAGCCAGGTCCATGAGGGCCTCTTCCTGGTGGTCCCACAGCTCAATGCCGCGGTCGCTCGTCCATTCAAAGAAGCGCTCGAAGGCCTGATCGGGCGTGAGCCACGGTTCGGGCTCGCTGCCATCCTCGGGCTCCCACCAAGTGGGGGAGAGCGCGCCGAGCGAGCCGAACTCTGCCTCGGTTCCCGTGCCGCCCGAGAATGAGCTGGCAGCGCCGGCGCCGGAGACGGTGCTGGCGGCGGTATCTGTCGTGGTCTGTGCCATGTGGTTACTTTCTCTCGCGTTTGTCCGCCAACTATTATGGCGTAGCGTCGCATCGATGCGTTCGCAGGCAAGAAAATGCAGGAAATGGGCGTTCTGCCCAGCTGTTTGGGGCGGCCGCAGACTAAGTGAGTAGACTTTTTGCGATATCGCGAGCACGCGACTTTTGCGCAAGCGATCTACCTGCGGTTTTAGTTTTCGCTATGCGGGTTGTGCTTGGCTATTGCCAAAAAGTCTACTCACTTAGGTTTGAGGGCCGTTCGTCGGCACCTATTTGCGTTTGGTTACCGGCGCAGCGACTGTCAAAAGCCCCTAGGACTCTTGCGGCAGGCGCTTCTTGCCCTTGCGGGCGCGGTTCTTAAAGTTCTCGACGGCTTCTTCCATGCCCAGGGGTACATAGGTGAGCTCATCGAGGTTATCGGGCAGGTAGCAGGCAAGGCTTTGCTCCTGCGCTCGGCCTGCTACGAGTTGCTCTTCGGTAGGCTTCTCGCCGGGTGTGGCGCAAATGCCATAGACGGCGGCGCCCATCTCGCGCGTGCGGCACTCATACTCGGTCTCGGGATGCTCGGGATGGTCGCGGCGAACGTCGTCACTTGTCCAAAGTGTGTCGTAGCCTGCCGCGGCAAACTGCCCCAGGGCGTAGTCGCGCAATGGCTTGCTGTCGGTTCGCAGTGTGACGGTGGCGCCGGCTGCAAAGAGCGGGCGGTAGAGCATCAAATGCTCGACATGGACGAGTCGTTTTTTGGCGTACTTGGCCTTGGGCTGCGGCGTGGGAAAGTTGATGGTGATGGCATCGAGCTCGCCTGCGGCAAACAGCTGCGGCAGCGATGCAGCGCCTCGGGGCAGCACAAGCGCATTGGGCAGCTCCTGCTCGCAGATTTTCTGCGCGGCATAGGCGATGCAGATGGGCTCCTGGTCCATACCGATAAAGAGGGTGTTTGGCTCGCGGACTGCGCGCTCTACAAGGTACGTTCCCTTGCCACAGCCAAGATCCAGGTGAAGGTGCTCGAAGGGCTTGCTGCCAACTGGCGCGCAGGCCTTGCGCCAATCTCCGGCATAGGCCTCGGGGTTCGTCTCAATCGCATCGGCGTAGCGCTCCAGGCGCTCCTCGAGCACAAAGTTCTTAGGCGTGCGAACGTGGACGGCTCCCATGAGGCTCCTTGGTCATAAGTATGGAACGCATAGCTACGCGTTCCGTCAATGGGTTGAAAAGGGCGGGCATAGCTTGCCCAAAAGATGCGATGCGGCTCGGCGGCGAGTTGTCGATGCCTACAGGCGCTTGAGAATCACATAGCGGTTGAGATCGCCGCTGCGACCGTCGGCATGGAAGCGCTCAAGCTCGCGCACGGGGACCTCGCCGCTCTTGTAGAACGTACGGACGCCACGCACCAGATCGGTGATCTGCTGATCGTCAAAGTGATGGCAATAGCGGTAGGCGTGGCGGTCGTTTTGCCAGCCAATGAGGTGGTCGCCGGCTTCAAACTGCGCGGAATCGTAACCCTCAAACGGTGGGGTGAGCTCGGCGCGGGCTTCGGCTCGAACGGCCTTGCGCGCCATGCGCTCGTCGTTCATAAACTCCCAAAAGCTGATGGCGATGATGCCGCCCGGGCGTGTCTGACGCACCAGGGCGTCGAGCACGCGTACGCGGTACTCGCATGACGGCACGTGGTGCATAAAGCCAAAACAGACCGATATTTCGGCGAGCGGGGCGTCGAAAAGCACATCGGGTGTCTCGGCGGGGTTGAGCTTCATGAGGGCATCGAGCACATCGAGTTCCTGGAAGTGCAGGTTGGGAATGCGCAGCGCGTGGCCATGTGCATCGATGGCCAGGTCTTGGCACGAGTCGACGCCGTAGAACTCAAACGGGCAGCTGGCATCTGCCGAGGGGTTTGCGCCGTCGACGCCCTTGGCGGCAAGTGCGCCGCCGGCGGCAAAGTTCTCGAATCGCATATTGCCGCAGGCAAGATCGAAGACGCGGACGGGATGCTCAATCGTGGCGACATCGAGCTGTTCGAGCGCGATGTCCATGGTGCGCACCCAGCCGGGCCACGGGGCCTGGCGCGTATCGGAGAAGGAGGCGGAGTGCTCGCGATAGAACGTGTTGTTGAGCTGGATGAGCGACGAGGCGAAATCGCGGTTCACGGCGCGGAACTCCCTTCGTTGGCGGTGCGGAATAAACAGTACGACCATACTACCGTTAACGCCGCAACGGGGACAACCAAGCTACGGGTCATTGCTTTGTTTGGACACATTTCCGCAGCTCATATGCACTCGCAACCGCCGGTTGTCAAAAATCTCACTAGAATAGGTGGCGTGCTTTTGGCGGTGGCGGATAGATTTTTAACTGTGCAAGGCGCCTTAAGAACAAAAACGGTCCGGCGGCACGGCTGGCATCACATAGGAGGAACCATGAATGTAGAAACTGCGCAGCGGCTCGCCGACCTTCGCCGCAGCAAAGGCTTTAGTCAAGAAGGGCTGGCACGAAAGCTGGGACTGTCGCGCCAAGCGGTCAGCAAATGGGAGCGCGCGGAGAGCTCGCCCGATACCGAGAACCTGATTTCGCTCGCCAAGCTCTATGGTGTGAGTCTGGATGAGCTGCTCAATCCGAGCGATGAGATCGAGGACGATATCGAGTTTGAGAACGAGGACCGCGCCCGTCAGCGCGAGGCCGAGGCGGCGGAGCGTGCCCGTACCCACGAGGCGGCGGCACGCGCTACCGAGGCGGCAACGCAGGCGAGTGATGCTGCGGCCAAGGCGGCGCAAGCGGCAAGCTGGAGTGCACAGGCCGCCAATGCCGCTACGGCGCAGGCGACGAGTGGCGGTGCGGTTGGCTCGACTCCGGTGAAGGGCCCGTTCCAGTCGTTCCCGTATTGGGCTGTGTGTTGGCTGCTGTTCTTTTTGCTGATGTTCCCGTTTGGTGCCGGCCCCTTTGCCGCGCTGATCTTCTTTACGATTCCCATCTATCACTGGGTGGCGCGTGCACTCGATGGTGATTGGGCGCGCGGGGATATTCAGGTTGGTTCGGCACCGGTGACGGCTAGGACTCAGGTGCAGGATGCTTCCGCTGCGGTTGATGCTGGCGTGGCTACCGCGACTACCGCTGGCCCGATCGCCAAAGAGGGTGATGAATGATGAAGCTTTCGCATGAATCCAAGGTACGCTTGAGCGTTGGCATCGGAGCGTTCGTGCTCATTGTTGGGCTTGTATTTGGCGTTTCGCGGACATTGATTCATTTTGATGGCCCGTGGGATCTCGACGATGTTGTATCCGGCCTGTCCGGTAGGGACGATGTGGTTGACGATGACGATTTTATGAACGATGGCGGCGGCTATTCCGCTCAGCCTCAGCAGCTTTCGAGTACGACTTTTGATGCCGATATGTTCCGCTACCTCGATTTCGATATCAATGCGGGTTCGGTGGACGTCAAGGTTGTTGATGGCAACAAGGCTCGCGTTATCGAGCGGGGGCGCGTTGCCAAGGGTATGGATGCCTCCAAGGCCGCGGCGCAAAACATCGCATCCGTCGAGGACTCGACGCTTAAGGTTTCCCAGTTTGGAAGTGATGACGGTAAGGCAATCGATCGCTCGGTTACGGTTGAGCTGCCGCGCCGTGTTGCCGAACATCTGAAGGGGATCAACGCGCACGTGGGCTCGGGTGATTTGCAGATTGCCGGTGTCATCTGTGATGGTTTTGACCTTTTCCTGGGTGCGGGAGATGTAGAGTTTACAGGCAGCGTGACTGATGCGCTCAGTGCTGAGGTCGGTTCGGGCGATGTGACGTTCGAGCTCTACCAGGCCCCCGCGAAGTCGATGGACGTAAGCGTGGACTCGGGCGATGTGGAGATAACGGTTCCAAACTCTACGGGCTTTAAGGCGAGCCTCACCGTGGGCAGTGGTGACTTCGAGAGCGATTTCCTTCCGCTTGGCTACGATGGCGAGACCATATTGAATCTTGAATTCGACAACGGTGATAAGTCAGCCACGTATCGTTTTAAGGTCGGTTCGGGCGACATGTCGTTTGATCCGGAGTGACATGAGGTTTTCGGAGATCGGTACATATAGGCACGCTCTTTGATGGAGGCGCCGGAGCCCGTCACGGCTCCGGCGCCTTTGCCTTTACAATGGGGGCATGGAACAGATTATCTTGAACATACTCGAGGCTCTGCGTCGCGGCGAGACCGTGGACGACAAAGCGCTCGTCAAACTGATACATGCCGAGGCGCGCCGTGAGGGTGCCGACAAACGCGATTTGGCCAAGCGCCGTCTGCTGCCGTTCTGCCAGCGGGTTAAACGTGAGGAGCCGGCTCGGTGGGCTGCGTGGAATGTCGATGCCGAGTTGGAGGGTCAACTGCTGCAGGTGTTGCGCATGAAGCCGCGTCGCACGGCTTCGGGCGTGGCGACCATTACCGTCATCACCAAGCCCTGGCCATGCTCGGGCGATTGCCTGTTTTGCCCCAACGACCTGCGCATGCCCAAGAGCTATCTGCATGCTGAGCCCGCGTGCGCCCGTGCGGAGCAAAACTGCTTCGATCCGTATCTGCAGGTGAGCGCCCGTTTGACGGCGCTTTCGCAGATGGGACATGCGACCGATAAGATCGAGCTCATTGTGCTTGGCGGTACCTGGAGCGACTATCCGGAAGGCTATCAGACATGGTTTATGTCGGAGCTCTTCCGTGCGCTCAATGACGATGCCGTCGCCGGCGTGGCAGCCAACCCCATGTTAGCGCGTCCGGGCATCAGCCGTGCCGAGGCAGGGCGCCTGCTCGATGACGCTCCCGCCGATGCGCTGCCGCCGGTGGTAGCGGAGCGTCGCGAGCGCTATCGGGCCGCCGGCATTGCGACAGACGAGGCCGAGCTCGCTGCCGGCGTTGCCGACGAGCAGGGGCGTGTGGATGCTGCCGTGGGCGGCTATAACCGCGCGGTGCGTCGTCTGTACGGCCCTGGCACGCCGTGGGGCGAGGTCGCCGAGTGGCAGACAGCAACGATGGAGGAGCTCGAGCGCCAGCAGCGCATCAACGAGACGGCGAAGCATCGCGTGGTGGGACTCGTTATCGAGACGCGCCCCGATGCTGTAACGCCGCAGACCCTCACGCTCATCCGCCGCCTGGGCTGCACCAAGATCCAGATGGGTATCCAGAGCCTCGACCAACATTTGCTCGATATCAACGAGCGCCGCATTTCGGTGGCGCAGATCGAGCGGGCGTTTTCGCTCGCGCGCCTGTTTGGCTTTAAGATCCACGCTCATTTTATGCTCAACTTGCTGGACGCCACACCCGAGGGGGACAAGCGCGACTACGAGCGCTTTATGACCGAAGGGGCCTTTATGCCCGACGAGGTCAAAGTCTACCCGTGTGCGCTCATCGAGGGCTCGCGTCTGGTGGGCTGCTATGAGCGCGGCGAGTGGCGCCCCTATTCCGAGGAAGAGCTGCTCGATGTGTTGGCCGACGACATCGTGGTGACGCCGGCGTTCTGCCGTATCAGTCGCATGATCCGCGACTTTAGCTCCGATGACATCATGGTGGGCAACAAGAAGCCCAACCTGCGTCAGCTCGTCGAAAACCGCTTGGCTGCTCGTGGGGAAGGCGCGACGGTGCGCGAGATTCGCTATCGCGAGATCAGCACGGCGGGTGCCGACTTGGATGAGCTGACCCTTGACGAGGAGGTGGCGTACGAGACGCCGGTGACGCACGAGCGCTTTTTGCAGTGGGTGACGCCGCAGGGCAAGATCGCGGGTTTTTTGCGCCTGTCGCTGCCCGATCGTACTTTTGTTGCCACACATGCGGACGAGTTGCCGACGATGCCGGACGAGGCGATGATTCGCGAGGTACACGTGTATGGCATGGCGGCGCGCGTGGGGGATCAAGGCCAGGCAGCCCAGCACCATGGATTGGGGCGTTTGCTCGTAGAGCGTGCGTGCGAGATTGCCCGGGATGCGGGTTATGCGCGCATCAACGTGATCAGCGCGATTGGTACGCGCGAGTACTATCGCCATTTGGGTTTTTACGACCATGGACTCTATCTGCAAAAGGAGCTCTAAATGAACAAGCCGAGTGTTTCTGCTGGTGTCGTTGCCGGCGTTGCTCTGGGAGCCGCGGCGCTTGGTGCGGCCGCGGTCGCTGTTCGTGCTGCCTGTCTGCAGGTTGCGCGAACCCGCAATGGGTTGGCGCGTGTGAAACGCGTGCACGATGAGGGCGGCGATGAGATTCGCGTGTTGGTGCAAGGCGGCGTCTACCAAAGCGCAAGCTACGTTGGCGAGCGTTGGGCGGAGCCCGTCTTTGCGTACTATCGTGCGTTTGACGATGCGTTTGAGGCCGAGGATGCAATGCGTGACGCTTATGGTCACGGTATCGACCGTGTGCTTATGCTGGGCGGCGGCGGGTTTGCCTATCCCAAGTTTGCGCTGATGTCGCACGAGAGCTTGCGCATGGATGTCATTGAGTACGATGCCGAGATTACGCGCCTGGCGCGCCGTTGGTTCTACCTGGACGAGCTGGAACGCACGGTGGGCGATCGCTTGCGGGTGATTACCGCCGAGGCTCGCTCGTATCTGGGTGTGACGAGCGTGGGCCATCGTCGCTACGACGTGGTCGTGAGCGATTGCTTTGGCGGTGCCGAGCCCGTGCGCGAGCTGGCGACCGTTGAGGCGCTGCGTCTGGCGCGGGGCAGCCTGAACCCTGGGGGTATCTACGTGGCCAATATCGTGAGCGCAAACGAGGGGAGCGATGTGACGTTCCTTCGCGACTGCGCTGCCACGGCACTCGAGGTATTCGCCCACGCCTGGGTGGTCCCATGCGGCGATGCAGAGTTCGGCGGCGAGGAGAATTATCTGCTCATCGCCAGCGACGGCGACTACGCCTTTGCCGAAGCTGTGCCCTTCGACACCGACTTCCTCGGCACCGTCCTTCACGACAAGTAAGTCTCCCCGTCCCAAAAAAGACTGGTCCTAGGCGTGGTCGCGCCAGCTGCGGACACGCTGCTTCATGCCCTCTATGTCGAGCACGCCTTCGGCAAAACCCTTGCGCACGAGCTCTTCGGGAACAAACTCGTCGTAGCGGTCAAAGTAAGGCACCTCGCCAGGATAGACGAGCTCGATGGGATCGAAGTCCTTCTCGGCCTCGGCGGCGAGCACCTCAAAGAACGTCTCCTCGTCGGCCTTCATCTTGAACTGCATAAAGTATGGACGCGACGAATCGAGCCCGCGAAGGCCAAGCTCCGCGGCGCATTTAATCTTGAGCACGCGCTCGAGTGCCAAAAAGGCGTAACTGCCCAGCCAGGGGAAGAGCACCCAGGTATCGCCGCCCAGGTTGATGAGCGGCTTGGTTCCCGCACCCGAAATCTCGGCCGTATGACGAGCCTGTGCTAAGCGGGCCCGTGCGTTACCCATAAGGTACGGATATGCCGCGTGCTCGTTGAGCGCCTTGCGCATGCGCTCGAGTACGTGTGTATTGATGTCGCCGGGGCAGTCGCCAAAGTAGGCCGGCACCCGGCCCTTGACCTGCGTGGCAAAGACGGTGTGGCGCCTCCAGTCCACTTCCTCGACAATCCAGCAGTGTCCGGCGATGGCGATGCGCTCACCGGGCGGTGGCGGATTGACGATCGTGCCCAACTCGGCCGACTCGCTGCGAACGGTGAACTCCTCGTTTTCCTGGAATACGGCGTAGAACTTAAAGTTGTTAATGATGCGCTCACCCGCGAGACCCACGATGAGCCCACCGCCCTCGGTGACTTGGATATGGTCGATCTTAATGAGGTGACGCAGCAGTACGCGATAGTCATCGGCCGAGACGCGGTGGAAATAGCTGAGCGTGAGCACACGCTGGGCAAGCTCGGCCGGTGTGAGCTCGCCGGTGCTGGCGAGCGTCGACATGGTCTGGTGATAGAGCAAACTGTAGGGGAGCCGATCGAGCTCGGGTGGCTCGACCCACTTTTCTTCGCGATAGAGTTGTACGAGTGCGATGCCCTGTAGGAGCTTCCAGGGAATGGTCTCGGGCATCATCGTGCGCGGCTCGGGCTCCTCCTCGCGCATGACAAACCACATCTCGGGCGGAAGATCGCGGCGGCCTGTGCGCCCCATGCGCTGCAAAAAGGAGCTGACGGTAAACGGTGCATCGATCTGGAACGCGCGCTCCAGGCGACCGATATCAATGCCGAGCTCCAACGTGGAGGTGGCGACGGTTGTCTGTGCCTGTTCCTCGTCGCGCATGAGCTCCTCGGCGGTCTCGCGTAGCGATGCCGAGAGGTTGCCATGATGGATGAGGAAGCGGTCTGGCTCGTGCCGGTTTTCACAGTAGCTGCGCAACATGGAGCACACGGCCTCTGCCTCCTCGCGCGAGTTGGCAAAGACCAGGCACTTGCGGCCGCGCGTATGCTCAAAGATATAGCCCATACCGGGGTCGGCGTTTTCGGGCGCCGTGTCGGTGGGGTTGAGAAGCGCCTGCTCGGTCGCACGTGGGATGTCGACTTCGCCCTCGGGGGCCGAGGAAGTGCGACGGTCTTTGGGAGCGGCCTTGCCCCGCGCCTGCTCACGACGTTGATGGTGTTCTTCCTGTGTAAGCTGTCCGCTGTGGCACATGTCTTGTCCGGATGCGGGCAGCGCCGCGGGCGCCGCCGTCTCAATACGCTCGCAAGCAAGCACTTCGGCCTCTTGAGGACCTGTGCTCTCGAATCCTCGCTGCTGCGCCTGGGGACCCGAGTTGTAGAAGTGCTCCATGGAGATACGCCACACGCGGCGCGGCTCCTCAAAACGGGGGATAACGCAATCGCGTCCCGTTCCCTGTGAGAGAAAGGCACCCGTGCGCTCGGGGTCGCCGATGGTGGCTGAAAGGCCAATGCGGCGGGGCTGCACGCCTGCCATGCGCGAGAGGCGCTCGATAAGGCAGAGCGTCTGCCCGCCGCGGTCGCCGCGCATGAGCGAATGGACTTCGTCGATAACCACATAGCGCAGGTCGCAGAACATACGCGGGATCGCCATGTGCTTATGGATCAGGAGCGCCTCGAGTGACTCGGGTGTAATCTGCAAAATGCCGCTCGGCTTTTTGATGAGCTTAGCCTTGTGCGACTGCGAGACATCACCATGCCAGTGCCAGACAGGGATATCGGCCTCTTCGCAGAGGTCGTTGAGGCGAACGAACTGGTCGTTGATGAGTGCCTTGAGGGGGCCAATGTAGAGGGCGCCCACGCTTGCGGGCGGGTTCTCCCAAAACTCGGTCAGGATGGGAAAGAAGGCTGCCTCGGTTTTGCCGGAAGCCGTGGATGCCGTCAGGAGCACATTATCTTGCGTGTTAAAGATGGCATCAGCTGCTGCAACCTGGATAGAGCGTAGGCTCTCCCAATCGTGGGAGTAGATGAAGTCTTGGATAAACGGGGCGTAGCGGTCAAAGGCGTTCACGGGGCCTCCTTTCAACAACGAATCTCTCAACGCGGCTGGCAACGGCTTGCTGCATTACTGCTTCAACGTTTGCCCAGATAAAACCTGCCAAAATAAACCTGTCCCTTTTTGGTAGGTTAGATGGTGAACTCGGCGAAGTTGCGGTCGCCGCCTGCGGTGCCGGTGTCGCCTGTTGCGGCTGCCGGCGCCAGCGCGTCGCCGCCGACGCTTTGCAGCAGCTCGGCCACGTTGGCGTCGGGGTTTTGGCATAGGATGTCGAGCAACTCGATAAAGTCACGAATGACTTCACGCGGCGTCAGATGCGTGTCGGCTCCCACACGACCGAACTCGATCTTGAGGAAGTCCACCAAGTCGTTCTCGGTAAGCGTGGGCGTCCAGCCAAAGTAGCCGGCGTGAATTTGCATGAGTTTTTCGATGAGCACCAGTAGCTCCTCGTAGGTGAGCGGCTGCAGGCGGATGATGGGTGCGAGCATGTCCTTAAGGTCCTCACGCGCAAAGCGACCCTGAGCGAGTCGGCTGCGCAGAGCCTCGTAGGAGAACACGCCGCGGCGGCGGTCTTCGATGGAGGTTGGCGTGCCGCCCATGATCATGCCCAGGTACTGCGCCTTGCCCTGAAGTGTGTCGTTGTACATGGTCAGGATCTTCTCGTAGTTGTACTGGCGCGTGATGGCATTGGGAATCTTATATAGATTCACGAGCTCGTCGATGAGCACCAGCATGCCCTTGTAGCCACTGCAAACCAAAAAACGCGCGATGAGTTTGACGTAGTCGTACCAGTCGTCATCGCTGATGATGGTCGAGGAGCCCAGCTCGGCGCGCGCCTCGCTCTTGGTGCGGTATTCGCCGCGAATCCATTTGGTTACGCGGCTCATAGCTTCTTCGTCGCCCTCGGATACGGCCGCGCGGTAGCGGCGGAGCATGCGGGCGAAGTCAAAGCCGTGGACCATCTCCTCGAGCGGGGCCAGTTGGGCATTGACGACCGACTCGTCGACGTCGGCACACGAGGCGACCCAGCGATCCAGAATAAGGTTGAGCGCACCGCCCTCGGGGCGCGTCTTGGTCGATATATTGCGGATGAGCTCGCGGTAGGTGGCAAGACCTTGTCCCTGACCGCCCTGCAGGCGGCGCTCGGGCGACAGGTCGGCATCAGCGACGACGAATCCCTCGCCCATGGCGTGCGTGCGGATAGTCTGGAGCAAAAAGCTCTTGCCGGCGCCGTAACGACCGACCAGAAAGCGGAAGCTCGCGCCACCGTCGGCGATGAGACTCAGATCGGTGAGCAGGGCGCGGATCTCGACCTCGCGCCCTACGGTGATGTAAGGAAGGCCGATGCGCGGGACCACGCCGCCCTTGAGCGAGTTGAGAATGACGGCAGCGACGCGCTTGGGCACGCGAGGTGCTGCGGATGCGGTATCACTCATGGTCTAGGTATCCTCTCACGTCTGCTTCGTAGTCCTCGATAATCTGCGGCCCTGCCGCGCTAAATTCAATCACGGTGTCGCCCACCAGGTCAAAGAGCGCCTCGTTGATGGTATCGACGAGCATGTCCTCGCTCTGCTCCGATTGCACTACCGCCGATTCCGCCTGTACTGCGTTGTGCTCGAGCAGCGCGCGGAGATAGGCGTCTGCGGCGGGCGCGAGTTCGTTCGTGGCGTCAGCGGGCGTAGCAGCTGCGAACGCGGGCGTCGGCGCGAGAAGCGGTGCCACGACACCAAACTGTTCGGTGGATATGGTCGGCTCGTCGGACTCGTCCTGCCCTGCGGCCGCCGCGACCGCCTCGACCGTCGCGTCGGCTACGGGCTCGGCTTCCGGTTGCCCTGAGTCCGCTGCCTCGGCTTCTGCGGACGCGCCGTCCTCGCGTTCCTCGTCGATCAAAAGCGCTTCGCGCGTTTGTGCGGCAGCGCTCCGAATGTGCCCCAGCTGGCTCAAATCGATATCGATCTTGACGGGCTGGTGTGCGGCGTCCCACGAAAGCCATGCCACAATCTCGTCATCGATAATCTTGGTCAGATATTTGGGGACCTTTTCTTCCTTCAGGGGATGGGCAGGGTCCAGGGCCAGGCGCAGGCGTTGGTCGCAGGCGCGCATCATCTCGCCAAGTTTGCTGCTCTTTTGTCTGCTGCCGTGAATCCGCATGCATTCCCAAAAACCGTTTTGGCAACGGTAGATATGGATGGGGTCCAGACGGTATTCGCAGTCCTCGTGGCGCTCGGGCGCAAAGAATACGGCCGAGGCAAACATGGTGTAGGGCATTGCCGTCTCCTCCCCAAATAAACTTGCCACGATGCCGGTCTTTCGGTGCGTGTCATAGTAGCGCGCCATGCGGACATACACGGCGCACGCCACGTGGCGCAGATCGCGGTGGTGGCTGCGGTCGAGCCGCGAGTTACTTAGGTTGTACGTGGAGAGGGCGTTGATGGCGGCCATGAGTCGCTCCTCGCGCACCTCATCGGGCGGAAGGGGGAGCGTGGGCTCGGAGGTTTTGCGACGCTTGGGTGCCGGGTCAGACGGCGTCGGTGCTGGTACAAGGTCTCGTGCCGCGCGCCGCAGTTCGATAAGGGCGTTATCGAACATGACGGTTTTAGAGTCGCGAAGCAGCTTGGGGTCGAGCCCGTGGAACACGGCGTAATCTTGCAGCCACACGCGCGCAAACCGGTCGATGCCGGGCTCGAAGGCGCGATAGACATCCCAAAAAGCCTTGATCTTGTTAAAACCATCGAGTGGATTATCTACGCCAATGCCGCAAATCAGCTCATAGAGATACAGAAAGGCAAAGGACGTAGACGTTTCCTCGACGGTTCCGCGGCGCACTTGGGCACGCCAGGTAAAGTAGCCGCGCAGCTGCCGGTCGCTCATGGCATTGTAGGTGGGAAAGTACGACTTAAAGGTGCCGTTGTAGGGGCAGTCGTCCTCAAAGTCGGCCATCAGCAGGCCTTGGCGGTAGAAAAGCTCGGCTTCCGAAAGCCAACGACCCGCGCCGCCCTTGGGGTCATCCTGCCAGCGCGATATCTCGCGCATTTTGCGGTACTGGTCGGGGAGGAAATTCTGCATCTGTCGGCCGGTTTTGAGAATCGGCTCGTCTGCGTAGATTTCGTTTGAGAAGCGGGCGGACTGATGGGTCCGGGCCTCGGCCATAATGCGCTCGATGAGCATCTTGATGTCCTGGTCGGCCACCGCTTCTCCTCTCCTAACGCAGCTTCGGTGACCTCATATCATAGCACAGCATCAAACAGGTGTTCGAGATACTGCTGCGTAGATAGATTTAGAACAGGAGGGCGTAGATGACGGCGATGACGACGGAGGGGAGCATATTGGCCGTGCGGAAGGTCTGAGGACGGATGAGGTTGACGCCGACGCAGAAGATGAGCATGGAGCCTACGAGCGAAAGGCTGTTGAGGGCTGCTGTGGTCATGATGGGGGAGAGCGCGCCGGCAAACAACGTGATCGTCCCCTGGAACACGGCGACGGGCAGGGCGGAGAAGATGCAGCCGCGGCCAAGCGAGGCCGTCATGGTGCAGACGATGATGCAGTCCAGTGCGCCCTTGAGGGCAAGCGTTGACCAGTCGCCGAGCAGGCCGTCCTGGATCGATCCCACAATGGCCATGGCGCCGATGCACACGGTGAGTGAAGTCGAGACAAAAGCGTTGGTGAACTCGTTATCGCCCTCACTGCCAGTCTTGCGCTTGAGCCATTCGCCAAGGTTCTCGATGGCGGCCTCCAAGTTGATGGCCTCGCCGATGAGCGAACCGAGCGCAAATGAGACGATGAGCATGGTGGTACCGGTGGTCGCTAGCGCCTTTCCATCGATGATGAGCATCTTTTGCATGGTGCCGCCCAGGCCGATAAACAGGACGCACAGCCCCGATGCTTTCATGAGCGTGTCTTGGATGCGCGGTGTAATGAAGCGGCCGCCCGCTAATCCCAAAAGACCGCCCGCAACTAAAAGCGCAACGTTGATGATTGTTCCCAAGCCCGGCATGAGCCCTCCTGTATTGATGCCAACGTGGCAATCGTAGCAGAACGAAATGCGAGGCACATCGCGACTCATCTAATACGTTATATAAGTGGTATTAGGAATGATGCGCAGCATTTAAGCCTCAGGTGGTTGTCGGGACATAGGGATAGTAGTCAAAGCGCAGTGTCATAAGCCGCTGTGGGGATTCAATAGCCGCGGCGATGATATTGGCATCGCGGGCACGATCAAACCCTTCGAGTTCGATCTGATACGAGACGTCTTGCATAATGTCCAGACGTCGCCAGGCTAGAAGTGTGTCGCCATCGAATTCCAAGGTCTTGCCTCCGTCTGGGGCAACGGCGTATAGACGCAGTTTAGCGGTGGTTGCAGGGTCGACAACCGTGACCTTTTTAATTTCGTTTCGAGTATTCTTGGCGCCCAACAAGGTGAGCAGTGTTGGGGCCACGACCTCGCCTGATGGCAAAAAGACGACTTCGATGGATTCGGGAAATGCGATGATGGCCGACTTGCGGACGGGCTGATTGGCGGCGGCAACTTCGATGTTTGCAGCATCGATGACCTCTGTGTGGTCGAGGGCGGCAAGCACGCAGCAGTTACCTTCATCGATCTCCTGAGGATCAGCAAGCCCCAGACTGTCCGCGAGCTCGGGATCGTTTGGACCGGTAGCGGGCTCATTCGGTGCTTCGAAAGAAGCTGGGACGCTGTTTGTCGGCGACAGCGTGTCGCCCGCACCTGCTTCTTTGTCCGTGCTCTCTTCTTGTATGGTTGCGTTGATGGGTTCGTCGTTTGAGGGGAGCGTCTTGGCGTCAAGCGCGGAGGGGAGAATTCTGATGGCTCCGGATCCGTTCCACTCCATTTCGAGAAGCGCCGGGTCGGCAAGAATGCGTTGCCTGCTTTGCGCGTGGGCATCGATTTCAATAGGGCCTGCCTCTGTCCCTCGTGTAAGGCTGAGTGATCCGGCTGACTTCTCGAAATGAGCGTCTGTGTCTTTGGTGCTGACGGCGTAGAACAGCAGGGATGCTTCTCCCGCCGCGATGGCATCGGTGTCGGCTTTGGTCAGCCGCAACGATGCTGTGAATGAGAGGGTGGGCTGCACATCGTCTGCATTCGTGGCGGCGCAGCCCAGACATATACCGCCTCCTTTCTCGAAAAACGCACCGTCGAAGGCGACCTTCGCTCCGTTCGCCGAGTCATCGACCGAAGCGATGTCGATGCGCAGCTCTAAATTGCATGGATCGCCATCTGCATCGAGCACAACCGAGCGCCATGTGCAGACGGCGCACCCCGCCTGGGAGCCGTTTGCCTTGTTCGAACGATTGATATCCACGACTATCGAGCCGTCCGTATTACGACGAAGGCATCCCGAGGTTGAGATTGCGGCCTGTGCGATCGAAAAACGCTTGCACGCAATGGCGCTCGACGGATTTGGTGCAGAGCTTAGGGCTGCTGGTAAGGAGTCCGCCATGACGGGAGTCGCCCAAGCGGCGACAGGCGTTCCGGTTGCGAGCGCGCCGCAGAGTGCGACGACGGGCAAAAGGTTCTTCGATGCCATGGGGTCTCCTTAGCTAATTTAGTGCGGCCTGTCCGTGTTTCGTTTCTGGCTGCGTTTGATGTGCAGACCGAGGCCGGCGGTTCCCGCACCTGCTGCCGTGGCGCCTGCTGCCAAGAGCCATCGTCTGTCGTCTGTCTGTGCCAACGGTTCCTTGCAGTTGCCGCGGTCGAGCTCCGAGAGGTCGACCGTCACTTGCGTGGCGGCCTGCGCCTGTTCTTGCTGGGCAAAGGCCATGGCTGGCCCAAACGCTAGGATACTGACGGCGGCGGCCAGGGCGACGGCCTTATGCCGTGTGCGCACCGGGCTCGACCGTCCAGGTGATCGTTGCAACCTGATCGCCTTCGCCGGTTACGCGGAAGATGTCGCGCGTGACGCGGGCGACGTTTCCGCTTGTCTTGAGCTTAATTTTGTCCGTGCCGCCGGCAATGCCCTGGTAGCCCATGTCGAAGGCTGCATTCTTGGAAAGATCGAGGCCCGTCTCCTGCATTGCGGCGCTGGCGTTCTGGAGTGCGCCGTCGGGGCCGACCTTAAAGTCGATGGAATTCTGCGCGGTTCCGGCCTTGGCGTCGGCGGCAATGGTCCAGGTGTTCATGGCGTCGATCTTCATGTTGGTGACATGGATGCCGTAGGCCGAATGATTGTCGATGGTGGTCGCGTCTTCTGAGGGGCCCTGAAGCGTGCCGTCGGCCTTGGCGACGAAGGGAATAACCGTCGGAACTTTGAACTCTACGTTGTCGATCTCGGTCCTGACCATTACTTTCGTGGTTCCAACGCGCCCGGCTGCCAGAGCTGGCGTCGGGGCGGCGCCCATTGCGAGCGCGAGCGCGAGCCCTGCGCCCACGACGAGCGCTCTGGCTCCGTTCATGTTCCTGGTGATGTCCATGGTCGTTCCTTTCTATTCGCCGCGGGCCGTCCCCGCGATGATTGGACGAATGCTGGTGAATTGCGTGCGGTGCCGCGTCGGCCGAAAAAGCTAGTTCTCGGCTTGCTCAACCCGTACCTTGACACGTGTCGGATTGCCGTGGCTGTCGAGGGTCTTGGCATCGAGTGCCTGGATCTCGATGTATGCCTCGCCTTCTTTGATGTCGCCGGCGGGGCACGTCTCGATTGTCTTGCCGGTCTCGACCACACCGGATTCGTACATGGTCTCGTCGTTTTGGATGACGCGGAATCGCTGGGGAAATTTATTGTCTTGGACGTTTTGCACGTTGACGCGCAGCTTGCCGTCCTCCTGTAGCTGAGCGACCGGCGCGACCGAAATCGTCATCATGTTGTCGCGGACGATGGCATCGAGCTCATCTTGGATTTCTTGTCGCGATTTACCCTCTGCCGTCGTGACTGAGGCGCCCGCTTCGGGCACGGGCTGCGACTGCCAGGCGTATAGCCCTACGGCGATGAGGGCGCAGACGATAGCCAGACAGACAACGACGAGTTTCTTGCGATGCCCCAGTCCTGCGAGGCGGGGCGGCTTCTTTGCACTCATGCGGCGTCCTTGGTGGTGTAGACACGTGCGAACGTGGACGGGTCCGCTCCAAAGAGCATGTGAAGCATCAGGCGGCGCGAGTAGATGAGCTCGTCAAAGTCGTGAGGGAGCTCGATGTCGTGGATACGCGCGATGTGGTGGGCGAGCGCCGAGAACGACTCGGGGTCGCAGATAACATCGGTGGTGACGTGGTAGACCGCCGTATCGGGGAACGCCTCTTCGTCGAAAGGCAGGAGATAGGGATCGTCGTCGACCTCGATGGCGACGCCGTACTGGGGCCAGTAATATGCCATGGGAACCTCCCTGCTTCTGGGGCCAAAACTTCTATCGGTTTTGGCTGTCGACGCCGACCGTATCAGCCGCTACTTGACCAATTTCTGACCAAATGCTTGACGGATTGACATCTCCGCAGGTAAAAGGTGGAAAAAATTACTTCAACTTTTTTCGAGCGACAATCGAGCGGTCGGCGACGGCGGGGCGATATGTGTCAAAAGCATCGTCTGCCGAGGAAGCCTTGCCGTTCGCCGAATTGCACAAACGTAAAAATCGCCAATTATGGAGACGGTCTCGAACACGTCGACGAAACGATGCGGTAACATCTCCCTGCAAACACTGTAGTTAGCTAAAGGGGGAGTTCGCGTGTCTGCAACCATTAAACCCTTCACCGATGAGTTCGAAGAGTATGGCCGCGATGAATCTCGTGCATCGGGCGAAGCATCGAGCATCTCGTTTCCGACAACGGAAGACGAGGTCCGTGCCATTTTGGAAACGCTTCATGCCGAGCGTGTCCCGGTAACGGTTCAGGGCGCCCGAACCGGCCTTGCCGCCGGTGCCGTGCCCCACGGTGGGCATATCCTCAATACTTCCCGTATGAATCGCTACTTGGGCCTTCGCCGCGATGAACAAGGCCAATTTCTGCTGCGCGTGGAGCCGGGCGTTGTGCTCTCGGAGCTGCGTAAGCAGCTGAGCAAGAAGGTACTGCCGACCGCTGGTTGGGACCAGGCATCGCTTGAGGCCTACGAGGAGTTCCAAGAGTCCCCCGAGCAGTTCTTTCCCACCGATCCCACCGAGGCATCTGCCTGTCTGGGTGGCATGGCGGCATGCAACGCCTCCGGCGCCCGCAGCTACGCTTACGGCTCCATGCGCCCGCATATCACGGGACTCCACATCGCGCTGGCTGATGGCGATTTGCTTGAGCTTCAGCGCGGCGAGGCTTTTGCCCAGGGCCGCCACCTGTCGCTCGTGACGGCAGAGGGCCGTACGCTCGAGCTCGATCTTCCCGGCTATACCATGCCCGAGACAAAAAATGCCTCAGGCTATTTCGTTGCGGACGATATGGACGCCATCGACCTCTTTATCGGCGCGTGCGGCACGCTCGGCGTTATCACCGAGCTCGAGATTGCCCTGCAGGCGGCGCCTGCGGTCGTTTGGGGTGTGAGTTGCTTTTTCGATAGCGAGGACAAGGCGGTGTCCTTTACCGATTCCGTGCGCCCTGTCCTGTCCCATGCGGCTGCCATCGAGTACTTCGATGCTGGCGCCCTGGATATTCTACGTCGCCAGCGCGAGCAGTCGACGGCGTTTGCCTCGCTGCCGGCGCTCGACAAAGAGGCCAAGGTATGTGTCTACGTGGAGCTCGATTGCGATGACGAGGCGCAGGCGACCGAGGAGCTGTACCACTTGGGATGGGTGCTGGAGCTTGCGGGCGGCCGCGACGATGCGACATGGGTCGCCCGCACCGAAGTCGATCGCGAGTGCCAGCGGTTCTTCCGCCACGCGGTGCCCGAGAGCGTCAACATGCTCATCGACGAGCGTCGCCGCACCGACCCCACCATTACCAAGCTGGGATCGGATATGTCGGTGCCCAATGCACGCCTTGCCGATGTCGTGGCCCTCTATCGCCGCACGCTGGCCGAAAGCGGGCTTGAGTCTGCTGCCTGGGGACACATCGGGAACAACCATCTGCATGTGAACATCCTGCCGCGCGATGCGCAAGACTACCGTCGTGGTGGAGAGCTCTTTGCCCAGTGGGCTTCCGAGGTCACGGCCATGGGCGGTGCCGTTTCTGCCGAACACGGCGTCGGCAAGATCAAGGCGGGCTTCTTGGAGACGATGTACGGCCACGAGGCTATGGTCGAGTCGGCGCGCCTCAAACTCCAGCTCGATCCTGCCGGCCAGCTGGGTCGCGGCAACCTGTTTACGGAGAAGCTCTTGGATGAACTCGTCCAGAAAGGGGGCGCGTGAAGATGAGTGATTTCCATATGGTGGTGTGCGTCAAGGCGGTGCCCGGAAGCACCGAGGTCAAGATGGACCCCAAGACCAATACTATCGTGCGTGATGGCAAGCAGGCGGTCATTAATCCCTTCGATGCAAGTGCTCTCGAATGTGCGCTAGCGCTGAAGGACGACTTTATCGGCTTTGGCATGGACGTGCGTGTGACGGTGGTGTCGATGGGCATTCCCGCGACCGAATCGCTGCTGCGCGACTGCATCGCCCGCGGTGCCGACGACGCGCTGCTGCTGACCGACCGAGCCTTTGCGGGCGCCGATACCCTAGCCACCACCTATGCCCTCAAATGCGGCATCGAGGCACTCGATGAGGACTTTGACCTGCTCATCTGCGGCAAGATGGCAGTGGACGGCGATACGGCCCAGATCGGCCCCGAGCTGGCCGGCGCCTTTGGGGTCCCCTGCGTGACCGACGTGAGCTGTGTGCAGAGCGCGGGATTTACGACGTGTGGCTCGCTGGCGCTCGTCCACGGCTGCGATGCCGGCGAGGAGACGGTGTACCTGGAGATGCCGTGTGCGATGACGACCGCCAAGGAGATTGGCCAGCTGCGCATGCCGAGTATTGCCGGTATTCGCGCGGCCGAGGATGCAGACGTGCGTGTGGCCAGCGCTGCCGACGTAAACGCCGATCCCTCGCGTTGCGGCCTTGCCGGATCACCGACGCAGGTCGTGCGCTCGTTTGTGCCCGACCGTGACCAAACGTGCGAGGCCGTTGAGGGAACGGCGTCCGAGCAGGCGGTAAAACTTGCCAAGATTATCGAGGGGATGGCATAGATGAGCGGGCTGATTATCGATGGCGAAGCCTGTATCGGCTGCGGTCGCTGCGTTCGCGCCTGCGCCTCGGGCGGCATTGTGGTGGAGGGTGAGCGCCCCAATCGCTGTGCCCGCGTAACCGACGGCTGTATCCTGTGCGGTGGGTGCGTCGACGCCTGCCCCGTCAACGCCATCTCGATTGAGCGCGACGAGGCCGCCGGCGCGGCAGACCTTGACGCATATCGAGACATCTGGATCTTCGTGCAGACTGACGAGCACGATGCCGTTGCATCCGTGGCCTTCGAGCTCATGGGCAAGGGGCGCGAGCTTGCCGATGCCCGCGGCTGCCGTCTGGTGGCACTGGTCGGCATGAGCCCCGAGGGCTCACTCGGGGACCTGGAGCATCTGATTTGCGCCGGTGCGGACGAAGTTCTGGTCTGTCGTGACGAGCGCCTGCGTCAGAACGACGCGGAGGTCTACGCCCGGCTGATCTGCGATTTGGTAGCCGAGCGCAAGCCCGAGGCCATTCTGTACGGCGCGACCGCCTTTGGTCGCGAGCTGGCGCCCGGTGTGGCCGTGCGCTTGCAGACGGGCCTTACGGCCGATTGCACGGTGCTTTCGATGGATACGGAGACGGGTCTGCTGCAGCAGACGCGCCCGGCGTTTGGCGGCAACCTGATGGCCACCATTATCTGCCCCAACCACCGTCCTCAGATGGCAACGGTGCGCCCCGGCATCATTAAGGCGCCCGAGTTTGACTATAGCCGCTCCGGCACGATTGCCCAGGTAGTGCTAGCGGATGACGTTAAGGCCCGTGTCGAGATCTCGATTCCCGCCGAGGAGTGGGGACAGCAGGCCTCAATTGCCGATGCCGAGCGTCTAGTCGTGGTGGGCCGCGGCATCGGCTCCAAGAAAAACCTACCGCTGATGCGAAAGCTTGCCGAGGCTCTGGGTGCCGAGCTTGGCTGCACGCGCCCCGTGGTGGAGGCCGGCTGGCTGGAGTATCGCCACCAAATTGGCCAGACGGGTGTATCGGTCTCGCCCAAGCTCCTCGTGAGCATCGGTGTCTCGGGCGCTATCCAGCATCTCGCCGGCATCGGTGGGGCGGAGTGCATTGTCGCCATCAATGAGGACCCGGATGCCCCCATCTTCGGTGCCGCCCAGTACAAGGTCGTCGGCGATGCCGTTGAGATCGTTGAGGAACTGCTGGCTCAGCTCGAGTGCTAAGCGCTTGCCAGCCAGCGGCGCAGCTCGTCCTTAAGGCGGCTCCAGGTTGCCTGCGCGGCGGGGTCGGTAAAGGGTTGCGTAATGCCAAAGGGCGCGTCGAGCAGGCGATAGATATCGCCTTGCTCGCGCGCCAGTGCACGGCTTGCCGGATGGACGAGCTCAAACATAAAGCAGATGAGCCCCACCAGGTAGTCCGCCGGCTCGTTGCGCTCGTCACGCGCGACGCAGCGATGCTCGTCAAAGGCGGTAAGCGCCGGTGTCGAGAAGTGGCTGGCGAGAAACGTGTCCTCATCCACCTTGAGGATGGTGTCGACGGTGCTGTCGGCGATGGTGCGCATAATGTCGATCTTGTCACCATCGCGCACGATATCGCAGAAGCTCCGCGTGCGCTCGTCGAGCTGCGAGGGTAGACGGAAATCGCTGTGATAGGCAATGCTCGCTCGGATGAGCTCATCTTCTGCCGGGTCATCGATAAAGTCGCGGATGCTCGTTACGGCGGGTGCATCGGCGGGATTCTCGCCAAAGAGGACCTCGATGCCCAGCGCTGCATGGCTCATGCTCTCGGCGTCCTTAAAGGTGTCCCAGCGCCGCAGCTGCTCAAAGCGGCCCATATCGTGTAGCAGGCCGCAAAGCCATGCCAAGTCAATATCTTCTGACGACCAGCCCTGCTCGCGCGCTACGGCATCGCATGCCTCGGCCACGTGGTACGTATGCTCGATTTTGAGCGCGATGCGTGGGTTGGTGGCGTCGTAGGCATCGGTGTAGCTTTTGAAGGCCGCGCGCGCCCGGTCTCGATCGATAGCTGTCATAATGACTTCCTAAAAAGTTGTGTCTTTCGATCCGGTGGCAATTGTAGGCGAACTTTATTGCCACCGGTTGATATTTCTGCTGCGTTGCGAGGCGCGCTGCAGACGACCTACCAGAATGGGAGTGGCATGGTCCTTAGGATCTTTAGAATCGTCTGGCCAGTGATGCTTACCTATGTTGCAATAGGCGCGCCGTGCGGAATGATCATGGGGCAGACGGGAATGGAACCCTGGATGGTCTTTGCCCTGAGCAGCACGTTTGTGACGGGCAGCGGCCAGTTTATGATCTGCAACCTGTGGCTGGCGGGCGTGCCTGCAGCATCGATCGTCGCGAGCGTTGCTGCCATCTCCTCGCGCTTTGCGCTTTACTCGGCATCGATCGCGCCGCATCTGACGGGTGCCTCGAAGCGTCAGACGCTGGCTGTTGCCGCGACACTCACCGAGGAGGCATATGGCATCTCGCTTGCCAAGTTGGTTGAAGGGGAGGATTGGGGCCCGCGCGAGTCCTTTGTGCTCAACGTGATCCTTATCGCAACATGGGGCGTATCGTGTACGATGGGCGCCATCGTCGGCGCCGTTGTCGATGTTCCCACCGCCATTGCAGCCTTTGTCTGCACCTCGCTCTTTATCTGCCTGCTCTTTTCGCAGCGGCTGTCGCGCGGCAACGTTGTCGCGGCGGTTTCGGGCGCGGTGTCCGTCGCCGTATGCAAGTTCTTGGGCCTCGTGAATATTGCCGTGCCGGCAAGCGTCGTGGTCGGCATTACCATTGCGCTGGCGTGCGATGCTGTATTTGACGGAAGAGGTGCCCGCGATGCCCGTTAACGAGTTCTTGGTTCTGTGGCTGTCGTCGTGGGCTGCTATCGCGTTCTTTCGCATCGCGCCGGCGTTCGCCTTGCGCGGGCGGACCCTGTCGCCCCGCATTACCGAGGCCCTGGGCTATATCCCGCCCGCTGCCTTTGCCGCGCTGGTCGCCAACGACTTGGTGAGTCCCGGCGCGTTCGACGCGGGGCTCTGGCCTGCCTTGGTTCCCTGGATTGCGGCCGCCGGCGTCGTGGTCGTGGCGGTCAAGACAAAATCGATGCTGTGGTGCTGCGTCTCGGGCATCGTACTCTATATCGTCTTGAGCCTTATATAGGGGTGGCGTCGCGGGCGCCGAATCTCATTCCATCCCAACTTGTCGAATTTTTCACAGAGCTGGTCTATTTCTTCTGGTACCATGGTCAAACTTTACTGTAGCAAAGCGTGACGTGGGCTTTTGTACCCCGTCAGCGGAAATGGGGGTTTCATGGCACAGGAAGCGACCGCCAACGAGCAAAAGAAATTCAAGGTCCCGCGCATCCCGGGCGACATCATGATCTATCCGATGATCGTCGGTCTTTTGCTCAACACCTTCTGCCCGCAGGTTTTTGAGATCGGCGGCTTCTTTACGGCTGCCTGCCGCGGTGGCTCCAATACCATCGTCGCCGCGATCCTGCTGTTTGTGGGCGCCGGCATCAGCTTTAAGTCCACGCCGGGTGCCATCAAGACCGGTATCGTCGTGCTGATCCCCAAGCTGGTCGTCGCAGCGGCTCTCGGCCTGGGCGTGGCATATTTCTTTAACGACAACTTCCTGGGTCTGAGCTCCGTGTCTATCATCGGCGGCATCACGTTTTGCAACATGGCGCTCTATACGGGCATCATGGGCGAGTTCGGCGATGAGTCCGAGCAGGGCGCCGTCGGTATCCTGTTCTTTACGGCTGGCCCCGCCGTCACGATGATCATCCTCGGTGTTTCCGGCCTCGCCAACATTCCCATTGGCACCATTATCGGCTCCATCTTGCCACTCGTTATTGGCATGGTTCTGGGCAACCTGTTCCCGTTTATCAAGAACCTGCTGGTTCCCGGTGCCAATCCCGCGATTGCCGTCATCGGATTTCAGCTCGGTGCGTCCATGAGCCTGTCGAGCTTTATCACCGGCGGTATTTCCGGCATCTTGCTGGGCCTTGTCACGCTGTTTGTCGTCGGTCCCATCACCTTTGCGTTCGAGCGTCTGTGCGGCGGCAATGGCAAGGCCGCTGTGGCTTGCTCCACCATTGCCGGCACGGCTATGACCACACCGGTTGCCCTCGCCGAGGTCGCACCGCGTTACGCCGAGCTTGCGCCCACCGCGTACGCTCAGATCGCCACCGCCGTTATCATCACGGCGATCATGGCTCCGATTCTGACTGGCTGGGTCGACAAGAAGTTCTGCCAAGGCAAGGAGGATCTGTCGCCTGTCGGTGTCGAGGCCATCGAGGAGGCCGTCGCGACTGACATCGATGGCGAGTAGCAATCGATACCCATCAATGATGCCGGCGTGTGCAATTCGCGCCGTATGGGCGCCCGAACAGAAACTGTTTTGCAGTGATGTTCGGGCGCTCTGCTATTATCCCCTTTACCCCTGCGGAGTAAAGGGGTGTTTATTGCCCTGATTCGAATTGGGCGATTCTGACCACTTGGGTATTGAAGGGATGGCGCTAGTGGTTAAGGCACTCAAGATTGAGATGTTCGTGCTATGCATGATTGTTCTTATCGGGCTTGCCGTGCGAAGTCGTCGCTCCTTGTTCTCGAGCACCCAGCAGCTATTGTTTAGCATGCTTGGCTACACCTCTGCCGCGTACATATTATTCGATATGATCTGGACGCTTTCGGACGGTGTGGACGGCACGTTGGGCATTGCTGCCAACTGGATTTCCAACGCGGTTTCGTTTTCGCTCTTTGCTATCGCGTGTCTCATTTGGTTTATCTATTCCGAGACGGTGCAGGGTTCTCGCCTTTTGACCTCGCGCTATAGGGTGGTGCTTGTAGCGTTGCCTACGGCTCTGATGGTCGTGCTGGCGTTTACCAGTTACTGGACGCACGCCCTGTTCTATATCGATTCGCAGGGCGTGTATCGTCGCGGCTTTGCCTATATGATCCAGCCCATCGTCAGCTACTGTTACGTTATACATACGTCCCTGCATGCATTTGTGCAATCTCGCAGGGTCGAGAGCCTGCAGACGAAGGCCATCTATCGAACCTTGGCATTTTTCGCCATTCCGGCCCTGGTGGGCGGTACCTTTCAGGTCGTATACTCGGTGCCCGGCCTTTGTGTCGGCATAATGATTAGCATGTTGCTGCTCTACATCATCTACCAGGAGCAGCTCATCTCGACCGACCCGTTGACTGGACTTAACAATCGCAACCGTTTTGAGACCTATATGCTGTCGCTCTTCTCAAATGTGGATCAGGCCGAAGATGTATATCTGCTTATGATGGACGGCGACGGCTTTAAGCAGATTAACGATCGCTATGGGCATGTGGAGGGCGACCACGCTCTTCAGGTCATATCCGCTGCGCTCAAAGAAGTCTGCTCGGCGTCTGGCGGCTTTATCGCACGTTATGGTGGCGATGAGTTCGTGGTGCTCCAAAAGGCAGTGGCGGAACAGGATATCATGCATCTGTGCGCGACAATCAACGATGAGCTCGCGCGCGCCGAGGTTCCGTATCTGTTGCGGATGTCCATCGGCTACGCACGGGTTGGTGATGGCGTCGATACCTGGCAAGACTTGCTTCGCGCTGCCGATGCGGAGCTCTACCGTGTCAAGGCCGAGAAAAAGAAAGCTGGCATCCAGATACGCTAGATAAAGGGGTGCAAGCTTGCGTGCATGGCGGCCCTCGGCTCTCCGATGTACTCCATTAAGCTAAAGTGTGCGAACATCCTCCCTAAAAAGGTGAGCTCGCTAGGCCTTTTTGGGCCTGTTGACGATGATGATGCCGCCGCAGACCAACAGCAGGGCAACAAGTACGGTAACAGGGCTCGTGCCAGCGCCCTCGCCGAGCAGCAGAGCGCTCAACAGTACGCCAAAGACTGGATTCATAAAGCCAAAGACCGACACACGGCTGACGGGGTTGACGGCAAGCAGACGCGACCATAGCGAGTACGCGACGGCGGAAATGAGTGCCATATAGATAATGAGTGCGATGGCGGGGATGATCGCGGTGGGGGAGAGCGCGCCGCCCATCAAAAACCCGATGACGGTAAGGACCAAACCTCCGACTAAAAACTGCCAGCCGGCGAGCAAGACGCCGTCATGCTTGCGCGAGAAGATGCCGATCAGGCAGGTCGAAAGAGCACCCGCGACAGTGGAGGCTAGGATAAAGCCCTCGCCATCGAGCCTGAAGCCAAAGGTGCCATCTGCGCCCGAGAGGTTGACGAGCGCGACGCCGGCAAAGCCCAGCGCACAGCCAAGCACCTTGGCCGTATTGAGCTTCTCGGTGTGAAATGCCAGGGCGGCAAAGAGGATTGCGAGGAAGTTGGCGCTGGCCTCGATGATGGAGCTCGACATGGCGCTGGCGCGCGAGAGGCCCAGATAGAAAAAGAAGTACTGCCCGATAGTCTGGAAGAGCGACAAGACAAAGATGGGCTTGATGTCGCGAGCCTGCGGAATGAGGGGGCGGCGTTGGGCCGCACTCATCCCAACGATAACCAGGGCGCCGGCAAGCGTGAAGCGCAAGCCCGCAAAGAGCAGCTGCGAGGCGCTATCGTGCGCCGGGATACCAAAGAGTGCGTAGCCGATCTTGATGCAGGGAAAGGCCGATCCCCAGAGTGTACAGCAAACAAGACAACCCAGGATGAGTCCGGGCAGGGTGGCGAGATACGGCTTGCGGCTTTCCATGATGTCCTTCCTGCATGCGCGAAGCAAAAAAGAACCCGCCACCGGATGCGTCGGTGGCGGGTGTTGTTACCCGAGGGGATTGTACCCGATGGGAAAGGTTTAAGCGAAGTAGGCCACGCCGCTCTCAAAGATCGGCATGAACTTATCGCCGGGGACATGCTCGGGCACGTTGCGGTACAGGTTGTCGCCGCGACGCTCGGCATGGCCCATCTTGCCCAGGACGCGGCCGTCGGGGCTCGTGATGCCCTCGATGGCGAGTGCGGAGCCGTTGGGGTTGACGGAGAGATCCATGCTGGGCTTGCCGTTCTCGCCCACGTACTGCGTGGCGACCTGGCCGTTGGCGATCAGCTGGGCGAGCACTTCGTCATTGGCGACAAAGCGGCCCTCGCCGTGGCTGATGGCGACGGTGTAGGGGTCGTCCAGGCTGCACTGCGACAGCCACGGGGACAAGTTGGACGAGATGCGGGTGCGCACCAGACGGCTCTGGTGGCGACCGATGGTGTTGAACGTCAACGTGGGCGTATCGGGCGTGGCGTCGACGATGTCGCCGTAGGGCACCAGGCCGAGCTTGATCAGGGCCTGGAAGCCGTTGCAGATGCCCAGCATCAGGCCATCGCGGGCCTTGAGCAGGTCGCGGACTGCCTCGGTGACCTCGGGAGCGCGGAAGAACGCCGTGATGAACTTGGCAGAGCCGTCGGGCTCGTCGCCGCCCGAGAAGCCGCCGGGGATCATAACGATCTGGCTTGCACGGATGCGGCGGGCAAGCTCGCGGGTGCTCTCGGCGACGGCCTCGGGCGTGAGGTTGTTGATCACGAAGGTGTCGGCCTCGGCACCGGCGGCACGGAAGGCGCGGGCGCTGTCGTACTCGCAGTTGTTGCCGGGGAACACGGGGATGATCACGCGCGGGCGGGCGATCTTGGCGTCGCCGTACACGTGGATATCCTTGGCGCGGAAGTCGATGGTCTCGACCTCGGGGGTCTTGCCGGCGCTGCGGTAGGCGAAGACGCCCTCGATGCCGCTCTCCCAGGCCTCCTGGAGCTCGGCGAGCTCGATGACCTCGGAGCCGGTGTCGATGACATAGCCCTCGACGGTGGTGCCCAGGGGCTCGACGACAACGCCGTCGGCGACCTCGGGCAGCTCGGCATCCTCGGCGAGCTCGACGATAAAGCTACCGTAGAGCGGGGTGAAGAGGCTCTCCACGTCCACATCCTCGGCAAGCTCGATACCGATCTGGTTGCCGACGCACATTTTAAAGAGGCTCTCGGCGCCGCAGCCGTAGCCGGGCGTGGAGATGGCCAGGGCGTTGCCGTTGGCGGTGAGCGCCTCGACGGCGTCAAACGCGGCGAGCAGCTGCTGGGCGTCGGGGCGGTAATCCTCGCCGTAGGTGGCGGGGGCGATGCGGACGACGCGGTGCGTGAGGCCCTTGAACTCGGGCGAGACGGCGCGGGCGGCCTTGCCCACGGCGACGGCGAAGCTGATCAGGGTCGGCGGAACGTTGAGCTCGCCGGTCTCGTCCTCAAACGAACCGCTCATGGAGTCCTTGCCGCCGATGGCACCGGCACCCAGGTCGACCTGGGCCATAAGGGCACCCAGGACGGCAGCCATGGGCTTGCCCCAGCGCTCTGCTTCGGTGCGCAGGCGCTCGAAGTACTCCTGGAAGGAGAGGTAGGCGCGCTTGTGCTCAAAGCCGGCGGCAACGAGCTTGGCGATGGACTCGACCACGGACAGGTAGGCGCCCGCAAACTGGTCGGCCTCCATCAAATAGGGGTTGAAGCCCCATGCCATGGCACTCGCTGTGGTGGTCTCGCCGTCCACGGGGAACTTGGCGACCATGGCCGAGCTCGGGGTGAGCTGCGTCTTGCCGCCAAAAGGCATAAGCACGGTCGCGGCGCCGATGGTGGAGTCGAAGCGCTCGGAAAGGCCCTTGTTGGAAGCGACGTTGAGGTCGGTGACGAGCGAGGTCATGCGCTCGGCGAGCGTGGTACCGGCCCAGCTGGGCTGCCACACACTGCGGGCGCAGACGTGGGCGACCTGGTGCTTGGGCGCACCGTTGGAGTTGAGGAACTCGCGGGACAGATCGACGATGGCGACGCCGTTCCAGGCCATGCGCATGCGCGGCTCGGCGGTAACCTCGGCGATAACGGTCGCCTCCAGGTTCTCCTCGGCGGCGTAGCCCATGAACTCCTCGACGTCACCGTCGGCGACGGCGCAGGCCATGCGCTCCTGGGATTCAGAGATGGCGAGCTCGGTGCCGTCAAGACCGTCGTACTTCTTGGTCACGGTATCAAGGTCGACATACAGGCCGTCGGCAAGCTCGCCTACAGCGACCGAGACACCGCCGGCGCCAAAGTCGTTGCAGCGCTTGATCAGACGGCAGGCATCGCCGCGGCGGAACAGGCGCTGCAGCTTGCGCTCGACCGGGGCGTTGCCCTTCTGGACCTCGGCGCCCGATGTCTCGATGGACTCGGTGTTCTGGGTCTTGGAGGAGCCGGTGGCACCGCCGATGCCGTCACGGCCGGTGCGGCCGCCCAACAGGATGATCTTGTCGGTGGGGGCGGGGCACTCGCGACGCACGTGGTTTGCCGGGGTAGCGCCCACGACGGCGCCGACCTCCATGCGCTTGGCGACGTAGCCGGGGTGATAGAGTTCGTTGACCTGACCGGTGGCAAGGCCGATCTGGTTGCCGTAGCTGGAGTAGCCGGCGGCAGCAGTGGTCACGAGCTTACGCTGCGGCAGCTTGCCCTCGAGCGTCTCGGACACGGGGACGGTGGGGTCGCCGGCGCCGGTGACACGCATGGCCTGGTACACGTAGCTGCGGCCCGACAGCGGGTCGCGGATGGCACCGCCCACGCAGGTGGCGGCACCGCCGAAGGGCTCGATCTCGGTCGGGTGGTTGTGGGTCTCGTTCTTAAAGAGGAACAGCCAGTCCTGGTCCTCGCCATCGACATCGACCTTCACCTTGACGGTGCAGGCGTTGATCTCCTCGGACTCGTCGACATCGGTCATGACGCCGGTCTTCTTAAGGTACTTGGCGCCGATGGTGCCCATGTCCATGAGGCAGACGGGCTTGGCGTCGCGGCCGAGTTCGTGGCGCATCTCCATGTAGCGGTCGAAGGCCTGCTGCACCACGGCGTCGTCGATCGTCACGTCATCCAGGACGGTGCCGAAGGTGGTGTGGCGGCAGTGGTCGGACCAATAGGTGTCGATCACGCGGATCTCGGTGATGGTGGGGTCGCGGTCCTCATCGCGGAAGTACTGCTGGCAGAAGGCGATGTCCGCTTCGTCCATGGCGAGACCGCGCTCGGAAATAAAGGCGGCAAGGCCGGCCTCGTCGAGCTCACGGAAACCGTCGAGCACCTCGACGGGCTGGGGCTCGGGGGTCTCTATGTACAGCGTCTCGGGCAGGTCGAGCGAGGCGATGCGCGCCTCGACGGGGTTCACCACGTAGTGCTTGATGGCATCGATGGCGGCCTCGTCCAGAGCGCCCGAGATCATATAGACCTTGGCGGAGCGCACGGCGGGGCGCTCGCCCTGGCTGATGAGCTGCACGCACTCGCTGGCGGAGTCGGCGCGCTGGTCAAACTGGCCAGGCAGGAATTCGACGGCAAAGACGGCGTCATCGCTTGCGGGGAGCTCGTCGTAGGTCACATCGACCTGGGGCTCGCTAAAGACGGTCGGCACGCAGGAGCGGAAAAGCTCCTCGTCGATGCCCTCGACGTCGTAGCGGTTGATAATCCTCAGGGCCTCGATGCCCTTGATGCCGAGAATTTCGGTCAGCTCGCCCTTGAGCTGCTGAGCCTCGACGTCGAACCCGGGTTTCTTCTCCACGTAGATACGAGAGACCATTGGTTCCTGCCTTCCTGATCGGTTGGGCGTACGGTACGGTATGCGGCAGCGGTCGGTTTACGGGGCAAGCCTCGCGGTCGCCTTGAGCCACATGTTTGTAAACCTCACTATGATACGACAGCTCGTGGCGCGTTGAGGACGGCGAGGGTGCTACAGTGATGCGCAATCAAGAGAAAGGCATCACATGGCATTCGTTTCGCTCGCCATCATCGCACTCGTGGCCTTTGCGAGTCCTTTTATCGCCTCGGCGATTCCTGGAAAACCCGTTCCCGAGACGGTCTTTTTGCTCGTGCTCGGTGCGGTGCTGGGACCCCATATGCTCGGCGTCATCCATGTAGATGCCGAGGTCTCGCTTGTGTCCGAGCTCGGTCTGGCCTTCTTGTTCCTGCTTGCCGGCTTTGAGATCGACCCCAAGAGCATCACGGGCGTCGAGGGGCGCTACGGCTTGGCGACGTGGGTCGTCACGTTTGGTATCGCCTGGCTTGCCGTGCGCTTTACCCCGTGGTTCTCGGTCAGTCATTTCGACGGTATCGCCGTGACGCTTGCCCTCACTTCTACGGCGCTCGGCACGCTCGTGCCCATTATGCGTGAGCGCTCGCTCACTGGCACGCGTGTGGGCGACTCGATTCTCGCGTATGGCACCTGGGGCGAGCTCGGCCCTGTGCTCGCCATGTCGGTGCTGCTGTCTGCCCGCACTGGCATCCAAACGCTCGTAATCCTTGGCTTGTTTGCGGTGGTTTGCGTGTTGCTGGCCGTGGTCCCGAGCCGCTCCAAGCGCGTCGGCAGCCGCTTCTTTGCGTTTGTTGAGGAGCGCGCCGATACCACGTCGCAGACCTTCGTGCGCCTGACGGTGCTCATCCTGGTCACGCTCGTGGCGTTCTCAGCTGTCTTTGATCTCGACATCGTGTTGGGTTCTTTTGCCGCCGGCTTTGTCCTGCGCTATATCATCCCCGAGGGCAACCATACGCTCGAGACCAAGCTCGATGGCCTGGCCTACGGCTTTTTGATTCCGGTGTTCTTTACCGTATCGGGCGCAAAGATCGACCTGACGGCCGTGGTGTCGCGCCCGGGCTTGCTTGCGGGCTTTATCGTGGCGTTGCTGATTATTCGTGCCGTGCCCATTCTTATTTCTATGAGCATTTGTCCTGCGACGCGCGATGTGTCGGCGTATGGCCGCATTACCGTGGCCCTGTACTGCACCACGGCCCTGCCGATCATCGTTGCCGTGACAAGCGTTGCCGTCAACGCGGGCGCGCTGTCGCAAGATATTGCGTCGGTCATGGTTGCCGCCGGTGCCATCACGGTGTTCTTGATGCCATTGCTCGCGCAGCTCTTCTACCGCGTGGTGGATGCCGCACCGGTCGCCGCCGTGGCAGAGGTTGCCGAGCATCCATCCGATGCGCTCGACATCTTGCGCGCCCACCACGACCTAGCGAGCTTGCTCGCGCGCGAGCACGAGCTGCTGACCTCGCATGGCCATGGTCGCGTATTCGAGGGCCTGCCTACGCTCGATACGATTGCCGAGCGTCTTTCCGCCGAGGCAGCGAGCGGCCACATCGATGCCCGCATCGTGGACGCGGCGCACCTGCTTGCCGATAAGACCTATGGAGACGAGGTCGACCCGTCCGAGCTGACTCCGCGTGAGCGCCGCCGCCTGGAGCGCGCCAAGCTCGCTGTGCGCGAATACCGCCGCCGCATGCTGGAGCTCTATGCGCGCGAAGAAGCCGAAGACGACGACGGTAAGTAGTCGATACTTTCTCGGGGAAGCCGCGTCCCGCTTTGAAGGCTCGGAACGGGATGTGGTTTCCGAAACGGGGGCCGTTGGGAAACTGTGTCCCGGAATGGGCGCTCAGAGTGGGATGCAGTTTCCGCAAGGAAGTCCTGGGGGAAACCGTGCCCCGTTCTGGTCCGAAATACTGGGACATAGTTTCCCTTTCATAACAGAAGAAGGCGCGCTGCCTGCAGTTGATGCGGGCAGCGCGCCTTCTTTGGTTGAGCTATGTTGAGGTTTGTGGCCGAAGCTCGTGGCCTCTTTGGAGCGGGCAGCTCCGTCGACGGGGAGCACGGCGCCTGTGACGTAGGCGGACATGTCGCTCGCCAAGAAAACGAAGGCGTTGGCGACATCCTCGGGCTCGCCCATGCGGCCCAGCGGAATGGTGGCGATGATGGGCTTGATGACCTCTTCGGGCAGGTTGGCGACCATGTCGGTCTTGGTCACGCCGGGTGCGACGGCGTTGACGCGAATGCCCATGGGGGCGAGCTCGCGCGAGAGCGACTGGACCATGCCGTTGACGGCAAACTTGGACGTGGGATAGCCGACGCCGGAGGGCTGACCGTACTTGGCGACCATCGAACTCGTGGTGGTGATGGTGCCGCCGTGGCCGGCTTCGGTCATGATCTTGGCGGCCGCCTGATGACCGTTAAAGACGGCGACGACATTGAGGTCCATGACCTTTGCAAACTCTTCGGCCGTGTAATCCAAAAGGGGCGAGCGCTGGGAGATGCCGGCGTTGTTGACGACCGTGTCAAGGCCGCCCATGTCGGCTGCAGCCTGGGTAAAGGCCTCGGTCACGGCCTCGAGCGAGGTGAGGTCGCAGGAGCGGCCCCAGACCTTGGCCTCGGGATAGGCGGCTACTAGCTTCTCAACGGCCGCGTCGGCAGTCTCCTGGCGCGAGCCAAAGACGGTGACGGCAGCGCCTTCCTCGATAAAACGGCAGGCGATGGCATAGCCGATACCGCGCGTGCCTCCGGTGATGATTGCTTTCTTGCCCTCGAGCAACATGGTGCTTCCTCTCATCGCGGGCGGACATTCGCAGCACAGCGTAGCGATAGCCGGAATCGGCCGCGTTTGCATATCGGTGAACGGTAACCCGCGCTACCGATGAACGGCTCGTGCAAATGCCGCTTTGCCGCTGTGCTTAGAAGCCGGATTGAAAAGGGCTCCCGTCCCACATAGGACGGGAGCCCCCGAGGCGCGTATTGTTAAGCGAGTGTTGGGCTAGTTGGCCATGACGCCTTCGGTCCAGGCCTCGACGTCCTCGATGCGCAGGACGTTGGCGACCTCGGCTACGCAGTCGACGCTGGCAAGCTCGGCGGCGGCAGCCTGGACGTCCTTCTCGAGCGCGCGGTGCGTCAGGAAGATGACCGAGCAGGCATCGCTGACGCCCGACTTGCCGTCCTCGACCTGGTTGATGAGCGAGATCGAGATGTTGTGCTTGGCAAAGATGTCGACCGTCTCGGACAGGGCGCCCACGCGGTCGGCGACCTTCAGGCGCACATAGTACTTGGTCTGGAGCTCGTCCATGGGCTTAAAGGCGAGGTTGTGACCATAGGGCTCAATCTCGGGCAGCGGAGCCACGCCGCGGCTGATCTGCTCGGAGAGCGACAGGATATCGCCCACGACGGCACTCGCGGTGGGGAAGGAGCCTGCGCCGGCACCGTAGAACATGGTCTCGCCCACGGCGTCGCCTACCACGTAGACGGCGTTCATGGCGCCGTTGACCTTGGCAAGCATGTGGTCGGCGGGGATCAGCGTGGGATGCACACGGACGTCGACGCCGGCGTCGGTGTTGCGTGCGATGCCCAGCAGCTTGATGGTGTAGCCGAGCTCGCGGGCCTGGGCAATGTCCTCGGCGCCGATGGTACGGATACCCTGCTGGTAGACATCGTCGGTGGTCACGCGGGTGCCAAAGCCGATGGAAGCGAGGATTGCCGTCTTGCTGGCGGCGTCGAAGCCGTCGACGTCTGCGGACGGGTCGGCCTCGGCATAGCCCTTTGCCTGGGCGTCGGCGAGCACGTCAGCGTAATCGGCGCCCTCGGCGTCCATGCGCGACAGGATGTAGTTGGTGGTGCCGTTGAGAATGCCAGCGATGGTCAGGATCTTGTTGCCCACCAGGTCGTGCTCGAGCGTGCTGACAATGGGGATGCCACCGCCGCAGCTGGCCTCGCATTTAATCTGCACGCCGCACGCGCGCGCCTTCTCGGCGAGCGTCTCGACATGACGGCCCAGCAGGGCCTTGTTGGCAGAGACGACGTGCTTGCCGTTCTCGAAGGCGGTGGTGAAGATTTCGGTCGCGGGGTGCTCGCCGCCGATGAGCTCGACGACGATATCGACGGCGGGGTCGGTGACGACGTCGTGCCAGTCGCTCGTAAAGGCCTCGCGCTCAATACCGGCGGCTTCGGCCTGCTCCCAGGCAAGCGCGCAGGCGCGGGTCAGCTTAAGGTCGATGCCGTAGGCGGCCAGGTACTCATCGTGGTGGCTCTTGATCAGACGGGCCACGCCGCCGCCGACGGTTCCCAGACCGATGAGGCCGACGTTCACGGTGCGCAGGGGTTCGCTCATAGATAGCTCCTTCGTGCATCTTATGGATGGATTAACCGCTTAAAGGTTGAGTGCATTCTAGCGTGAAGTGCGGGCGCGTGCTTGCCTGGCAGCGGGAGCAGCACAAAACGCCACCCCCGAAACGCTGCGGAAACATTGGAAACACGCTCGCTACAAACGAACTTCCGTAACAAACTGTCAACGTTTGCACCATAAGGTTTGCCCTGTACCGCAAGACGGCCGCACCGCGGCCAGCGAAAAGGGGGACACCATGTTCAACATCAACAGCACGCTCAGCCGTAGGAACTTTCTCGCCGGTGCCGCGGCGCTCGGTAGCACCGCGGCACTCGCTGGTTGCTCGTCGGGTGGCTCGGACGGCGGCCCCACCGATGACGGCAAGACCTTCAAGATCGGTGTCATCGGCCCTCTGACCGGCGCCGCGGCAACCTATGGCGTTTCGGCCGAGAAGGGTGCCAAGCTTGCCGCCAAGGATTTTTCGACCAAGGACCTCAAGCTCTCGCTTAAGTCTGAGGATGACGTCGCTGACGGCGAGAAGGCCATCAACGCCTTCAATACCTTGTGCGACTGGGGCATGCAGGCGCTCGTCGGCCCCGTCACCACCGGTGCCGCCGTCGCTGTCTCTGGCGAGATCGCCGACGATATGCTCATGGTCACGCCTTCGGCCTCGTCGCTCGACGTTACCAAGGATAAGACCACGGTTTTCCAGGTTTGCTTCACCGATCCCACCATGGGCGCCAGCGCCGCGAAGTTCTTGGCCGAGAAGTACGCGGATGCCAAGATCGCCCTGTTCTACAACTCCGGCGATACGTATAGCTCGGGCGTTGCCGACGCTTTTGCCGAGCAGGCCAAGGCGTCCAAGCTCGATGTCGTCGATACCGAGACCTTTAAGGACGACTCTTCCACGAGCTTTACCAACCAGCTCACCAAGGCCAAGGAGGCCGGCGCCACGCTTATCTTTGCTCCGATCTATTACACGCCGGCGTCCGTTTTGCTCAAGAACGCCAAGGACATGGGATACGACATGACGCTTATGGGCACCGACGGCATGGACGGCCTGCTCTCCGTTGAGGGCTTCGATACCTCTCTTGCCGAGGGCGTGCTGCTCATGACCCCGTTCTCTGCTGACGATGAGAAGAACGCCGACTTCGTCAAGGCCTATAAGGACGCCTACGACGAGACGCCCAATCAGTTTGCCGCCGATGCCTATGACTGCGTCCATGCGATTGCCGAGGCTATCGATAAAGCGGGCATCGACATTACGGCTGACGGTGCCGATATTGCCGACGACCTTGCCCACGCCATGCGCAAGATCAAGATCGAGGGCCTGACGGGCGAGCTGACGTGGAACGACAAGGGCCAGGTCGAAAAGCCCGCCACAGCCTATGTGATTCAGGACGGCAAGTACATCGCCGCCTAAGTGCGCATAAAGCGCGACCGGTGAGGCCGTTTTATTCAGGGCAGGGACGCCTGTAACAGAACGGAAACATTACTTTCACACAATAAAGTGGCATTACTGCATAAAGTAATAGAAATACGCAGAATTATGGATAAACGAACAAATCCAAAGAAAAGTTGAAATAATCGCCACTTTCCTTAACTAAAGCGTCTAGTATTTTGCGAACGCCGAACACGGCGAAGGATGGCCTGTCGGGTAACCGAAACCCGACGAGATTTGAGAGGAGAGCCGCATGTCGAGCCCCACCGGTAAGTCATTGAACCCTGTTATGAATCGCAGGAGCGTTATCGCGAGCGCAGCAGGTCTGGGGGCGATGTCCATTCTAGCTGGCTGCTCCTCCAACGGCGGCGACAGCGGTTCCGCGTCGGGCGACGCTTCGTTTAAGATCGGCACCATCGGCCCGCTGACCGGCGCCAACGCGTCCTACGGCAAGTCCGTTACACAGGCTGTCGAGCTTGGCTGCAAGGATTTCTCGACTAAGGAGCTGCCGCTTGTCAGCAAGGCCGAGGACGACCAGGCGGACGGCGAGAAGGCCGTCAACGCCTTCAACACCCTGCTCGACTGGGGCATGCAGGCCCTCGTCGGTCCGACCACCACGGGTGCGTCGGTCGCCGTTGCCGCCGAGTGCGGCAACGACCCCGAGACGTTCATGATCACCCCGTCCGCGTCCTCCGAGGACGTTACCAAGGGCAAGGATTGCGTCTTCCAGGTTTGCTTTACCGACCCCAACCAAGGTGTCAACGCTGCCAAGTTCCTGGCAGAGAAGTATGCGAACGAGAAGTTCGTGCTGTTCTATAACTCCGGCGACGCCTATTCTTCGGGCATCGCAGATTCCTTTAAGGCCCAGGCCGCTAAGTCTAAGCTTGAGATTGTCGACGAGGAGACCTTTAAGGACGACTCCGCCACGAGCTTTACCAACCAGCTGACCAAGGCCAAGCAGGCAGGCGCCACCATGATCTTTGCGCCGATCTACTACACGCCGGCGTCCGTCCTGCTCAAGAACGCCAAGGACATGGGCTACGACGTCAAGATGATGGGCTGCGACGGCATGGACGGCATCCTGGGCGTTGAGGGCTTCGACACCTCTCTTGCCGAGGGTCTGCTGCTCATGACCCCGTTCTCCGCCGACGACGAGAAGAATGCCGACTTCGTCAACGCTTACAAGGATAAGTACGGCGATACCCCCGACCAGTTTGCCGCCGACGCCTACGACGGCGTGCATGCTGTGGTCGAGGCTCTTAAGGAGGCCGGCCTGGGCGTCGACGCCGACCCCACCGAGGTTGCCGAGAAGCTTCCCGAGGCTATGCTCAAGATTACTGTTGACGGCCTGACTGGCAAGCTCTCCTGGAACGACAAGGGTCAGGTCCAGAAGGACCCGACGGCGTACGTCATTACCGACGGCAAGTACGTACAGGCCTAATAGGCCGCCTTACATAGAGCGGTTTTGATCCCAAGCAGGGGAGGTTTTGGCCTTCCCTGCTTGCTTGGTATCTAGGGACGATGTAACGTCCCTGTTTCATACATCAACTGGAAACCTATTCGAAAGGGGGATGTGGAACATGACGGTCTTTATCCAATACCTGGTCAACGGCCTGTCCATGGGCAGCGTCTACGCCATCATCGCGTTGGGCTACACCATGGTCTACGGTATCGCCAAGATGCTCAACTTCGCTCACGGCGACGTCATCATGGTCGGTGCCTATGTCTCGTTCTGCGCCACGTCGTATCTCGGCCTCCCGGGCTGGGCATCTGTAATTCTCTCTTGTGTGGTCTGCACGGTTCTCGGTGTTCTCATCGAGGGTCTGGCATACAAGCCGCTGCGTCAGGCGGGCCCGCTGGCCGTTCTGATCACGGCCATCGGCGTGTCCTACTTCCTGCAGAACGCCGCGCAGCTCCTGTGGGGCGCCACGCCCAAGAACTTTACTTCGCTCGTCACCTTCCAGGTGCCGGAGTTCTTGGCCAAGTTTAACGTAAGCGCCGTCTCGCTCGTCACCATCGTCGCCTGCCTGGTTATCATGGCCGGCCTGATGTTCTTTACAGGCAAGACCAAGATGGGCAAAGCCATGCGCGCCGTGTCCGAGGACAAGGCCGCCGCTCAGCTCATGGGCATCAACGTCAACCGCACCATCTCGATGACGTTCGCCATCGGCTCCGCCCTTGCCGCCATCGCCGGCGTGCTGCTGTGCTCCTACTCGCCGGTGCTGCAGCCCACGACGGGTGCCATGCCTGGCATCAAGGCCTTCGATGCCGCTGTCTTCGGTGGCATCGGCTCCATCCCCGGTGCCTTTGTCGGTGGCATTCTCATCGGCATCATCGAGGCGATGGCTCAGGCTTACATTTCCACGAGCCTTGCCAACTCCATCGTCTTTGGTGTTTTGATTATCGTCCTGCTCGTCAAGCCTGCCGGCCTCTTGGGCAAGTACGTCCCCGAGAAGGTGTAGGTGAGCGTTATGAAGTTCCTTAAAGACAAGCAGACGCGTCACGACTTTGTCACGTACGCCATGTGCATCGTGGCATTCGCCATCGTGTTCTTTATGCAGTCCAACCATATGATCCCGCGCATGATCGCCGGTCAGCTGGTTCCCATCACGGCCTACATCGTTATGGCCATCTCGCTCAACCTCGTCGTCGGTATTGCGGGCGACTTGTCGCTGGGCCACGCGGGCTTTATGAGTGTCGGCGCCTATACGGGCATCGTTACCGCCGTCGCGCTGGAGAGCGCCGTTCCGTCCGATCCGATGCGCCTGATCATCAGCATTGTGGTCGGCGCTATCGCTGCCGCCATCCTGGGCTTCTTGATCGGCATCCCGGTCCTTCGCCTGAGCGGCGATTACCTGGCTATCGTGACGCTGGCCTTTGGCGAGATCATCAAAGAGATCGTCACCTGCCTCATTGTGGGCGTCGATTCCCGCGGTCTGCACGTGATCTTTAACATCACGGGCAACTCTACGATCGACGACCTGCACCTGCTTGAGGACGGCACCGCCATCATCAAGGGTGCCCAGGGCGCATCGGGCGTGTCGACCTATTCGACCTTCCTTGCCGGCGCCATCCTGGTTATGGTCGCGCTCGTGATTGTACTCAACCTGGTTCGCAGCCGTACCGGCCGTGCCATCATGGCCGTGCGCGATAACAAGATTGCAGCCGAGTCCGTAGGCATCTCCGTCACCGAGTACCGCATGATCGCCTTCGTGGTTTCCGCTGCCCTCGCCGGTGCTGCCGGAGCTCTCTTCGGCGGTAACTTCTCGCAGCTCTCCGCCACCAAGTTCGACTTCAACACGTCGATCCTCATTCTGGTGTTCGTGGTCCTGGGCGGCCTGGGCAACATGCGCGGTTCCGTCATCGCGGCGGCGTTGCTCACGGTGCTTCCCGAGCTGCTCCGTCAGTTCTCGGACTACCGCATGCTCATCTACGCCATCGTGTTGATCCTGGTCATGATCTTTACCAACAACCCGCAGCTCAAGGCGTTCTTCGCACGCATTAAGGACCGCTTTGCTTCCAAGAAGGAGGTGGCAGCCGATGCCCAGTAAATTTGAGTTCAACAAGGGTAAGATGGTCCCGTATCCTTCTGGCGCCATCGTTCCCGATCGCGATCTGGGCCAGCGCCCGGCACTCGAGTGCATCCACCTGGGCATTGAGTTCGGTGGCCTTAAGGCAGTCGACGACTTTAGCCTGACTATCGGCAAGACCGAGATCGCCGGTCTGATCGGCCCCAACGGTGCCGGAAAGACCACGGTCTTCAACCTGCTCACCAAGGTGTATCAGCCCACGCACGGCACCATCCTGCTCGACGGTGAGGACACCTCGGGCAAGTCGGTCTACCAGGTCAACCGCATGGGCATTGCCCGTACGTTCCAGAACATCCGCCTGTTCAACACCATGACGGTGGAGGACAACGTCAAGGTCGGTCTGCACAACCAGGAGCGCTATTCCGGTTTTGAGGGCGTGCTGCGCCTGCCGACGTACTGGAAGCACGAGAAGGCCGCCCATGAGCGTGCCATGGAGCTGCTCTCCATCTTTGATATGGAGCATCTGGCAAACGAACAGGCCGGCTCGCTGCCTTACGGCGCTCAGCGCCGCCTGGAGATCGTCCGCGCGCTTGCCACCAACCCCAAGCTGCTGCTGCTCGACGAGCCTGCCGCCGGCATGAACCCGTCCGAGACCGCGGAGCTCATGGAGAACATCGTTAAGATTCGCGACACCTTTGGCATCGCCATCATGCTTATCGAGCACGACATGTCGCTCGTCATGAATATTTGCGAGGGTATCTGCGTACTCAACTTTGGTAAGGTCATCGCCAAGGGCACGGCAGAGGAAATCCAGAACAACGACGCCGTTATCGAGGCATATCTGGGCAAGCAGGATAAGGGGGAGAACTAAATGGCAGAGCCGATGCTTTCCGTCTACAACATCAACGTCTGGTACGGCGCCATCCACGCCATCAAGGACATCTCCTTTAACGTCAACGAGGGCGAGATCGTGGCTCTGATCGGTGCGAACGGTGCCGGCAAGTCCACAACGCTCAAGACCGTCTCGGGCCTGCTGCGCTCCAAGACCGGCTCCATCAAGTTTATGGGCGAGGACATTACTCATACGCCCGCCGATAAGCTGGTTGGTAAGGGCCTGGCCCAGGTGCCCGAGGGCCGTCGCGCCTTTTTGCAGATGACGGTCGAGGAGAACCTGGAGATGGGCGCCTACACGCAGCCCAAGTCCACGGTTGCTCCGGGCCTTGAGCGCGTCTACGAGCAGTTCCCGCGCCTGAAGGAGCGCCGTCGCCAAGTCGCCGGCACCCTTTCGGGCGGCGAGCAGCAGATGCTCGTTATGGGCCGCGCCCTTATGAGCAACCCCAAGCTGCTCATGCTCGACGAGCCTTCCATGGGCCTGGCGCCGATTCTGATTGAGCAGATCTTCCAGATTGTCGAGGACCTGCACAAGGCCGGCACCACGGTGCTCCTGGTCGAGCAGAACGCGCAGATGGCACTTTCCATCGCCACACGCGGTTACGTGCTCGAGACCGGCAAGATCACCATGACCGGCACCGGTCAAGAGCTCCTGCACGACGACAACGTCCGCAAGGCTTACCTGGGCGGCTAGGGACTTCCGCCGTTCTGCCGAACGGCGGACCGGCCGACGCTGCGCGGGCGCCCTGATCGACGTGCCGAAGCTCCTCACCCTTGGGGCTATGCCGCGGTACGAGGCCAGGTGGTCATGGTCCGGGAACCTCGCGATGTCGAATGGCACCGCGAGGTTCGCCGCCGTCCTCGGCGGCCTCGACCCCCGAGTGGGCGATCCCCACGCGCTAACGCCTGCAAACAAGGGGATTGCCAAGACGCCGCCGGGCACCTCCGTCATAGACGTGGAAGTGCGGCCGCGCTGAAGCACTGCGCGGTGTCTGCTCGCTTATGTGCGCATCACGAAGGAAGACCAGATCGGTGAGCGGGATTGGCCCGAAGTCGAGAGATTCCCATCAGCCTCTCGTCGGTCGATGACCGGTTCACCACGCAGGAAGAGCGTGACGGAAGGTCTCGCAAAAAGGCTCCGAGCGCGGCGTGCTCATGCCCGTCGTGGTGCGCCCGAAGGGGGGGACGGCTGCTACGAGCTCGATCATTTGCGAGGAGAAGACGAACCAGTCGTTGCAGATCCAATATGGATCTCGCCGACCTCGGCAAGCTGCTCGATGAGTGGAAGCCCTGTCGGGTCGTCTATTTCAACACCACCCAGAATGATGGTGTCATCGCGCAGGTCGATCTGCGTGTTGAGCACAGCGAGGTTAAAGCCGGAGGCCACAAATCCGATAGCAGCCAGGACGAGCCCCGTGGCAACAAGCCCACCCGCTACGGCAAGGTAAATCCTTTTTACGCTGGACATGTTTGCACTCCTTCCTATGCCGTGAGCGGCGCCGCTTCGGCGCCCATGCGGCTCTTATTGCCTCGATCTTTCCAGAAGGGCGAAACGGCTTTCTTCGCCCAAAGGGCAGAGAGGCGCGCGATCTGCTTGGACGCCGTCCAGGCGCCGGCTCCCGTGAGGAGCGCCACACCGATGGAAGCGAATCCCATTCCCATCGAGGCCAAAACGTACGGAACATGCCCGATAATGATGCCGTCCACGGCGAACAGGAGCCCTACCAGGCCCGCGCCCCCGAATGCCGCGGCCACGATCCACACGCAGAGCGCAAGAACCCAAATACAGATGTAGACTGCAGCGGCAACGGCGACGAACGCGAGCAGCAGCGGAATCCATACCGGAGAGCCCACGATGGCGAGCGCCCATAGAAGTGCCGTGCTCTTGCGCTTGGTCCTCGCGATCGCGCGCGGCACGGCGGGCAGTTCGTCGAGCGTTGCCTCGGCGACCTCACCGGGCGTGCCCATGGCGGCCACAGCCTCGGCCTCCGTCATGCCGTCCTCCATACGGTCGGCGATGGCCTCCGCGTAGAACTCCTGCGTTTCCTTTACCTGATCTGCCGGCAGGCAGGCCAGAAGCTCGCCCAGCCGGTTCAAGAACTCATCGCGCGTCATGGTGCGCCCCCTCCACGTAACGGTAGATCTCCTGCACGGATGGCCATTCGGCGAGGAACTCGGCGATACGCTCGCGCCCGGCGTCCGTGATGCGGTAGTACCTCCGCAGCCGCCCGTTGTGTTCGGCGGAGCGCGCGGTGATGCAGCCCGCCTTCTCCAGGCGCTTGAGCAACGGATAGAGCGTGGATTCCGTGAGCCCCATACTCGCGGGCACGTCCTTCACGATCTGATAGCCGTAGGATTCCTCGCCCGAGACGGCCGCGAGCACGCAGGCCTCGAGGAAGCCGCGCTTCATCTGTGCCTCCATCCGCACACCTCCTTTCGTAGTATACTATGTAACACCTACTATATGACACATAGTATATGATGTCAACAGTTGTCGTATAGGGAGTCCGGTCTGTCTGTCCCCTGCGGGTACTCATTGGGGACGTACTTAAATGAGTATCCATCGCTCAAGGTGGCACCTGGGGACGTTCCTTATGTGCCGGCACTTTGGGACACTCCTTGTCAAGGTTTTGTTCCATCGTGCGGGTTGCTATTTAACGTGCGACAATGCCGTGTGGAAATCGAAATGTCTCCTGGGGGCTATCTATGCTGTACGAGTTTTGTGCCGAGAGCTTTGAGCGTGTGCCGGCGGCTATCGATGCCGGTGCTAAGCGCATCGAGTTGTGCGACAACCTTGCCGTCGGTGGTACCACGCCCTCGGCCGGCGTTATCAGCACTACGGTCAGCTATGCTCACGAGCATGACGCGCGAGTGATGTGCATGATTCGCCCGCGTGGCGGTGACTTTCACTACAACCAGGACGAGCTGCGCATGATGGAGATGGACTTGGGTCTTGCCGTGAGCGCCGGCGTTGACGGCCTGGTCTTTGGCTGCTGCAAGCCCTGTGCCGGCGGCTGGGCGCTCGACGAGCTCACCCTCGGCGCCCTCGTGATGGCTACGGGCTGCGCGACCGAGGAGTGCAAGCGCGGGGCCATCGATATCACCTTCCACATGGCCTTTGACCAGCTCTCGCTCGAGGCTCAGCTCGATGCCATTGACACACTCGCCGACTGCGGCATCACGCGCATCCTGACGCATGGTGGTGCTGCCGGAACGCCGATCGAGGACAACCTGGAGCACCTGTCGCGTCTTGTCGAGTATGCGGGCGACCGCCTGACCATTCTTCCCGGTGGCGGCATTTCCACGGCCAATCGCGATACCGTGGCGGCGGCACTGGGCGTCTCCGAACTCCATGGCACCAAGATCGTGCCGCTGGAGGTATAACCCGTGGCGCTGGTATTTGACGTCCAGCAGGCGAGCGGTAAGCCCGACGATAATCGTCGCCCTGGCACCGCGTGCCCCTTTTGTGACACGGAGGGGCTCGCCAACATCATCCAGCGCGATGGTGACTGCATCTGGCTCGAGAATAGGTTCAAGACCTTGCGCGCCACCCGTCAAACCGTGTTGATTGAATCGGCAGATCACGATGCCGACTTGGTGACCTATGAGCCGGATGAACTCCACCATGTGATGCGGTTTGCTCTGGGCTGTTGGCAGCAGATGATCGATTCCCAGCAGTACCGCAGTGTACTCATGTATAAGAACAAAGGTCCGCTTTCGGGCGGCAGCCTCGTCCATCCACACATGCAGATTGTGGGCTTGGAACAGGAGGACGGCTATGCGGCGCTGACCTTAGCCAACTTTGAAGGCATCGCTGTCTGGCAGCAGGGGAGAATCTCGGTCAACATCTCAACCGAACCGATTATGGGATTCTTTGAGGTCAACGTCTCGGCTCCACAGGGAATCGCCGCCAGCGACGACGCCCGCGACCAAGCCGAAGCGGACCTGTTTGCCGATGCGATTCAGGTGGCCCTGCGCTATATCCTGCACGAGCACCACGGCGGCCGCGCGGAGTCGTACAACTTGTTCTTCTACCACATGGACGGCCGGACCATTGCCAAGGCGCTTCCGCGTTGGGTGGTTTCGCCCTACTTTGTCGGCTATCGTTTGGCCCAGGTTAATGCCGAGACCACGCTCGATATCGATGCTGATCGCCTGCGTGCGCATCTGGAAACGCTCGTATAGCAAGACTAACACCCGCGTAACGCGGACAGTCTAGCGTCCCATGGCGTCGCGGCCGGCCTCGACGCGCTTGCGTTGGGCGGCGCGCTCCTCGCCGGTCAGTCGCTCAAAGAGATGTCCGATAACCGAGGCGAGCACCTGCTGAAACAGCGTTCCGCACATGACGGGAAACACGACTTCGCCTGGAAAGTACTGCGTGGCGATGACGGCGCCCGAAGAGATGTTACGCATGCCGCAGGTAAAGCACATGGTGGTCGTCTCGCTATACGGCAGGTGCAACGCACGGGCGACCAGAAAACCGACGACAAAGCCGCTGATGGCGAAGACCAAAATAAAGAGGGCGACTTCCAAGCGCTCAACATTCATGTGCAACACGTACTCGCTCATGGCGGTGGAGTTGGACGCGATGACCCCCATCATCATGAACTTGCAGGCGGGCGAAAGCGCGGGGGAGAGTTTCTCATGTCCCCATCCGCGCGTGAGCTCGTTGATCACGATGCCGAACACGGCAGGGATGGCGATCATAAAGGCCGTGTTCTGCATCATGCCCGGAACATCGATTGCGACGGTGGCACCCAGCAGGAGCTTCAGCGTGAGCGGAATCGTCACGGGCGAGATGACCGAGGACGTCAGGATGATGGTGAGCGCGAGCGGGCCGTTGCCGCCGAACATGCTAATCCACATAAAGGCGGTGACTGCCACGGGTACGCTGTACTCGAGCGCGATGCCGCAGACAAGGTTTGGGTTGGAACCAAAGAACAGTGAGCTCATGGCATACGCCGCGATGGGGATGAGCACGGCCGAGACAAATAACGCCAAAATCAAATGTAGGGGACGGCGGAACACCTCGGCCACCTGGTGAAAGGTGTTGCTGAGCGCACCTTGGAACGTCATAAAGGCAAACAGGGCGGGAACGATGGGCTTGAGCACGCCGATCTGCCGGGGAAAGAGCACGCCGAGCGTCACGCAAATCGGAACGATGACCTGCATGTGCCCCGCAAGAAACTTGCCCAGTCCAACCCATTGCTTCATATGCTCTTGTGACTCCCTTTGCTCGTGAATCCGTTTTGAATGGATATGCTAGACGCTCGCATGCGTCCGTGCGTCAGAAACGCTCGATTATTTCGAGGGTATTACCGCCCTCGTTTATCGAAACCGCGGCGTGCTGGACGTTGTGCGTCCGCGCTGCACGGTATAATAAATCCGTTCAACAGATCTGCCTGCCGAAGCGGGTATACACAGAGGACTCATCGCTATGAACCGTGAGAGGTATCGCGGCGACCTGCCCCTATCGGGGGTGGGCGCCTATGTCATCGCTTAAGACGACGCATCGCTGGGCAGTCGCTCGGCAAAACCCCGAGCTCGAAAAGGAGCTTTCGGCTGGCCTGGGCATACCCGGGCTGGTGGCGCGCATTATGGTTGCGCACGGCATAACATCCATCGAGGAAGGCCAGCTGTTTTTGACGCCTTCGCTCGATCGCGACTGGGCCGACCCACTCATTATTCCGGGCATGGCGGTCGTTGCCGACCGCGTCGAGCGCGCTATTCGCAACCACGAGCACATCGCGGTCTTTGGCGATTTTGACGTCGACGGCATTACGTCGACTTGTCTGTTGACCGAGGCGCTACGTTCGTTTGGCGCCAACGTCACGCCGTTTATTCCGCATCGCTTTGACGAGGGCTACGGCCTGTCGCGTGCGGCGCTCGACCGCGTCAACGAGCTCGCCCAACCCAACCTGATCGTGACCGTCGATAACGGCATTGCCGCCAAGGAGGAGGTCTCCTATCTGGAGAGCCTGGGGATCGATTTGGTGGTCACGGACCATCACGAGCCGTCCGACCAGGTGCCGCAGGGCGTGCCCCTGACCGACCCCAAGCTCGAGGACGAGGGTCCCTCGCGCGAGCTTGCCGGTGCCGGTGTGGCGCTCAAGCTGGTGCAGGTCCTGGGCGAGCGTTTGGGCAAGCCGTCGTATTGGCGTTCGCTGATCGAGGTCGCGGCGCTGGGCACCGTGTCCGACATGATGCCGCTCACGCCCGAGAATCGCGCACTGGTCGCCGAGGGCATCCAACAGATGCGCGTGACGGCCCGTCCCGGCTATATCGCGCTTGCCGCACTTGCCAAGGCCGACCTTTCTACCATTACGGCCGACGGCCTGTCGTTTTCGCTCATCCCTCGTCTGAATGCTGCCGGCCGCATGGCTGATCCCAAGCTGGCGCTCGACCTGCTGCTTGCCCGCGATCCTATCGAGGCAAGTGCACTGGCAGCCGAGCTCGAGGAAATCAACCGTCAGCGCCGCGAGATCGAGGCGGAGCTCACACGCGACGCCATGGCAAAGGTCGAGGAGACCTATGACGGCGGTCGCGCAATCGTCGTGGGTGGCGAGGGCTGGCACGAGGGCGTCAAGGGTATCGTAGCGAGCCGCCTGACCAACCGTTATCACGTGCCGGCGCTGCTCTTCTCGATTGAGGACGGCGTTGCGCGCGGATCGGGTCGCTCGGTGGGCAAGGTCAACCTGTTCGACGCCGTCGAGCGTTGTTCCGACCTGCTGATTCGTCGCGGCGGACATGCCGGTGCGGTGGGTGTGACCATCGAGGCATCCAAGCTCGATGAGTTCCGCCGCCGCCTTTCCGCCGTGCTATCGGAGCTTCCCGCCGAGGACTTTGAAGACACCGACGAGGTCGCCGCCACCGTCGACCTTTCCGAGCTGAATATCGAGACCATCGAGCAGATCTCCCGTCTTGAGCCGTTTGGCCAGGGCAACAAGGTGCCGCTGCTGGCTGCCGAGGGCGTGACGATGTGCGACCGCGCCGTGGTGGGCAAAACCGGCGAGCACATGCGCTTTGTGGCGACCGATGGCGCCGCGAGTGTGCCGGCCATTATGTTCCGCGTGCCGCAAATCGATAAGCTCATCAACTGCGATAGCGCTGTCGACTTGGTGTTCGAGGCCGTTGCCGAGCATTGGCAGGGGCGTGTGAAGCCCAAGCTCATGATCAAGGATGTTCTGGTCCGCGATACCACGCTGCCCAGCGTCGACGATCCGGCATGCGAGCTTCGTCGTGGCGTGCAGCCGGCGGATTCCGGCCTGCGCCTGGAGTCGCGTAAGCGCGAGACGCTCGCCCAGCTTTCCTATACCGAGCTCACGCGCTCGCTTATCCATAGCTTTATCGGATCGAACCAGCCGCACCGCGCGCAGGTTGAGGCGCTCGATGCCTTGGCCGACCACCAGAGCGTCTTGGCCGTTATGGGAACGGGCCGCGGCAAGTCTCTCATCTTCCATGTACATGCTGCGCGCGAGGCTGTCCTTCGCGGACGTGCGAGCATCTTTGTCTATCCGCTGCGTGCGCTTGTTGCCGACCAGGCCTATCACCTCTCGTCGACGATGGCAGCGCTTGGCATTGGCGTTGGCGTGCTGACCGGCGAGACCGTGGAGGCCGCACGCGATGATGTGTTCGCCGGCCTAGCTTCGGGCCGCACCGGTATCGTGCTCACGACGCCCGAGTTCCTATCTATCCACCGTGACCGCTTCGCGCGTTCGGGCCGCATCGGCTTTGTCGTTATCGATGAGGCGCACCACGCCGGCCTTGCCAAGGGCGGCGACCGCAGCGCCTATCTCGACATGCCCGATATCCTCAAGGCCCTGGGCGATCCGGTCGTTATGGCTGCGACGGCCACCGCGACGGCTCCGGTCGTGGCCGAGCTTGCCCGCATGCTGCCGATTACTCGCACGGTGGTCGACGAGACGGTGCGCGAGAACCTGCAGCTCGAGGACGACCGCGACCTTGCGAGCCGCGAGAACCGTTTGGTGTCGATCGTGGCGACGGGGGAGAAGACCGTCATTTACGTCAATTCGCGCGACCAGTCCGTGGCGCTCGCCAAGACGTTGCGCAAGCGTGTGCCCGATTGCGCAACCCATATCGCGTTCTATAACGCGGGGCTTGCGCGCTCCGATCGCCGCCGCGTGGAGGAAGCATTCCGAGACGGAAGCCTCAGCTGCATCGTCTCGACCTCTGCCTTTGGCGAGGGCGTCAACCTTCCCGATATTCGCCATGTCGTGCTCTATCACATGCCGTTTGGCGCGATTGAGTTTAACCAGATGAGTGGCCGCGCCGGTCGCGATGGACAGCCCGCCGTGATTCACCTGCTCTATTCGTCGCGCGACGCCCGCATTAACGAGCGCCTACTCGACTGCTATGCGCCCGAGCGCGACGAGCTCGTCACGCTCTATCGCGCGCTGCAAACCATGTGGCGCTCCAACCGCGGCAAGACCGGGGACGATTCCTTTAGCGCGAGCGATATCGACATCGCGCAGATGTGCCTTGCCATCGATGCCCGCACGCCGGTCGACGAGCGCTCGGTGGAAAGTGGCCTGGGAATCTTCGAAGAGCTTGGCTTCTGTCGCGTTTCGGGGTTTGACGACACCCGTCGCATCGCGATGGCCGAAAACCCCGGCCGTGTGCAATTGAGCAGGTCAATTCGCTATTTGGAGGGCTTGCGTTCGCGCATGGAGTTCTCGGCTTTCCGGAGTTGGGCGCTCGATTCGTGCGCTTCTGATATGCTAGCCAAAGTTAACCGCCCGATCGTACCGCGGGCCTAGGGGAAGGGGACCTCGATGGATGCCGCAGCCCGTACCGCCCATGATTCCGCCCTCCAGCCGTTCTCGGAGATGGAGCACTATAAGCATGCCGATGAGCTGCCGCCCGAGATTATGGCGGACAGCTACGACAAGCTGGAGCGCCTGTGCCTCAAATATATGAATGAGGACGACTTTTCTAAGGTGGAGCAGGCCTATTGCTTTGCTGCCGAGAAGCACTGCAACCAAAAGCGCCGCTCGGGTGAGATGTACATCAACCATCCCGTCGAGGTGGCCATCATTTTGGCCGATCTCAAGATGGACTGTGACGTGGTGTGCGCCGCGCTGCTACACGATACCGTCGAGGATACCGAGACCTCGCTTGCCGATGTTTCCGACCTGTTTGGCGATACGGTGGCCGAGCTCGTCGATGGCGTGACCAAGCTCACCAACATCGAAGTCGACAGCATGGACGAGAAACAGGCCCTCACGCTGCGCAAGATGTTCCTCGCCATGTCCAAGGACATCCGCGTCATCATCGTTAAGCTTGCCGACCGTCTGCACAACATGCGAACGCTGGCAGCCCTGCGCGAGGATCGTCGCCTGTTTAAGGCGCGCGAGACCATGGACGTGTACGCACCCTTGGCCGACCGCCTGGGCATGAGCTCTATTAAGTGGGAACTCGAGGACCTGTCCTTCTTCTACCTGGAGCCCGATGCCTACCAGCGCATCGCGCGCATGGTGGCTGAGTCGCGCGAGGTCCGCGAGCGCTACCTTGCCGAGACCATCAAGACGCTTACCGATGAGCTCAACCGCATTGGTCTAGAGGACTTCCAGATCAACGGCCGTTCCAAGCACTATTGGTCCATCTACCAAAAGATGAAGCGCAAGGGCAAGGAATTCTCCGAGATCTACGACCTGGTGGCACTGCGCGTCATCACGCATTCGGTGCGCGATTGCTACTCCACGCTCGGCGCGGTGCATACGCTGTGGCACCCCATGCCCGGTCGCTTTAAAGATTATATCGCCATGCCCAAGGTCAATAACTACCAGTCGCTCCATACGACGGTTATCGGCCCCACGGCCCGCCCGCTCGAGATTCAGATTCGAACCTATGAGATGCATGAGCAGGCCGAGTACGGCATTGCCGCCCACTGGCTATATAAGAAGTCGGGCGGATCGTCTGCTTCCAAGACCAATGACGCTCAACGTTTGGACGACCAGATCAACTGGCTCAAGCATTCGCTCGATTGGGCGGCTTCCGACGAGATCACCGATGCCAAGGAATACCTGCATTCGCTGAAGGTCGACCTCTTCGATCAGGAGATCTTTGTCTTTACGCCCAAGGGCGAGGTCATGGCGCTTCGTGCCGGCTCCACGCCGCTCGACTTTGCCTACGCCGTTCACACCGAGGTGGGAAACCATTGCGTCGGCGCCAAAATCAACGGTGCGGTGGCTCCGCTCACGCACGAGATTAAGACGGGTGACCGTGTCGAGATTCTGACTAACAAGAGTTCCAAGCCGTCGCGTGATTGGCTCAAGATCGTTAAGACACCTTCCGCCAAGTCAAAGATCCGCCGCTATTTTGCCGCTGCGACCAAGGACGACGACGCTGCTGCTGGTCGCGATATGCTGGCTAAGGACCTGCGTAAGCGTGGCTATGGCATTTCTACGCCGCGTTCGACGCGTGCGCTCAACGCCGTGGCGGAGCAGTTTAACTTCAAGCAGCTCGAGGACCTGTTTGCCGCCGTCGGCGCCGGCAAGGTTGCCCCGCGCGCTGTGGGCAATAAGGTCGAGCAAATCTTGGACCCCAAGCCCGAGGAACAGCTCACCAAGGCCGAGGCTATCGCCGAGGTCGTGAAGCAGCCTGCTCGCGGCTCCAACCGCAAGCCGCAAAAGCGCGGCAAGAGCGCCAGTAACGGCATTATCGTCAAGGGCGAGAGCAACAGCGGCCTACTGGTCCGTCTGGCTCATTGCTGCAACCCCGTGACGGGCGACGACATCGTCGGCTTCATCACGCGCGGTCGTGGCGTTTCGGTGCATCGCGCCAACTGTCCCAACGTCAAGGGTCTTATGGAGCATCCCGAGCGCATGATCGAAGTGGAGTGGGACGGCGCTGCCGACACCCTCTTCCAGGTCGAGATCGTGGTCGAGTGCCTGGACCGCATGGGCCTGCTCAAGGACGTCACCATTGCCATTGGCGATGCGGGCGGCAATATCCTTTCTGCCGCTACGTCGACCAACCGCGAGGGTATTGCAACCCTGCGCTTTATGGTCGAGATCTCGGACGCGAGTGGTCTGGATCCGCTGCTGGCCTCTATCAGCAGCGTTGACTCGGTCTACGACGCGCGCCGCCTGATGCCCGGCGAGGGTGGAGCCCAGCTTAAGCGCCGCGTTTAGTCGCGACGAACGTGCCACATTATCGATATTCGCTATGCTCGAGGCATCGTTTGATGCCTCGAGTTCTATAGAGAGGAGAAGGACATGAGTGCTGTGTCCTTGGATTTAACTCCCAAGGGATCGGTCGAGATCGAGACGCTCGTAAACGGTCCCATTCAGACCAATAGCTATGCTGTCATTTCGGACAATGAGTGCGTGATTATCGACCCCGCATGGGAAGGCGAGCGCTTGGTGGAGCATATTCGAGCCGAACACCCCGGCGTACACGTGCTTGGCGCCGTATGCACTCATGGCCATGCCGATCATGTTGGTGGTGTTGCCGGCGTGCGAACCACCGCTGGTGAGGGCTGCCAGTATGAGCTGTGTGCTAAGGATGTGGCGGTGCCGCATGCGAATATCGAGGAACAGCGAGCTATGTGGGGCATCGAGACGCCCGATCCGGGTGAGCCGACGCGCCTGCTCGCCGAGGGCGATGCTATCGAGGTGGGCGATATCTGCCTGCAGGTGATCGAGACGCCAGGGCATACGCCGGGCGGGATCGTCTTGTTTGCTGTCACCGAGCAGGGGGACATTGCCTTTGTGGGCGACACCCTGTTTCCGGGCGGGCACGGCCGCACCGATCTTTCTGGAGGAGACGAGGCGGCGATTCTGCGCTCGCTCTCCAAGCTCGCCCACATGCTTCCACCCGATACCGTTTGTTTGACTGGCCACGGTCCCTCGACCACTATGGCGCGTGAACTCATGTGCAACCCGTTCATGCGCTAGACAGTTTCCGTTTCCACCCAAGAGACTTCCGACTTCTGGGGAAATCGGGATTGTGGAACACCTTTCATAAACCTTGTATCTTTCTAATTGTCGGATAGATACGGGGAGGTGAAACGTTGGTGTTAGATTCACAGGTTCAAAAAGTACTTGACTACATAGAGGCTAATCACGATGTTTCGCCCGCTCGTCTTTGCGAAGAGTTTGGCGTGAGCGATCGCACGATTCGTACTTATGTCAAGAAGCTCAACGCTGTCCTCGAGCCTCAGGCCCATATCCATAAACACCGTGGCGGGGGTTATACCCTCAATATCAGCGATTGCGACGCATACCGCTCGATCAAGGACGATGCATCCAATGGGGGTCTCAAGTCAATTCCCTCTACGAGCGAGGGGCGCGTTGAGTACTTGCTGAACGACCTGTTGAGTCGCGTCGACTGGATCACCCTGGACGATCTTTCGGAGATCCTCTATGTATCCCGCAATGCTATTTCAGGCGATCTCAAGCGGGTTGAGGCACAGCTGGCCAAGTTCGATCTCAAGCTTGAACGGCGTCCTCATTACGGGATTCGCGTGAGCGGCTCGGAGATGTCGCGTCGCCTCTGCTTGGCAAGCATTACGCTCGACAAGCTTGCAGAGCATCGTGAGAGCGATTCTCAGAACCAGGTGACCCTCGACACGATTGCCACCTGTGTGAATGAGGTCATTGCCGAGGAAGGCTTCCAAATCAACTCAGCGGCCTATCAAAACTTGCTGGTTCATATCGCGGTCGCCATTTGGCGAATCCGCGAGCAGTGCTACGTCCCGCTCGAAGCCGAACATATTGAGAAGCTGCGTACAGCGCGCGAGTTTGCGGTGGCCGGTTGTGTGGCTTTGCGTATCGAGAAAGCTTTCGACATTCGGCTCCCAGAGGAGGAGGTTGCCTACATCGCCATTCACCTTGCGGGAAAGCAATCTCTGTATGCTAGTTCCGACGGTGCAGATGAAGGTCTCGTAATTTCCGACGAGGTTTGGGATGTGGTCACTGAGATGCTCGAGTGCATCTGGGATTCCTATCACTTTGATTTTCGCGGCGATCTTGAGCTCCGCATGAACCTCGCGCGTCATATCGTTCCGCTTGCCGTGCGTCTCAAATATCGCATGCATATCGATAATCCGCTGCTTGCCGATATCAAGGAGAGATTCGCGCTCGCGTATTCGATGGCACTCGATTCGTCGGTCATCCTTGCCGAGCACTACGGTAGTCGTCTTTCGGATGACGAGATCGGCTATATCGCACTCGCCTTCGCCTTGGCGCTTGAGCGCCAGAAGAGCGAGGTCCCGCGTAAGAATATCCTCGTAGTGTGCGCGAGCGGACAGGGAAGCGCCAAGCTCCTTGAGTACCGATACCGCCAAGAGTTCGGTGCTCTCGTGGACAAGATTGTGACCTGCGATGCCTCCCATGTCGACAGTATTGATATGACGGGTATCGATTACGTTTTTACCACGGTGCCCCTGCATCGAGCGCTTCCGGTGCCCGTGCGCGAGGTGAGCTTCTTTCTCGATGCCGATGATATGCACGATGTTCGTGAGATTCTTGCCGGTGCAAATGTTACCGGTGACCTTGCACCTTATTTTTCGGCTGACCTTTTTGTCTCCGATATGGTCGCTGCAGACAAGAACGAGGTCATCTCAATTCTATGCGAGCAGGTCGCCGCCATGCGTAACGTGCCTGACGAGTTTAAGCAGCTGGTCATGCGTCGCGAGGAACTCGCGCAGACGAGTTTTGGCAATCAGGTCGCCATGCCCCATTCGGTCAAGGCCGTGACGGACGAGACGTTTGTTTGCGTTGGACTGCTGCGCGAGCCGGTCGAATGGAACGGGCAAGCGGTGCGGGCGGTCTTTCTAGTATCAGTCTCAAAGGCTAAGGACAAGAAGCTTGACCGTTTCTACCGCAGTATGGCCAAGATGCTTACCAGCAAAGAGGCTATCCAGGGGCTTGTCGACAACCAACGATGGGAGACCGTCGTCAAGCTTTTGAATATGTATGGAAAAACAGACAACAACGAGTAGAAGGAGACACCGATGGACGAGAGCAAATATGAAAATGCCCTTCAAATCATCCTGCATGCGGGCAACGCCAAGTCCGCCGCGCTCATGGCAATCGACGCCGCCCATGATGGCGATTTCGAAGAGGCCGAGAAACAGCTCGCCGAGGCGCAGTCCGAGATGAGCGCTGCCCACAAGATGCAGTTCGAGCTCACTCAGGCTGAAGCGAACGGCAATACCGTCGATATCAACATCATCTTGATCCATGCCGAAGACCATCTGACGATGGCCATCATGGCGAGTGATTTTGCCGAGCGCTTTATCGAGCTTTATCGCGATAAGTACGAGGGCAAGTAACCATAAAATACCGAGTTTGGTCAATCGGGCGCCCAAGATGAGCGCTTTTGAAAGGAGTCCGTTATGAACATCATGTTGGCTTGCTGTGCTGGTATGAGCACCTCGCTCGTTGTGAGCAAGATGGAGGAGGCCGCTAAGGCCCAGGGCAAGGATGATTACAAGATTTGGGCCGTCGAGCAAGGCCAGGTTGCCGAGGAACTCGGAAACTTTGACGTTTTGCTGCTTGGCCCGCAGGTCCGCCATCTTCAGCGCAAGCTCACCAAAGTCGTTGACGGCAAAGCTCCCGTTGCCGTAATCGATCCGGTTGCCTACGGCAGCTGCGATGGCGCCAAGGTCCTCAAGCAGGCGGAGGACCTGGTCGCCAAGGCATAAGGGCTCAATAGCCCAAAATCGCCGCTGTGCGACTAGCACTCGACAGCGGTCTACATCCGAAAGCACGTCATTAACTTTCGAAAGCAGGTACATCATATGGCTTTCTCCGAGAAATTCGAAGATGTGATGATGGTTGTCGCAGAAAAAGTAGGCGACAACGTATATCTCTCCGCAATTAAGGATGCCTTTACCGCGTTTATGCCCTTCGTTATCGTGGGTTCTATGGGCACGCTGCTCAAGACGTTGGTCTCTTCCACCACGACGGGGCTTGCACAATGGGTGCCCGCGCTCGCGGGGCTTGAGCCGGCATTTTCCGCTATCAACTACTGCACCATGTCCTTCATGACGGTGCCCATCACCTTCCTGATTGGCCTTTACCTGGCCCGTGCCAAGAAGGCTCCGGAGTATCCGACGGCGCTCGTCTCCGTGGCGGCCTACATCTCCATGATTTGCACCTCTATCAAGGTCGACGGTGCCGGCACGGCTCTCGAGGCTCCGGTGTCTGGTCTTCTTACCACTCAGATGGGCGCTCAGGGTCTTTTTGTCGGCATGATCACGGCCGTTGTGTTCGGTTCGCTTTTCTGCTGGCTCTCTAAGATCGACCAGATCAAGATCAAGATGCCTCCTTCGGTTCCCTCTGGTATCTCCCAGTCCTTCAACGTTATGATCCCGGTCTTTATTGTCCTCGTCGTGAGCGCTATCTTCGGCCTTGGCTTCCAGGCCCTTACCGGCTCCTATATCAACGATTGGATCTACGGCCTTATGCAGGCTCCGCTCGAGGCGGCCTTCAAGACTCCGGCTGGCGTTGTCATCATCGTTGTCGTGTCCCAGCTCTTCTGGGTTCTCGGTATCCATGGCGGTCTCATTGTTTCCCCGGTGCGCAACCCCATGTTCAATGCCGCAATCGCCGCCAACACCGCCGCCCTTGCCGCTGGCACCATGCCCGATTCTCCGTTCACCATGGGTTTTTGGAACTGCTTCGTTGCTCCCGGTGGCGCCGGTATGACCCTCTGCCTCATCATCGCTATTTTCCTGTGCTCCAAGCGCGATGAGGAAAAGGCTATCGCCAAGCTCGGTTTCCTGCCTGGCATCTGCGGCATCTCCGAGCCCGTCGTCTTCGGTATCCCTCTGGTCTTGAACCCGATCTACGCGATTCCGTTTGCCTTTGGTTCCGGTATCTGCGTCGCCATCGCCATGTTCGCCACCTCTATCGGCTTCCTTCCCTGCAACACCGTTGACGTGCCCTTTGGTGTGCCCATCCTGCTTAATGCCTTTGTTGGCCATGGCTGGCAGGGTGTTGTGGTCCAAGTCGTCGAGCTCGTCGTGGGCGTCCTTATCTGGATCCCCTTCGTCCTCGCCAACAGCAAGCTGGCCAAGAAGGAGCAGGAAGAGGCTGCTCAGGCCTAATGGCTACACCTATCGGCTGTCCGATAATATGCCTGTAACTTCGAGGGGCGCGGTGCACGGGAGCGCCGTGCCCCTCTTTTTAACTAAGGAGATAACTATGAGCTACGTGTTCCCAGAAGGCTTTTTGTGGGGCGGTGCCACTGCCGCCAACCAGTGCGAGGGTGCTTGGGATGTGGATGGCAAGGGCCTTTCGGTCGCCGACTGCACCACCTATAAGCCCAAGGTCGACAAAAAGGACTACGCGGCCCTTCACGGCATCACTGACGAACAGATCAAGGAGGCCGAGGCTTCGACCGATATCCACGTGTACCCCAAGCGTCACGGCATCGACTTCTTTCATCGCTACAAGGAGGACATTGCGCTTTTCCAGGAGATGGGCTTCAAGACGCTGCGCGTATCCATCCAGTGGACTCGCCTGTTCCCCACGGGTACAGAGGAAGAGCCGCTCCAGGCCGGCATCGACTACTACCGCGACCTGTTCCGCACCATGAAGGATGCGGGCATTGAGCCACTTGTGACGCTTCACCACTACGAGATGCCGCTCTATTTGGCAAACCACTACGATGGTTGGGGCAAGCGCGAAGTCATCGACTTCTTCTTGCGCTTCTGCGAAGTCTGCTTCCGCGAGTTTGGAAAGTACGTTACCTATTGGCTCACATTCAATGAGATCGACTCTGTGTTCCGCCACCCCTGGACCACGATCGGCGTTTGCACCGAGCGTTATCCCGAGGATAAGCGCGAGGAGCTTATCTACCAGTGCGTGCACAATCAGTTTGTGGCGAGCGCCCTTGCCACCAAGATGCTGCACGAGATGGTTCCCGGTGCTCAGATGGGCTGCATGGTCACGCGCACCCTCACCTATCCCGAGAACTGCAATCCCAAAAACATGCTGCTTGCGCAGAAGGACAACCGCGATAACTACTTCTATAGCGATGTCCAGGTACTTGGCGAGTATCCGCAGCATGTGCTCAACTATTGGAAGCGCAAGGGCATCCACGTCGAGTTCGGCATGGGTGACGAGGCCATTCTCAAGCAGTATCCGGTCGACTTCGTCTCGTTTTCTTATTACATGTCGATGGTTGACTCCATTGATGCGGACAAGCGCGAGAAAGTCGGAGGAAACCTTGCTACCGGCGTCAAGAACCCCTTCCTGCCCATTTCTGACTGGGGTTGGCAGGTCGACCCCGATGGCCTCACCTACGCGTTGATCGATATGCAGGACCGCTACCATAAGCCGCTCTTTATCGTCGAGAACGGTCTTGGCGCCTACGATAAGGTCAACGAAGACGGCACGATTGACGATGACTATCGCATCGACTACTTCCGTGAGCACATTAAGGCCATCGGCGCTGCTATCGAGGAAGGTGTCGACGTGATGGGCTATACCCCGTGGGGGTGCATCGACCTGGTCTCGATGTCGACGTGCGAAATGGACAAACGGTACGGCTTTATCTATGTTGACCTCGACAATGAGGGCAACGGTACCTATGCACGCTCTAAGAAGAAGAGCTTCGATTGGTACCAGAAGGTTATCGCCACCAACGGTGCTGACCTCGACTAGCTTTCATTCAACAAGTGTGAGGGCCGTCGCGATGACGGCCCGTTTCCTATAGAAAAGAGGACGACCATGGGTGTTTTTCCAAAAGACTTTCTTTGGGGCGGCGCGACTGCTGCCAATCAGTTCGAGGGAGCCTGGGACGTAGACGGCAAGGGTCCGAGTTGCATGGATATGGCCACTAACGGCAACCATCACCACCCGCGCGAGATCACGCCCGAGCTCGACCCCAACAAGCTCTATCCCTGTCACGATGGTGTCGATTTCTACCATCACTACAAAGAGGACATCGCCTTGCTCGCCGAGATGGGATTCAAGGTCTTTCGTTTCTCGATGAACTGGCCTCGCGTCTTCCCAACGGGATTCGAAGATGAGCCCAACGCGGCTGGCCTTGCGTTTTACGATTGCGTGATGGACGAGTGCCATAAGTACGGCATCGAACCGCTCGTGACGCTGAGTCATTACGAGATGCCTTTTGCCATGTGCCAGAAAGTCGATGGCTGGGCTTCGCGCGAGGCTATTGACTGCTACGTGAAGTATGCCAAGACCGTCATGGAGCATTTCAAGGGCAAGTGTCGCTACTGGCTCACGTTCAACGAGATCAATTGCGGCATGATGTCCCTTGGCAACTACATGAGTCTCGGCATTCTGAATCCGGGCTCCTTTGACCTTCGCCATCAGAAAGATGACCCGCAGAAGCGTTTGCAGGCGCTGCACCATCAGTTTGTCGCAAGTGCTCTTGCGGTCAAGGCGGGGCACGAGATCGACCCCGACAACAAGATGGGTTGTATGATTGCCTACATGCTGGCCTATCCGCTCACGCCCAATCCTGCGGACGTCGAGCTTGCCCGCGAGCGTAACCAGTATCGCAACTACTACTGTTCAGATGTCCAAGTGCGCGGCGAGTACCCCTACTTTGCCCAGCGCATCTGGGACGAGGAGGGCGTGACGCTCGATATCACCGACGAGGACCGTAAGATTCTCAAAGAGGGTACGGTCGATTTCTATACGCACAGCTACTATCAGAGCCAGTGCGCAAGCACTGACCCTGCCGAGGAGACGAGCGGTAACCTTCTCGGGGGCGCCAAGAATCCTTACCTCAAGGAGACTGCATGGGAGTGGCCAATCGACCCTATGGGTCTGCGTATCATGCTCAACCAGGTGTACGAGCGCTATCAAATTCCCATTATGGTGGTTGAGAACGGCCTCGGCTGCTGCGACGAGGTCAATCCGGATGGATCCATCGACGACGACTATCGTATCGAGTACTTGCGCGATCACATCAAGGCCATGGCCGAGGCCATCAAGGATGGTGTTGAGGTCTGGGGCTACACGCCTTGGGGCTGCATCGACCTGGTGAGCAATGCCGATGGAGAGATGGCCAAGCGCTACGGGTTTGTTTATGTCGATAAGCACGATGACGGCACCGGTACTATGGAGCGCTCGCGTAAAAAGAGCTTCTACTGGTACAAGAAGGTTATTGAGACCAACGGCGAGGAGCTGTAATGGGAGGAGCGGTTGCCGCGCTTATCAGTCAGATCGTCATCATGTTTATCCTGATGGCGATCGGCTATTTTCTCTACCGCATGAAGATTATCGACCGCAAGGGCACGAGCCAGATGGCCAATGTGGTCATCTATGTGGCGTATCCCTGCATTACGCTGAGAACCCTTATGGTCGACTTCGAACCCAACATGATCCGCGACGCGGGATTTTGCTTTGTGCTTACCGTTGTGGTCACACTAATTTCGATTCCGCTCACGCGTCTGTTTTTTAAAAAGGAGGATGGTGTCGCCCGTTACGGTGCCATCTTCTCCAACAGCGGCTTTATCGGGGTTCCCATTGTTATGGGCGTGTTCGGGTCCGAATACGTCTTCTACCTCTCCATCGGAGTCTCATGCCTCACGTTTTTCATTTGGACGTATGGCGTATGGTTGGTTTCGGGTGATAAGAGCCAGATGTCCTTTAAGAACTGCATTACTAACCCCAATCTCATCATGATCTTGATTGGTCTTGTTTGCTTTTTCTTTTCAATCCATCCGCCCGCGTTGATGGCGACGATTCTCGATGACCTGGGTGCGCTCAATACGGGCCTTGTGATGCTTGTGCTTGGAGCCTATTTGGCGCAGAGCGATATGCGCGCTGTCGTTACGAGCAAAAAGGCCTATCTCGTTAGCTTGGTGAGACTCGTCATCATCCCGGCGATCGTTGTTGGCATATTGGCGCTCTTCCCGTGGATTGATGCCAAGGTTCGCCTCACGATGCTTATCGCTCTCGGTGCACCTGTCGCATCGTTCGCGGCCATCTTGTCCGAGAAATACGGCGGCAACTATAAGTTTGGAATCGGTTTGGTGACGCTGTCCACGATTCTGTCGCTCGTCGCCATGCCCATCATGCTTGAGCTCGCGTCTTTGGTGATCGTATAGCTGGTTGGTATTTGGGGGGTTGACAATAACGTCAACCCCCCAAACTCGTCAACGGCCGTTCTGAGGCGGCAGGCGGTATAAAAAATCGCTAAAGTGGTTGATTTCCGATCTCAGCCGAACACATTGAGCAAATA
>JAQDWB010000013.1 GCA_027673765.1 Coriobacteriaceae bacterium AM113-163
ACTTGAAGAAGGGGGAGGCCTCGCGGCCTCCCCCTTTTTTGTATCTCGGGCAATTTGTCTCACATAGTAGCTGTGTTTTATAACCCTCGTTTGTCGCATCTTCTGCGAACGGGCTACAATAACTTAGTCTGTGCGATATGGAGGTGAACATGGCTGAAGCTGGTATCGGCGTTGATATCGTCGAGATTTCCCGCATGAAATCAATTCTTGAAAAGACGCCGTCGTTTGCTCGGCGTGTGTTTACCGAAGAAGAGCGTGCGTATTGCGATGCATCATCGCGTCCCGCTGCTCACTATGCGAGCCGCTTTGCTTCGCGCGAGGCGGTGCTTAAAGCTCTCGGCACGGGTTTTAGTCAAGGCGTGGGTCGCAAGGATGTTTCGGTAACGCGTGATAAACTCGGCAAACCGAAGGCGCTGCTTTCGGGCCGTGCTCTCGAGATCGCTCAAGAACTGGGCGTTGTTGAGGTCGCTCTTTCCATTACGCTTACGGGAGACTTGGCCGTTGCGAATGCCATCGCGATTACCGAAGATGCTCGGCCTAAGCCAAAAGATGAAAAGGTGAGCACCAAGAAACGCGTTGCGCAGACATTTAAAGAGGCTCGCTCTGTATTAGATGAGCTCGAGCAGCTGCAGAATTCAGCATTGACGGAGCACCTGGGCGATGCTTCGCAAGATACGCTAGGAGCATAGATGAAACCGGTTTTGAGTACCGAAGAAGTCGTTCGTCTCGAGGATATCATCGAACGCGAAGGGACTTCGAAGGCCGAGCTTATGGAGCTAGCGGGTGAGTTTGCCGCTAACGAGGTCTTGAAGCTCAATCCCGATCGGGTTCTCGTTTTGGTCGGTTTTGGTAATAATGGCGGCGACGGTTGGGTTGCCGCCGATATCCTGAGCCATAAGGGTGTGGACGTGGATATCGTTTCTCCGGTTGAACCGGATGAGATTCCTGCTGCTCTGGCACGTCATGTTGCTCGTCGTACTGCCGGCCGCGATGTGCACGTTTGCGTCGGCCCCTCGCGTGATGAACTCGAGGTTTTGATCGATAAGGCCGATGTTGTTGTCGATGCCATTTTTGGTACCGGTTTCCACGGGAATCTGCGTGCGCCGTTCTCCATTTGGATTCCTACGGTCAATGAATGCGCCGATTGTGTCGTATCCATTGATGTCCCCTCGGGCCTGAATGCAGAGACGGGCGTTGTTGATGACGACTGCATTCGTGCCGAGCGCACGGTGACGATGATTGCGCCCAAGATTGGTCTGTATAGCGCTGATGGTCCTGAGTATGCTGGCGATTTGATCTGCGGCAATCTTTACGACCGTCTTGACGAGGTCATCGATGATGTCGACCACGCCGCCGAGATTGTCGAGCCCGGTGACTTAGTTGATTACTTTGCTCCGCTACCATCGAATATCGATAAGTATTCCCGTGGCTCCGTGCTTATTGTCGCCGGATCTGCGCAATATCCTGGTGCTGCCATTATGGCGGCCAAGTCTGCAGCTCGCGCGGGTGCTGGTTACGTGGCAGTCGCGGCTCCTGACGCCTGCGCCAATCTCATTCGCATGGCACTTCCTTCGATTCCGGTCTTTGCTATTCCGTCTGATTCCCGCGGCTCCTTTGGCGCCGCTGCGCGCATGACGGTGTGCGAGATCGCAAAGAAGTACAGCTGCGTGCTGTGCGGTCCCGGTATGACGACGTCTGCCGGCGCTATGCAGGTGGTTTCGGGCTTGCTCGAGCTTGATGTACCGCTAATTTTGGACGCCGATGCACTCAACTGCCTTGCTAAGATTGCCATTGACGGTATTGATAGTAACCCCGAGATGTATCGCCGCGAGCAGCCGTTGGTTATGACGCCGCACTATCGTGAGCTTTCGCGCCTGGTTGCCGGTGACGAGGTGAACGACCTTGGTACCGCGATTGCGGCCGCGCAGAAGGTTGTCTGGGCTGCAGGCTCCGACAATCTGGTGGTCATTGCCAAGGGGCCGACGACGGCTATCTGTGGCGTTGAGCGTGTGCTGCTGCCGCTCTCGGGTCCGGCTTCTCTGGCAACTGCCGGTTCGGGTGATGTTCTCGCGGGTATTTTGGCCGGCACGCTTGCCACCATGCGCGACGAGATGGATCGTTGGGAGTTGCTGTATTCGTACGCCGTCGCACTTCACAGCTACGCCGGTTTTGCCGCGGCGACGGAGTATGGTGAGAAGAGCGTCATCGCGACCGATCTTATCGACTTGATCGGTCCTGCCATGGAGCTGGCGGCAAAGGATGCGCTCGAAGATCTGGGAATCATGGACGAAGGGTCGGATGACTAATCATGAATAAAGCCGATTTGACGCGCTGGTCCTGGGTCGAGATCGACCGCGGGGCGCTCCGTCGCAACACGAGGGCCTATAAGAACTTGTTGAATCCGCGTCAGCGCCTGTGCTGCGTGGTCAAGGCCGATGCTTATGGTCATGGAGCTGTTGAGTGTGCCAAGATCATGTATTCGGCCGGTGCCGACATGTTTGCCGTGGCGACGGTTAACGAGGGCGTTGGGCTCCGTCAGGGCGGGATTACTAAGCCCGTCCTGATTCTAAGTGAGCCGCCTATCGAGGCTATTCCTGCATTGCTCGAATTCGATATCATGCCCTCGGTCTATACGTCCGATTTTGCTCTTGCGTATGGCGAATGCGCCGTCGCGGCGGGCAAGGTGGGCAAGTACCATCTTGCCATCGAGACGGGCATGAATCGTATCGGTGTTCACTACACACAGGTGCTCGACTTTGTACGCGGCATCAGTTTCCATCGCGGCATCCAGTGCGACGGCGTATTTACGCACTTTGCCACGGCCGATGAACCTTCGGGTTGGGACTACAAGCTGCAGTGCCAGCGTTTTACCGAGGCCGTTCAGGCCATTAAGGACGCAGGTTTTGAATGCGGTATCGTGCATTGTGCCAATACGCCGTCCTCGATGCTCGATTCTTCAATGCACTTTGACATGATTCGTGCCGGCATCGGTTTGTATGGTCTGCAGCCATGTGAGCTGAGTGGTCGCGTGATGCAGCTTGATCCCGTCATGAGCGTCCACGCGCGTGTGACGCGCGTGGCGCATCCTGCGATGGGCGAGGGCGTGGGCTACGGCTTTACCTACCGCGTACCGCGCACGCGCGTTCAGATCTGCACCCTTCCGATCGGTTATGCCGATGGCCTTTCGCGTACGCTTTCCAATCGTATGGACGTGCTGTATCGCGGCGAGCGTGTGCGTCAGGTGGGCAATATCTGCATGGACCAGTTTATGGTCGCCATTCAGTCCAACCCGGCGCATGAGATTCCCGAGGCCGAGTATGGTGACGAGATGATCATTGTCGGCCGCGATGGAGATGCCGAGATTACCATGGACGAGATGGCGCGCCTACGCGGCACGATTAACTACGAGGTCGCTTGCGGCTTTGGTATGCGTCTCGACAAGGTCTACGTGTAGGAGTCGCTATGGGCGTCATGCACATCCCCGGCCATAGCCATCAGGCGCCGCGTGAGGTCGCACTCGAGGAGATCGAGGCCGTTCTGGGCGATTGTCACCTTTGCCAGCTTTACCAGTCGCGCCATAACATCGTGTTTGGCGTGGGAAACCCCCACGCTCGCGTGATGTTTATTGGCGAGGCGCCGGGCCGCAATGAGGATTTGCAGGGCGAGCCCTTTGTGGGGGCGGCAGGCGAGGACCTCAACGGCATTTTGTCGCTGGCGGGGCTCAAACGCGAAGACGTCTACATTGCCAACGTGCTTAAGTGCCGCCCGCCGGGAAACCGCAATCCGCGTCCCGAGGAAGTGCTGGCTTGCTCGCCATTTTTGCGTGAGCAGATTCGAAGCATCTGGCCCGATATTATTGTGACGCTCGGCAACCCCGCGACGCACTTTGTGCTAAAGACCGAGATTGGCATTACTAAGCTGCGCGGCAGGTTCCACCAGATGGGGCATTTTGTGGTAATGCCCACGTTCCATCCGGCAGCAGCGCTGCGCAATCCGGCGTGGCAGGAGCTGCTGGAGGAAGACTTTAAGATGCTGGGCGACTATCTGGAGCGACATCCCGCGCCAGAGGACGCCTCGGAATAATAAGGAGCATATATGTCCCTGGAGCGCCTGGGGGTAGGTACTTACAAAACGACTTGCGCTGCCGATACGGAGTACTTTGGCGAGCTAATTGCACCGTGCCTTGAGGACGGCGATGTGCTCATCCTGACCGGTGGCCTGGGAGTGGGCAAAACTCACTTTACCAAGGGCGTCTCGCGCGGGCTGGGCGATGGGCATATGGTTACGAGCCCTACGTTCGCCCTCATGGCCGTTCACGATCAAGGTCGTATTCCGCTGTTTCACTTTGATCTATACCGCCTGGAGCATGCCTACGAGCTCGAGGATACGGGCATTTTCGATGTGCTGGGCTATGAGGGTGCTTGCCTGCTGGAATGGGGCGAACAATTCCAGGACGAGCTGACGGATGAGTATCTTTCGGTGACGCTCAGGCGTGATGAGGGCGACAGCGACGTGCGAACGATAACGCTTGAGGCGCACGGTGACCGCGCAATGGAGCTTTCCCATTTGATTGATAAGGCTGTACAAGATGAGCTTGCATAACGACAACGCGCTGGTGGTGGCGCTCGATACCTCGACTGACATGCTTGCCTGCGCGGCAAGCTGGATTGATGGGCAGACGGGTGAGACGAAGCTCGTGAGTGGCGACCACATGTGTCGCCGTCACGCCAACGTTGAGCTCGTGAATACCGTTGATGGCGTGCTGGCTCAAGCCGGTCTGGATCGCAGCGATGTTGGTTGCTATGTGGTCGGCCGCGGCCCGGGGTCCTTTACGGGTGTGCGCATCGGCATCTCCACTGCCAAGGGCCTCGCGCGTGGTGCCAATGTTCCGCTGCTGGGCGTGTCGACGCTCGACGCTTGCGCTTGGACGGCGTGGAAGGCTGGCGTGCGCGGCAAGCTTGGTATCTTGGCCGATGCTATGCGCGGTGAGGTATATCCGGCGCTGTATATGCTGGTCGATGAGGGTCCCGAGCGTCAATTTGAGCGCGAACACGTGGTCAAGGCCGCCGTGGCGCTCGATGAGTGGCGCCAAGCAGCGGACTGGGGCCAGGTTCAGCTGACCGGTGACGGTCTCGTGCGCTATGGCAAGCTGCTGGGTGAGGACGAGGCCGCCCGCTGCGTGGAGCGCGACCTGTGGTGGCCTTCGGGCGAGGGCTTGCTGCTCGCGCACGCTGCGGGTGACGGCGATCCGGCCCGCGTCCTGCCGATTTACACGCGCCTTTCGGATGCCGAGGAAAACGAGCGCAAGCGTCTTGGTCTTGCCGAGAGTGCGCAGAGCGAAATTACGGGTGTTGCCGATGAGCTCGCCGGTCGTCATCTGCAGTTCCGTCCCATGGGCGCGGCGGATGCCGAGGGCGCAAGCGCGCTGGAGGCTGCCTGCTTTGAAGGTGCCGGACACGAGGCATGGACGCCGGGCATGTTCCTGTCCGAACTGGGCGAGGACGTCGCTGCGCCGCGTAGTTGGTGGGTGGCACACGACGACGGCAAGCTGCTGGGCCTTGCCGGCGGTATGGTCGTGGACGGTGATGTGCAGATTCTGGATGTCGCCGTCGACCCGGCACATCGCCGTGAGGGCATTGCCCGCAAGCTGCTGTCGCATGTGAGCTATGATGCCCAGATGCTCGGCTGCACTACGGCTTCGCTCGAGGTCGAGGACGGTAACGAGGGAGCGACCGCGCTTTATAACGCTCTGGGCTTTACCGAGGCTGGCCGTCGCCGCGGCTACTATGGTGCCGGCAAGGACGCCATCGTCATGACGGCTCCGCTGCCCCTGGTGCTTCCGGTCGATAATGCTTCGCCCGAGCCGACGGCGGCAGAGCAGCGCGTATGGCCGCTGCCTGCGCCTGGGCGCTCCGAGGGGGAGCGTGCCGAAATTGAGCGCCGCCGCCTAGTGCTCGCTATCGAGAGCTCCTGCGACGAGACGGCCGTGGCGATTATCGATGCGGATGGCAATATGCTGGCCAACCAGGTGTCGACACAGATTGATTTTCACGCCCGCTTTGGCGGCGTGGTGCCCGAGATCGCCTCGCGCAAACACGTTGAGGTGATTGTGAGTGTCGTGGATGCGGCGCTCGAGGATGCCGCAGCATCGCTTGGTCTTGAGGGTGGAGCCATCGCGCCGAGCGAACTCGCCGCTGTTGGCGTGACGCAGGGTCCGGGCCTGGTGGGTGCTCTGGTAGTGGGCGTCGCCTTCGCCAAGGGCTTTGCCTATGCCGCCGGCAAGCCGCTCGTGTGCGTCAACCATCTGGAGGGCCATCTGTTCGCCAATCTGCTGGCGCAGCCCGATCTCAGGCCGCCGTTTATCTTCACGCTCGTCTCGGGCGGTCATACCATGCTCATGCACGTGAAGGCATGGGGCGACTACGAGGTACTTGGTGAGACACTCGACGATGCTGTGGGCGAGGCCTTCGACAAGGTGGCAAAGGCGCTGGGCCTGGGCTATCCCGGTGGCCCCATCATCTCCAAGCTGGCCGAGACGGGCAACCCCCGCGCGATCGATTTTCCTCGCGCGCTTAACAGCAGGGGAGACTATCGTTTCTCGCTTTCGGGTCTTAAAACGGCCGTGACGCTCTACATCGAGCAGGAGACCAAGGCCGGGCGCACGATTCACCTGCCCGATCTGGCGGCTTCGTTTGAGGCAGCCGTCTTTGACGTTCAGTACAAGAAGGCCAAAAACGCCCTGCATGCCACCGGATGCAAGGAATACTGCATCGGTGGCGGCGTCTCGGCCAACCCGCATCTGCGCGAGATGATGATCAAGAAGCTTGGGCGTCAGGGGATCCGCGTAACGGTGCCACCGCTTTCGGCGTGCACCGACAACGCCGCCATGATCGCAGAGGTTGCTCGCCGTAAATTCGACCGAGGAGAAATCTCGCCGTTCGACGTCGACGCCGATCCAAACATGACGCTGTAGCTGGTACGGCGCGGTCCCCGGACGGAGGGGCCGGATATAAGGTTTCCTGCTCTACAGTCCTGCGCAAGACGAAGGCCACATTAAGTGGCCTTCTTTGCGTGCGGAACTCGCGATAAAGTTCATATGCGCCGCCCGGCTCCCGCGGCTCCCGAGGGGTATCTCCCATGCAAAAACTTTTGTTGGGTAAAGTCCGAGGTCAGTGGCGTTTTATAACGAGAAATTCAAAAAAGTTGAAAATCCATTACAAATTTGCGTTGACTTTAGGTAACTAAAGTTTCATACTCCTTTTCAACCACTGGGGGATGTGAACACGCACGGATCGTTCACATCATGATTGAAGAGGATTTCTTAGACATGTTCACGCATCAGCTAAACATTATCAGCGTAGTAATTATCTGATGCGGGTTAGCACATACAGCTAGCCCGTACGATAACGGGCGGCTGATGAAGATGAGGGCCGTCGAGCGCAACCGACGGCCCTCATTTTTTATGTCTAGGAAGTTCTTTTTAGAGGAGGAAATGTAATGAACGGAGTTTTGCTCATGGTTGTGGCCGCGGCGGTGCTCGCCTGTGGCTATCTGGGCTACGGCCGCTGGCTGGCCAACAAGTGGGGCGTTGACAAAGAGGCCCTCACGCCGGCCAAGCGCATGAAGGACGGCAAGAGCTTCTCGCCCGTCTCCGCCTTTACCGCGTTCTCGCATCAGTTCAGCTCGATCTGCGGTGCTGGCCCTGTCACGGGTACGATCGTCGCCATGGCCTTTGGCTGGCTGCCCGTCGTGCTCTGGGTCCTCGTCGGCGGCATCTTCTTTGGCGCCGTCCACGACTTTGGTGCTCTGTACGCTTCGATGAAGAACAACGGCAAGTCGCTCGCTCAGCTCATCGAGAAGTACATCGGCAAGACCGGCCGTCGCCTGTTCCTGCTGTTCTGCTGGCTGTTCTGCATCATCGTCATCGCCGCCTTCACCGACATGGTCTGCAAGACGTTCATGTTCACCCCGGCCGTTGACGCTTCTGGCGCCGCTACCGGTGCCATCGACTTCACCAAGTCCTATGCCGCTGGCTGCGCTGGCACCATCTCCATCCTGTTCACCTTCGTCGCTATCGCCTTTGGTTGGGCCCAGAAGAAGTTCAACCTCACCGGTGCCGCCGAGTTCGTCACCGGCGTGGTCCTCATGGTTCTCATGTTCGCCGTCGGTATGCAGTTCCCGGTCTACCTGGATAAGTTCCAGTGGTTCGCCGTCGTCATGGTCTACCTGGTCTTCGCTGGCGCTATGCCCATCCAGATGCTCAAGACCCCGCGTGACTACCTCACTTCCATCATGATGATCGTCATGATCGCCTGCGCTGTCCTCGGCATCGTCGTCCTGGGCGTTAACGGCCAGGCCACTATCACCGCTCCGGTCTTCACCGGCTTCTCCACTGCCTCCGGCATGATGTTCCCGGTCCTGTTTGTCTCCGTCGCTTGTGGTGCTCTCTCCGGTTTCCACAGCCTCGTTTCTTCCGGCACCTCTTCTAAGCAGGTCGAGAAGGAGCAGGACGCCGTCAAGGTCGGTTATGGCGCCATGATCGTCGAGTCCTTCGTCGGCATCCTTGCCATCATCGTCGCCGGCATCATGTTCTCCGATATGAACACCGCCGGTACTGGCGCCCTCAACGCCGGTGTCGCTTCCACCCCGTTCCAGATCTTCGCCGCTGGCATCTCCCGCGGTATGCAGGCCTTCGGTGTTGACGGTACGCTCGCTACCGTCTTCATGACCATGAACGTTTCCGCTCTGGCCCTGACCTCGCTCGACGCCGTCGCCCGCATCGCCCGCACCTCGTTCTCCGAGTTCTTTGCCCAGACCAACGACGCCCTGGCCATCGAGTCCAAGGCCGGCTACATGAAGGTTCTCGGCAACCCCTGGTTCGCCACGGTCGTCACCCTGCTTCCCGGTCTCGCCCTTGCCTTTGGTGGCTATGCCAACATCTGGCCGCTCTTTGGTGCTTCCAACCAGCTGCTCGGCGGTATGACCATGATCACCCTCGCCGTGTTCTGCAAGTGCACCGGCCGCAAGGGCTGGATGCTCTACGTGCCCGTCGCCTTCCTGCTCTGCTGCACCTTCACCTCGCTGGTCCAGAGCGCCATGGGCTGCATGACCGCTGTCCAGGCTTACGGCTTCTTCGGCACCATCCCGGCTACCGCCACCACGGCCGCCGTCTCCGTCGCCGCCACCAAGGGCTTGCAGCTCGTTTTCGCCGTCCTGCTGATGGTCCTGGGCCTCATCGTCGCCGTCAACTGCCTCAAGGAGTTCTTCGGCAAGGAGGCCGGCTCCATGCCCGACGAGGAGCCCGAGTGGTCCGAGATGGGCAAGGCCGAGTACGGTCGCGCCGCTGCCGCTGAAGTTCCTGCCGACGCCGAGGCCGCCAAGGCCTAGTCGGTCGGACGGGTTGAATCTCCCATCTATTTGACTCGGAAAGACCGGGTCCGCAATCAAGCGGACCCGGTCTTTTTTCTTTTCAAGACTTTAGTCTGCTGGCCGCGCAGCGGCCAGCTTTAAACCACCCGCTACGCGGGTGGAGACAAACGGCTTTACAAAGCCACCCCTCCGACCGATATTGACGATTGTTCAGGCCGTCAAGAATTCGAGTCGAAGGGGTGGTCGCCATGGCCCAGAAGGCCTACAGCCTTTCCCACACGAAGTGGATGTGCAAGTACCACATCGTGTTCACGCCGAAGTATAGGCGCAAAGTGATCTACAACCAAATCAGGGGCGACATAGGGGAGATCCTCAGGAAGCTGTGCGAGTACAAGGGGATCGAGATAATCGAGGGGCACCTGATGCCCGACCACGTGCACGTGCTGCTGGCGATCCCGCCGAAGTACAGCGTCGCGAGCGTCATGGGCTACCTGAAGGGGAAGAGCTCGCTGATGATATTCGACAGGCACGCCAACCTCAAGTACAAGTTCGGCAACAGGAAGTTCTGGGCGGAGGGCTACTACGTGTCCACCGTCGGCCTGAACGAGGCGACGATCGCCAAGTACATCAGGGAGCAGGAGTCCCACGACATCGCGCTGGACAAGCTGAGCGTGAAGGAGTACGAGGACCCCTTCAAGAGGGGGTGATGCTGCCGGTTCGACCGGCGCGCCACGGGTCAAGATGCACTAGGCCTGGACGAAGTCCGGGCCCGCGCCTTTAGACGCGAGCCCGGGGCCCGTGGGTTATACCCTAAGAGCAAACCACCCTTTTTAAGGGTGGTTCTGATTGTGATAACAGGTGGTGCAAGGGCGTTCTCGCAGATGTTTTGCGTGGATAGGCTCGTGCGTTGTACCATATGGACGTATATGTGTGCATATGAAAGGGGCCCCGTGGCCAAGACGGTATATTCCGATAATCAAAACAATGTCGATGCTCTGGCTGAGCGTCTGAGCAGCCAGACGTCGCTTTCTGCCGAGCGCGCCAAGCTGGTTGCCTACGACCTGCTCTGCCGCAAGGCGCTCAAGATTAAGTCGAGCGCGCTGGCGCAGATTTTCCGCTCCGTCGATAAGGAATGCGATACCAAGGCGATGCGCGATGAGCTTATCGCGGCAAATATCGTGACCAAGATCGAGGGCAGCGGCATTAACGGGCGCCCGGCGTTCTATACCATCAATGTCGAGATCCGCGATGCCCAGGAGCAGCCTGCCGAGTCCGTCGAAGATTTTGTCGTCGAGGATTCCGCTGACGTGCCTGCTGTGGAAGAAGTTGCTCCGCGTGAGCATGTTGATACCGATGAGTTGCTCGATGAGAACGTCGTGCGTGCCTTTACGGCCAAGGCAGGGCGCGGCGGTTTTGGCGGGGGTGGCAAGCGCGATGCGCAGCGTCGCGCCCAGCAGGAGCGCTTCCGTCGCGCCGTTGCTCGAAAGGGTGAGACGGATGCCGAGGCTGTTGAGAACGAGGTTGCTGCCGAGTCGCAGAGGCCCGCGAAGGAGCAAAAGCCCGTGGAGGCCCAGGAGCCCCAGCGTCGCCGTGGTGCCCACTTTAAGGCTGCGCAGCAGGATGTCGCGCATGAGGTTGAAGAGCTTTCCGAGGCCGCAGACGATGTTGAGGAGTCTGCCAAGAAGGCCCCGGGCTCATGTCGTCCCGGACGTGGTTTTGCGAGGCGCGCGTATCCCGTAAGGCGTCAGGAGAAGGGCGAGCCGGCTCCGACCGCTCAGGCCGAGAAGGCCGAACAAACCGAGAAAACCGTTGAGCCGGCGGCTCGCGAGCAGCAACCTTCCGAGTCGCAGCCTGCGGCTGACACTGAGGTCAAAGCTCAACAGACCGCTGATAAGCAGGCGGGGGAGAGCGCCTCAGGCAAGCCCCGCCGTCGTCGTCACCGCGGCGGTCGTGGCTCAAATGCCGAGGCCGCGGCCGAGAAGACAGCGACACAAAACGGAGATGAGAAGGCCGAGACTCCGGTGGATCAGGTCAAGCGCCAGCCGGCGAAGGAGGCCAAGTCCGATCGTCCGCAAAAGCGCTCGTCTGCGCCCAAGCAGGAACGTAATACCCGGGCAGATTCCAAGCGTAAGCCTCATGCACAGGCTGAGCCTGCCGCGGCTGATAGTGCTACCCAGCAGCCCGAGTCGGCCGTCCACGGCGAGGTATCGGCGTTTGCCCTTGCCCGCGTTTTGGGCAGGCAGCTGCTCAAAGTTGTCCCTACGCCTACGGCGCTCTCTAAGATCAAGGAACAGCAGACTCAAATTGTTAAGGTCGAGGGCAAGGACGGCAAAAAGGCGCCGCAGCGCACTCAGCACAACGAGATGTCCAACCGCAAGATTGCCGAGGAAATCGCAATCATCCAGGCTTGGATCGAGCAAAACCGAGGTGCCGATACGCCGGTTGCCTCGCGCCGCCAGCGTGCCTACCAGATTTTTAACGACGAGAAGGCTTTTGACGGCAAGCACGGTGAGCGCCTGATAAGGCGCATGACCGAAAAGGGCATCAGCATGCAGGCGATCAAGGTCGCCCCCAACCGCCCCGTGCACTTTACGGGTTTCTTTACGCTGGGCGCCGATAAGCCGTTCATTATGGTCGAGAACCTGGACACCTACGACGAGATCGTCAGGCTGCTGCGTGGCCGCAAGCACGCCAAGCTCTTTGGCATCAAGGTGGGCGGCGTGATTTTTGGCGGCGGATGCAAGGCGAGCGTCTCGCATGCCCTGGACGATTATCTGGCCGAGATCGGCTATCGCTTTAACTACGTCTACTACGTGGGCGATATCGACCGCGAGGGCGCGCGCATCGTCGAGCAGGCTCGCAATGCCAATGTGGTTGAGATTCGCCTGCATGCCGGTATGTACCGCGCCATGCTCGCCGAGCATAAGCGTCGCGTGAAGGCCGGCGGCGAGTGCGAGCGCGCGGCTGCCAACCAGGGCGTGCCGCAGAACTTGGCGGCGACGATCAAGGATCTGCCCATGGTCACGCGCGTGCAGTTCCGCAATGTGCTACGTGAAGGCGGGCGCATTCCGCAGGAGATTCTGATGACCGCCGACTATCGGGATGGCGACTCGGGAAGCTTCGACCGCATGCTGAACAACTAAATTCCGCCGGCCCCGGGAGAGCGGGGACACCGGCTTAGGTTTCCTGCTCTACAGTCCTGCTCACGACGGAGGCCACATTAAGTGGCCTCCTGTTCGTGCGGAACTCGCGATAAACCTAAGCCGGTGTCCCCGCTCTCCCGGGGCCTGTCGTGGCTTGGCCGTTGCATGCGGCTCGCTTTTCGGAACGGGGCTGACGGACACGTTCCGAAATCTACCACCGTCGCTGTACAGGGTGTCTATAAAGAGCCGTGGCCAAAAAACGGCAAATATGAGTACTGATACTCTTTTAGTAGCAGTAATTTTGACCAAATTTAAGGTGATTTGACGTGTCGATCGAGCAGATAAGCTGCCGTATCTCCTCAAGTGTTCATTAAAGGAAGACCTTGATGCGAATAAATCTCATTAAGATCTTCTTTTATTAACGAAAATAATGTAGCTACAACGGTGACAGTACTCATATTTGCCGTTTTTTGGCCACAGTCCTTCGGAGGGTCCTCGAAAATAGTCCCGAGCCGGCACTTGGGGACGTTCCTATAATGCCGGCACTTAGGAGCGTCCCCAAGTGCCGACACCGCGTCTGCCTGCGGCGGCCGCGCCCCGCTGCATCGCTCCGCACCCTTGCGGGTTCGAATCCCTCCGCTTGGCGGCGTTGGCTCGATTTGCTTGACGTGAGGGGCTCTTGGCTGGTGTGGGACGGAGGGATTCCGCGTCTGCCTGGTCGGCGGCCGCGCCCCGCTGCGTCGCTTCGCTCCTTGCGTGCTGCGCTGGAAAACGCTTCGCGTTTCCTCAGCTCCGCACCCTTGCGGGTTCGAATTCCTCCGCTTGCCCACAAGAAAGCGCCCTGGGCCGTTATGGGCTTAGGGCGCTCAGTTTTAATGGCTGGGACGGAGGGATTCGAACCCCCAACAGCCGGCACCAAAAACCGGAGTTCTACCGTTGAACTACGTCCCAATGTGTGGTGTTGCCCAAAAGCAACTCGTCTAGTTTACCTAATCTGCGAGGGCATCGCAAACGCCGTCGAGTAGGCGTACGGCGAGCGTCTGCGCGTCGCTGGCCGTGAAGGTGCCGTTGTAGCGCGTCATGCCCGTGAGCTCAATGCGAATGCGAGCCGGCTTCTGCTGCGCGGCGACATTGGCGGTGCGGATGCGCTGGGCCAGGTTGTGGCACTCGGCGAGGGCAATCGTGGCGCGTGGCGCGGCGTCGGCGGGCAGCTCGTCGCTTGCGATCTCGAGCACCAGGTCAACGTCGGTTGGGACCTCGGAGTCGCAGAGCATCATGCCGCTGTTGTCGGTCGTTGCCGTGGCGATGTTCCACATGCGCGAAGCAACGCTGCGTGCGATGGGGTCCTCACCGATAACGGCGATCTGGAAGCGCTCGAGCACGTTGGCGGCGCGAGCAAAACCGATGCGGGACTCGGCTTCGGTGACCGAGGGCTTGCCCTCCCACACATGGTGCAGGCGGTTGATGTAGGCGTAGGTGTCCTGGAAGGCCATGCCGTCGGCAAACAGGCCGACATTTTCCTGGAACTGCTGCAGGGCGGCCTCGGTATGCGGACCAAAGTAGCCGTCGTCTTCGCCACAGGCAAAGCCCAAAACGTTGAGAGCGCGCTGCAGGGCCTGCACATCGGCGCCATGGAAATTGGGCATGCGCAGATACAGGGTGCGGTCGCCCAGCTTATACGAGGCGTCGACCAGGGCGCTCCAACAGGGGATATCGACGGCATGACCGGCAGCAAGGCCGCTGTCGAGCCTGAAGGTGCTGACGGCCTGCTCGGTGGTGGTGCCAAAGCGCTTGTCGACAACCTCGGCGTCATCGATTGTATAGCCGAGCTGCAGAAGGCGGGACTGGACGTCCTCGACGGCTGCTCCCTGCATGCCCGTGGTAATAGGTTCCATGAACGAACCCCTTTCGGCGTACCATTCGTACTATTTTGAGCGTGTGTCGGATAGACAACGCGAGACAATTTATAAACATGCACTCAATAGTGTAGCAACTTGTACCCAAACTCGCTGCCCACAGGTTTTATGACCCCCGCTAGTTAAGACGCTCCACAAAGAAATCTGCCATTGAGAGGAAGAGCTCGCGCGCATGCGGGTCGAGCTCGACGCCTTCGATAGCGGCCTTGGCCTTAGCGGTCAGGTCGAGCGCATAGGTGTGGGCGTAATCGATGGAGCCGGTCTCCTGGAAGATCTCCACGGCGCGTGCGAGCTGCGCAGGGTCCTCGGTGCCCGAGGAAAGGATTGCCTCGATCTCGTCGTGATAGCGCTCGTCTGACAGGGCATGCACGGCAACGAGGGTGCGCTTGCCCTCGGTGATATCGGTGCGGAAGTCCTTGTTGGCGGCCTCCTTGGTGCCGATCAAGTTGAGCAGGTCGTCTTGAATCTGGAAGGCAAGGCCCGTGTGCAGCCCAAAGGCGCGCAGTGCCTCAATCTGCTCTTCGCTGCCGCCGCCGATAATGGCTCCGGCGGCAAGCGGCGTCGCTCCGCTGTAGTACGCGGTCTTGTGCGTCGCCATGTCCAGATAATCGTCGACCGAAATGTCAAAGCGCTCGTCGCGGACCCAGCCCAGGTCGAGCGCTTGGCCCTCGATGGTACGGACGATCATCTCGGTAAGCTCGTGGAGCACGTGAAGCTTCACGTCTGCGTTGAGTGTGGGGTCGTCGAGAACCGTCTTGGTGACCATGGTGAGCGCCAGGTCACCGCAGTTGATGGCAAGACCGGTGCCCTCGGTAAGGTGCATGCAGGGCTTGCCGCGACGAATCTGCCCGTTGTCGGCGATGTCGTCGTGGATGAGTGCGCCCGACTGAAAGTGCTCGATGGCCGCCGCTGCGCTGCGGGCGCTCTCAAAGCTGCCGCCTACCGCAGTGGCGGCGAGCATGCAGATGAGCGGGCGGTGGCGCTTGCCAGCGTTTGCCGTAAATGCCGAGAGCGGGGTATACAGGTAGCGCTCGATATCGGCGGAAGTCGCCTGTCCGTCAAAGAACGTGGCCAGATAGTCGTTAATCTGGTCAAAGTGCTGGGCTAAAAAGCTGGTAAACGGACTGGACACGGGTTCTCGCATTCTTTGATAGGTTGCATCGTTGCATTATGCAGACAACATATTGCCACATTAGGGCGTCGAGCGCGGCGGTTGAAGACGATTGGTCCATGCGGCCGCAAGTGCGGTAGGGGCTTGGCTAGATAAGCCCAAAGTGTTCGAGCGCGGTGACGACGCCGTCGTGGTCGATGCTGTCGGTGACATAGTCGGCCTTTTCCTTGAGGAAGTCCGGCGCATTGCCCATGGCGATACCGACATCGACGGCGTTCATCAGCGAGACGTCATTGCTGGCGTCGCCGATGCCGTATACGGTTCCGTGGTGGGGATCGAGGGCGTCGAGTACGGACTGGATACCCTCGCGCTTGGTGCATTCGCGAGGCGAAATCTCGGTCACTTCGAGCTCGAGCTCGTTAAAGCAGAGCAGCGGCTCAAACGCTTGATCCTGAGCGATGCGGTTGGCAAGCGACGTGGACATTAAGATCTTGTAGGCGCTGTAATGTTGCAGCTGCGTAATTGCATCGCCCACGGTGCGGGCGTATCCCGGAGCGTCGGGCGCATCAGCACTCATGCGAACGACGCCATTGAGTCCCTCAAAACGAATCACTTCGTCCGATTGCTCAAGAATGGGAGCAAGGCGCTGCAGCATGCCGGGCGTCATCGCCAAATCGCGAATCACGTGTCCCTCAAGTTCGACATAGCCACCCGCGAGGCAGACGATGCCGGTCCAGGGCAGCTCGAGCAGCTTTGGATGGATGCAGCTCAGCGTGCGCCCTGTGCAGATAAACGCCATATTGCCCTTGGCGACAAAATCACGGATGGCTTGCGAGACCGCTTCATTGGGATAGGGGGAGAGGTCTCGCTCGCTCTCGGGAAGCTCTTGTGCCACTCGAGGGTCTTGCCAGGCGAGTGTTCCGTCGATATCGAAGAAGCAGATATCGCCGCGCTTATGGGCTGCGCTGGCGGCAGGGGAGGCCGAGGTGGTGGACACAAATCCCGGCTCGAGGCCCATGATCTGGTCAAAATGCTCTTTAACGCGGGGAACGGAGATGCCAATAATCACCTGGGCGGTCTTGCCCGTAATGATGAGGCCCTTGGCGCCCACCGCGACAAACGACGCATTATCTGCAACGATGGAAGGGTCTGCGACCTCGACGCGCAGGCGCGTGGCGCAGTTGGTTGCGCCCACGATATTGCCAACGCCACCCAAAAGCTGAATTACCCGCTCAGCGAGGACGTGATCTTGATCGGATTGAATACTGACCTCGCCATTGGGAGATTGCTCTTTGGCAAAGCCGCTTCCCGTTAAACGATCGATTGCCGCGCGATTGGAGACATGATCCTCGCGGCCCGGCGTCTTAAGGTCATAGACCAAGATGAGTGCTCGAAAACTAACAAAAAAGATGAGGCTAAAGGTAAGACCGATACCGAGCGCCAAAAGGTAGGAGCCGGCATGCATTCGCATGAGTGGGATGAAGTTGAAGGCCGTCATTTCCATGAGACCGCCCGAGAAGATGCCGACGATGCCAAAGAAGTTCATGGTCATGGCAAGGCAGGAGGACAGGACGGCGTAGAGCAAAAAGAGTCCGGGATAGGTGAACATAAAGAGAAACTCGAGCGGCTCGGTGACGCCGCAGACCACCGAGGCGACGATGGCGGGCAAAAGGATGACCTTAAGGCCGGCGCGGCGTTCGGGTTTGGCGGTGAAATAGAATGCTGCCGCGATGGCGGGAAGGCCAAAGAGCTTGCCCCAGCCGGTGGCGGTAAAACCTGCCCAGGGCGCAAGTTCATTTAAAGGGCGCGTGCTATGGGAGAGAATGGGGAGCAGGTTGGTCCACGTGGCGTAAATACCGTCGTGAATGACCAGATTGTCGTAATAGATGGGCATATAGAGCAGATGGTGCAGCCCCATGGGCTCGAGCGCTCGCTCCAAAAACACAAAGATGCCCACGCCGAAGGGGCCGACGCCCGCAAGTGCGTGGCGCAGCGTTTCGGTCACAGCGTATGCGAAGGGCACGATGGCGGCCGAGATGGCGGCAAGGGCAAACACGGCAAAAAAGCTGATGAGGTAGACGAGCGAGGAACCCGAGAACGTGCCGAGCCAATCGGGAACCTTGGCATCGTAGAAGCGGTCATGGATGGCAACGACGGTTGCCGACACCGCCAGCGGGCCGATAATGCCGGTGTCGAGCGTCTTGATACCGTCGATGACGGTGATGCCGCTGGCGGGGGTTAAAGACGACGGGTACTTAAGTCCAAGGTTGTCGCCGCTCAGCTTAATGATCTCGCTCAAAAAGAAACAGTAGGCAAAATAGGCTACGAGCGCCTCGAGGCAGCAGCGTGCCGGTTGCTTTTGGGCAAGGCCGATGGGCAGCGCTACGGCAAAAAGGAGTGGAAGGCGCTTAAAGACCGTCCACGAGCCGCGCTGAATGATAGTCCAGAAAACGTACCAGGGGGTTCCGTATACGGCGAGGTCGCCGACGATATCCACGGTCGTTGCGAGGGCGGAGATGCCGACCATGAGGCCTGATATAGAAAACAGCATGGCGGGCGCGAACATGGCTCCGCCAAAACGTTGGATTTTCTGCAGCATAATATGCCTTTCGGATGCAACATGCTGTGCGAGCAAGAACGTTTAAACAATGAACTCATTGTAGAGGACTGGCTGCTTGCCGCATTGACGGTTTTGATTCGGTCCGATTTGGGTTTCGGGGGAACCGTCGACGGTAAATAATCCGTGCTTTACCGATAATCGGTTTAAACAACTTTAAGAAATGCTATCGTGCCTAGCCATACATATTCATTAGAGGTGAAATCATGCCAAAAGCGATTTACGAAGGAATCTACCGCGAGATCCGTTCGCGCATCATCAACGGGACCTATGCGTTTCAGGAGATGCTGCCAACCGAAGCCGAGCTGACCGCGGAGTTTGGCTGCACGCGCAATACCGTTCGACGCGCCTTGAGCATGCTGGCCGACCAGATGTTTGTGCAGCCTATACACGGCAAGGGCGTGCGCGTTATTTGGCTTAAGGGCGAAACCGATATGCTGGGCGCACTCGAAGAGGTTGAGTCGTTTGGCGAGTTCGCAAAACGCAACAATGCCGTCGCATCGACCGAGGTCAAGTCTTTTGAACATTTGATTTGCACTGAGCAACTCTCTCGTCGCCTGGGCTTTAAGGTGGGCGAGGAGCTGATTCGCGTCGTGCGTGTCCGAAGCCTCAACGGCAGCGCGCGCCAAGTGGACCACGGCTACTTTTTGGCGTCGATCGCCAAGGGCCTGACCCCCGAGATCGCGGCGGATTCTATCTACGGCTATCTGGAGCACAAGCGCGGCATCAAAGTGATGGCGAGCCGCCGTACGGTGAGTGTCGAGCTCGCCAACGATGAGGACTGCAGCTATCTGGACCTTGGCAAGTACAACTGCGTCGCCGTTATGGAGAGCCAGTCGTACACCTCGGACGGCATCTTGTTCGAGGTCACGCATGCCCGCACACACCCCGAGATCTTCCATTACCGCGTCAATTCCAAGCGATAGCCGGCTAGCTCGCAGCCTGACGAGACTCATGCCCTCAAAGCGAAAACGCCCGGTCAAACCGACGATGCATCGGCTTGATCGGGCGTTTTCTCTGCATTCGATAACAAATAATTGTTTATACAAAACTTGTCAAGTATCAAGTCGAAATTACCGTTCACCGAAGTTTTTCTACCGCTCTAGTAATACTTGTTCAAACAACTAGCCAAATAGCGTATTGTACAAGTCAGCAAAAGGGGCAAAGTCCCCGAGCCAATCTCCGAAGGCGGCGGCAAAGGGTGCCGCCACGGTGTGAAAGGGTGGATTGTAATGAAGAACGAAATGAGCAGAAGGCAGTTCCTGGGCTTTGCTGGTTCCGCGGCTGCGGTTCTTGGTCTGGGCCTCGTGGGCTGCGGTGGTTCTGCCGGCTCTGGCTCCTCTGCTTCTGGTGACGCTGCCGAGGTCTACTTCCTCCAGTTCAAGCCCGAGGTCGACAAGGAGTGGAAGGAGATCGCCAAGGCGTACAAGAAGGAGAAGGGCGTCGAGGTCAAGATCGTGACCGCCGCCTCCAACACCTACGAGGAGAAGCTCAAGTCCGAGATGTCCAAGAGCTCCGCTCCGACGCTGTTCCAGGTCAACGGCCCCACCGGCCTTAAGAACTGGAAGGACTACTGCGCCGATCTTTCCGACACCAAGCTCCGCGGTGAGCTCATCGACGACTCCCTGGCGCTGCAGTCCGACGGCAAGGATCTGGGTATCGACTGGGTTCAGGAGAGCTACGGCATCATCTACAACAAGGAGCTCCTCGAGAAGGCCGGCTACAAGGCCGAGGACATCAACTCCTTCGACAAGCTGAAGGCTTGCGCCGATGACATCCAGGCCCGCAAGGACGAGCTCGGCGTTGACGGTGCCTTCACTTCCGCCGGCATGGATGACTCCTCCAGCTGGCGCTACACCACGCACCTCGCCAACCTCCCGCTCTACTACGAGTTCGAGAAGGAGCACAATCAGGAGGACGACGAGATCAAGGGCGAGTATCTCGACAACTTTAAGCAGATCTTCGACCTGTATATCACCGACTCCACCTGCGATCCTTCGCAGCTCGCCTCCAAGACCGGTGACGACGCCACCAACGAGTTCGCAACCGGCAAGGCCGTCTTCTACCAGAACGGCTCTTGGGCCTACGCCGACCTCACCAAGGCCGGTATGACCGACGACCAGCTCGGCATGCTGCCGATCTACATCGGCGTCGACGGCGAGGAGAACCAGGGCCTGTGCTCCGGCGGCGAGAACTACTGGTGCGTCAGCTCCCAGGCTTCCGAGGATGCCCAGAAGGCCACCGAGGACTTCATGTATTGGTGCGTCACTTCTGACACCGCCACCAGCATCATCGCTGACAAGATGGGTCTGACCGCCCCGTTCAAGAGCGCTAAGGAGACCACCAACGTCTTCTCGCAGCAGGCCGTTGCTATGGCCAAGGACGGCAAGAAGACCGTCGCTTGGGACTTCGTTTACATCCCCTCCGAGGAGTGGAAGAAGAACCTCAAGCAGGCTCTCATCGCTTATGCTGCCGACAACACCAAGTGGGACGGCGTCAAGAACGCCTTCGTCGATGGCTGGAAGACCGAGAAGGCTGCTTCCGAGTAAGCAGTTGCTGCCCAAGCTATCTGATTAGCGACAGGGGGCGGGCAGACGTAGGTTTGCCCGCCCCCTGCATATTGAAAGGACCCTTCTATGGGCAAAGCACTCAAGCGCTGGTGGCCGCTCTTTATGCTGCCCACGTGCCTGGCGTTTATGATCGGGTTCGTGATTCCCTTTATCCAGGGTTTCTATCTCTCGTTCTGCCAGTTTATTACCATCAATAACGCGCACTTTGTCGGTATCGAGAACTACGTGCGCGCGCTGTCCGATCCGCAGTTCTCCACGTCGTTCTTCTTTACCGTGGCGTTTGCCTTCCTGTCGACGGTGCTCATCAACGTGATCGCGCTGGCCATCGCGCAGGCGCTCACCCGCAAAGCGCTCAAGGGCACCAACATCTTCCGTACGATCTTCTTTATGCCTAACCTGATCGGCGGCATCGTGCTGGGCTACATTTGGCAGATTCTGATCAACTGCCTGCTCTCCAACGTGGGCGCCCAGCTCATCGCCCTTAACTCTGCTGCTGGCTTCTGGGGCCTTATCATCCTGACCCTGTGGCAGCAGGTCGGCTACATGATGATCATCTACATCGCCGGTCTGCAGTCCATCCCGTCTGACTACATCGAGGCCGCCAAGGTCGATGGCGCTACGGCATGGCAGACGTTTTGGAAGGTTAAGATCCCCAACCTGATGCCGACCATCACCATCTGCCTGTTCCTGTCCATCACCAACGGCTTTAAGCTGTTCGACCAGAACCTCGCCCTTACCGGTGGCGCCCCGGCGCACTCCACCGAGATGCTCGCCCTGAACATCTACAACACGTTCTATTCGCGTGCTGGCATCGCATGGCAGGGCATCGGTCAGGCCAAGGCAGTTATCTTCTGCATCCTGGTTGTCGCTATTTCTATGATCCAGCTTAAGGCCACGAGGTCCAAGGAGGTGCAGCAGTAATGAAACGCGATAAGGCTATCAACCGCGCGCTCTCGATCTTCTTTACGATTCTGTCGCTCGCATGGATCTACCCCGTGTTCATGATTGCGCTCAATTCCTTTAAGAAAGCGACCGCAATCAGCACCACCACGGCGTTCGATCTGCTCACGCCCGAGACGTTCAACGGCCTCGCAAACTACGTGCACGCTCTGAACGAGCAGGGCTTTGCCTCGGCGTTTATGTACTCGCTCATCATCACGGTCACGTCGGTCGTGCTGATTCTGGTGTGCTGCTCCATGTGCGCTTGGTACGTGGTGCGCGTCAACAGCAAGATCTCGAACTTCTTCTATTACCTGTTCGTCTTCTCGATGGTCGTACCGTTCCAGATGCTCATGTTCACGCTGTCCAACCTCGCGGACCGCATCGGCTTTAACACGCCGTTTAACATCTGCTTCATCTACCTTGGTTTTGGCGCGGGCCTCGCGGTCTTTATGTTCGCCGGCTTCGTCAAGAACATCCCGCTCGAGATTGAGGAAGCGGCCATGATCGACGGCTGCAACCCGGTCCAGGTGTTCTTTAAGATCGTCCTTCCCATTATGAAGCCCACCTATCTTTCGGTCGGCATCCTTGAGACCATGTGGGTCTGGAACGACTATCTGCTGCCCTACCTTACGCTCGACTCCACCAAGTACAAGACCATTCCTATCTTGATCCAGTACTTCCGTGGCGGCTATGGCCACGTCGAGCTCGGCCCCATGATGGCATGCATCATGATGGTCGTCATCCCCATCGTCATCATGTACATCTTCTGCCAGAAGTACATCATTGACGGCGTTGTGGCAGGTGCCGTCAAGGGCTGATGCCGTAACTGTTTTGCAAGTTTTGGCGGCGCCTCTCAGCGCGGCGCCGCGTATCGAAAGGTAAAGACATGGCCGAGATCGTTCTCAAACATGTTCAGAAGGTGTATCCCAACAACGAGTCAAAAAAGAAGGGCTTCTTTGGCAAAAAGAAGAAAACCGAGGAGAAGAAGCACAACCTCAAGGTTACCGAGGACGGTGTGCTCGCTGTAGAGGACTTCAACCTCACCGTTCACGACCAGGAGTTCATCGTCCTCGTTGGCCCTTCTGGCTGCGGTAAGTCCACGACGATGCGCATGGTCGCCGGCCTGGAGGATATCACCTCGGGCGACGTGCTCATCGACGGCAAGCGCGTCAACGACGTCGCTCCCAAGGACCGCGACATCGCCATGGTGTTCCAGAGCTATGCTCTGTACCCCAATATGACGGTGTACGAGAACATGGCGTTTACGCTCGAGCTCAAGAAGGTCCCCAAGGACGAGATCGACCGCAAGGTTCGCTCCGCTGCCGAGATCCTGGGTATTACCGAGTATCTTGACCGTAAGCCCAAGGCACTCTCCGGCGGCCAGCGTCAGCGTGTCGCCATCGGCCGCGCCATCGTACGTGACCCCAAGGTCTTTCTGATGGACGAGCCCCTGTCCAACCTGGATGCTAAGCTTCGTAACCAGATGCGCGCCGAGCTCATTAAGCTGCGTCATGAGATCAAGGGCACGTTCATTTATGTTACTCACGACCAGACCGAGGCTATGACCCTCGGTGACCGTATCGTGGTCATGAAGGATGGCGTCGTCCAGCAGATCGCCACCCCGCAGGAGGTCTTCAACCATCCCGCGAACATCTTCGTCGCCGGCTTTATCGGCGTGCCGCAGATGAACTTCTTCGATGCCCAGCTGGTGCGCTCGGGCAACGGCTTTACCGTCAAGACCGAGGATATGAACGTGGCGCTCGCCCCCGAGACCTGCGCTCAGCTTGCTCTCAACTGGGACGGCGGCGACGTGAAGGAGATCACGGCCGGCGTGCGTCCCGAGCAGATTCTGCTTGCCGACAAGGGCGAGGAGGGTGCGCTCCAGGGCACCGTCGAGGTGACCGAGCTCATGGGCTCGACCGAGCATGTCCACGTGACCGCTCCCGACGGCCAGTTTGTCCTGATTATCCCCGTCGTCGACCTCGAGGCCAAGGGCGCGCTCAAGGCTGGCGACCCCATCTGGTTCAAGTTCGAGAAGAACGCGACTCATCTCTTCGATAAGGTGTCTGGCAAGAACCTTATCTAGGCCCGGTGCATCCAGGCCCTCCCTTTGGGCGACTGCGGCTTTGCCATCCTTTTGCCGCGGTCACATATAAGGCTCCCCTCCCGTCCACTGGGCGAGAGGGGAGCCTTTCTTTGTGTTGGGACTGTCTGACCGGTCGTTTGTCTCGATCTGTAACGGATAGGGCCGATTTCGGACGTTAGATGTTACAGATCGAGGCGGTTCCGCTGAGCTAACCATTTCATCTAAATCTGTAACACCAAAGGCGAATTTCACCTGCTAGATGTTACAGATTGAGATAAACCCAAGGGGAGGGGCCGGTATGTCTCAATCTGTAACAGCTGGGACCGTTTTGGTTGAGTAGTTGTTATGGATCGAGATTGTTTGGCCGAGTCGGATCACAGGGTAACGTGCGGGCACAAAAAACGGAGCCGCGTTGCCGTGGCTCCGTTTTCAAGAGGATGGGCGATGAAACCGAATTAGCTCAGGTGCCAGATCTCGTCGTTGTACTGGGAGATCGTACGGTCGGACGAGAAGGTGCCGGCGTTGGCGATATTGATGAGCGCCTTGCGCATCCAGGCGTCCTGGTCCTCGTAGTCGGCCAGCACGCGCTCCTTGGTCTGGATGTACTCCTCAATGTCGAGCAGGGCCATAAACCAGTCCTTGCCCTTAATGTCGTCGTGCAGGCGCTGCAGGCGCTCGGCGTTGCCGGTTGCCATAAAGGCCGGGTTGGTGATGAAGTCCACCAGCAGTTTAATGCCGGGCTTGCGGTAGAGCGCACCGGCGTTGTAGGTGCCGTCGGCGTAGAGCTGCTCGACCTGTTTGGACGAGGCACCAAAGGTATAGATGTTCTCGTCGCCCACGAGCTCGGCAATCTCCACGTTGGCGCCGTCGAGCGTGCACAGGGTTAGGGCGCCGTTGAGCATGAACTTCATGTTGGAGGTGCCGCTCGCCTCCTTGGAGGCCAGGCTGATCTGCTCGGAGATGTCAGCGGCGGGGATCACGCTCTCGGCGGCGGTGACGTTGTAGTTCTCGATCATGACAACCTGCAGGTAGGGAGCCACGTCGGGGTCGTTTGCAATCCACTGCGACAGCGTCAGGATCAGATGGATGATGTCCTGCGCGATAGTGTAGGCAGGCGCCGCCTTGCCGCCAAAGATGATGGTGACGGGGTGCTTAGGTCTGTTGCCGTTCTTGATATCGAGGTACTTCCAGATGATGTAGAGCGCGAGCATCTGCTGGCGCTTGTACTCGTGGATGCGCTTAACCTGAACATCGATGATAGCGTTGGAGGGAATGGTCACGCCCTGCTCGAGCGCCATGAACTGGCGCATGATGGCCTTAGCCTCGACCTTGGTGGCGGCCAGGCGCTCAAGAACGTCCTTGTCGTCGGCGAACTTGGCGAGTTTGCTCAGATCGCCGGTGCTGCGCCAGTCGGTGCCGATCACATCGTCGAGCAGGCTGGCGAGCGCGGGGTTGGCCCCATGGATCCAGCGGCGGAAGGTGATGCCGTTGGTCTTGTTGGAGAACTTCTCGGGATAGATCTCGTAGAACGGATGAAGCTCGGTGTCCTCCAGGATCTTGGTGTGGAGGGCGGCTACGCCGTTGATGGAGAAGCCAAAGTGGATGTCCATGTGGGCCATGTGGACGGTGTCGTGCTCGTCGATGATGGCGACGCGCGGGTCATCGTGCTCGGCTTTCGCGATCTCATCGAGCTTGACGATAATGTCGGCGATGGCGGGGGAGACCTTCTGCAGGCTGGCGAGCGGCCACTTCTCGAGCGCCTCGGCAAGGATCGTGTGGTTGGTGTAGGCGACCATGGAGCGCACGATGGTCACGGCCTCGTCAAACTCGATGTCGTGCTCGGTGGTGAGCAGGCGGATGAGCTCGGGGATGACCATGGTGGGGTGCGTGTCGTTAATTTGGACCACGGCGTAGTCGGCCAGATCGTGCAGGTTGCTGCCGCGCTCGACGGCCTCGTCGATCAGGAGCTGGGCGGCGTTGCTCACCATGAAGTACTCCTGATAGATGCGAAGTAGGCGGCCCTGCTCGTCGGAATCGTCGGGGTAGAGGAACAAGGTGAGGTTCTTGGCGATCTCGGTCTTGTCGAAGTCGATGGAGCTGCCGGGGACCAGGCCGTCGTCGACGCTCGCCAGGTCGAACAGGCGCAGGCGGTTCTTGGTGGGCTGGTCGTAACCGGGCACATCGATGTTGACGAGCTTGGAGGTAACGGCAAAATCGCCGAACTCGACGGTGTAGGAGCGGTCATCGTCGACTAGGATGTCCTGCTCACCGAGCCACTCGTCGGGGACGGCCTTCTGCTGGTTGTCGACAAAGCGCTGACGGAACAGACCGTAGTGATAGTTGAGGCCCACGCCATCGCCGGTCAAGCCCAGCGTGGCGATGGAATCCAGGAAGCACGCGGCCAGGCGGCCCAGGCCGCCGTTGCCGAGCGACGGCTCGACCTCGAATTCCTCGATCTTGTTGAGGTCGTGGCCTGCGGCGGTGAGCTGGTCCTTAACCTCGTCGTAGATGCCGAGGTCGATCATGTTGTTGATGAGCAGCTTGCCGATCAAAAATTCGGCGGAAATGTAATAGAGCTTTTTCTTGCCGTTGTTGAGCGGGCAGGTGGCGGAGCGCTCCTGCACGAGTTTGACCAGCAGCTTGTAAATGCGACGGTCGTCGAGCTGCTCGAGCGAGGTGCCAAAAGACTGCTCGGCGAGTTCCATGAGGTTAATTTGGGGCATGTTTTCTCCTGTGATGGGTTGTTTCATGTCTGCAATTCATAAGAAGCCCGCGCGAGGGGATTGGGGTGGCCTCGCGCGGGAAAAGCAAGCGCGTCCGCACGGTGGGGAGGGGTCGGACGCGGTAGCTCCTATTGAGGAAGCTCGATTTTGGCTTCCGACGGGATGCGGAAGTAGGTCTCGGTCCAGTCGGTGAGTTTGTGCTCGAGCTCGCGGGTGATGGCGCCGTCGAGCATGCGCCAGGTCCAGTTGCCGCCCAGCGTGGCAGGGGTGTTGATGCGCGCCTCGTTGCCCAAGTTGAGCAGGTCCTGCATGGTGTAGATGCACGTGTCGCTCACGCTGGCGGCGATGGTGCGATTGAGTGCATCTGCCATGGGTTCGCCGGCCTGCTGATGGGTGTACAGGGCTGCCTGCTCGCGCTGACGAGGGGTGGCCGTTCCCTCAAACCAACCGCGTGCCGTCTCGTTGTCGTGGGTGCCCACGTAGGCGACGGTGTTGGCAATGTAGTTGTGCGGCAGGTAGTACGAGTTGGTGCCCTCAAAGGCAAACTGCAGGATCTTCATGCCGGGGAAGCCCGAGTTGTCGCGCATATCGATGACGCCGGGGGTGAGGAAGCCCAGGTCCTCGGCGATGATGGGCAGCGTGCCGAGCTTTTCCTCGAGTGTCTTGAAGAGCTTGAGGCCGGGACCCTGCATCCACGAACCGTAGGACGAATCAGGCGAGGAGAACGGCACCTCCCAATAGGCCTCGAAGCCGCGGAAGTGATCCAGGCGGATGACGTCGTACATGTCGAGGGCGGCGCGAATGCGGCCCTCCCACCAGGAGAAGCCGTCGGCCTCCATGGCGTCCCAGTCGTAGATGGGGTTGCCCCAGTACTGGCCGGTGGCCGAGAACTGGTCGGGCGGCGTGCCGGCGACGCTCACGGGATTGCCGGCGGCGTCGATCTTAAAGAGCTCAGGTGTCGCCCACATCTCGACGGAGTCACGCGAGACATAGATGGGCAGGTCGCCGATGATGAGAATGTCGCGCTCGTTGGCATAGGCCTTGAGGCGGCTCCACTGGCGATCGAAGAAGTACTGCGTCATCTGGTGGTAGAGCATACGCTCCGGATGGTCGGCGCAGACTTTGGCGGAAGCCTCGCTACGGGTGCGGAGCTCCGCGGGCCACTCCCAAAACGCCTTGAGACCGCACTCCTCTTTGACGGTCATGAACTCACAGTAGGGGATGAGCCAGCCCTCGTTGGCTTGGATAAAGTCATCGAAATCGGCCGGCTTGTCGACAGCAAAGCGCTCAGCGGCGCGGTCGAGAATCTGACGGCGGCCGCCAAAGATAGCGCCGTAGTCGACATTGCTGGGGTCGGATCCCAGATACACGCCATCGATATCGCGCTGCTCCAGATACCCTGCCTCGATAAGCTCGGCAAAGTCGATAAAGTTGGGGTTGCCCGCGCGGGCCGAGAACGACTGATAAGGCGAATCGCCATAGCTGGTCGTCGTAAGGGGCAGAATCTGCCAGTAATGTTGTTTGCACGAGGCGAGAAAATCGACGAAGTCGTAGGCATTCCAGCCAAAGCCGCCGATTCCGTATGGTCCGGGCAGAGATGAGACGGGCATGAGGACGCCGCTTGCACGCTCCATGAATGCGCTCACCAACCTTCTTGTTGTGGGGTCGGCCTGCCGATGGGTGTGCAGTCCGCCTCCGATGTTCTGATTCGATACGCCTATTGTAAAACATGTTGTTTAAACATGTACAGGCAAGATAAAAAAGTTGGTCGATTTTCGGCGAATGGCTACATGCCATGAAAAAAGCCCCGACCTCACAACGTGAGATCGGGGCAAGAACGGTATGTAGGTTTTTGCTACTCGGCGTCGGCGAAGCCGTTGGGGTTGTGGCTCTGCCAGTTCCAGCTATCGCGGCACATGTCCGCGATGTCGTACTGGGCCTTCCAGCCCATCATGCGCTCGGCCTTGGAGGCATCGCACCAGTTGGCAGCGATGTCGCCGGCGCGGCGCTCGCGGATCACGTAGGGCAGCTCCTTGCCACAAGCCTTGGAGAAGGCGGCGACGACCTCGAGTACCGAGGTGCCGGTGCCGGTGCCCAGGTTAAAGATCTCGACGCCGGTCTTGCCGTTCATCCAGTTAAGGGCGGCAACGTGACCAGAGGCCAGATCGCACACGTGGATGTAGTCGCGCACGCCGGTGCCGTCGGGGGTGGGGTAGTCGTTGCCAAAGACCTGAACGGCCTCGAGCTTGCCCACGGCGACCTGGGCGACATAGGGCACCAGGTTGTTGGGGATGCCCTTGGGGTCCTCGCCGATCAGGCCCGACGGATGAGCGCCGATGGGGTTGAAGTAACGGAGCAGCACGACGTCCCACTCGGGGTCGGCGGTGTGGACGTCCATAAGGATCTGCTCGATCATCCACTTGGTCCAGCCATAGGGGTTGGTTGCGGGCTTCTTGGGGTCTTCCTCGGTGACGGGCGGGTTGTCCGGGTCGCCGTAGACGGTTGAGGAGCTCGAGAAGATGATGGACTTGCAACCATGGTTGCGCATGACGTCGATGAGCACCAGGGTGTTCTCGATGTTGTTGTGGTAGTACTCGACGGGCTTGCTCACCGACTCGCCGACGGCCTTAAAGCCGGCAAAGTGGATGACACGGTCGATCTGATGGGTATCGAAGATCTTGTTCATCGCATCGCGGTCGAGCACGTTGGCCTCGTAGAAGGTGAGGTTCTTGGCGGCCTCGTCGCCCACGATGGTCTTGACGCGGTCGACGGCGACGGCGCTGGAGTTGGAGAGATCATCGACGATGACGACCTGGTAGCCACCATCGAGCAGCTGAACGACGGTGTGCGAGCCGATAAAGCCGGCGCCACCGGTAACGAGGACGCAGGTGTCTTTGGGGTCGAGTGCTTTGGACATGTGGTCTCCTATCGAATCAGGAACACTTCTAGAGGGGAGTATAGCGCAGGCGGGGACGCCCAAATGGTGCACTGTAGGAAAAGCAGAGGATTATGTTAACGTACTCATATAAGAGCTTGCTCAATTGTTACCTCAAATTTGACAATTGCTTACGAGCCGCCGACCTTGTAGTTTCCTGCCGTTCGTGGAAATCGTTGGGACGCGCCATATGTACGCTAATATGTATGAGTTGAGCGACATATAAATAAGCATGTAACGGAGTACATATGTCACCAAACAGCGATTCCATCCTTTCCCAGGAGCTCTCGCGCCGCACTGCCCTTAAGGCCCTGTTCGGCGCCGCTTCTGCGGCAGTTCTTTTTGGCCTGCCCACTCGCGCCCATGCGGCGGAGGCTTCCAAAGAAACCACCGATAAATTGAATGCCGCCCAGGCCCAACTCGACGAGGTTCAGGCCCAGCTCGACAGCATCGCAAATGAGTATGCGGCGCTGGCCAACAAGAATGCCCAGACCCTCAACGACATCGAGAATGTCCAGGGCAAGATTGACGACACGCAGGCCCAGATCGATGAAAAGAAGGCCGAGCTCAAGAAGAAGCGCAACGACCTTTCCGATCGCGTGGCCGCCAGCTACAAGTCCGGCGGTACGAATATCCTGTCGCTGCTGCTGGCCTCTGGCTCGTTTGAGGAACTCGTCGCCAACGCGCATTACGTTGAGAAGATCAACAAGAGCGACCGCGATGCCATCGAGGATATCCAGACGATTCAGGCTGAGCTCGACGCGCAGAAGACCGAGCTCGAAGCACAAAAGGCCAACCTGGAGAAACTCAAGGACCAGCAGACGGCTCAGATGCAGGATATGCAGGCCAAGCAGCAAGAAGTCCAGACCGTGCTGAACGGTCTTTCCGACGACGTCAAGGAACTCATGGCTCAGCGCGATTCCGAGATCCTCGCTGCCGCCCAGGCTGAGGAGGCCGCTAGGAAGGCCGCCGCTGCCGCGGCCGCCGCGAACAAGAACAATTCCTACTCGGGTGGTTCGAGCTCGGGCGGTGGATCGTATGCGCCCGGAACTCCGCAGCAGAATGCCGGCTCGGGCAAGCAGCAGGCCGTCGTCAACGCGTGCTACTCCACGCCTTCGCCGGGTCAGAACTGGTGCGCGGCGTGGGTTACCAATGTCTTCCGTAACGCCGGCGTTGGCTACTTTGGCGGCAACGCCTGCGACATGTTCAACGCCTGGTGCTATAGCTCCGACCGCTCGGCGCTGCAGGTGGGCATGATCGTGGCCGATTCCTCGCACAGCGGCACGGGTGCTCCGGGCCTTATCTACGGTCATGTGGGTATCTACGTTGGCGGCGGCATCGTTATGAGCAACGAGGGTGCCATTACGTCTAAGTCGCTTGATTCGTTTATTAGCTTCTATGGTACTGGCTCTGGCGTGCGTTGGGGCTGGCTTGGCGGTATTGCGCTGTCGTAAAGCCGACTGGGCCGCGTGCCCGCCCGCAATATATTTGATTGTCTGCTCGGGCAGTCCTGCGCAAGACGAAGGCCACATTAAGTGGCCTTCTTTGCGTGCGGAACTCGCGATCAATCAAATATATTGCGGGCGGGCACGCGGCCCTCTCGGGTTCGGGGCGCTACGCACCGGATTGGTTGTCTGAATAAAAGAAAGTGAAGGCCCCTTTCGGGGCCTTCTTTGTTAGAGGAATTCGCCGACTCGGTGGACTTCGGGTTCGAGGTCTACGTCGAATTGGTCTTTGACGGTTGTTTGGATGTGGCGGATGAGTTCGTCGACATCGGCGGCGGTGGCGTGGTCGGCGTTGACGATGAAGCCGCAGTGCTTTTCGCTCACCTGCGCGCCGCCGATGGCGTGTCCTCGCAGGCCGGCGTCCATGATGAGCTTGCCGGCAAAGTAGCCCTCGGGGCGCTTGAAGGTGGAGCCGGCACTCGGCATGTCGAGCGGCTGCTTGTCCTCGCGGCGCTGGCGGTAGTCGTCCATGTCGGCCTTGATCATCGCGGCGTTGCCCGGGGCGAGATTGAAAGTGGCCGAAAGCACGATGAAACCGTCGTCGGCAATGCGGCTCTTGCGATAGCCCAGGTTGAGCTCATCGACATCGAACTCGATAATGCTGCCGCTACCGCGGGTGCCGTCGTCGAGCATGCGTGCGGGCTTGTAGACGCGCACGGACTCCAGCACATCGGCCATGCAAGCGCCGTATGCTCCGGCGTTCATGTAGCAGGCACCGCCGACCGATCCGGGAATGCCCGAGATGGGCTCCATGCCGGTAAGGCCGGCCTCGGCTGCCGCGGCTGCGACATCGGAAAGCAAGGCGCCGGCTGCCGCCGTGACGTGCGTGCCGTCGACCGTAATGTCGGAGAGGCCCTCGCCCAGCGCTACGACGACGCCGCGGATGCCCTTGTCGCCGACGAGCAAGTCGGAGCCGTTGCCCACGATGGTGAGTGGTAGATTGCAGCGATAGCAGGTATCGAGCGTGGCGACGAGGCCCTGCTCAGTATCGGGCGTGACAAAGACGTCGGCCGGACCGCCGATCTTAAACGTGGTGTGCTCGCGCATGGGCTCGCTCATCAGCACGTTGTCCTCGCCGGCAACGCCAGCGAGCGCGCACAGCAGGTCCTCGTTAAAAAAATCGTTCTCGTGCATACGGATATCCGCCTTTTGGTGGTCGTTGTCATCAATCGATTGCAATATACCCCACCCGGACGGATTTGGTGCGCTGGCGGCGATAAAACAGCCGTCCACCGGATTGGTAAAGTGTTTATCACCGAGGTAGAGGGGTAGTCGCTATACTTTCAAGAGATTGCGCGTAAACCCGGAAGGAGCGAGATGGCCAACAAAGTCACCCTCAAGCAGATCGCCCAGGAGGTGGGGCTTTCCCCCTCGTCGGTCTCGCTTGTTCTCAATAATCGGCCCTGTCGCATCTCGGAAGAAAACCGCAAGCTCATCAAAGAGGTCGCGGCGCGCAACCACTATGTTCCCAACCAGATTGCGCGCAGCCTGGTCATGCGCGAGTCGCGCACGCTGGGCCTTATCGTCCCTAACATCGAGAGCCGCTTTTTTGCCTCGCTCGCCGGTAGCCTGGAAAAGCGCTGCCGCGAGGACGGCTATGCGCTCTTCATTACCAGCTCGGGCGGAAGCGCCGATGACGATCTGGAACTGCTGCGCCAGCTGGTGACGCGCGGCGTTGATGGCGTCTTCCTGGTGGTGGGTGACGAGTTCTCCGATGACCGCGCCCTGCGCGAAGAAGTCAGCCACCTGCCCATCCCGGCCGTAATGGTCGACCGTGCCATTGAGGGGCTCGAGTGCGACAAGGTGATGTTCGACCACGAGATGGGCGGCTATATGGCCACCCGCTATCTGATCGAGCAAGGCCACCGCCGTATTGCCTGCCTGGTTAATGCCCGCCGTTCCAATACGGGTCGCAAGCGACTTGCCGGCTATGAGCGCGCGCTGCGCGAGGTTGGCCTGCCGATCGACGCGCGTTTGGAGTTTGAGAGCGAGTACTACATTCCGAGCGCATACGAGGCCTCGGAGGCAGTGCTCGCAACTGACGCCACTGCCGTGTTCGCAAGCTCGGATAACATTGCCCTCGGTTTGCTCAAGCGCTTGCACGAGATGGGGAAGAGCATCCCGGGCGATATCTCGGTGGTGAGCTATGACAACTCGGCGGCCGACGTTCTCTTTGAGCCGGCGCTGACCGCGATTGAGCAGGACCCTGGTGTCCTTGCGGAGCATGCTTTTGGCTGCATGTCCAAGCGTCTTGCCGGTAGGGGCGGCAGGCGTGCCGAAGAGGTCGTTCTGGAGCCGGAGCTTATCGTTAAGGACAGCGTGCTCGAGCTTACTAAACACAACTAAACACGTTTACCAATTTGCAGAGACCGAATGTGGAGCACCTGTGACAATCAACGCCGCAGGTGAATGTCGCGTTTTGCTAATCGATGGGATTGATAAGGGTGGTAAAACGTTTTTTCACCATGATAAAACGTTTTAGCAAATATACTGGTCCCAACGAAAGGTTGCCGTATTGGAGGGTGACCGCACAGCGAAGGGACATAAACAATGGCTAAAACACTGGGGACGCCGTGGCAAAAGCTGGGCCACGAGGTGCCGGCTTCCGAGCTCGAGGGCGTCGACCTGTATTGGCGTGCCTCGAACTACCTGTCCGTCGGCCAGATTTACCTTCGCTCCAACCCGCTGATGCGCCCCGACTTTGTTGACGAGAAAACCGGTGAGACGCGCGACTTTGGTCGCCCGGACGTTAAGCACCGCCTGGTCGGTCACTGGGGCACCACGCCCGGCATTAACTTCCTGTTCGGCCACGTCAACCGCCTTATTGCCGATCACAACCAGAACGCCATTTTCTTGATGGGACCGGGCCACGGTGGCCCTGCCGGCACCGCCCAGTCGCTGCTCGATGGCACCTACCGTGAGATTCGTCCCGACATCACCAATGACGAGGCTGGCCTGCAGAAGTTCTTCCGCCAGTTCTCCTATCCCGGCGGCATCCCGAGCCACTTTGCGCCCGAGACGCCCGGCTCCATCCACGAGGGCGGCGAGCTCGGCTACACGCTCAGCCATGCCTACGGTGCCGTCATGGACAACCCGAGCCTGCTGGCCGTGGCCGTGGTGGGCGACGGCGAGTCCGAGACCGGTCCGCTCGCGACCTCTTGGCAGTCCAACAAGCTCGTGAACCCGGCAACCGACGGTATCGTCCTGCCGATCCTGCACCTCAACGGCTACAAGATCGCCAACCCCACTATCCTTGCCCGCGTGTCCGACGAGGAGCTCACCAAGTTCTTTGAGGGCATGGGCTACAAGCCGCACTTCTTTGTCGCCGGCTTTGACGACGAGAGCCACGTGAGCATCCACGAGCGTTTCGCCGCCCTGTTTGAGCAGGTCTTTGACGAGATCTGCGATATCAAGGCCACCGCTCAGGCCCAGGCCGCCGCGGGCGAGACCGTGGTCCGTCCGGCCTATCCCATGATCGTGTTCCGCACGCCCAAGGGCTGGACTTGCCCCAAGCACATCGACGGCAAGAAGACCGAGGATTCCTGGCGCGCGCATCAGGTGCCGCTGGCGAGTGCCAAGGACACCCACGAGCACTTCCGCGTGCTTCGCGAGTGGCTGCGCTCCTACAAGCCCGAGGAACTCTTTACGCCCGAGGGCCAGGTGCGCCCCGAGGTGACGGCCTTTATGCCGACCGGCGAGCTGCGCATCGGCGCCAACCCCAACGCGAACGGCGGCAAGGTGCGCCGCGAGCTCGAGCTCCCCGATATTCATGCCCACGAGATTCCCGTCGCAAGTAAGGGTCATGGCTGGGGCTCCACCGAGGCCGCCCGTGTCTTTGGTGAGTACACCGCCGACGTCCTGGCCAAGAACATGGATGACTTCCGCATCTTTGGTCCCGACGAGACCGCGTCCAACCGCCTGCAGGCTGCCTACAAGGTGACCAAGAAGCAGTGGGATGCCGGATTCTACGAGGACGAGGCCAACGACGAGCTGCTGGCCGGCTCCGGTAAGGTTGTCGAGCAGCTGTCCGAGCACCAATGTGAGGGTTTCCTCGAGGCCTACGTGCTCACCGGCCGCTCCGGTGTGTGGAGCTCCTACGAGAGCTTTGTCCACGTGGTCGATTCCATGGTCAACCAGCACTGCAAGTGGCTCGAGGCCACCAAGCGCGAGATTCCGTGGCGCGCCCCCATCAGCGGCCTTAACATTTTGCTGTCGAGCCATGTCTGGCGCCAGGACCACAACGGCTTCTCGCACCAGGACCCCGGCTTTATCGACTTGCTGCTCAACAAGGCCAACGATACGCATATCGTGAATGCGTACTATCCGGCCGACGCCAACATGGCCCTCGCTGTGGCCGAGCGCGTCTACCAGTCCACTGACTGCGTCAACGCCATCTTCTGCGGCAAGCAGCCTGCCCCGACCTTCCAGACGGTTGACGAGGCCTGCGCCGAGCTCGCCGAGGGCGTCGCAACCTGGAAGTGGGCATCGACTGCCGACTCGCTCGCCGAGGCTGACGTCGTGGTTGCCACGTGCGGTGACGTGCCGACGCTTGAGGCCCTGGCTGCAACCGATATGCTGCGCGAGCTAGGCATTAAGGTGTGGTTCGTTAACGTGGTCGATCTGCTCAAGATTCAGAACGTCTGCGAGAACGACCAGGCCATCAGCGATGAGCGCTGGGCTGAGCTGTTCGGCTGCGGTGAGAAGCCCGTGCTCTTTGCGTTCCACGCCTATGCCGGCACGATTCGCCGCCTGATCTGGAACCGCCCCGGCCACGACGCCTTCCGCGTCCACGGCTACGAGGAGAAGGGCTCCACGACCACGCCGTTCGACATGCTGCGTCTGAACAACATGGACCGCTGGGCCCTGGCCGCCGACGTGCTGCGCATGGTCGACGCCAATAAGTTTGCCGAGCAGATTGATGAGTGGGAGGCCTTCCGCACCGAGGCCTTTGAGTTCGCGTGTGACGAGGGCTTCGATCACCCAGCCTTTACCGACTGGGTCTGGCCCGACGCTGCGGCTGCAACTGCTGCCGACGGCACGCTCTCCGCAACGCAGATGACCGCGGGCGACAACGAGTAGGTAGGCATCCGGGACTGCCTCGCGCTGGGGCCGCCTCCGGGCCGGTGCCCTTCCTCGGAGAAGTGGGCTTCGCGAACTTCTCCGAGGAAGGGCACCGGCCCGGAGGCGGCCCTCTCGACCGTTTCGATATGCGAGGCTGATATTTTTTAATGAAATAGGGACTTTGCTGATGCTGCCTTGGAAGCTGTGTATGTAACTTTGGTCAGCCAGTGATACATCGCCGGGGCCGGGGTGCCTGCTTTGTTTTGAGAAGTTCGCGGAGCCCACTTCTCAAAACAAAGCAGGCACCCCGGCCCTCGTCCGTGAACTTTTCCGCTGGGCGAGCCATAGACGCCGCGTACCGATAGGGTAAGGCGGCGGCTTGAAATTGGTGCTATATTCAGCTTGAGTTGTTTAATGCTAGTACGGAAGGCTGATATGGGGCTGTTCAAGAAGAAAAACCCGCAGGATGCCTTTGATCCCGATGTGTTTACCATCACGGATACGATTTTGGACCCGCCGCGGTTTACGTTTTTGCCGGCTATCTACCAGGATGCCACGCGCCGCAAGTGGGCCGTGCATCAGCGCGGCGGCGAGCCGAAGATTTTTGACTATGCGGACGTGTTGCAGTGCGAAGTAGCCGAGGCGGGCGATCAGGAGGCCGATGAAGCGGTCTCTAAACAGGAACTTGCCCAGCGTATTCTGGCAAATCCCGCTAAGGCGGCAAAAATGAACGCAGCCAAGCGTAATATGTGTCTTGGTATGGGCGTTGTTGTGGCGGTTCAGACGGGAAAAGACGAGGTTTCCAAACTAGAGATTCCCGTTATGACCGATGAAGTCAAACGCGATTCAAGCCTGTATAAGTCGTATCGGAATGTCGCCGAGAAGATCAAGGCCGAATTTGATGCCATGGGTGGTCTGGCCTAATTTTGGCGACATACGTTTCTGAACGAGGAGTCTGTGCAATGGCAGGCGAATCTTATGCAATTCCCCCCAAAGATCGTGCTGTTGAGGGGATTCTTTGGTATATCCAGCACCATCAGCTTGCCGGCGGCGATCGCCTGCCGGCTGAGCGCGTGCTGTGCGAAGAGATTGGCGTTTCGCGTACGGCGTTGCGCGCCGGTATCACGCGGCTCATCTCGTGTGGAACGCTCGAGAGCCGTCGCGGATCGGGTACGTATGTGTGTCCTCCCAAACCGCTCAATATCTTTCAGGAAACGTATAACTTCTCCGATGCTGTGCGGACTGCCGGCCTGTACCCCTCTTCTCGTCTGGTTTCAACCGGGGCCATCGAGGCGGATGAGGCGCTTGCCGACAAGCTTGGGGTTGCTGTAGGCGCTCCTTTGCTCCGCATGCAGCGTGTTCGACTTATTGAGGGCGAGCCGGCGTCAATCGAGACGGCTCACGTTAACCTGTCCCTGTGCCCCTCGCTTCCCGATCACGATTTTGAGTGTGAGAGCCTTTACGATGTCTTGCTCAAAGAAGGTGGCGTGCGCGTTGAGCATGGACGTGAGCATATCTCCATCTCGCGTTTGAACGCCGAAGAGGCCGAGTTGCTCCAGCAAGAAGAGGGAACGCCGGTGTTCTATGAGAGCACGATAGAATTTGATAGGGACATGCGTTTTGTGGAGCATTGCAAATCGGTGATTTTGCCCACAAAGTTCCGCTTTGCCGATAACGGCGAAAAGAACGGCATGAGGAGCGTGGCAGGTGAACAATGGCTGAAACAGTAGATGCCACCCCGGTTTATATGCGCATTCGACGCCGCATCGAGGAGCGTATCGAGCGCGGTATATATCCTACGGGTTCCATGATTCCGTCCGAAAAGGACCTCGCCGAGGAATTTGGTACGACGCGCTTGACCATCCGAAGCGCTGTCGATGAGCTGGTTCGGCGTGGGCAGATTCGACGCGTCCGCGGAAAGGGCGCGTTTGTGGCACAGAAAGTGCCCGTTGCCTACGAGCGAACGGGAGGCTTTCGCGAATCAGTTCGTGCTTCGGGCGGCGAGCCGTCCGTCCGCATCCTCGCGCGTTCCAAGCGTTATGCGGGTCCATATTATGCCAACCTGTTTGGCATTGCCGAGGACGATTTACTGTATTCGATTCGGCGTTTGAACTGCGTCAACGGCGATCCCGTATCGATTGAGATGGCGTTCATCCCGTGCCTGCTGTTTCCCACAATCGAAGATATTGACGTGTCGGTCTTCAGTTTGTACGAGACCTATGAGATGTTGGGCCGAAAGCCGGTCATGGCACAGGAAAAGCTCGATATCGAAGCGCTGGGCGCGCGAGATGCCGGCCTGCTTGGACTGGAGCAGGGCGATCTTGCCTTGACGCTTGAGTGCGTGAGCTTCGATGCGAGCGGACAGGCCATCGAGTATGTTAAGTCCTTTAACCGTGGCGACGCAGGCGGCTATACCTATACGTACTAGCTGGTGTTTTGTGAATAACGGCTGGGAAACTAACCAGTTTTGATCGTTGAGTCAGCTGTATACACAACCTTACATGGCTCAAAATCGACCGTTCGCCGAAGGGGATAAATTACTCGACAAAGAGGTATCAAAAAGCCGTAACCTGTAACCGTGATTGGTATCAAATACTAATGATTTGTTACGAGGTGAGACGATGAAGATGCTCGATTACGTTCAGCGCGCCCATGTGCGTATGGGAGAGAACCTCGAACGTTCGTCTGAGCTGGTAGCACTGCTCGTTGATATTTTCCAGTCCGGTTCTTTTAACGCACTGCGCATCGTTGCTTCGGGTTCGTCGCGCCATGCCGCCGATTGCGCCCGCGATTACCTGCAAGATGCGCTGCAGATGCAGGTGTCCGTTGTGACGCCTGAGGCCTTCGTCGATTTTGAGCACACCTATCCGCGGCATGCGCTCAACATCGCCGTCTCGCAGAGCGGCTATTCGACCAATACGATTGCGGCGCTCGATTACATGCGCACGCACGATATGGCTGCAGTTGCGCTCACGGCAAACGTCGAGGCACCCATCAAGGGGCACGCTGACGTCGTTCTTGACTACGGTGTAGGCGTCGAGTCGGTGGACTTTGTGACTCTGGGCGTCGAGGTTCTCGTTGAGTACCTGGTGCTCTTTGGTATTTACGGCGGCCAGGCGCGCGGAACGATTGATGCCAAGGGCGTTGCCCAGCGTCTTGACGACCTGCGCGAGGCTATCCAGGCTAATGCCGTGATGTGCAAGATCGCCGAGGCATATGTCCAAGACCACATACTCGAGCTTTCTGAGCACATGCCCGCCATGGTTGTCGGCAACGGCCCCAACTATGGCGTTGCCGAAGAGGCGGCCCTCAAGCTGAGCGAGACCATCAAGATTCCTGCCATGCATCACGAGGGCGAGGAGTTCGTCCACGGTCCCGAGATGCAGATAACCCCAGGCTACCTGGTGTTTATCGTCGACGACCCGCAGGGGTCGGAGCGTCTTGCGAATATCGCCGATGCGCTATCGAACGTTACGACAAAAACGGTGCTGCTCACAGCCCATCCCAGGGGTAGGGCTCACGAGGTTGCGGTGCCTCAGGTGGCTCCGCTGCTCAGCGCAATTCCCAATCTTGTGTTCTTCCAGACGATTGCGGCAATAATCGCCGAGCGTCTGAAGTCATGGGACGTGCACCCGTATCTCGATGCCGTCTCCAAGCAAATGGAGGTCAAGGCAGAGGGCTACGAAGAGTCAGTCAATGCGCTTAAGGCCAAAGCGGCCGAGTGTTACGGAATGTAAGCGGGTTTGATGCCCGTTGGCATGGGGGGTGTGGAGACAGCCCCAGAAAGGAGAGACAAATGAAGGAAACCGAGAAGATCGAGATCATGCATTTCGACCAGGAGGGCTACCTCGAGGACGGCAAGGCGCTCTACGAGACCGGCAAGAAGATGACCGCGCTCGCCGACAAGGTCGCCGACGAGGGCTACGACGCCGTGTTCCTGATGGGCGTCGGCGGCACCTGGGACGAGCTCATGCAGCTCGAGTACCTCATGAACAAGTTCGGCGACCGCGACCTCGAGGTCTACCTGATCCACGCCGCCGAGTGGAACGTCATGGGCCACAAGCGCATGACCGAGAAGTCCGTCGTGCTCACCGCCTCCGAGTCCGGCACCACCCCCGAGGTCCTCGAGGCCGTCAAGAAGATGAAGGAAAAGGGCATTCGTGTCTACGCCATGACCAAGCCCGAGGGTCTCATCGGCCAGGCTGTCGGCGCCGAGAATTGCGTCAAGATGGCTTCCGATCATGGTAACGGCGGCTGCGAGATGGGCTACTACCTCGCCGACTGCTTCGGCCTGCGCCTGCTCAACCGCCGCGGCTGCTTCCCGCAGTTCGATAAGTTCATCGAGCAGACCAAGGACGTTTGGACCCACCTGGTCGACATCCGCAAGAGCTTCGAGCCGCGCGCCGAGGAGCTCGCCAAGAAGTACGCCCTGGCCCCCTACACCATGTTCATCGGCTCCGGCGCCCTGTGGGGCGAGACGATCCTGTTCTCGATGTGCATCCTCGAGGAGATGCAGTGGAAGCGCACCCGCTACATCACCTCGGCCGACTTCTTCCACGGCACCCTCGAGCTCGTGGAGCCGGGCGTCCCGGTCTTCCTGTTCATGGGCGAGGACGAGAACCGCAAGCTCGACGAGCGCGTCCGCGCGTTCCTCAACCGCGGCGTGACCGGCGACACCGACATCAACATCATCGACACCGCCGAGTTCGCGATCCCCGGCCTTGACGACGAGTTCCGCGTCATCGTGTCTCCGTGGATCCTCTCCTCGCTGATCACCGATCGCCTTGCCGCTTACTACGAGACGGTCACCAAGCACAACCTCAACTACCGTCGTTACTATCACCAGTTCGACTACTAAGAGCAAATAACGTTTGTGTAATTGGGCCTCGCTCCTCTATGGAACGGGGCCTCGTTTGGGTTGGAGAGTAATTATGAGCTATCCACAGCTTGCCGTCATGAATATCAGCCATCGCTATTTTGACCTTGAGGAATTCTTTTCCTCGGCAGCGGCCTCGGGCTACACGTGTTGCGAGCTTTGGACCGGGGCGATGCATCTGTATGTCGATTGCCATGGATACGATTCGCTCGAGCAGGTGCGGGAGCTGTCGCAGCGGTATGGAGTTCGGATTGTTGGGCTTTGTCCCGAACAGAACAACCCCAAGCCGTGGAATATCGCGGCGCGTGGGAATGAGGCGCGTGCCCGCACGCTCGCGTACTTTAAGAACGTTGTGGATATCGCGGCGGAACTTGGAGCCGAGCAGGTCATGGTCTCGAGCGGCTGGGCATTTTTGAACGAGCCGATCGAGGACGCGTGGGGTCGCAGCGCCTCGATGCTGCGTGCGATTGCCGAGCATGCGGGAGAACGCGGCGTGCGACTGGTGCTCGAAGCCCTACAGCCGGTTGAGTCGATGATCGTGAACTCGGCGGCCGATACGAAGCGCATGATCGAGGCAGTTGATCATCCGGCACTTAAGGCGTGTCTGGATATGGGCGCCATGGCGGTGGCGGGGGATACCATCGACGATTACTTCGATCTGCTTGGCGATGATGTCGCCCACGTGCATTTTGTCGATGTTGCGGCAGATGGCACGACGCATCTTGCCTGGGGTGACGGCGACCGCGATATGCGCGCTGACCTGGATAGGCTGGTGGCGCGCGGCTATCGCGGAGTTGTTTCAGCCGAGACCTATGACGGGCGCTATTTTGCCGACCCCGCAGCTGCCGATGTGCAGGTAATGGCAGAGTATCGTCGTGCGATTGGCGCCTAGGTGGGGTTGGGCTGCGGCAATCTGCCCCATGTTTCCAAATGAATACGGTGTGAGCGGCTGCGACGGATTTCCCCCGCAAACACTCTAGTATGCTAAAGTACCCAGAAGACCGGCGGAGCTATGCCGGTCTTCTGTTCTATACGAAGTACAGCATGAGGAGGCTCACCAGATGACGGCCACACCGTGGGGATTCCGGGACATATTGCCCGAGGAGGCTCAGGCGCGCGAGGAGATCGCATGTACGGTGAAGGGCTGCTTCAGGGAGCATCATTACCTTCCGGTCGAGACGCCGCTGCTCGAGGACAAGGGTTCGCTTGAGGAAGGCGGACGCATTGCGGACACGCCGTTTAAGCTCTTTGATGATGACGGTCGCCTGCTGGTGGTCCGTCCCGACAACACGCTGCCGATCGTGCGCTTGGTTTCGACCCGCATGCGCGCGGCCGACCTGCCCCTGCGCCTGCGCTATGAGGCGCCGGTGGTTCGCGAGTGCCAGCGCAATGCCGGTGGCTCACGCCAGTTTACGCAGCTGGGCTTTGAGCTTATCGGCGCGGGCGATACCGCGGGCGATGTTGAGATTGTCTCGCTCGTTGCTGAGGCCGTACGCGAGCTGGCGCTTCCCGATGCGCGCATTATCGCGGGCAGCGTGCGTCCGTTTAAGGAGCTGCTTGCGGCCTGTGAGGATCGCGAACTGGCTGCCGAGGCATTGCGTTGCGTGCACGCCAACGACTTTGTGGGCCTCGATGTCCGTGTGGCGGCAAGTGCCGAGCGCGAGGCCGTCAAGGCCGCCATCAGCGAGTTGCCGCGTCTGCACGGCGGTGCCGAGGTGCTCGACCGCGTGGACGCGCTGCTGGAGGCCGCCGGTATCGTCGCGCCGCTGACGCGCGAGCTGCGTGCCCTGGTCGAGGGCCTGGCACCCGAGGACGCCCAGGTGCTGTCGTTCGACTTCTCTATCATGAACTCTTTCGATTACTACACGGGCCTGGTCTTTAAGGCCTATGCCGGCGGCTTGCCCGATCCGGTCGGTTCGGGCGGACGCTATGACTCCATCTTTACCGGCGCATTTGGCGACGGTATCGAGGTGCCGGCGGCGGGCTTCGCCTTTTCGCTCGAGCGCCTGGAGGCCGCGCGCACCTCGGCCGAGGATGCCGCTTCCGATGGCGACCATGCCGCGGGCCGTGGCGCCGAGGGCCCGCTGCGCATCGCCGTGCCCAAGGGCTCGCTCAAGGCCGACACGCTCGACGTGCTCGAGGCCGCGGGTCTGGACGTCTCTGAGCTGCGTGATCCCGGCCGTCACCTGATCGTGCGCGGCCGCGACACGCGTGCCGGCGAGGGCGCGGTCGGCGATATCGAGTTTGTCATCGTGCGCCCCAGCGATGCGCCCGCCTTTGTGGGCTGCGGCGGTGCCGATTGCGGCATCTGCGGTTGGGACTCGCTCATCGAGGCCGACCTCAACCTGCTGCAGCTGGTCGATCTGGGCTACGGCCTGTGCACCTTTATCGAGGCGGAGCCCGCGTGGCGCGCCGGTCAGGCCGAGCGCAACTATGCCCGCCGCGGGTCGCTTCGCGTGGCAACCAAGTACCCGCGCATCGCGAGTGCCTGGTATGCTGAGCGCGGCGTGAACGCCGACATCGTCTCGCTGCACGGCAATATCGAGCTGGGGCCCATCGTCGGCATGACCGATCGCATCGTGGACATTACCGCCACTGGTGCCACCCTACGCGACAACGACTTGGTCATCACCGGCCGCATCATGGACTGCACGGCCCGCTTCTTTGTCAACCCGGGCGCCGCGCGCCTGGACCCGCGCGTACGCAATCTGGCAGATCGCCTGGCGACTGCCGTGAAGGACAAGCATTTTGAGCCCGTCGCGGGCTCGGCACAATAGCGCGAGCGCGCACGGGCGCCCCAACGTACGGGCTGCGGGCCGATTGGCGCCGCCGCCCGGCCTCTCGTTTTTGGAACACAACCTCGACCGATAGGGGATACCGATATGAAGACCATCAAGCTTGCTCCCGGTGAGCGCCTCGTTACCAACCAGCTCAACCGCAAGGGTGTGCTGCCGCAAAACATCGTCGACGCCGCCCGCGATATCGTGGCCAACGTGCGCGCCAACGGCGATGCCGCGGTGCGTGATTACTGCCAGCGTTTTGACGGTGTCGAGCTGCAGAGCTTCCGTCTGCCGCAGGAGCAGATCGATGCCGCGCTCGAAGGCCTCGACCCTGCCTTTGTCGCCGCGCTCGAGAAGGCCGCGCGTCAGATTCGCGAGTTCCACCAGCGCGAGGTCGAGCAGAGCTGGTTTACCACGCGCCCGGATGGCACGATGCTCGGCGTTAAGGTGACCCCGCTCGCGGCGGCCGGCATCTACGTGCCGGGCGGTCGCGCGCAGTATCCCTCCACCGTGCTCATGAATGCCATTCCCGCCAAGGTCGCCGGCGTCAAGCGCGTGGTTATGGTGACCCCGCCGCAAAAGGACGGCCTTATCAGCCCCTACACGCTCGCCGCGGCAAAGCTCGGCGGCGTGGACGAAATCTATATGGTGGGCGGCGCCCAGGCCGTGGCCGCGCTGGCGTACGGCACCGAGACCATTCCGCGCGTCGACAAAATTACCGGCCCGGGCAACGCCTTTGTTGCCGCCGCCAAGCAGATTGTCTCGGGTGATGTGGGTATCGATATGGTCGCCGGTCCCTCCGAGGTCTGCGTGCTGGCCGACGCCACGGCCAAGCCCATGGTGGTCGCGGCCGACCTGATGGCCCAGGCCGAGCATGATCCGCTGGCGGCCTGCTATCTGGTGACCTGCGACGAGCAGTTTGCGCGTGAGGTTGAGGCAGGTATCGACATCCTGGTGGCACAGTCCCCGCGTGCCGAGATTACCCGTGCTTCGCTGGACAACGAGGGCACCATCGTGGTCGCCGCCGACATGGCTGCCGCCGTCGAGGCCGTGAACACCGTGGCGCCTGAGCACCTGGAGCTGCACTGCAAGGATGCGATGGGCCTGCTCGGCGGCATTCGCAACGCCGGCGCCATCTTTGTGGGTGCCTGGAGCTCCGAGCCGCTCGGCGATTATGTCGCCGGTCCCAACCACACACTGCCGACCGGCGGCACGGCCATGTTCTCCAACCCGCTTTCGGTCGAAGAGTTCGTCAAGCGATCGAGCGTCATCTGCTATACGCCCGAGGGCCTGCTCTCCGATGCTCCCGCAACGCAGCGCCTGGCCGAGGCCGAGGGCCTGTGGGCACACGCGCTTTCCGCCGCACTGCGTCGCCGCGTGCTGGAGCAGGGCGAGGATGCCGTGAGTGCCGCGTCGCTGGCCGCTGCCGATCTGACTATGGTCGCCTGGCCGGGCGACGCCGTGGCGACGGTTGCCGAGGGCGTGGACCTGGTGGCGGCTGCGGGCGGTGCTGTTGGCGCGGTCGTCGAGGAGGCCTAATATGGCCGAGCTGACGCCCCGCATGAAGGAGCTCGTCCAGCCTTACCTGGCCGGTATCGAGCCCTACGATCCCAACTTTACGCCTACGCGCATCAACCTTTCGGCCAACGAGAACACCTATCCCGCGCCGACCGGCGTGCGCGAGGCGGTCGACGCGGCCCTGGTTGCCACGCCGCTCAACCGCTATCCCGATCCCATGTCGAACGACCTGCGCGACGAGCTTGCTGCCTGGCATGGCGTGACGCGCGAGAACATCTGCGTGGGAAACGGCGGCGACGAGCTGCTCTATAACTATCTGCTGGCGTTTGGCGGCGCGGGACGGACCCTGCTCAACTGCCCGCCGTGCTTTAGCGAGTACGCGTTCTTTGCGTCGCTCTGTCAGACCGAGGTGCGCGACGTGTGGCGCGACCCCGCGACCTTTGAGCTCGACCAGGCAGCCGTGCTTGCGGCGGCACCCGAGTGCAACCTGGCAATCGTGACCTCGCCCAATAACCCCACGGGTGACGTGGCGCCGCTCGACTTTGTCGCGGCCCTGTGCGATGCGTGTCCCGGCATGGTCATGGTCGACGAGGCCTACGTTGAGTTTGCCGACGATTCGTTTGGCGCGGCCACCACGGCGCAAGGCCTTATCGCCGAGCATTCCAACCTGGTGATTCTGCATACGCTGTCCAAGGCGTTTGGCGCCGCCGGCGCACGCTTGGGTTACGTGATCGCGGCGCCCGAGGTTATCGAGGTGTTCGCGGCGATTCGCCAGATCTATTCGGTCAACGTGCTGAGCCAGGCGGCAGCACTTGCCTGCGTGCGTGCCCGCGATGCCTATGCGCCCGTGGTGGCACAGGTCGCATCCGAGCGCGAGCGCGAGCTGTGCGCCCTGCGCGTGATGGCTGCCGAGGGCCTGTCCGTGGAGGCATGGCCGAGCGCGGCCAACTTTGTGCTCGTGCGTACGCCGCATGCCACGCGCGTGCGCGAGCGCCTGCGCGACGAGCACTCGATTTTGGTGCGCGACTTTAGCTACGCGCCGGGGCTCGCGGACTGTCTTCGCATTACCGTGGGTACCCCGCAGGAAAACGATGAGGTGCTGGCTGCGTTTGCCGCGCTGGTGAAGGAGGAGATGTAGATGGGCCGTTATGCCGAGATAGCCCGTAAGACGGGGGAGACCGATATTGTCGTCAAGCTCGACCTGGACGGATGCGGCGTGTGCGATATCTCGACCGGCGTGCCGTTTTTCGACCACATGCTCAACGCTTTTGGCCGCCATGGTCTGTTCGATCTGACGGTGCACGCAGTGGGCGACGTCGAGGTCGATGCGCATCACACCGTCGAGGACACGGGCATCGTGCTGGGCGAGGCGTTTTGCCAGGCGCTGGGCGACAAGGCGGGTATTACGCGTTTTGCCGACGCGGCGATCGCCATGGACGAGACGCTCGTGATGGCCGCCGTGGACATTTCAGGTCGCGGCCAGGCCTATTGCGAGCTGCCCGTGCCGACCGAGCGCGTGGGTAGCTTCGATACCGAGCTGGCCGTCGAGTTCTTCTATGCCTTCGCGCGTGACGCCAAGCTCACACTGCACGTGCGCGAGCTGGTGGGCGGCAATTCGCACCACATTATCGAAGCCGCCTTTAAGGCCGTGGGCCGCACGATGCGCCGCGCCTGCGAGCTCGATCCCCGCGTGCAAGGCATCCCCAGCACCAAGGGCTCGCTGTAACCTACCAAAAAGGGACAGGTTTATTTTGGCAGGTTTTATCTGCGGAAATGCCGTCTCATGTGGTGGGTGAACGTTTAACCGACCAAAATAAACCTGTCCCTTTTTGGCAGGTTTTGAATGGAAAAAGGGAGGGTCGCGTGGGCGAACCGAAGATCGTGGTGGTCGACTACCACAAGGGTAACTTGTCGAGCGTCGTGCGCGGGCTTGCGCGCGCCGGTGCCGCCGCCTGCACGTCGGACGATCCGGATCAGATCCGCAACGCCGACGGCCTGGTCATCCCGGGTGTGGGCGCGTTCTATGACGCGATCGCCTTTATGCGTCAGAGCGGCGAGGCGGACGCGGTACTCGACGCCGTTGCCGCCGGAACTCCGCTGCTCGGCATCTGCCTGGGCCTTCAGCTGTTTTTTGAGCGTGGCGACGAGGGCGTGCCGGCGGACGAGGGTGCGGACGCGGACGACGATGCCTCCGAGCAGGTCGGTGGCCCCTGGGTCGATGGCCTGGGCATCATGCGCGGCTCGTGCACGCGCCTGGAGTCGAGCCGTCTGAAGGTCCCGCATGTGGGCTGGGATCAGGTGCACATGACGCCTGCCGGCGCGGCCGATCCGCTGCTCGCCGGTTTTGCCGAGGGCGCCAATATGTACTTCACCCACAGTTATGCGGTGGCAGACGACGTCGATGCCGCCGATGTGTTGGCGCGCACGCACTATACACGGAGCTTCCCGTGCATCGTACGCCACGGCAACGTGTGGGGCTGCCAGTTCCATCCCGAGAAATCCTCCGCGCTGGGTCAGCGCATCCTTAAGAACTTCGTGAGCATCGTCGAGGAGGTTGGCAGATGATTCTGTTTCCCGCAATCGATTTGATCGACGGCAAGGTCGTGCGCCTGGAGCGCGGCGACCGCAGCCGCTGCAAGGTATATTCCGACGACCCCGTGGCCGTTGCCCGCTCCTTTGCCGAGCAGGGTGCGAGCTGGGTGCACGTCGTCGATCTGTCCGCCGCCTTTGGCGAGGACGAGGACGCGTGCGCCGCCAACTCGGCGGCGATTAAGGCCATCTGCGGCGTCGACGGTCTGTCCGTGGACGTGGGCGGTGGCGTCCGCTCGCTCGCGCGCATCGACGAGTTGGCCGGCTACGGTGCTCGCCGCATCGCACTAGGCACCGTGCTGGTGACCGAGCCGGGTTTTGCCGAGGTGGCGGCCCAAGGCTTTGGCGAGTTACTGGTGGCAGACATTGCCGCACGCGACGGTCAGGTCAAGGTGAACGGCTGGCGTGACGGCGCGGGCGTGGCACTCGACGACGCCGTGGCGCAGCTTTCCGAGCTGGGCTTTAAGCATCTGGTATACACCGACATCGCGCGCGACGGCATGCAGACGGGCATCGACGTGGCAGCATATCGCCATGTGGCGCAGGCCGCGGGCTTTCCCGTCGTGGCTTCGGGCGGCATCTCGACGCTCGACGATATCCGCGCACTGGCCGCGGTGGGCGAGGATGCCATTGAGGGCGCCATTACCGGCCGTGCGCTCTACGAGGGCAATTTTACGCTGGTCCAGGCGCTGGTCGCCGCCCGAGGGGAGGAGTAGCCCATGCTTACCAAACGCGTGATTCCCTGCTTGGACGTCAAGGACGGCCGTGTGGTCAAGGGCGTCAACTTTGTGAGCCTGCGCGATGCGGGCGACCCGGTGGAGCTGGCCCGCGCCTACGACCGCGAGGGTGCGGACGAGGTCGTATTTTTGGACATTACCGCGACGAGCGACAACCGCGCGACAACCATCGAGATGGCGGCGCACGCGGCCGAGGAGCTCGCTATTCCCTATACCGTGGGCGGCGGTTTTCGCGACTTGGCGGGCATGCGGACTATGGTTGCCGCCGGCGCCGACAAGGTGTCGCTTAACTCTGCCGCCGTGCGCGATCCGTCGTTGATCAGCCAGGCCGCCGCGGCGTTTGGCAGCCAGGCCGTGGTTGTGGCGATTGATGCCAAGCGTGTGGGCCTGCCCGGCGCATCCGGTGCCGACAAGTGGGAGGTCTTCACGGCGGGCGGTCGCAACGCCACGGGTATCGATGCGGTGGCGTGGGCCGAGGAAGCGGCTCGTCGCGGCGCCGGTGAGATCTTGCTCACCAGCATGGATCGCGACGGCACCAAGGCTGGCTTCGACCTGGCACTCACCCGTGCCGTGGCGCGCGCAGTGCCGATTCCCGTCATCGCGAGCGGCGGCGTGGGCACGCTCGAGCATTTTGCCGAGGGTGTGATTGAGGGCGAGGCCGATGCCGTACTGGCGGCCAGCGTCTTTCACTTTGGAACCTTCAGCATTCGCGAAGTCAAAGAATACATGGCTAGCCAGGGAATCCCCGTGAGATTGGACTTCTAAATGGAGCAAGTGACAACCGCGGCAGAACTTAAATACGACGACTGTGGGCTCATTCCCTGTGTGGTTCAGCAATATGACACCGGCGAGGTGCTTATGGTTGCTTGGATGAACGAGGAGTCGGTGGGGCTCACGCTCAAGACCGGCACCACGTGGTTTTGGAGTCGTAGCCGTCAGGAGCTCTGGAACAAGGGCGCGACGAGCGGCAACATGCAGGAGGTCAAGGAGCTCTGGACCGACTGCGATAGCGATACGCTGTTGGTCAAGGTCGACTCGCCGGGTCCGGCCTGCCACACCGGCAACCGTACCTGCTTCTTTAAGCGCGTGGAAGGGGGCGTGCGATGAAAGTTGTGACGCCGTTCGAGGTCGCCGACTGCAACACCGAGCTCCTCCGCGCGGGCGTGCCATGCCGCGTGCACCTGACTGATGCCTGCGGGGCGCAGTCGCTTTGGCTCGAGGCCGAGAAGGAAAGGCTCGATGAGGCCCATGCCGTTATCGTCGAGTTCTTTGAGAAAAAGGGCGCAAAGCCTCGGTTCGATGAGACCGGTACCTACTTTACGCTGCAGTAACGAGAGGAAATAACCATGGGAGTCAGAACAGCTAACGTGCAGCCGGGAAATATCGGCGAGACGCTGACGGGACTGGCCGAGGTGATTCACGGTCGTCGCGATGCGTCGCCGGAGGAGAGCTATACCGCCCGTCTGCTGACCGACGTCGAGGACGAACTGCTCAAGAAGCTTGCCGAGGAGGCGAGCGAGGTCATCATGGCCTGCAAGGACAACGACCACGACCACATCCGCTACGAAGCCGGCGATTTGGTCTACCACCTGCTCGTGACGCTCGAACGCTACGGCATCACCCTCGATGAGCTGGCCGGCGAGCTCAACGCTCGCCGCCACTAGTCATTGGGGACGTTCTTAAACGACTAGTTAGGCGAGGGGCGTGGATTCCCATTCGCCGGTGGGGTGGGGGATATCGAAGGCCCGGTAGCCGCAGTCGTAGGCGTGGGCCTGGGCCTCGCGGATGTTCCAGCAGATGTCGCAGGCGCGGTGCGCGTCCGAGCCAAAGGTGATGGGCACCTCGGCATGGGCGAAGCGGCGCAACAGCCCGGTCGCGGGGTAGTAATCGTCGAGCCCCTTGCGCGGTGCGGCGGTCGAGACCTCAACGCGGCGACCCGTATCGTGGGCGCATTCGGCCATCTGCTCCCAAAACGGCGCGGGGTCAAAGTCGGGTGCAAAGCCGTCCTTCGAAAAGCGCATGACCAGGTCGGGATGGGCCATCGCGTCAAAGTTGAGTGAGCTTTCGCAAGCACGGCACCAGTCGTCGACGTAGCACTCCCACACGCCGCGCACGCCTAAGTTTTCCCAAACATGCAGGTTGGTATCGTCGTCGATCCAACCGCAAAGGGAATCGGGTGTATCGGGGCGCGCGACGTCCTCTGTCCCTGCCGTGCCCGCGGCGCCTGCCGCAATATCGCCCGGGTTGCCAATCCAGTGCACGCTGCCCAGACGTACGACGGCGCCCTGGGACCAGTGCTCTACCAAGGGCTCGCAGCCCTCGTACCAATCGCATTCAAAACCGTAGATAAAGGTGAGCTCCGGCGCAATCTGCGCGGCGAGTTTGCGGGCGTCCTCAAAGGACAAACGATGTGCCGGCAAGTCGCCCTCGACGACCTGCACCTCGCAGTTAGCATCCATACTGGCGGGCAGGGTAAGGTGGTCGGTCGAGACCATGACGCGGCAGCCGGCGGCAGCAGCGGCACGGACGTTGTCCTCGAACGAGGCGTGCCCGTCCGAGAACGAGGTATGAGTATGGCAATCGACCAGCGGGTAGGCGGGCATGGCGACTCCTTTGCATTTGGTGAATCCGCTCCATTGTAATGGTGCAGCCCTCAACACGCCGCGCACGCTGGGTGCCGAAATCGAGTGGAAAGGCGGGGCGGCGCGTGCCGGCGCCGGCGACTACTTGCTTCGTGCCGCCGCGCGTTTGGCCTGCACTGTTACCATCGCGTGTCTCACGGCGGTGATGGGGCGATAGCGGATCATACGCGGTCCCGACCAACGCATAACCTCGCGGATCTTCTCGCGCATGGCAGGCCGGTAACAATGCGAAGGACATGCCGAGCAAAATGTCTTGGTGCCCATGTGCGGGCAGTGCTCAATGCGCGCGATGGCGTATTTCTGCAGCTCGGCGCATTCGGGGCAGAGCGTAATGGTTCGAAGGCCGAGTTTCACGCGCACGGACTCATCGTCGCCAGCCTGTTCGACCACATGCCCGCCGCCATGATGCCCACGACACCACAGCGCAATCATCTGCGACACCATTTGGGCCTCACGCTCACGTTTGCGTGCTAGCTCCGGTGTGTCGACTGGGCGCGCCATTAGCTCAGCCTCCCATGCTCGACCGAAAGCGAGAAATCGGCAAACGCGCAGGTGCTGGCACGGTGGCTCACGAGCACAATGGTCTTGCCGCGGCGCTTGAGCTCGTCGATTGCCTGCATCACGGACGCCTCGTTGAGAGCATCGAGCGCGCTGGTGGGTTCGTCGAGCAAGATGAAGGGTGCGTCGTTGAGGAAGATGCGCGCAAGGCCGATGCGCTGGCGCTCGCCGCCCGAAAGCGAGTCGCCCAGCTCGGCAACGGGCGTGTCGAGTCCCTGCGGCAGACGGTCGATGAGCGTGGTGAGTGAGGCGGAGCGGCAAGCGTCGAGCAGCTCGGCATCGGTGGCGTTGGCGTGCGCGACCAGCAGGTTCTCGCGTACGGTGCCGCAGAACAGATGCGTGTCCTGGGTCATATAGGCCTCGTGGCTGCGCAGGCTCGCCGTGTTGATGTGGCGGGCATCGACGCCGCTCACCGTGATGGTGCCGGCTGCGGGGTCCCAAAAGCGCATGAGCAGCTTAAGCAGCGTCGACTTGCCCGAACCCGAGCGCCCCATGATGCAGGTCATGGTACCGGGCGCAAAGGTGCAGGTCACGTCGTCGAGGATGAGACTCGCAGCGGTGTCGTTCGCGACCTGCTCTGTGGCGCCCGCACCGCCCGCGTCCACGCCGCCCACATAGCTAAAGCTCACATGCTCGGCTGCGGCGCCGGCAAACTCAACGTTCTGTCCATCGGCGACCTCGGCGCACTGGGGCTGCTCGTCGAGCAAATCGAGCACGCGTGCGCCCGAGGCGAGCGTCTCCTGCAGTGAGGCGCCCAGGCGGCTCACGGCCATCACCGAGCCAAACGACGACACAAAGGTAAAGACGGCGACAAACGCCGCGGCAAAATCAATCGTTCCCGCAGAAACCAGCTGCAGCGCACGCTCGAGCATCACCAGATTGGCCGCAAGAATAAGCGCATCGGCTACGGCCTCGCTGGCCGCCTGGCGGCGCTTGAGGCGCGCGTCCACGGCGCCGACTTGCTCGGTCAGCTTGCCCAGGGCACGGCTGCGATCGGCGCCACCGGCAAACTGGATAGTCTCGGACGCGCCGCGTAGACTGTCGAGCACAAAGGCACCCAGCTTACCGGCGCCCTCGCGGCTCTGGCGGCCGGTGGTGCCGCACGCCTTGGCCGAGGTCAGGGGCAGCAGCACGCCCAGGACCGCGTAGGCCACGAGCGCGATGCCCGCGAGCTCGGGGCTCACAGCCAGCAAAAAGCCCTCAAACACAACGGTGCAGACCAGAGCGATGGCAATGGGCGAGATGGTGTGCGCGTAGAAGACCTCGAGCAGCTCGATATCCGAGGTGACCAGGCTCACGAGCTCGCCCTTGCCGCGGCCCTCGAGCTTGGCGGGGGCGAGCTGGCGCAGGGCGCCAAACACCAGGTCGCGAATGTGCGCGAGCAGGCGAAACGCGATGTAATGGTTGCAGAGCTGCTCGCCGTAGTGGAGCGGCCCGCGTGCGATGCCGCAGGCGGCACAGGCCGCGCATGCTGCGATCAGACCAAGCCCCAAGGCGTTGCGGCCCAGCGCGGCCATAAGGCCAAGGGCGCCAAAGGCCGGCACGAACGCGGCGGTGAGCATACCAATGCTGCCCAGCGCGACGGCTAGCACAAGCCAGCCGGCAAGCGGTCGGACGAGCCCCATCATGCGCCATATGATGGACGGCGCCGAGCGACGGGCGCGGCCGGAGTCAGGCGCCGCGGTAGCGGAAGATGAGCCGGCACCGTTGAGGCCATCGATACGGGCAGTACTGCCGCCAACAGCCTCAACCGCGCCGGCATCCTCGGCATCATCCTCCGCATACGCATATGCCGAGAGCTGCTCCTGGCTGTTCCACATGCGCGCATAGGCGCCCGCGTCCGACAGGAGCTCATCATGGGTGCCGCGCTCGGCAATGCGACCGCGCTCCAGCACCAGAATCTGATCGGCGTCCACGATTGTCGACAGGCGATGCGCCACCACGATTACGGTGTGCTCGCCGGCGAGCGATGCAATGACCTCGCCGATTGCGGCTTCGCTTGTGGCATCGACGTTGCTCGTCGCCTCGTCAAACACATAGATCGGCGAGTCGTGCAGCAGGGCGCGTGCCATGCACACGCGCTGGCGCTGGCCACCCGAAAGGTTGGTGCCGCCCTCGTTAATCACCATGTCGAGCCCGCCGTTGGCCTGCACAAAGGCCGCCACGCGCGTGCGGCCGAGCGCGCGCAAAAGCTCGGCGTCGGTGGCGTTGGGCTGGGCGAGCAGCAGGTTGTCGCGCAGGGTGCCGGCAAACAGGTAACCGTTGGTGGGCACCAGGGTGACGGCACGCATGAGTGAGGTGGCCGTGGCATCGCGCAGCTCGACGCCGCCAATGCGCACGCTGCCGCGGTAGGCGTCCTTGCGGCCCGCGATAATCCCCGCGAGCGTGGACTTGCCGCCGCCGCTTTCGCCCACGAGTGCCACGAGCGAGCCGTGCGCAATGGTCGCGCTGGCGCTGTCCAGCACGGTGCGGTCGCCGTAGGCATAGCTCACGCCTGCGAGCTCGATATCGCCGCGACCATCAAGCTCAACATCGCCGCGCTCGGGCTCGGGCGTATCCAAAATGCCAAACATGCGGCGCGAGGCGGCCATGCCGTTCATGGCCGTGTGGAACAGCGATCCCAGGCGGCGCATAGGCAAAAAGAACTCCTGTGACAGAAAGACGATGAGGAAGGCAGCCTCAAAGCCGATCTTGCCCGTGGCGAGCTGCAGTGCGGCCACGATAATGCCGAGCGCGGCGCCCATATAGACGACCAGGTCCATAACGCAAATGGAGCGCAGCTGCATCACCAGCAGGTGCATGGTCGCTGTGCGGAAACGCTCGGACTCGGCGTTGATGCGCTCGTGCCAGCTTCGATCGGCCTGGTAGACCTTAAGGGTGGTGAGACCCTGCACGGCCTCCAGGAACATGCCGCCAAGATCGACATAGCTGCCCCAGTACTCGGCACCGATCTTTTTGGCGTTGCGCATGACCATCATAATGGAGACGGGGATGACCGGAACGCAGGCGAGCAGCAGCGCGGCAGGAAGACCCGCCTGGCCCACGAGCAGTACAAACAGCGTGATGGGTGCCAAGCCGGCAAAGAAGAGCTGCGGCAGGTAGCCGCCAAAGTACACCTGGAGTTGCGTGGCGCCCTCAACACTGGTTTGCACGGCCTCGGCGGTGGGAACGGTCTCGGTGTAGGAGGGGCCGAGTGCGGTGAGCTTGTCGTAGACGAGCGAGCGCACGCGGCGGACGGCCTCGAACGCGGCCTTGTCGCCGGCGCGTTGGGCCAGGTAGATGGAGGCGGCGCGTACGATGATGGCGGCGGCGAGCGGCAAGGCCGCCTGTGCGAGGGCATCGACGGCGAGCGCGGCGGAAAGGCCGTCCGTGACGATGCCGCCCAAGATGCGCGCAAGCATCCACATCACCGTGATGTTTGCCATGAGCGCGATCCACTTAAACAGGACGCTTGCCATAATGTAGGGCGTTGCCTGCGGAACCAGGGAGAAGAGCCGCTTCTCGAACATGAAACCTCCTATGCCGTAACGGTGCCGGGCGGGGTCCTCGGCAGCCGCTTAGTTAGCCAAATGCAACTAGAGTAACATCGTGCAGCGGGTAAGTATGCCGAGGGTAATTTTTTAGCCGATGAACTGCGTAGAAAGTCCAAAATTGTTGAGTGCGGCGAACTTTGTGGTGGACGGAGTGCGGGCGCAATTCTGATCGTGTGCGGCCTCGCTCCAAAACGTGTACGTCAGCCTCCAAAACCGACAAAAAATGACATGTTTGGAGGCTGACGTACACGTTTGGATAGGGGTGAGGGCGGCGACGGACGAAAGTCACGCCTGTGCCACGTCCGATGTGCTAGCGTTTGGGTGAATAAAACGAGCCCGTGCGGAAAGGATTCGGACCGTATGCAACGTGGAAGTACATCTCCGCTGTCCCGCGAGACCGATGCGCCCGAAACTATCGTCAAGCTGGAGTGCGACATCGATGACGCGTCGCCCGAGGTGCTCGCCTACGCCGCCGACCGCCTGCGCGAGGCCGGCGCCCGCGAGGTGCACTGGCTGCCCCTCTACTGCAAAAAGGGCCGCCCCGGATGGCAGTTGCAGGTGATTTGCTCGCATGAGGATATCGAACGCCTGCAGACGATTATCTTTTTGGAAACCACGACCAACGCCGTTCGTCGCCAGGTGATGGAACGCGTTTGCCTGCCGCGCCGATTCGAGCAGGTGACGACGCCTTGGGGCGAGGTATCCGTTAAGGTGGCGACTCTGCCCGACGGCAGCGAGCGCGCGGCTCCCGAATACGAGGATTGCGCCCGCCTTGCCCGCGAGCATGGCGCGCCGCTCCAACGCGTGATGCAGGCGGCTCAGAGCGCGGCGCTGCGATTTGAGTAACACGGTAGATGGGCTCCACATCCGCCGGACCCCGTATTCAGCCCCCATCAACTCCGCTTCGAAAGGACTCCCCATGAAATACCTCATCGCCTCCGACATCCATGGCTCGGCATACTGGGCCGAGCGCCTCTGCGCTGCCATCGAATCCGAGCAGCCCGACCGCATCGTGCTGCTGGGCGACCTGCTCTACCACGGCCCGCGTAACGACCTGCCGCGCGACTACGCCCCCAAGCGCGTGATTCCGCTGCTCAACGCCCTGGCCGACCGCATCATCGCGGTGCGCGGCAACTGCGACGCCGAGGTCGACCAGATGGTGCTCGACTTTCCCGTCATGGCCAACTACGCCACGTTGTTCGACGAGGCCGGCCGCGAGCTGTTCTTGACACACGGCCACGTTTTTGGCGCCGGTATGCACAACAGCGTCGACCACGTGCCCGCGCTGCCCGAAGGCTCCGCGCTCGTCTACGGCCACACGCATATCAAGGTTAACGAGGCAAGCGAGGCGCACCCGGGCCTGTGGCTTTTCAACCCCGGCAGCGTGAGCATTCCCAAGGACGGTACGCACAGCTACGGCATCTACGAGGGCGGCGCGTTCCGTCACGTGATCCTGGAGGAGGAATAACCATGGCGCAGCACATGGCTCAGCAAAATGCCGAGGGCTCGCGCGACCTGTCCACGCTGGTCGACGCGTCGGCCGAGCTGCAGCATCTGGTGCAGACCATTTGGCGCCTGCGTCAGCCCGACGGCTGCCCGTGGGACCGCGAGCAGACGCACCGCAGCATTGGCAAGAACATGATCGAGGAGGCCTATGAGGCGCTCGACTGCATCGAGGCCGACGATGCCACGCATCTGCGCGAGGAGCTGGGCGACGTGCTCATGCAGGTGGTGCTGCATGCGCAGATTGCGGCGGACGCCGGCGAGTTTACGCTGGCCGACGTGGCACGCGATATTGACGCCAAGCTCATTCGCCGCCACCCGCACGTGTTTGGCGATGCGGATGCCGACAACCCCGACGAGGTGCTCAAGATCTGGGATGAGGTCAAGCTTGCCGAGAAGGCTGCCAAGGACAAGGCTGTGGCGGCGGACGAGGCTGCGCCCGAAGGCCTGCTCGACGGCGTGCCCACGCACCTGCCGGCGCTGATGCAAGCTCAGAAGGTGTCGCGCAAGGCGGCGGCCGTGGGCTTTGAGTGGGAGACGGTCCAGGATGTGTGGGACGAGGTTGCCGAGGAGCGTGCCGAGTTTGAGGCCGAGGCTCCCGGAACGCCCGAGCGCGAGATGGAGTTTGGAGACCTGCTCTTTGCCCTAGTCAACGTTGCGCGTAAAGAGGGGATTGACGCCGAGAGCGCCCTGCGCGCGAGCACGGCAAAGTTCCGCCGCCGCTGGGCCGCGATGGAGCAGATGGCGGCCAACGCCCACGTGGATCTGGCCGAGCTTTCGACCCATGGCCTCAACGACCTCTGGGATGCCGCAAAGGCAGAGGAGTAAGACTGCGGGGGCGACGGGACGGACTTTCTCATCGCCCCCATTATTTTTCAAAAAGATTGTATCCCTTGGCTAACTTAGGGCATAATGCAAAAAGTGCGATAAGGCTAACTTATGAACCTGCGCGCCACTGTAGCGTGCAAGCCGTGTCGCCAAGCATTCAACCCGTTTCCAAGTGAGAGGGAGACAACATGAGCGATATTTTGGATGTCTACGGTCGCGAGGTACTCGACAGCCGCGGCAACCCCACCGTCGAGGTCGAGGTCGTGCTCGAGGACGGCAGCTTCGGCCGCGCGATGGTGCCTTCGGGCGCTTCGACCGGCGCCTTTGAGGCCTGCGAGCTGCGCGATGGCGACAAGGGTCGCTACCTGGGCAAGGGCGTCTCGCAGGCCGTCGAGCACGTCAATAACGAGTGCGCTAACGCCGTCGTGGGCCTCGACGCCTTCGACCAGCGCGCCGTCGATGCCGCGCTGATTGCCGCGGACGGTACCCCCAACAAGACCAATCTCGGTGCCAACGCCATTCTGGGTGTGTCGCTGGCAGTTGCCCGCGCCGCTGCCGAGTCGGCGGGTCTTTCGCTGTACCAGTATCTGGGTGGCGTCAACGCCCACCTGCTGCCCACACCTATGATGAACATTCTCAACGGCGGCGTGCATGCCGACAATAACGTCGACTTCCAGGAGTTCATGATCATGCCGGTGGGCGCCCCGAGCTTTGCCGAGGGCCTGCGTTGGTGCGCCGAGGTCTACCACACCCTCAAGGGTGTGCTGCACGAGGCCGGCCTGGGCGGCGGCGTGGGCGACGAGGGTGGCTTTGCGCCCAACCTCAAGACCAATGCCGAGCCGTTCGAGTACATCACCAAGGCCGTCGAGAAGGCTGGCTTTAAGCCCGGCGTCGACTTCATGTACGCCATGGACCCGGCCTCGACCGAGTTCTACAACGCCGAGACCGGCATGTACGAGCTCAAGGGCGAGGGCGTGGAGTACACGAGTGCCCAGATGGTTGATTACTGGGAGAAGCTCGTCGACACCTATCCCATCATCTCCATCGAGGACGGCATGGCCGAGGAGGACTGGGACGGCTGGGTTGAGCTCACCCGTCGCATTGGCAACAAGGTGCAGCTGGTGGGCGACGACCTGTTCGTCACCAACACCGAGCGCCTTAAGAAGGGCATCGAGCTGGGTGCCGCCAACGCGATCCTGGTCAAGGTCAATCAGATCGGCACGCTCACCGAGTCGCTTGAGGCCATCGAGACCGCCAAGGAGGCCGGTTACGCCTGCATCGTGAGTCACCGCTCCGGCGAGACCGAGGATTCCACGATCGCCGACCTGGTCGTGGGCGTCAATGCCGGCCAGATCAAGTCGGGCGCCCCGTGCCGCAGCGACCGTATCGCCAAGTACAACCAGCTCATTCGCATCGAGGACGAGCTCGAGGGCAGCGCGCGCTACGCCGGTAAGACCGCGTTCTACAACATTCGCTAGGCAGCGGCGTGTGCGGGGGCGGGGCTGACTCGGTTCCGCCCCGCCTTGGCTGGATGTCGCAAAGCGCTATGGGCGCTGGGCCATATGGCTCAGCGCCTTTTTTATGTCGAGCAAAGGCCGCCGAAGGCGTTGCGTGTGCTCGTGCTATAACTAGAATACTTAGCGCAAACAAACCTCAACCGCACAAGGCGCACATGGATCAGATTTATGACAACAGGTACTATTCCGTCGGTTCGCGTGAGCCGTCGCCTCGCCGTGCGCGCACGGTGCAGCTCGGTGGGTCCGCCTACGCCGGTGCCGACCGCTCCGCGCAGCGCCCGACAAGCACCTCGCGCCCCAATGCTCAATCGAATACTTCGGCAGATGGACCGGTGCGCCCGCCACGTTCGTCGCATGCATCGCGTCCCTCGACTCAGGCACACGACAAATCGAGCAGGCCTTCGAGCCGTCTTTCGGGCTCGGACTTTATGCGCTACGCCAACGACAATGCGGTGGTCAAGGCAATCTATGACTTTACGCATGGCTCTCTGCGTCCGCTGTTTATCGGTATCGTGGTGGCGCTGGCGCTCGTGAGCCTGTATTTCCCCGTGCGCGACCTGTACGTGGCAAAGCGTTCGAGCGATATCTTGGCCAAGCAGGTCGAGATTCGCGAGCAATACAGAGATGAGATGAAAAAAGACACTGACAAGTGGCTCTCGGAAGAGGGCATTAAGGATCGGGCACGGGAACTGGGCATGGTGATGCCCGGCGAAAAGAGGATTGAAGTACAGGGTCTGGACGAGGATTCGGATTCGTCGTCGAGCAAAAAGTCCTCAAACGCCAAGAAGGCCAGCGAAGTGGCCAAGGAGATTGAGGAAGTCGGCAAGGACGCGCCGTGGTACATTCAGACGCTTGACATGCTGTTTGGTTTTAGCGGCGTCGAAGGCCAGACGGTCGCGTCCAGCGGCGAGTAGCGCCCAGAGGGGAGCCCGCAATGACAAATTGCAAACGCTATAAGGTAGCCGCGATCGACCTGGGAACGGTGTCGTCGCGACTGGTGTTGGCGCAGGTCGAGGCCGGGGCGATTGTGGAATCGTCCAAGCATACCGAGATTACCGACCTGGGCGAGGGCGTGGACGCGACGGGCCGCTTTTGCGAGGCGGCCGTTGAGCGTGTGCTCGATGCGTGTCGTATGTTTGTGGATGAGGCGCGTGCCTTTGGGGCCGCGTGCGTCTGCACCACGTGCACGAGTGCCGCGCGCGATGCGTCCAATGCCGCCCTGCTGCTGGACGGCCTGCGCGAGTTGGGGCTCAAACCACAGGTGATTCCGGGCGAGGTCGAGGCGCGCCTGACGTTTTTTGGCGTGGCGCACGACTTTGCCGGCGAGCGCATCATCGTCGCAGATTCGGGCGGCGGCTCCACGGAGCTCGTGACGGGCGTATACGCTCCGGAGCGCAGCGTCTTTGCGCTGGAGGGAACGCGCTCGCTGGACATCGGTTGCCGTCGCGTGACGGAGCGCTTTTTCTCCGCGTTGCCGCCCGCGGATGGCGAGCTTGCTGCCGCTGCCGCGTGGGCAGGCGAGCAGTTCGCCGCCTATTTTGAGGGCCTGCCTGTCGACTTTGAGCGCGCCGAACGCTTAGTCGCGGTGGGCGGCACGGTGACTACGCTGGTGGCTCTGGTCCACGAGCTGGAACCGTACGATTCGAGCTTTGTGCACCTACGCGAGCTGTCGCTGGAGCAGGTCTCGGCCGCTATCGAGCGCATGTCTGTGTTGGACGCGGAAGGCATCGCCGCGCTACCGGGTGTACAGCCCAAACGCGCGGGCGTGATCTTGGCTGGTGCCGTGGTGATTCGCGAGCTTATGCGAGCCGGCGGCTACGACACGCTCACCGTAAGCGAGAACAGCCTGCTCGCCGGTATGGCTGCCACCATCAACGAGGTTCTCGACGGCGCGACCCCCACCATCGCCTGGACCCCGAGCCTGAGCACCCTCCAATAAGTTGCGGTGAAATACGGACTAAAATCGCCCTTTCGGGCCCCAAACAGTCCCTATTCCACCGCAACTTAGAGGCTTGACGGCGTCCGAAAGAAACGAGCCCGCATCCCAAAGGGACACGGGCCCGTAAAAGCCAAATGGTAAGGGCGGTGGGACGTCCGCGCATTTGCTGCGCAAATACGCACCGGCTTCGGCCGCCTGTCGGCGCCCTCGCCGGCTCACTACGGACGCTGCGCGTCCGCTTAACGCTCGCCCCCTCGCGGGTTCGAGTCCCACCGGCATCCAAAAGAAACGAGCCCGCATCTCAAAGGGACACGGGCCCGTAAAAGCCATATGGTAGGGGCGGTGGGACTCGAACCCACAATCCTTGCGGCGAGAGATTTTAAGTCTCCTGCGTATGCCAATTCCGCCACGCCCCCGTGAGACTAGAAGTCTAGCACAAGCCGTCCGTTACGCGTTGACGGCCATCGAGTGCTGGCCTGACTTTTCCAAGTACTCGGCAAACTTGGCTTCGTCGCCCTTGTTCTGGTACTGCAGGGCCAGCAGGTACTCCAAGCGGCAGCGCTTGACCGGGTCGTCGCCGACATCCTCGAGCATGCGCTCCAGCTCGGGAATGTCGTTGTGACGCTTGAGGATCATCGTGTCGTACATCAGCTGGCACTCGTGCGCGACCGCCTCGGCCTGACCGCCCTCAAAGCCCTTGATTTCGTGCAGCAGCTCCTTGGACTTTTTGCGGTCCTCCTGGCCAACGTAGTAGTTAAAGGCCTTGATCACCAGGTCGACGCGCTGCATCTTGGGCAGGTTGAGTCCCAGCAGCAGGTCGAACATCTCGCCGGCGCGCTCGTGGTCCTCGCGCAGCAGATAGGAGTTCAGACGCAGGTAGTCGCGGTTGTAGCGCGGGTACAGCATGCTGGTGAGTTTGCCGTCGAGCAAACGATCGAACTCGGCCCACTGTTTGGCGGCCATCAACTGTTGCAGGCGTTTAAACGTAGTGCGTTTTTTGACGCTAAAGAACACCGACACGGCGATACAGATGATAACGACGGCGGTCCAGAGTGTGCGGGAATCGGGCATGTTAGGATCCTTAGTCGCTCATAAAGCGAGCGGTATGACAACACGTACTAGATGTATTATACGCAGCGCACAAGCAAACTGGCATAAAAGCTCATCGAGGCTGAGTGCCATCGCTCGCTGCGGTACACTTACCTAAAGTAAACCATGAAGGGAGACATTACCTATGAAGAAGATCGTTTTGGCTTGCGGTGCTGGCGCTGCTACTTCCACGCTCGTTGCCCAGAAGGTCGCTACCATGCTCGACGCCAACGGTTATGCCGGCAAGTATGAGATCGTGCAGTGCGCCATCTCTGAGGCCAAGGACGCTTGCGACGAGGGCGCCGACCTGCTGATCGCCACCACCGTTGCCCCCGAGGGCCTCACCTGCCCGTACGTGAGCGGCGTGCCCTTCATGACCGGCATGAACCGCGTCGCTGCCGAGAAGGCCGTCCTCGACGTCATGGCTCAGTAGGCGCTGACTGTATGAGTGAGCAGAACGCCAATCCGGTCGAGCTCTTTGGCATGCGCGTTGCCCATGTGGGCATTAACGCCACCGACCCGGCAGATGCCCTGGAGATCGCGGAGGTGTTCTCGACGATGATGGGCCTGCCCGTTATCGAGACCCCGGTTTCGTACTTTAACGATTCGCTGATCGAGGTCATGAAGCAGAACGGTCGTGGCACCAAGGGCCACATCGGCTTTGCCGTCAACGACATCGATGCGGCCGAGAAGTGGTTTGCCGAGCGCGGGCTCGAGGTCAACGAGGAGTCGCGCGTGCTGCTGCCCGACGGCGGCACCAAGCTCGTGTACTTTAAGCGCGAGTTCGCCGGCTTCGCCGTGCACCTGTGCCGCGAGTAGCGCACAGGCTGCTATAGCTAACGAAAAATGGGGTAAGGCCACGTGGCCTTACCCCATTTTTAATGCCGAGGGGCTTCCTGCCGCGGTAGGCGAATCGTAAAGCGGCTGCCGACGCCCTCGACTGAGGTCACGCCAATGACACCACCATGGCTATCGACGATCCACTTGGCAATGGCAAGCCCCAGACCCGAGCCCTGCGCGCCGGCATCGCGTGCGTTGTCGGCGCGGTAGAACCGTTCAAACGCGTGAGCTGCGGATTCCTGGTTCATGCCGATACCCTCGTCCTCAACACTTATGTCGATCGTGCCTGCGCCCGCATCCGGCGCTACGCCAAACGAGATGGGCGTGCCCGCGTCCGAATACTTGGCGGCGTTTTGCACGATCACGCGCAGAGCCTGCTTCACGAGCGCCACGTCAACGGGCGCGTCGCAGCGCGGGTCGCTGACAAGCGCAGCGTCGTACGCCAGTCGATACGTGTGCGCGGCATCGATCATCTGTGACTCCTCGCATACCTCGCCGACCAGCGCGGCCAGGTTGGTATTCGCACGCCGCAGGACCGTGCGTCCGGCGTCGCCGCGTGCCAAAAACAGCAGCTGTTCCACGAGCTCTTGCATGTGCTCGCTTTCGGCCTTGAGGGACGCGATGGATTCTGCCAGCACGTCCGGGTCGTCTTTGCCCCAGCGGTCGAGCATGTTCACGTAGCCCTGAATCACCGCGATGGGCGTGCGCAGCTCGTGGCTCGCGTCGTTGACAAAGCGCATCTGCTGCAGCTTGGCCTCTTGCATCTGGCGCAGCAGGCGGTTGAGCGCGACCTCGATGCTTGCCAGGTCGGCGTCGCCGGTGGTGACGCTCGGCGAGTCGACGCTTGCGCGCTCGATGGCCTGCTCGAGCGTTTCCATCTTGCCGCCGGAGAGCTGCATGCGGCCGAGTTCGTCCACGCGCAGGGCCAGATCGTTGAGCGGCGCCATGGTGCGGCGCACGCGGCGGGCGCCGCCGAGCATGTTGAGCACGCTGATGACCTGCCAACCCACAACTACAAGGTAGAGAGGCCATAGCGTGACGAGGTCCTGCGCGAGGGGGAAAGTCTTGGTGGTACGCGCAAGCTCGACGGTATAGGTGAGCGTTGTCAGGTCCCAGCCGCGCGCGGGCGTCAGCGACATGCTGCGAACGGTGGCGCTGGGGATCCATCCTGCGGTAAACGCGCCGTTGGGCAGCGTCTGGTTGTATCCATAGACGAGGATCGCCACCGCAATAACCAACAGCAACAGATCGAGCCAGACGTAGCTCATCAGGCGGCGCCACATATAGCTCCAGTTGATGGCGCGGGCGATGGAGGTGACGCGCTTGGCCTCGGCATTACGCGCGGCAGACATAGCCCACCCCGCGCACGGTCTGGATGATGCGGGCACCGCCGGCGTCTTCGATCTTGGCGCGCAGGTGCGCGATGTGCACGTCGACGTTGTTGGTGTCGCCTACGTATTCGTAGCCCAGCGCCTCGTGCGCGATGCGCTCGCGCGTGAGCACGGTTTCGGCATGCGTCATAAGCAGGGCGAGGACGTCGAACTCGCGGGCCGTGAGCGCGATGGGCGAGCCGCCGACCGTGACTTCGCGGCGGTCGGGATCGAGCGCGACCGAACCCACGGCGAGTGCGGCGGGGGAGGGCGCGGCAGCGGTCTGGGCCGTGTCGGTTGCCGGGGACATTGTGGCGATACCGGCGGCCGTGCCGCTCGCTACGCCAGCCCCGGCCCCGCCGCCGCCAACGCCCGAAGCCGCCCGCACGGCTTCCGAGCGCTTCAGCGCCACGCGGATCCGTGCGAACAGCTCCTCGATCGCAAACGGCTTGGTCAGGTAATCGTCGGCGCCGGCGTCGAGCCCGGCAACCTTGTCCATCACGGCATCGCGCGCGGTGACCATGATCACTGGCGCATCCTTGTGCTTGCGTATGCGCCGCAGCACCTCCATGCCGTTGAGCTGCGGCAACAGTACATCGAGCAGAATCAGATCGTAGTCGCGCTCCAACGCCAGGTCAACGGCGGTGCGTCCGTCGGCGGCGTGCTCCACCTGGTAGCCCTCGTGCTCCAGCTCGAGTGTCACAAAGCGGGCGATTTTCTCCTCGTCCTCTACGATCAGGATTCGTGCCATGCGTGCCCCCGTCTGCGATTACTTGTCGTCGTTGAGATTTTGCTTGATGTCGTCCGCGGCGTTAGCAGCGCTATCCATAAGGTTGTTGATGCTGCCGGGCACGTCGCCGTCGCTGTCGATGCGGTAGCGCATGCCAAAGAACAGGCCAATCAGCATCAGCCATATCGTGGCGCCCCAGGCAAACAGCGCGACGATGGGAATCAGGATGGGGATGTTGAGGATGATCGCATCGCGGCGCGTGGCGATAAACTTGGTGTCCAGACTCAGGCGGAAGAGCTTTTTGAGGTACTCCCACACGCTGTCCATCTTCTTGGAGAAGTCGGTCTTTTCACTCGACTTTTCGTAGGCTGCCTGCGCGGCGACCATCTCGGCCGAGGGCTCATCGACTGGCGCGGACTCGGTGGCGGCATGCGCCGACGTGGTCTGGGTCTTGCCCTGCGACTCGAGCCAAATGATGGCATCCAAAACGTTGCCGTCGGCAGCGTCGAGCGCCGCCTTGGCATCGGTGTAACTCACGTTGCACTTGGTGAGGATGGTTTCAACTTTTTCGAGGTCGTCCATGACCTGTCCTTTCGTTCGATGGGCGCGACGCCGGGCGACCTGCCCGGGCGCGAGCGTTGCGTTCGTCGGCCTGCGTTGCGCGGTGCCGCCCGCCCTTGGTCGAACTCTATAGTGCAGGTTATAGATTAAGCGATTCTTGAGCCAAGATTAATGTTGGATGAGTTTTTGGGTGTGTATAGAGGGGTCATTATTAGTGGCCCGCGGCGAGGTCTAATACTTTTCCCGAGAAGTGAACGAGCAAAATCGGACCCCCGAAGCATTGACGGTGGCGCGCGCAGACGTGGTGTAAGAGCGTCCCGAG
>JAQDWB010000014.1 GCA_027673765.1 Coriobacteriaceae bacterium AM113-163
CGCCCGGGAGCCTGAACTCGGTGATGTCGGTGAGCCACAGCCGGTTGGGCTCGTCGGCGTGGAAATTCCTGTTCACGAGGTTCTCCGGCGCCTTGGAGACCTCGCCGGCGTAGGAGCTGTAGCCCCGGGCGCGCCTCTTGTTGTAGACGACCTCGAGGCCCTCCTCGCGCATCACGCGGGCCACGCGCTTCTCGCTGGCGCGGACGCCCTCGCGGCGCAGGCGCGCCCAGACGGTGCGGTACCCCCAGCACCCCGAGCCCTCGCGGAAGATGCGCACCACGCGGTCGCGTATGTCGGCGTCGCGGTCGCGCGGCGCGGCGACGCGGGGCCTCCAGTACTCATAGGAGCTCTTCGATATCCTCAAGAAACCTGTGATCGAGCGGAGGGGCAGGGCGGTCGCCCGCCTCAATCTCTCGCCGAGCTCGCACTTGCTCCTGTTCGAGATCGAAGCCGGGTCCCACCCTTCCGCTTTTAGGTCGGCCAACACCGCCCTGAGCAGCAGGTTCTCTATCTGGTCCTCGTTGAGCCCGGCGAGCGGGCCGGTCGCGGGCGGGGCGTAGATCGACTTGTCGGGGCCCAAGCTGGCCTCCTTCCGTGGCGGTTTCCTCGCCACGATTCTACAGCGCGCCCCGGTGTAGCTGTGCGGGAGGTGCCCCGTCGCCCACTTCTTGGCCGCGCCCACCGAGACCCCCGCGAACTCCGCGGCGGCGGTGGGGCCCATGCCGTCCTCCGTCGCCAGGAGGAAGAGCTCGGCCTTCGCCCTGCTGTACATGCGAACCTCCAGTCCGGACCGCCCCGCGGTCCAACTTTCTGTCCGCACCCCCAACAGGAACTATTTCACCGCAACTGCGTTTTGGGCGGAGATGCGCAACAGAATCGGTGTTTTTGCATAGATACGCCTGTATTTTGTTTAGAGACACCTTAAACGCGACTGAATGTCTTCGGTAAGAAATGCCTGCTCGGTATTATGCTGCTCGTATATGAATGGTAGCAGTCAGGAGACCACGTGCGAAAGGGCGCATCGCGGGACGAGTATGTGCCGCAACATGGCAGCAGATATGAGACGAAGGGCACGTCTTCGCGTGGCCTTGCAGACGCTCGCATCCGCGGGGTGAAGATTGCCGCCATTGGGATGCTAACGTTGGCGGTTATTATCCTCGGAATTACCGCCAAAACCTACGCGTCGGAGCGAATGGCGCACCCAGATGCGTCAACGGTACAGATGCAAAACAAAAAGGTCTCTGAATCTAAAGCCACCGCAAGTCAAACCCTGTCGACAGCGAGCCTCAAGATGAGGCTTTCGAAGGCGGACTTTAACGATATTCCCTCAGGCGATACCGTGCAGACCTTCTCACTGGCTGAAGACCAGATCCCCGCCCTGGAGGATGAGAGCCTCGCCGCGCTCCAAGATGCCCTTGATCAGGCCCAGGAATTGGGCGATGTGGGCGTGGTGTTTTACGATCTGTCGAGCGGCAAGGGCGTGACGTATAACGCGGACGCCGAGGTGTACGGTGCGAGCAGTTATAAGGCGCTCTATGTACTCTACATCTGCGAGTCGCTGGTCGAGACGGGCCAGGTCTCACTCGATGATTCTCTTGGCACCTATGGTGGCTACAACATGGGCTGGCAGACGGTGCGCGACCTGATCGAGGCCGCGGTCGTTAATTCGGACAACGATTCGTTTATTGCGTTACGCGCGGCGTTTGACCGTGTCGGTTACGAGAATTGGATTGTCAGTCTTGGCATCGATTGCGATACCGCGCTCGATCCGATGAGTGATTTTCCCACCTATTGCCCGCGCACCTCAGCCAAGCTGTGGCACGAGATGAGCGAGTATTTGAGCTGCGATACCGAAACATCGCAATGGCTGTCGGGCCTTCTGGCCTCCACGACCCGATCGTTTATCCGTGACGGCATTGCGGACGAGCAGGTTCTGGTGCTCAACAAGGCTGGTTGGATCAGCGAGGCAGGTTGCAACGCGACGTGCGATGCGGGTCTCATCGATGTCAACGGCGACACTTACGTTATGAGCATCATGACATCGATGCCATGGAGTGACCATTCGAGTGAGGTTGTAGCCGCCATTGCCAGAGCCCTCTACGATACGCGTGCCGCGCTGGTCTAACGGCTTCGTATTGCGCGGATGAGCCAAAATGCTGGTACCATACCGTGGATAAGCAGTTTCACAGGTTTGGGGGATGGTGTGCCTACCATCGCAATCATCGGTGCGCTCGAAAAAGAGGTTGCGCAGATTAAAGAAGAACTGAACGGCGCTCACATGTCGCAAGAGGCGGGCTTGACCGTTGTAAGCGGTGAGCTTGACGGTTTGACCGTGGTCGCAACGACGGCAGGTATGGGTACCGTTAATGCCGCTGCCGCAACGCAGCATCTCATCAGCAAATATGCTCCGCAGGCCGTTGTGTTCTCGGGCATTGCGGGCGGCCTGAACCCCAAGCTCCACATCAACGACGTGGTTATAGGCGGGTGTCTGCGCTACCTGGATACCGATACGGCGCTCATCGCCGAGTCGGCGCCGGAGCTTGAGGAATTTGCCTCGACACCGGCTCTGGTTGGTATTGCAACCGCCGTGCTTGTCGAGCATGGGTTTGTGGACGCATTGTTGGATGCGGAAGTTGCGGAGAAAGACCCCAAACAGTTCCTGAACGGCACCATCGCTACGGGCGACCGCTTTGTGACGGGTGATGCCATGCGCACTGCCGCCATCGAGGCGACGCATGCCGATTGTGTCGAGATGGAAGGTGCGGCAATCGCGCATATTGCAGCCAAGAACGGTGTCGATTGTCTGGTGCTGCGTGCTATCAGCGATAATTGTGATGAAGCGTATGACGCGTTTTGCGAGCGCGAGTTCGATCTGGACGAGTATGCCCGCACGGCGAGTGACATTACGCTCGATATCGTCCGCCGCATTGCCGCTGCGTAATCGTGCATCCATATTGTAAGAACCTACGACCAAGGAGTATCCATGGCCGATTCCATTAACTATCAGCTTGCCAAGTTCGTCGCCAGCTATGGCAAGGTTTCGCAGATTCCCGAGTCCACCTGTCCCGAGGTGAGCTTTGTGGGCCGCTCCAACGTGGGCAAGTCGTCGATTATGAACAAGCTCTTTGGCCGCAAGAACCTGGTCAAGGTTTCGAGTACGCCGGGCAAGACGAGCAACATCAACTTCTTCGAAGCCGATGACGTGCACTTTGTCGACCTGCCGGGCTACGGTTTTGCCCGTCGCTCCAAGGCCGAGCGCGACCGCTGGGCCGAGCTTATCGGCGACTTTTTCGACTCCGAGCGCAGCTTTAACTTGGTCGTCTCGCTGGTGGACATTCGTCACGACCCCAGCAAGCTCGACCACGACATGATTGACTACCTACAGGGCAACGAGTTCAACTTTATCGTCTGCCTCACCAAGGCTGACAAGCTCAGCCGCACCCAGCAGGCCCGTCAGGCAGCGGCCATCAAGAAGCAGCTCAACGTCCCGGCCGAGAACGTGATCATCACAAGCTCCCAGACCGGCACCGGCATCGACGAACTCAAGCGCCGCATCGCCGAGGCCTGCCTCTAATCAGGCTTTAGCTCACCAAAAGCTCCTATCTATATCACCTCAGTGATAGTTATTGGTAAACTATCACTGAGGTGATGTCAATTGGTTCCGAGTATTATCCCAGGCGTTTTGAGCGAGAGCAGAACGCGCGGCGTAAGTACTTGGACACCATAAACGGGTTCGACCCTGAGGGTGTCTACATTAAGGATTTAATGGCGGGGAAGGTTGATTAAATGATCCCAGAGTTAATGGATTGTGGGCCGAGTAGGACATATCCCGTCTGTTATCTCGAGGACGCAATGAACAACCTTGGCGACTGCTTTGACTACGCCGTAAACGACTATGGAGCAGAAGGATCCGAAGTCGCTGAACTCTTTTGTTTGAGCGGCGTGGCTCGTGAGTTTGAACGTGGAAACGCATGGGTCGTATCGGGAAAATCGGGCGTTGAGCTATTCGCGCTTATTGCCGAAAGGTCTGGCTACCAGGCGGGGTCGATGCCAGATCGGACCTATCGATTTGAGAAGACACCGGAATACTGGACGGGCTGGATATTGGCGTATCTGCAGTGGCGTCTAGGGGTTTCTTTTGAAGACCTGTTGCATGTCGTTCCGTTTGATGTGCTGCGCAGCCTGTACTACCCCTGGCACGAAGCCTCGGAAGAACGCGTAGCGCGTCTTGTTTGCGATATGGCGAAGAAAACACCTCGTCAAACCAAACTGGCGCTAGCAAGAAAGAGGCTCAAGAAAACCCAGCAAGACTTGGCATACGAATCGGGCGTATCGCTCCGCTCGATCCAAATGTACGAACAACGCCAGAGAAGCATCAACGAAGCATCGGTAACAACCGTAAGGGATATGGCGAAAGCCCTACACTGCAACATCGAAGACCTCCTAGAGCCAGTCTTCGAATACAAAGAAACCAGCGCAGCCTAACCCAATATATTGCCAAGGTTTGTATCTAGTAAGCGCTCCTTACCAGCAAGAGTCCCTACCAATAGAAAGCGGTTTAAAGGGCCGAAATCGTATGAATGGCATTGCGACTTCCAAATGGGCTGACTGCTGCTTGAAAAGCTATAGAAATAGGGGCCGACTTAACGGCCCCAAGCATCGCATAAATGATGTATACGTTTTATCAACTATTTCTTGTTTTTAAACCATTTGCAGATACGCCAAATAACCACTCCGATGAGAATCAAAACGAGAGCGATTGTAATGTCTGAGTGTGCAGGAATAGGGGTCATCGAACTTCCTCAATTGATGTGAGTCTAGTTTGCATAGGTGTGGAGCGTGCTGCCTTCCATGGTTGCTTGCAACACGGCGATACCGGACGCCATCCCCATCGATTCATAGTTGAGTCGATATGTCGCCTGTTTCGAGTTCCATATAAAGGACTCGTTTGTTACCGTACAGCCGATAGTCGTATAGTTTTGTCCCCAAGCGCTGGTAATGAGCGAGTTCGCAATCTTGATCTTGAATTCGCGATAAATAAAAGGACTGTTGTAATAGATAGTCCAAGTTCCAGAAGCATTGTTGTAGTAACTGTCCCATATCAGGCTGGGCTCATTGGTTTTTTAATTCCTATTACTGCAACGGTCCCATCCTTAAGCTTGATTTGATGAGACTGCTCGGGACCTTTCGTTAAATCAAAATCTTGGGTTGCGCCAGAAATTGCGACAGCATCGCTTTCTGCAGCATAAGCAGTCGAAGGGCTAAACGAGAAACATATCGGTAATATCAAAAGTATCGAGAGGAAAAACGAAGCTTTGAGTGTGCGTAACACTTTGACCACCTCCATACTGCGATGCCTAGTTAAATAGTAGCATAGATAAACAGTTTATTATGTAACCTAAAAAGCCCCTATCTGCCCAGCGCCCCTTCAAAGCGTGGGTTCCTGTAGACATTCTCAGCAAGGTAAACGCAGGGATGGTCGGGGTGTTCCCCTCAAAATCATTCCGCAGCGCGAAGGCCCCTCGTCCGTAGCTCCGTAGGAGCACAAGATTAAATCAGCGAATGCGATTATCCTGACGAGGCCGCGCAGGTCCCCTTGGGGCTTCCCCTGAAAACAATCCGCAGATCGAATTGCCCCGTCGCGCGAAGCGCACGACGGGGCAATTCATGATCGAGGACGTTTTCAGGGGAAGCCCCAAGGGGACCGGTGAGAGCAATGAAGCAGGGCGCTACAGGTATTCGATCTGGGCGCCTTCCGTGTCGCACGTCAGAATATGCGTGTCACACTTGGGGAACTGCTCACGCAGCTTGACCTGCAGGAACTTTGCCACGATGGTGTCATCAGTTACGGCCATGAGGGTCGAGCCGGAGCCACTGATCCAGATGGTCTTGGCGCCGCCGTTAAGGCAGGTGTCGCGCACGGCGTTGTAGTCGGGGATGAGGCGGCGGCGATAGGGCTCCTGGATGCGGTCGTCATTAGCGGCGGCAATCAGGTCTAGGTCACCAGTCTCCAAACCGCGCGTCATGCCGGCGATGCGGCCCATTTGCCATACGGCGGTGGAGAGCGGAATCTCCTGCGGCACGACCTTGCGCGCCTCGCTCGTATGCACCTCGTAGGGCGGAATCACGGTAATAAAACGCAAGCGATCGCTCACCTCGTAGCGCAGGCACTGGGGCAGCGAGTCGGTCGGCGTAAAGGAGCAGACGGCGCCGCCCAGGATAGCGGGGGCGACGTTATCGGGATGGCCCTCGACCTCGGTGGCGATGCGGACGAGCTCGGCGCGGTCGACGGTGTGGCCTGTCAGCGCGGCGGCCGCCATGATGCCGGCGACGACGCAGGTGGAGCTGGAACCCAGGCCGCGAGCGACGGGCACGTCGGTCTGAATGTCGATAGCGACGGGAAAGGCCGGCTCGCTCCAGGCGGCCAGAGCATCGACAAAGCTCACGTAGACCAGGTTGTTCTCGTTTTGGAACTCTTCGGGGCATCCGGTGATGGTGAGCTTGTCGGCGCGCTCGAAGGTGAAGTGCGAGTAGAGGCTGACGGCCATGCCGAGGGTATCGTAGCCGATGCCTAGGTTGGCGCTCGTTGCTGGGACGGTGATTTTGATCATGTGAGTCCTCCTGGCGTGCCTGGCTGTTTAGTTCGCTGCTCGGGCAGTCCTGCGCAAGACGGAAAGCACATTAAGTGCTTTCCTTTGCGTGCGGAACTCGCGACGAACTAAACAGCCAGGCACGCTGTGCGCGTTCGTCATCATCCCGGGGGTTATCTGATGAAAGAAGGTGCGCCGGCTTTCGCCGGCGCTTAATAAGGGGTTTAGTTAGTAGCCATCTTTTTTGCTGCAGACTCGACGTAGCTTGCCATCTCATCGACGTCGCAGACGTCTTCGAAGCGGACGGGTTTGGATTCGAGTTCGGCGAGCTGGGTCGGGGCGACCGTGTTGGTGGCCTGCTCGAGCACACGCATAGCCTCAAAATCATCCTCGGGAACGTCGAGCCCCAGGGCGTCGCAGCAGGCGCGCGGGAACTTGTAGGGGCTGGCGGTCGAAAGCAGCACGCGGGCCTTGGCGCCCTCGGCGGAAGCGACCTGCTCAAAGACGTGATAGCCGCAAGCGGTGTGCGGGTCGATCACGTAGCCGTTGGCGTCCCAGCAGCTCTTGATGGCAGCGCGGACCTCGTCCTCGCTGGCCCAGCCGCAGCCAAACACGCTCTGGATCTTGGCCAGCAGCTCGGCGGGCACCTCGTAGCGGCCGGTCTGGGCAAGCTGATCCATAAGGCCGGCAACGAGCTCGCAGTCGCCGTCGGACAGGAAGTAGAGCATGCGCTCCAGGTTGGAGCTGATGAGGATGTCCATCGACGGCGAGATGGTCGTGAAGAACGGGCGGTTACGGTCGTAAACGCCGGTGGTCAGGAAGTCGGCAAGCACGTTGTTCTTGTCGCTCGCCACGACGAGCTTGGCGACGGGCAGACCCATGCGCTTGGCGTAGTAGCCGGCCAAGATATCGCCAAAGTTGCCGGTGGGCACGCAGAACTCTACGGCGTCGCCAGCCTCGATAGCGCCGGCGCGTAGCAGTTGCGCATAGGCGGCAAAGTAGTAGACGACCTGCGGCACCAGGCGGCCGACGTTGATGGAGTTGGCGCTCGAAAGCACAGTGCCGGCGGCTTCCAGGCGCTCGGCAAGCTCCTTATCGGCAAAGATGCGCTTGATGGCACTCTGGGCATCGTCGAAGTTGCCGCGGATGCCGCAGACGGCGACGTTATCGCCCTCCTGCGTGGACATCTGCAGATTCTGCACGCGGCTGACCTTGCCCTCGGGATAAAAGACGGTAATGCCCGTGCCCGGGGCGTCGGCAAAGCCGGCGAGTGCGGCCTTGCCCGTGTCGCCTGACGTGGCGGTGACGATCATGATGCGCTCGGCGCCGCCGTCCTTGGCGGAGGTGCGGGCCATAAGGCGGGGGAGCATCTGCAGGGCGACGTCCTTAAAGGCGCTCGTGGGGCCGCCAAAGAGCTCCATCACATAGGTCTGAGGGGCGTCGACGCCCGGTGCGGCGTCGAGTTTGACGAGCGGCGTGACCTCTTCGCTTGCAAATGTGTCGCGGTATGCCTCACTCACACAGGCAGAAATTTCTTCGGCCGTGTAATCATTCAGTAACATTCCCAACACATCTTGAGCGATTTCAAAGTACGATTTATCTGCAAGCGAGCTGATATCGAGCTGCTGGGTGCCCAGCTCGTCCGAGACGAACAAACCCCCGTCGGGAGCGATGCCGGTGCGGATTGCCACCTTACTTGAGCACGATAAAGTGCGTCCTCGTGTACTATGATAAGTTCCCATATAACACTGCTCCTCGGATGCCTTGGTCCCAATCGGTGAACCCATGGTATCAGAGCGCGCAAAACAGGTTTGCAGAGGCTTTTAGAAAGGTAACCTCCAGCCCATGATAAAAATTGCCAAGTTTGGCGGCTCGTCGGTCGCCGACGCCGAACACTTTAAGAAGATCAAGGCCATCGTCGATGCCGACCCGGCTCGCCGTTTTGTGGTGGTTTCCGCCTGCGGTCGCCGCTTTAAGGGCGACACCAAGGTGACCGACCTGCTCTATCTGGTTAACGCACACGTTAAGTATCACGTGTCGTGCGAGGAACTGCTCGAGGACATCGGCCAGCGCTATTTTGATATCGCTGACGAGCTGGAGCTCACCTATCCCATCCGCGAGGAGTTCGCGGCCTTTGCCGAGCGCGCCCGCTCGGGCGGCTACTCCACCGAGGAGCTCGTGAGTCGTGGCGAGTACTTCACCGCTCGCCTGATGGCCGAGTATCTGGGCCTGCCGTTCCTGGACGCCGCGACGGTCGTGGCGTTCCATCACGACGGTACGCTCAGCATGAACCGCACCTCCGAGCTGGTGCAGGAGTACGGTCAGCAGGGCGGCTTTGTCATGCCCGGTTTCTACGGCGCGACGCGTGAGGGTCAAATCAAGCTGCTCGACCGTGGCGGCGGCGATATCTCGGGCTCGATCCTGGCCAAGTGCCTGGGCGCCGACCTGTACGAGAACTGGACCGACGTTTCGGGCTTCTATTCTGCCGATCCGCGTATTGTTCCCGAGGCCCAGCCCATTGCGCGCGTTACCTACGAGGAGCTACGCGAGCTTTCGTACATGGGCGCAAGCGTCCTGCACGAGGAGGCCGTGTTCCCCGTGCGCGAGGCGGGTATTCCGCTGGTCATCAAGAACACCAATGCGCCGCAGGACCCCGGCACCATCATTAGCGAGACGGCCGACGAGGGTGAGGCGGAGCCTATCATTACCGGCGTGACCGGCAAGCGCGGCTTTGTCGCCATCAACGTTGCCCGCGACCGCACCAAGCCCCGTGTCGGCTTTATGCGCCGTGCACTTTCGGTGTTCGAACGCTATGACGTTTCCGTCGAGCATATGCCCACCGGCGTCGACCGCTTTGGCGCCGTGGTGCAGGAGCAGGATGTGCACGATTCGCTGTACTCACTCGTGGGTGACATCCAGCAGGAGGTCGAGCCGCTCGAGATCGAGGTTGTCGAGGGTTTGGCGCTCATCGCGACCGTCGGCCGTAACCTTCGCGGCCGCGCAGGTATCTCGGGCCATCTGTTTGGCATGCTTGGTCAGGCCGGCGTGAGCGTACGTATGATTTCGCAGAGCTGCGACGAGATCAACATCATTATCGGTGTCGAGGAGAAGGACTTCGATTTGGCGATTCGGACCATTTACCGCGCCTTCTCCGACGAGAACGGCATTGTGAAGGTCTCCGACCTGGAGGCTCCCGCGCCGGTCGATCCCGCCCCGGCCGCGCTCCACAAGTAGCTGCTATCCCAGTAGATTTTTGGGACTTGCCTCAAAAACTACGGCGGGGCGTTTCGTTTCGGTTTCGTTTCGACGGGGCGGGTTTCGTGCCCGCCCTGTTCTTGTATACACTGGCAACAATAATCGGCCTGCTCGGCGTGCGGGCAAAAGCCACAGCCTTTAAAGGGGGAAGCATGAAACAGTACACGGTTGCTATTTTGGGCGCGACGGGAGCCGTGGGCACCCAGATGCTCGAGTGCCTCAACGAGCAGGAGTTTCCGGTCGGCAAGCTCAAGCTGCTAGCGAGCGCGCGCTCTGCGGGCAAGACCGTCGAGTTCCGCGGCGAGCAGGTTGTGATTGAGGAGGCTTGCCCCGAGGCCTTTGAGGGCTGCGACATCGTGCTCGGCGCCGCCGGCGACGATATTGCGAAGGAGCTACTGCCCGAGGCCGTCAAGCGCGGCGCCGTCGTGGTCGACAACAGTCACGCCTTCCGCATGGATCCCGAGGTGCCGCTGGTCGTGCCCGAGATCAATGCCGACGACATCAAGTGGCATCACGGCCTTATCGCCAATCCCAACTGCGCGACCATCATCGGCCTGGTTCCCACGTGGCCGCTGCACCAGCTTGCTGGCGTGAAGCGTATGATCGTGTCCACGTATCAGGCAGCTTCGGGCGCTGGCGCTCCCGGTATGGCCGAGCTCGAGGCTCAGCTTGCCGCCCTGGGCCGTGGCGAGGAGATTCCCGAGCCGCGCGCGTTTGCCGCCCAGCTGGCGAGCAACCTGATTCCGCAGATCGGCGGTGTCAAGGAGGAAGGCTTTACCTCCGAGGAGATGAAGCTGCAAAACGAGGGCCGCAAGATCATGCATCTGCCCGAGCTGCGCGTGAACTGCACCTGTGTGCGCGTGCCCGTGCTGCGCTCGCACTCCGAGAGCATTACGCTCGAGTTCGAGCGTGACATCACGGTTGAGGAGGCTCGTGCTGCGCTGGCTGCCGCTCCCGGCGTCAAGCTGGTTGACGACATGAGCGCCGAGGACGCGCACGATCGCTTCCCCATGCCGATGGATACGTCCGACCAGGACCTGATTTGGGTCGGTCGCGTGCGTCGCGACATCTCGAACCCCGAGGCCGCGCGCGGCATCACCTTCTGGTGCTGCGGCGACCAAATCCGTAAGGGCGCGGCAACCAACGCCGTCCAGATCGCTAAGCTGCTCTGCGAGTAGCGGTGGACCTGTCCGGCGGGGGCCGGGCTTAGTTTTCAGAACGTCCTCGACCATGTGTGGCGCCTTGTCCTGCTCCTTCGGAGCCGCGGACAAGGCGCCACACTGGTCTGCGGAGTGTTCTGAAAACTAAGCCCGGCCCCCGCCTGCGGTGACTCGGCTGCGAGCGGCCTGCGATGGGGCCGTTGCTGGTTGGGGCCGCTGGGCTGATGTGGGGGCACGTGGTTGTTGCGGGCCCTGGTCCCGGCGGCGGCCTCGGCGCTTCGCGCCTGCCGCCTGGGGTGACTTTGGGCTTGGTGCGAATTGAGGTCTAATACTTTTCCCGTGAAGTGAACGACCTTATTTGGACCCCCGAAGCATTGGCATATTTTGACCGCTATTTCCTGCGGTTTTGCAGCGCGAATCCTGCGGTTTTGCGGTCTAAAGGTGTGGATGCTCCGGGACTTCGTTTTTACTCGTTCACTTCTCGGGAAAAGTATTAGAGCTCAGCTGGCGGGGGTACCGCCCTGGCGTCGAAGCCCCGCGTCTTCTTCGCTTGATTGGGAAAAACAGCCTCGCTGAAGTAATTGCGAGCCCGCCCGGACGTATCTGCGGGGGTTGTCTGCACAGTTCGCGGTATTATGTTGCGGAGTTTTGAAAGGAGCCGCTGGTGGTCACGACGACATTTGCCTCGCCTTTGGGCGAAATCTTGCTTGCCGCTGATGGCCGCGGTTTGACGGGGCTTTGGTTTGAGGGGCAGGAGCACTTTGGCTCTACGCTGCTCAAAGAGGATGCGGAGTATGTCGTAGGTACCGATGCGGTTTCTGGTACCGGTGGGATGTCTTCGGTGAGTCCGGCAAATGGTGCGGCTTCTTCGGTGCTTGAGCGTTCTTGGGCTTGGCTGAATGCCTATTTTGCGGGGCAGGAGCCTCGGTTTACGCCGCCGTTGCATTTGATTGGCACGGCGTTTCAGCGTGAGGTTTGGTTTGAGCTGCTTTCAATTCCGCGTGGCGAGGTCGCTACGTATGGCGAGATCGCCCAGCGTGTTGCGGCTCGACATCGTGTGCCGGGAAATGAAGCGCCCGTTGTATCTCCTCGCGCGGTGGGGGCTGCGGTCGCTCGCAACCCTATTTCGATCATCGTGCCGTGCCATCGCGTGGTGGCAGCCGACGGATCGCTCAACGGATATGCCGGCGGCCTTGACCGCAAGGAATGGCTGCTTCGGCTTGAGGGCGCGTACGAGGAATAACGCCAGGACACTTTGCATAGCCAAGACGCCGTGAAAGAACGGGACGCGCTTTTCGAATGGAAGCTCAGGCGGAAACCACGTCCCGGAATTCCGTTTTAACGCGGGATGCGCTTTCCGAATGGCTTCCCAAGTGGAAACCGTGTCCCGGAATACGGCCTCAGAGTGGGACGCCGTTTCCGGTTGAGACCACCTGCTGGGACATCTATCTACGCCCGCTCCTGCAGGGCGTAGATAGACTTGTCCATGTTGAACAGATAAGCCACAACGCAGACGATGAAGAACGCTGGCAGATTACCGAAACCGAAGACCTCGCAGCCAATAAGGATGGGCGCGAGCAGCGTATTGGTGGCACTGCCAAAGACGGCGGCGTATCCCAGCGCGGCGCAGAGCTCGACGGACATGCCGAGAATCCCGGCGAGTACGACACCCAGGCTGGCTCCGATGGAGAACAGCGGCGTGACCTCGCCACCTTGATAACCCGCGGCAAGCGTGGCGATGGTGAGTGTGAATTTGAGCGCCCAGTCCCAAGGCATGATGGCGACCTTGCCGTCACCGTTGAGCGCCGCCGATATTAGGTTGGTGCCAAGGCCGCAGTATCGCCCCTGCCACAGCACGAACAGAATCGCCGACAGCGCAAGGCCCATAACGGCAACGCGTATGTAAGGGTTGGGGAGCAGCCGCGCTGCAAGGGTCTTGGCATGGGCAAGGCACCAGGCAAAAGCTCCACCGACCATGCCGAACGCGATGCCCAGCAGCGCCAGCCGTCCAAGACCGGGGAGGTCGAGCGCATACGAGGCGGTAACGGCGACCTCGAACTTCTCGAGCCCCAGGGCGCCCGAGGTCATGCTTGCGGCAAGTGAAGCCGTAAGCGCGGGAAACAGCGCGCGGTATTCCATGCGTCCGGCGACCAGCACCTCGACAGCAAAGACCGTAGCGGCGAGCGGCGTTCGAAAGAGTCCGGCAAAGCCAGCGGCCATACCAATGAGCAAAAACGTGTTGCCGGGGTCGCGGAAAGGTAGACGTCGGCCGATCCAATGTGAGACGGTGGCGCCGATCTGCACCGCTACGCCCTCGCGTCCCGCACTACCGCCAAAGAGATGCGTCCCCCACGTACTCAGCATAATGAGCGGCACCAAACGCGGGGAGATGGCGTCCTCGCGTCCGTGACCTACGTCGAATACTAAGCTCATGCCCCGATCGGTGCCTTTGCCCCAGGTGCGGTAGGCAAATACGATGGCCAAGCCCATGAGGGCGAGGAAGGGAAGGAGCAGGGTGATGTGCTCGTCGCGGAAGGCGCCGATTGCCAGGAGCACGCGACCAAAGAGGGCACAAATTGCACCGACGATGATGCCAATAGGGATTCCGACGGCACCCATAAGCATGAGGCCGCTATAGGTGTTGAGCAGGCGTTTGATTCTGCTCGATGCACTGTTTTCCGACACTTCTCCTCCAAAACAAAAAAGACTCCTGCCGCGGCGTGATGCCCAAAGGACATCACGTAACAGCAGAAGTCATCAGCAACAAGGCGGTTTAGGGCGACGCGATAGTTTGGCTGGCGCGCCCAACGGAGACATTCATTCCGCAGCGGCATCATAGCGGCGGGCGTGGTTTGGGTCAAATGGTTGTGCTGGACGTCCCCAGCGCCCGCCTTCGCTCCCCGTTTCCCCATATAAAACCTGCCAAAATGAACCTGTCCCTTTTTGGTAGGTGGGAAATGGGTAATACTAAAGAGTTATCCGACCAGATGGGAATTAATCGATGGCCTATATCGAATTCAAAGACGTCATCAAGGCGTACGGCGAGGGCGACGCCCGCATTCACGCGCTCGACGGCGCGAGCTTTACGGTCGAGCGCGGCGAGCTCGCCATCATTTTGGGCGCTTCGGGTGCCGGCAAGACCACGGCGCTCAACATTCTGGGCGGCATGGATACGGCGACCTCCGGCACCGTGACGGTGGACGGGCGCGACGTGAGCTCCGCCAACGAGGCGCAGCTCGTGGAATACCGCCGCGCCGACGTCGGCTTTGTCTTCCAGTTCTACAATCTGGTCCCCAACCTGACGGCGCTCGAAAACGTCGAGCTCGCAGCTCAGATCTGCCCCGATTCGCTCGATGCCGAACAGACGCTTCGCCAGGTTGGCCTGGGCGAGCGCCTCGCCAACTTCCCCGCGCAGCTATCGGGCGGCGAGCAGCAGCGCGTGTCCATCGCCCGCGCACTGGCCAAGAACCCCAAGCTGCTTTTGTGCGACGAGCCCACGGGTGCACTCGACTACAAAACCGGCAAGCAGATCTTGCAGTTGCTGCAGGACACCTGTCGCAAGCAGGGCATCACGGTCATTATCATCACCCATAACTCTGCGCTGGCGCCCATGGCCGATCGCCTGATCCGCTTTAAGAGTGGCCGCGTGGAGAGCGAGACGGTCCAGCAAAATCCCGTGCCTATCGAGACGATCGAGTGGTAGCGCCCATGGACCAAGATCGCCAAAACAGACAAAACCACGATGCGGAGCACGCGGGTCGCGACCGGGAGTTCGCGACCTACCGCACCGCTCAAAGCTCAAACGATATGGTGCCGACGGTTTTTCGCCGTGGCATCTACCGCACAATCCGAGGCAGTCTTAAGCGCTTCTTGTCCATCGTGGTCATCACCGCGCTCGGCGTGAGCGTGATGTGCGGCCTTAAGGCGGGCTGCGAGGACCTGTGCGATTCGGTTGACGCCTATTTTGACCAGCAGAATGTCTATGACATTAACGTGCAGTCGACCTATGGCCTTACGCGCGACGATCTCGCGGCTATTCAAGAGGTCGACGGCGTCGAGACGGCCGAGGGCATCTACACCGAGACCGCCTACACCGCCGTGGGCACAACGCACGAGCGCGTGGTCGTGCAAAGTCTCTCCAAGGAGAACATTGATCAGCCCGTGCTCGTGAACGGCGATTTGCCCGAGAGCGCCGATGAGGTCGCGGTGACTTCGAAGTTCCTGAAGGCTTCGGGCAAAAAACTCGGCGATACCGTGAGTTTTGCCGCCAATGACGCGAGCTCGTCCAACCAAAGCGCCAAGGATCAGTTTGCCGCGGGCGATTACACCATTACGGCCGAGGTCCTCGATCCTACCGACGTGAGCTCCGACTCGACAGTCAACGCCTTTCGCGCTGCTTCGGCGGCGGACTATAAGTTCTATGTGAGCGAGGATGCCGCGACATCTTCTTCCTACTCCGCGGTCCACGTGATCGTCGAGGGAGCCAAGAGTCTTAACTCCTATTCGGATGCCTACGCGGCAAAGATCAATGAGGTCAAGGGCAATATCGAGAAGATCCGCGAGGAGCGTGAGAAGGCGCGCGTCCAGGAGTTGACGGTTGACACGCCGACAAGCTTGGATACGGCCGAGCGTCAGGCCGCCATGCTCTTTGGGATCGAGCAGGATAACATCAACCGTATGGCCGAGGGCAGCGAGGAGCGCGTCCAGGCTCAGGCCGAGTTGGACCAGCGCCGCGCCGCCGCCGACCAGCATTTTGCCGATGCCCGCGCCGAGCTTTCCGATCTGGGTGAATGCACCTGGTACATTCAGGACCGCGGTAACATCGCAAGCTACTCGAGCGTCGAGAGCGATAGCTCTTCGATCGAGGCCATCGCCACGGTTTTCCCATTTATCTTCTTTGTCGTCGCCGTGCTCATCAGTCTTACCACCGCCACGCGCATGGTCGAGGAGGAGCGCACGCTCATCGGCTTGTATAAGGCGCTCGGTTATTCGCGCGAACGCATCCTGTCCAAATACGTGGACTACGCGCTGTGGGCGTGTCTGATCGGCGGCGTGCTCGGCAACATCATCGGATTTGTGGGCTTGCCGCTGTTCCTGTTTACGGTGTTCGACGACATGTACTCGCTGCCCCAGATGTTGCTTTCGTACGACATCGTGTCCTCAATCGTCTCGGTGGCGCTGTTTGCCGTGGGCGTGGTGGGCGCTACGATTATCGCCTGCCGCCACGAGATGGCCGAGACCCCAGCCTCGCTCATGCGTCCCAAGGCCCCGCGTGCCGGCTCGCGTATTCTGCTCGAGCGTATCGGATTTATCTGGCGCCGCATGGGCTTCTTAAACAAGGTGGCGGCGCGTAACCTGTTCCGCTACAAAAAGCGCGCCTTTATGACCATCTTCGGTATCGCCGGCTGCACGGCGCTCGTGATCTGCGGTATGGGCATCCGCGATACGTCGGTGGCGCTTTCGCCCAAACAGTACGGGCATATCACGCGCTATGACTTGCTGGCGGTCGCCAATCCCGACGATTTTTCGCAGACGTGCGCGGCATTGGATGAGCGCAGCGCGGCCAATGATTCCAACGTGACCGTGACCTCGACCCTGCCGATTATGACCGACAACGTCACCTTTACGTTTGGCGGTAAGAGCGAGACCGTGCAGCTGATCGTGGTGCCCGATGACCGCACGGGTGACTTGGACGATTACGTGCGCCTGGAGGATGAGTCCAAAGAGCCGCTGTCTTTGCGTGACGGAGACGTGTATCTGAGCAAAAGTTCACAGCTGGTGCTTGGGATTCAGCCGGGCGATACGGCACACGTCCAGGATTCGTCGCTCAATGTTGCCAAGGTCAAAGTCAGCGACATTTCGCTTAACTATCTGGGCAACACGCTTTACATGACGCAGGGCACCTATGAGCAGGCTTTTGGTCGCAGCGCTCGACTCAACGGCATCTTTGCACTGCTTAAGGGCTCGTCGGACGACCAGATTGCGTTTAGCAAGAATCTTAAGAGTGACGGTTGGCTTACGATTTCGAGTACGGCCGAGCATTGGGAAAACTATGAGGCGAACTTTACGATTATCAATTCTGTCGTGGTGCTCGTGACCTTTATGGCGGCGTGCCTATCGTTTGTGGTGGTGTTTACGCTGTCCAACACGAATATCTCCGAGCGCGAACGCGAGCTGGCGACCATCAAGGTGTTGGGCTTTCGTCGCGGTGAGGTGCACCACTACGTCAACAAGGAGACGTTGATTCTTACGGCGATCGGAGCCGCGCTGGGCGTACCGCTGGGCGGCTTGCTGGCCGAGAGTTTTACGTACATTTTGCAGATGCCGTCGCTGTACTTTGATGTTGAGGTCGAGCCGCTAAGCTACGTGCTTGCCGTGGTGCTTTCCTTCGGCTTTACGATCATCGTCAACCTCGCCACCAACCGAACGCTCAATAAGATCGACATGGTCGGCGCTCTCAAGAGCGCCGAGTAACCTGCCAAAAAGGGACAGGTTTATTTTGGCAGGTTTTATCTGGGCAAACGCCGGACAACCATTAGGTGGCCCGGCGTTTGACCCGTTTTGCTGGGGATGTCTGTCGTTCAGTGCTCTTACTGGCCAATCCAGTGTTGCGCATAGCTCTTAATGTCCTCGGTAAAACCGTCAAGGTCGTCAAGGGTGATCACGCTGTCGATAAGCAAATTGGCTATCTCGCGGTGCATTGTGCTGCGGCGAATGTCGTTTGCAATTACGCCTGAGGACAGCTTGTCTCTATTGAGGCGCTCTTCTAGTGCCCAAAATCTACTGGACGCTTCACTGTCGCCGTTCAGTATCTCAACGTACTGGCCGATGAGCTTTTCCATATAACGTTCTTGCCATTGAGGAAGCATTTTCTTAAACAGCTTCCAGTCGCTTTCGGCTACGTCGCGCATATGTCCTCCGCTCGTTAAACGGGCTTTTCCATTTGCCTTTCATTCTATTTGGTTTTCGCTCGCAGGCGTGGATGAGAGACTCTCTTTGGCCTTCGAGATTGGGCTTGTATGGGTCGTATGCCACAAAATGGGCCTATCTACTACGTTTGCTACCACACCCTCGACCGTGACAAAGATTATGAAATTAAAACCGCAGGTAGATGGCTTGCCAGTTTTCGGAAAAGGCGGGTATGGTCGGCCCTCTCGAGTTAAACGTAGTAAATAGGCCCTTTTCTTGGCGCGCGGTCAGCTCAATGCTAATCTCCGTGCCGGAACTGACCCAGTTGTTTGTAAGTTGCGGTGATATACGGACTGTTTGGCGCTTTGGAGCTTCAAAACAGTCCCTATCTCACCGCAACTTAGGAGAAGGGCGGGGGCGGTTGGGTGCTGGTGGGTCGGAGCGTGTTAGGCCTGTTTGCGGTGCTTCCATTGTTTGCGGCACCAGCGCATGAGCGCCTTTATGACGGGAATCGTGATGAGGATGATCCATGCAGGATGGGGCTGTCCCAAACAGAGCCACATGTAGAGGAACCAAGCGATGGCGGCTGCCGGGTAGATGGCCTCGATCAGCTTAGACAGGTGGCGCCGATCGATGAAGTCACCAATCGCGTAGTAGACGGGAACCAGAAAGACGAGGAAAAGCCCCATGCCCCATGTGCCGTAGACAATGCCGAGCACCAGATAGGCGAGAGTGACAAGTGCGGGGAAGGGGAATTTGTTCCATGCACGTCCGACCTTGGTGTGGAAATGCTTGCCATGATGGTCGAGCTTGTCGTGTGCTTCCTTCCAGCTGGAAAACGTCTCGCCGTCGATGGTGACGGTGCCGTCGTCATTGGTGCGTACGCTATGTCCATCGTCCTCAAGCGTATCGATATGCACGCCGTCCGGCCCCACATGCACCTCTTCGCCCTTGCGCTCGTTGGTCACATGGATGCCGCTCCAACCAACATGGACTTCCTCGCCTTTATTGGGATCAATGACGTGGATACCGCGCGCGAGGGAAATATCGACAAGTGGCTTATCGCTGCAATCAGCGTGCTCAGTAGAAGCCTCAGCCTCGTCAGCCACATCCGCCGTCTCGGTGTCGGCGCTACCGTCCTTCAGGTCGTCGGCATCGTTGGCCGCCTCCCCATATAACAGCTCGTCCAACGACACGTCATACAGCGCGGCGAGCGCAATAAGGTTATCGGTATCGGGCGAGGATTCGCTGCGCTCCCATTTACTGACAGCCTGACGACTCACACCCAGCTGGGCGGCAAGCGCCTCCTGAGAAAGCCCGGCAGCCTTGCGGCGATCGACGAGGCGCTGTGCCATCGCAAGATCCATGGTGGTTCCTTTCGTTTGATGGTCGAATCGAATGAGCCGAGTATGCCGAGAACAACCGGTAGCGACCACCATTTCTAGTTAGAATCTGCCCCAACCCTACCGCAACTACCGGTAGCAACCCCTAACGACCAGCCATTTCAGGACAAATGTCAGTGCTACTCTCAGCTAAGAGCCTGCAACATCCCAAAATCTCAGCCCACGCACTTGCAGCAAGAAGACGAATAGCCTCGGCCTCCCTAGTTACCGCAGGAGGCCCCAGGGCTTTCCTCCCAAATCTTTCCGCAGGACGGAAGGACCCCGCCGCGCGAAGCGCGCAGCGGGGTCCTGACATGTCCGAGGACGATTTGGGAGGAAAGCCCTGGGGCCTCCGATGAGAGCAGTTCCAGCCGAGGCTATTCGTCGCCGAAGCTGATGCCCAACGCCTTGGCCTCGCGCACCAGGTCGCTCTGGGGGTCGACATACTTGAGCTTGCCGGCGACATCCTCGAGCGGCATGTGGCACATCTTGCCGTCGCGCAGGGCAATCATGTAGCCAAACTCGCCGCGCAGGCAGCCGAGTGCCGCCTCGACGCCGCACTGGGTCGCAAAGATGCGGTCCTGGGCGTCGGGCTGGCCGCCGCGCTGCGTGTGGCCGGGGATGGCGACGCGGGTCTCGCGACCGGTCTTGACCTCGATCTCCTTGGCGATGTCGTAGACGATCGACGGGCTCGTGCGCTCGGCAAGCTTCTTCTTGTACTCCTTCTTGGACAGCGCCGCGTCCTCCTTGGAGATAGCGCCCTCGGCGACGGCCACGATGGTAAAACGGCTGCCGGTCTCCATGCGATGCTCGATGGTCTTGATGACGTTGTCCATGTCGTAGGGGATCTCGGGAATCAGGATGACGTCCGCGCCGCCCGCGACGCCGGCATACAGCGGAATCCAACCGACCTTGTGGCCCATGATCTCGATGACAAACACGCGGCCGTGACTCGAGGCAGTGGTGTGGATGTCGTCGATGCACTTGGTGGCGACGTCGATGGCGCTCGTAAAGCCAAACGTCAACTCGGTGCCCCAGGTGTCGTTATCGATGGTCTTGGGCAGGGCGATAACGTTGAGGCCCTCTTCGCGCAGGCGGTTGGCGGTCTTGGTGGAGCCGTTGCCGCCCAGCATAAACAGGCAGTCGAGCTGCAGCTTATGATAGGTGTGGACCATTGCGGGCACCTTCTCGACGCCGTCGGCCTCGGGAATGTCCAGGCGCTTGAACGGCGTGCGGCTCGTGCCCAGGATGGTGCCGCCGCGGGTGAGGATGCCGCTAAAATCGGCGGGCGTCATGACGCGGAACCTGCTGTAGATAAGGCCCTGGTAGCCGTCCTCAAAACCATAGATCTCAATAGGCTCTTTGCTATTGGTCATAAGCGTTTTGACAATGCCGCGCATGGTGGCGTTGAGCGCCTGGCAGTCGCCGCCACTGGTAAGAAGACCGATCCTGAGCATGATGAATCCTTCCGGGCAAGTTATAACATGCGCATAAGTTTACCCCCGCACACTGTTGATGCGGGGGTAAAACGTGTTAGCTCAAGCGTATAGAAATGTAAGCAACGTCAGGCGAGCGTAAGGACGACGGTGCCAGCTCCTTACAGCGCGAAGGCGTCGACGTCGCCCCAGTGGCGGCGCAGCGTGATGGCGGCAGCAGGCTCGGTATTGTCAAAGACGATCGACCATTGCGTATTGCTGGTGATGTCTTCCGGATTGGGCTCTTGCGCTGCGGCGCGTAGGGCCTTCCAAGCGACTGCCTCGTCTTGGGCACCGACATGGGCGTCAAGGACATCGGCGATTGCGACGGCGCGCTCTTTACCATGGCCCAGCTCGCCATTCTTTTGGTTGGGCAGCACTTCGTCGTCATAGCAGGCATAGAAGTTCGTAACCTGGCGCACAGGAGTCGCTTTGAAAGTGCGGTCCGGATCGCGCGGATCCCACTCCACCACCCGCGCGTCACCGGCGGCGTCGTTGACAAAGAAGTGGTAATCGCGTCCTGCCATGGCGTGCATGTCGTAGACGGAAAGCAGGTCGACAGCTTCTTGCGTGGTGGCGGCACGGTCGAGCACCAGACGGATGGCGAGCGAGGTATTGATGACGGGGCGTTGCGTGTCCTGGTCACAGGGCTTGGAATCCAGGGTGAGTACGGCAACGGACACGCCGCATTCGTTAACACCGTCGAGCTGGGCAAACGGGCCCATGAGTGCGGCGACGCGTCCGGCGACGGAGTCAAGCGGAGTGTTATCGCCCAGGTTGTTGAGGGCGGCAAATCCGATGGAGGCATAGCCGCCGCGTGGGTGATTGCGCACCAGCAGCGCCGAGGTGTCGTCCTTAAAGTCGTAATTGCGACCGGTGCGCACGCGGCCTTCGGCATCTACGGCGACAAAAGCGCTGCAGGCAAACTGGGGCGCCTGGACATGTGCCGGCACACCGGGCAGCACCTGCGCCACCACGGCATCGATGTAGGCCTGGTCGTCGCGTACGCCGGCGGCGATGATGCGATCAAGATCGTAGTCGTAGGCGATGTCGATTGCGTACAGGTCATAGCCATCCGCGTAGCCGGTCAAGCGTTTGAGCGACGCGGCGGACTTGATTTGCTTGTGATAAACGATACCGGTGGCAGCGGCAAGGCCGACGGCGACACTCGCGACACCGCAGGCGATGGCAATGTTACGTGGCTTCATGACGGCTCCTCTCGTCCTGTTAGCGCAATTGTCGCAAAAGGAGCGCGGGCATGATGGCTCAACTTGGTGAGCGGCGCGGAATTAAGCACGGAATGAAGGGTGCGGCGCTGGCGTGGCGGGGTATGCTGGAGGGGACCATCAACCCAGCGAAAGGGGAGAGCATGACGGATCAGGAAACGATCGAGCGCGTGCACGTGACGGCCGACGATATCGAGGCCTCCAACGACCTTATCGACTTTATCGAGGCATGCCCCAGCATGTTCCATACGGCGGCGACCATTATGGCCGAGCTCGACGAGGCGGGCTTTACCTACCTGCCCGAGAACGCAGCGTGGGACATCGAGCCGGGCGGGCGTTATTACACGCAGCGTAACACCTCGAGCGTCGTTGCCTTTAAGGTGGGCGAAGACCTGGCCGCTACGTGGGGCGAGGACGGCGTTGCCGGCGACTATCATTTTCAACTCACGGCGTCACACAGCGATTCGCCGACGTTTAAGGTTAAGGCCGTGCCCGAGCTCGACGGCGCGGGCGAGACGCTGCGCCTGAACACCGAGGCCTACGGCGGCATGATTGACTATACCTGGTTCGATCGCCCGCTGGCACTTGCGGGCCGCGTGCTGGTGCGCGAGGGCGACCGTATCGAGAGCCGCTTGCTCGCTACCGAGCGCGAAGTTGCCATTATCCCGAGCCTTGCCATCCATATGAATCGTGGCGTTAACGAGGGCTTTGCGCCCAACCGAGCCGTCGACCTGTGCCCGCTCATCAGCGCTGGCGACCTTAAGCAGGGAGATTTTGACGCCCTGATCGCTGATGAACTGGACGTTGAGCCCGAGCAGATCCTGGGCCGCGATCTGTTCCTGGTCAATCGTCAGGATGCACGCATCTGGGGCTGGGCCGACGAGTTTATCTCGACGCCCAAGCTCGACGACCTGGCCTGCGCCTACACCTCGCTGCAGGCATTTTTGGGTGCCGAGAACGCGCACGACGTTTCGGTCTTCTGCTGCTTTGATAACGAGGAGGTTGGCTCCGAGACCAAGCAGGGCGCCATGTCGACGTTCTTGGCCGATGCGCTGCGACGCATCAACGGATCGCTGGGCTTTGATGACGAGTCCTACCATCGTGCGCTTGCCGCCTCGATGCTCGTGAGCTGCGATAATGCGCATGCCGTGCATCCCAATCATGCCGAAAAGTGTGACGCTCGCAACCAGGTGGTGCTTAACGGCGGCATCGTCATCAAAGAAGCCGCCAACCAGCACTACTGCACCGACGCCTTTAGCCGCGCGGTGTTCCAGGCCATCTGCGATGACGCTGACGTACCCACGCAGGCCTTCGCCAACAAGAGCGATATGGCGGGTGGCTCTACCCTTGGCAATCTGTCCAATATGCAGGCGAGTATGCACGCCGTGGACGTGGGCCTGCCGCAGCTGGCCATGCACTCAAGCTACGAGACCGGCGGCGTGCGCGACGTGATGTACGCCATCCGCGCCCTCACCGCCTTCTACGAGCGCAACCTAACCATCAACGGCGCCGAAAGCGTGGAGCTCTAAAACCTGCCAAAAAGGGATGTTAATTTTGGCAGGTTTTATCTGGGCAAATGCCGCAATGCCAACAGCTGGACGGAATTGTTAAGACACCGCTGGTCGAGCAAACGTCAGCGAGCGACGTCCAGAGCGAACAAGTTGGCATGAAAAAAGGCGAGGCATTGACCTTCTGGTCATGCCTCGCCTTTTGAATGACAAATTGTCGTTCTGGACGTTGCGCAGCGTCGGCCGGTCCGCCGTTCGTAAGAACGGCGGAACCCTAATGCTCGATCCAGCAGCGCAGGGTCTCGCCTGCCTGCAGGTGACGCAGATTCTCCGCGGCGATGTCGACGACGTTGTTGAGCGTGGCTGCCAGGTGGAACCAGCCGGAGACGTGCGGCGTGATGAGCATGTTGGGCGCATCCCACAGGGGGCTTGTCGCGGGCAGCGGTTCGGGGTCGGTGACGTCGACCGCGGCGCCGGCGAGATGTCCCGACTCCAGAACGGCAACCAAGTCATCGGTGACCACAAGGTCGCCGCGGCCGCCGTTGGCAAAGAAGGCACCTGGTTTCATCGCGGCAAAGAACTCGGCGTTCGCCAGACCGCGGGTCTCGGGCGTGCTCGGCATAAAGGATGCGACGATGTCGGCCTCTGCCAGGCGCTCAGGTAGGGCGTCCATGCCGTCCATGTCCTCAAACACAATGGGGTAGACGAGTGGATGGCGCTTGATGCCGCGGACGTGCGCGCCCATGCCGCGGCAGAGCGTGGCAAAGTGACCGCCGATATCGCCCGCGCCCAGCACCAGCACGTTGGCGTTTTTGAGCGAGGTAACTGGCCCCAAATCCTCCCAGCGATGTTCGCGCTGCAAGTCGTGATAGCCGGGCAGGCGCTTCATCATGGAAAGGACCATGGCAAACATGTGCTCGCTCACGGCCTGGCCGTAGGCGCCCACCGAGCAAGACAGTTTGGCGTCGGCTGGCACGGTGCCGGCGGCAAGGTAGTCGTCATAGCCGGCGGTCTGCAATTGCAGCAGCTGGAGATGCTCGCATGCCGTGAGCATGTCAGAGTCGATGTTGCCCAAGATCACGTCGGCGTTGGCGACTTGTTCGCGCGTGATAGCGTCGGCGCTCGTGTAGATAAAGTCCTCGCCCGGAGCGCTCGACTCAAGAATTGCGCGATGGTGGTCGTTGACGGGCAGCAAAACCAAGATGTTCACAAGTAGTCCTTTCCGCTTGACCCGCCAAAAAGGGACAGGTTTATTTTGGCGGGTTTTATCAGGCAAAACGCTATAAAAACGCCGGGCTTCGCGATGGTTAACATATCCATCGTGAAGCCCGGCGCATCCACGGCTACCAGCTCAGCAGCTCGTAGCCGTCCTCGGTCACCACGAGCTGTACCTCGCACTGGGCCGAATCGCTGCCGTCCTTAGTGCGCACGCACCAGCCGTCGCCCTTGCTGATCTTGATGTCGGGCGCTCCGGCGTTGACCATGGGCTCGATGGTAAAGACCATGCCCGGCACCATGATGGTGTCCACATCGGGCGCCTCGGTGGTAAAGCCCACAAACGGGTCCTCGTGGAACTCCTTACCGATGCCGTGTCCGCCGTACTCGCGCACCACGCTAAAGCCGGCGTCCTCGACGGTCTTTTGTACTGCCTCGGCCATAACGGAGAGCGGTAGCCATGGCTTGACGGCTGCCAGACCCGCCTCCACGCTGGCACGGGTGACGTCGACCAGGCGCTGGCGCTCGGCCGAGACCTCGCCGATGCAGAACATGCGGCTCGAATCACTAAAGTAACCGTCCAAGATCGTGGAGCAGTCTACGTTGATGATGTCGCCCTCGTGCAGCACGTCCGTATCGCAGGGAATGCCGTGGCAGACCACATCATTGATCGAGGTGCACACGCTCTTGGGGTAGCCCTCGTAGTTGAGGTCGGCCGGCGTGCCACCGTGCTCGACGGTGTAGTCGTAGATCATCTGGTCGATCTGGTTGGTGGTCATGCCTGCGGCGATATGCTCGCCCACATAATCGAGCACGCCCACGTTGATGGCTGCCGAGCGCTTGATGCCCTCGATATCGGCGGGAGTCTTGTAGAGCGTGCGAGGCAGAACCTCCCAGCCTTCTTCCCACAAGCGCTCGAGGCGCTCATCAAAGGCGCTATGGCATTTCTTGTATTTCTTGCCGCTGCCGCACCAGCAAGCGTCGTTGCGGCCGGGCACGGGTCCTTTGTCATACATGGCTAACTTCCTTTCATTCGCAGCTAGTATAGCCCACCCACGCGGCCATAAAAGTTGCGGTGATATAGTTCCGATTTAAGCGGTTTAACAGCACAAATAGGAACTATATCACCGCAACTGATGGGGCGGGATGGCGGGCACTAGCTGCTGCGTGGTTTTGCTAGTAGCTCACCTGGCAGGGAATACCGAGGGCGCGCACGCGCGCGGCAATGGCGTCGAGCACCTCGGGCGCTGCTTTGGCAAGGCCGGCGACTGGTGTCTCGCGCGCGACCGTGTAGATGGTCGCCTCCTGCGGACGAATGCGCTCAAGCGCCGCGAGCCAGGGGGCAACATACTCCTCGCCGGTATTGTCGATGAGCTTGCCCTGATACTCGCCGGTCAAAAAGATCGTCTGGATAATAACGTGACCGTCAAAGCTTGCGAACGTCTCGATCTGGTGTTCGACGTTGTAGGGGCCAACAGGCTGGTCGAGCAGCTGGATAAACGCCGGGTCGACGGTATCGAGCTTAAGAATGTTGTCGTCGACCATCATGAGCGCGTCGTGCACCTCGGGGCGGTCGGCGCGTGTGCCGTTGGAGAGCACGGCGATCTTGGAGTTTGGGGCAAGCTCGTCGCGCAGTGCGACGGCGCCGGCGATGGCCCGTGGAAACTCCGGTGCGGCGGTGGGCTCGCCGTTGCCTGCGAAGGTGATTACATCGGGGAGCTCGCCCTCGGCTGCCATCTCGCGCAGCTTTGCCTCGAGCGCTTCGAGTACCACGGCAGCCGTGTTATACGGCTCATGGCAGGGGCGCTCGGCGTTGAGGCCGTTCTCGCAGTAGATGCAGTCGAACGTGCAGATTTTGCCGCTGGCCGGCATCATGTTGACGCCGAGCGAGAGACCAAGGCGACGGCTGCGAACGGGCCCAAAGATGGGGCTGGCATTCAAAAACGTAGACATAGGCATATGCTCCTCAAGACAATTGTGCCTAAGCATAGCATCGGCTCCAAAGCAAGGTGTGGGCTCTTGCTTTACAAGTTTCGTTTTTTCACGTCGCTCATGATGCCGTGCCATGAAAAGCCTCGGGTCGGGTAAAGTTAATCTGTTAACAAGGTGTAAGGCAATGCGGGTCTATCCAACCGCACTGACGTGCAACTGGATGAGCATTGATGACGGGGGCACAACATGGATTTTACGGTCGAGAATGCGGGCACCACGATCGCCTGTCGCGAATATGTCGGCCCGGATGTGTCGCCTGATGCTCCTGCCTTGGTGTGCGTGCACGGCGCTTGTGTCGACGGCACATTTTTTGACGGTATCGCTTGTGAGCTCAGCCGCAACTACCGCGTAATTGCCTACGACCGCCGCGGCTGCGGTGGCAGCAGCGATGCGGCAGACGGCAGCTATGATCTTGCCGCTCAGGCCGCCGACCTGCAAGCCGTGATCGAACACGTTGGCGCTCCGGCAAATGTGCTTGCGCATAGCGCCGGTACGTTGGTGGCGCTGGAGCTTCTTCGCACCGAACCCCATCTCGTTGCCCGTGCGATTCTGCATGAGCCGGCTGTGTCGGACAAAGGCGTCGGTATGGGCGCAGCTCCGGTTTTGCTCGATATGATTGCGGCGGGAAAGGTTTCAAGGGCGCTCCGGCTTTTCTTGGGAGCCCTCGGCGACTTGGACCCCGAGGCTCCTGGAACGACCGAAGCGGAAGCCAAACATGCCCTGCGCAACGGCCGCAGTTTCATGGCAAACGAATACGGGATTGCTATGACCTGCGTTCCCGATTGGGATAGCGTTCGCGCGTCAAAAACGGTGGCCGCCGTGCTCCTGGGCGAGCTCTCGATTGGCACATCCCGCGAGGCTGGTACGCGAGCGGCCGCCGAATATCTCGATTGCCCCCTCGTGACAATCCCGGGCGCGCACAACGGCCTGCGCGATCGCCCGGCAGCGGCTGCCCAGACTGTCCGTAGCATCCTGGAGCTCTAGCAGCCGTAAAAATCAAAACAGTCTTCACTCGCAAACGTTTCGGCCGTGTTAACAAATGTGCTCAAAACCTCACGTCTGCGGCTTCAATCGCGCCGCCTGCCAACTCATAAAAATGTAACAGCATTCACGTGCTTACCTGCATCGGCAAGGTGTTACCCTTGTAACATTTGGAACCCACCGCTACCATGCGAAACTATCGAAAGGGCCCCATATGCTCAATAATCACGAGGTCAATCTAACCGACGAGGAGGCTGCCGCCGAGGTCGCCCGTGTCGCGAAGACCTACCCCGTGGTACGTTTGCTGTCGGTCGACCAGATTAAGGGCGATCCCAACTGCCTGCTCGCCGGCGATCGGTGTCCCTGTCTGCGCCAGTCAAGTCTTGAGGCCTTGGCGGCAGGTTCCGATGAGGTGTCGGAACAGCTGCTCAACGATGGCGTTGAGTACCGCGCTCGCCTGCGTCCTCTGAAGGTCGAGGGCGAGCCTCACGTCCTGCTGATGGTGCGTCCGATTGATGAACAAGAGGCCGCAGAAGAGGACCTTGTCTACACCGACGTGCTGACGAGCGTGCGCAATCGCCGATATTACGAGGAAAAGCTTCGTAGCGCCCGTATGCAGGCCGGCGTGGCCATGATCGACCTTGATGATTTTAGGGCCTTCAACGATACGTATGGCCGCCATGCCGGCGACCTTGCGCTTGGTGCCGTGGCGACGGCCATACGCAGCGGTGTTCGTTCGACTGACGAGCTTGTGCGTTTTGGCTGCGATAAGTTTGTGGCCGTCATGCCCAATATTCCCTCTGATGACTTTGCCCGTCGCCTGCGTCAAGTATCCGATGCCGTTCATTCCACGATTATTCCGGGGCATGAGCGCGTTAGCTTGACGGCATGCGTTGGTGGCGTTCGCATTAATGGCGAAACGGTCGATGAGGGTGTTAGCCAGGCTGTCCAATTATTGAGCCGCGCTAAGGCAAAAGCCGGTACAGTCGTGACCGATGCCGAATCCATCGAGGCCTTCCAAAGCGAAAAGCCTACGGTGCTTATTGTCGATGACTCCGAGATGAACCGAGCCATTCTCAACGAGATGCTCAAGGACGAGTATTGCATCCTCGAGGCCGATAACGGTCGCGCGGCGCTCGACATGGTCGACCGCTATGGCGATGAGTTGTCGCTCGTGCTGCTGGACATTGTCATGCCGGGCATGAACGGCTTTGAGGTGCTGGGCGATCTGTCGCGTCGATCGAATATTGACAATTTGCCCGTCATCATGATCTCGAGCGAAGATTCCGACGAAGTGGTGCTGCGTGCGTATGAGCTTGGTGCCTCGGACTATGTCAACCGCCCGTTTGACTCCCGTGTCGTGCGCCGCCGCGTAAGCAACACCATCCGCCTGTATGCCAAGCAACGCCGTCTGACGAGCCTGCTGTCTCAGCAGTACAACGAGCGCGTCAAGAACAGCCGCATGCTCATCGACATCATGGCCGGCGTCATGGAGCTTCGCAACGGCGAGAGCGGCAGGCACGTTACGAACATCGAAAAGCTGACCGAGCTGCTGCTTGGCTGTCTGGTCCAGCGTAGCGGCACGATCTTCCTCGACAATGAGGAACGCTCCACGATCGCCCTGGCTTCGGCGCTGCACGATATCGGCAAGATGTCGATTGACGATGCGATTCTCAACAAGCCCGGACGCCTTACGCCCGAGGAGTTCGAGATCATGAAGACGCATACCACGATCGGCGCCGATATGCTGCTTGAGCTGGGTAGCCATCACGCCGGCAATGCGCTTATGGAATATGCGTACCAGATTGCGCGTTGGCATCACGAGCGCTGGGACGGCAAGGGTTATCCCGATGGCCTCAAGGGCGACGATATCCCCATCGCCGCGCAGGTAGTTTCGGTGGCCGACGTGTACGATGCACTGACGAGTGTGCGCGTGTACAAGGACGCTATCCCGCACGAGGAGGCAATCCAGATGATCCTGGACGGTAAGTGCGGCACCTTTAACCCGCTGCTGCTCGATTGCCTGCTCGAGGTGCAAGACCAAATTGCCGAGACGTTGGCACGCCCCGCCGACGTCGTCGCGTTTCCCACGATTTAGTTTGACCAAAGGAGTTTTTAATCCATGATTTCCATGCGTGAGGCGTATGAGAAGATCGGCGCTAATTATGACGATGCGTGCGCTCGGCTGATGGGCGAGGAAATGCTTGCCCGCTTTGCCCTCAAGTTTTTGGATGACGAGAGCATGGACAAGCTGGAGGCTGCCATGGCGGCAGGAGACGCCAAGAGTGCGTTTATGGCAGCGCACACGCTCAAGGGCGTGAGCCAGAACCTGGGATTCGATAATCTGTACGAGCCGGCGGCCGTGGTGACCGAAGCGCTGCGCGGCGCCGATGCCGTTGACGGCGCTCGCGAGGGAATGCATGCGCTGCAGCAGCAATATGCGGCAACGATGTCGGCCCTGCGCGAGGCGGCCGAATAAGAGGCTGTGAGCCTTGATGACTATGAGAGTGGATAATCTCCCGTTTTAGGCCCGGTGGCGGCCTCAAAGTGGGAGATTATCCACTCTCGTTCGATACGTGTCCAAAAATCCACTCTCACCCCTTCTGATTAGTGAATTGCCTATGCACACTGTCGGGGCTTTCCGCATGCAATCCATATCGTTGTTCGATAAACTGTTCGAATAACGATAGAGTCGACGAGGGTGAGTGTATGTCTAACAGCGTTCAGCGTATGGCCAAGGCGGGCGAAAATATCAGGAAGCTTGGTTTTTGCATGGCAGCCGTTTTTGCAGGGATGCTCGTTGCTTTTGCCGCGTTGGTTGTTTACGTGATCTGGTATGCGGTTGCAAACGTTGTTTCTGTCGATTCTTTCGGTGTCGTGACGCTTCTCGATGGCGGGAGCATCGTTATCCCAAGCGGGCTGTGCCTGGCACTCGTCGTGGGTGTTTCGCTTGTCGTTTTGTGCGGAATCAGCCATAACATCTCTCGGGGCGTCTCGCCCTTTACCAAGACGCATGTGCGGCTTATCCGTGTTCTCGCGCTTGCCTTTGCTGTTAACGCCGCGGTTTCGCTTGTTGGTGCCTATGGATCGGTCAATCTCACCATTGGCGGACTGGAGCTTTACATCGTGCCTCATTCCTTCGTTATTGAGATTTGCCAAGGCGCTACCTTTGATGCGGGGTCGTTTATCGGCGCAGTTGTCTGTTTGTTTATCTCGGCGATCTGGAGTTATGCCTCGCTGCTCCAAGAGCAGTCTGACGAGCTTGTGTAGGAGGAAACATGAGCTATCTCATCATCGAGCTTGAGACGCAGCTGCTTAAGACCGGAAAGACCAGCGCTGATCTGATTCGGGCGACGGGGCATACTCCGGCTAATATTTCAAAGCTTAGAAACGGAAAGATAAAAGCTATTCGCCTAAAGACGCTTCTCGATATCTGTGATGAGCTTGATTGTCAACCGGGAGATATTATTCAGCGCGTGAGCGAGAAAGAGCTTGAGGAGCTTATTGTCGAGCGCGCAAAAAATGTCGTGAGACAGATGCGGGACGGCGGAGGCAATGAGGTATCGCTTCCGACATCAGTCTTCGCTGTCGATTTGAGTGACGAGTAGCTTAAGGCAAACAACTAAAACGAAGTATCAGCGTGAAGGGACCTGTGTCTAACACGGGTCCCTTCTTTTAGATTATCTTGACAAATATGAGTTATCGAAAAACAATAACAACCATGGAAAACGATAAAGGAAAGAAGGAACGATATGAGCGGTTTTGCTATCAAGCAGAACGGGAGGCCAATGAACGCATCAGCGATAAAGCTATCAAAAGTATCAAAGCGCTATGGAAAACGGCGTGTGTTGCATGACGTTTCCTTCGAGGTGAATCAGTCTGAACTTTGCGCCCTTGTTGGTGCAAACGGGGCGGGCAAAAGCACGCTTATTAAAATAGTGCTGGGCCTCTGTGAGCCATCGTCGGGGAGCGTGGAGCTCTTTGGAGGCAAGTCGAAAAAAGAGCTGAGCCTGATGCGGACGCGTGTCGGCTATGTGCCAGATTCCAGCGGAGCATACCAATCCCTCAGTGCGGTGGAGAATCTTCGGATCCGATGTGCGGAATGGGGGCTCGATGAGACACGTGAGGTTCCTCGCGTCTTGGGCCTAGTCGGGCTGGACGTCGATGAGAAAAAGAGCGTGAGCAGTTTTTCTCTGGGAATGAAACGGCGACTGGATATAGCTACGGCTTTGTTGGGCGACACCGACGTACTCATTTTCGATGAGCCGGCAAATGGGTTGGACCCGCTGGGCATCGAGAGTATATGGGCCCTTATCGGCCGATTGAATCGAGAACAGGGTAAGACCATGCTCATCTCTAGCCATGATTTGGATGAGTTGGCATCGGTTGCAACAAGTTGCGTGTTTATTCATGACGGTGAACTGCTGAAAAAGGAATCGATGGATGTCATAAGGGATGAGGCGTCGTCCCTAAAAGAATATTACAGGCGCTTGATGAACGCGGTCTCGCTATGAAGCGGGCGATCCATCCCATAAAGGCAGATATGATGCGTCTACACAGGATGTTTCCGGCGCAGTTTGGTCTTACGCTTATGTTGGCGTGCGGTCTTCTCTTCGGTGTTTTTCTAAATAACGGAGCAACGTTGCTAGGCTTTGGCTATGGCGTTTGTGGGGAGGATATTGGTTTCCTCTGGAATGCAATCGATCCTTCTGCGCCTGATGAGTCCCTTGCGCGCAGCGCTTTTGCCGGTACATCCCTGTTCGTTCCACTCATCGTTTGTTTGGTGCTTTTACAGGAGCATGGCTATAAAGAGGGATACCGAATTTCTTCAGCAAGAGGTCTCGCCCGCTTTAATGGGGCTCTGGCACATGTGCTTTCGTCTGCTTTAATAGTCGGTGCAGCTTATAGCGCACTTTGCCTTCTTTTGTTTGCAATAGCCATAATGCGTGGGGGGCAAAACTACACGCACGGCATGCTGGCTGCATTTTTGCCTGCGATGATAATCAACGCCGTATTGGTGATATCGGTTGCGTTGGAGACGATGACCATCTATCGGATTACAGGCAGCGCTGTATTGAGCGGGGCTGTAATAATAATTGGATTTGTCATGAGCTTGACGCTCTACGGAACCTTCCTTCAGGCACCTATACCATCCTTGCGATGGATCTTCCTCCTTCCGGGGCCGTACCTTGGAGCCGGATGTGCCCTTGGGTATAGCGATATGGGGCAGCTGACGCTTCTGGGATATGGCGTGGCAGCTGGCTGTCTATCGGTATTGATTTACGCTCTCGTGACCTGTCGTGTCGGAGGTGTGCTCAATGGCTCGTCAGATTAAAAGGTTCCTCCATTCAGAATTGAAGCATGTGAGCGAATGGACGTACGTCTTAATCCTGGCAATTTATGCGTGTATGGTGATATTGCAGCTTAATTCTTTCCCGATGTGGTTCTGTAGCCTCCGCGAGGGCAGTTTCTTGGGCTTTTTCCCAGACCCGACGCTTAAACTGTCGGCAGAGGACGCCCTTCTATTTGGTAATGCAGAGGTTTTTCGCGGCTTGCTGTTCAATGTGGCCCCGTTGGCTCATGCATTGTTCTTTCCGCTTGTCGCGCCTTGCGTTGTCCCACGCTTTGTCAGTTCGAGCTTTGTCGAGGAACCGTGGGGGCTGTCGGAGGCTCGGGGAGGGAAGCGGGCGTGCGTTACCGTTGCGCGAGCGATGCTGTCTTCTTTCGCCCTATTGGGCGCGTTTATCCTGTCAAGTGTCGTTTTGTACTGTCTTAACTGCGCAATCGTTTTGGATGCTCAACAGTATTTCAACCTGAATATGTTTTGCGATCGACTTCTTCTGGCGAGTGCGGTCTGCCTTGCATACGTGGTCTCTTGCGTGATCGTTGTTTCCTATTTTGGATCCGGCTTCGGTCCTATTGGCATGCTGTTGCTTGTCAACGTCGTAACGATCTACATACAGGTCGGAGCCAATTCCATGCTTCCGTTTCCGTCCTCGATGCTCATGTGGATTTGCGGCGTGACCCCGTTGGGGAATGGTCAATGCATCTCGATTTTAATTGACTGCCTCATAAACGTAGCAAGCGTTTTTATCATTTGCTTTACTGTCGACCGATTGCGGTCGAGATTTCTCTGATTGTTTGTGAGAGATAATCATACCGAGCATATCAAATACAGGGGGGGGCGGGCACCGTAGCTGGTGTCCGCCCCCCCCGGCTTAGGAGGCTTTAACCTGAGTGGTTCGCGAGCTAGCGGGCCTGCTTTACCTTGGCCGCTGCTTCGACAAACGACTTCCACAGGTTAAAGTCGGTCTCGAGCGTTTGCCAGGTGTACTCGGGGTGCCATTGCACGCCCAGGCAGAACGGCTGGCCCTCGACTTCGATGCACTCGGGCACGCCGTCGGTTGCCTTGGCGACCAAGCGCGTGCTTTTACCCAGACGATCGACGCAGCAGTGGTGTGCGGAGTTGGTCTGGATGAGCCTGTGCCCGCCAACCGCGCGCTCCAGCAGCGAGCCCGGCACGACCTCGACAGGATGCACAGGGTCGTTGAGCACGTGGGTATGGCGCCACTGCGTGCGACCCTCGCGCGCACCTAGGCTCGGCACGTCCATGCACAGGGTGCCGCCGGTGGCGACGTTGAGCAGCTGCGTGCCGCGGCAGGTGGTAAAGAGTGGCTTATTGGCGCGGAGCACCTCGTTAACCAGCTTAAACTCAAAACGGTCGCGAATCTCGCAGCACAGTGTGGGGTCGTAGGGGCGCTCGTCGCCCCAGCGCTTGGGGTTGACGTCCGGGCCGCCGGGAATGGCGATGCCGTCGGCGATGTCGACGTAATGACGGATAACCTCAATGTCCTCGGTGATGGACATCTGCAGCGGCAGGCCGCCGGCGGCAAGGATAGCATCGACAAAGACACTGGCGATTTCCTCGTTGGGGGAGAGCGTCTCGCTTAAAAACGGCTTTGCTTCTTCCCAGCGCGGCGCGACGAGGATGAGCGGGCGGTCGGCGGGGGCGACGTCGACATGCGGGGTAAAGGACGATGAAGTGCGGGTTCCAATCATGGGCGTGGCTTTCGAATCCGGGTGGACATGGCGCAGGGGCGGCGCGGGGCAAACGCTGTTGATGAATTTGCCCCGCGTGGCAATTGGGTTAGTGGCCCTTGATGGAGTTGAGGAAGTCCTGGGCGCGCTTGGTCTGGGGGTGGTCGAAGAACCCGTCGGGCGTGCCGGTTTCCACGATCTGGCCATCGGCCATAAACACGACACGGTCGGCCACGCGGCGGGCAAAGTTCATCTCGTGCGTAATGACGATCATCGTCATGCCCTGCTGCGCCAAGCGCACCATGACCTCGAGCACCTCATTGATCATCTCGGGGTCAAGGGCACTCGTGGGCTCATCGAAGAGCATGGCCTTGGGCTGCATGGCAAGAGAACGGGCGATGGCCACGCGCTGCTGCTGGCCGCCCGAAAGCTGTGCGGGTACCTTGTCGGCCTGCTCGGCCACGCCCACGCGGCTCAGCAGGTCCATGGCGCGCTCACGAGCCTCCTCCTTGGACACGCCCAGCACATCGACCGGTCCCAGCATGACGTTCTGCAGTACCGTCATATGTGCAAACAGGTTGAACTGTTGGAACACCATGCCCAGCTCGGCACGCATGCGGGCAAGGTCTTTGCCTTCCTGCGGCAAGGGCTCGCCCTCGATGAGGATCTCGCCCGAGTCGATGGTTTCCAGGCGATTGATGATGCGGCACATGGTCGACTTGCCCGAGCCCGAGGGGCCGATCACCACGACGACTTCGCCGCGGTCGACCGAGAGATTGATGTCGTTGAGAACGTGCAGGTCGCCGTAGTGCTTATCGACGTGCCTGAGCTCGATCAGCGGCTGATTGCCGGTGGAAGAGGTGCTCTGTGCCATGGTGCTCGGCTCCTTATGACTCGAAATGGTAAAAGCGTTAGCGGATGATCGTCGCGCCGGTCTTGTGCGAAACGTAGACAGCGGCCTTGTTGATCGCGACGTTGATGAGGATGTAGATGACCGCGATAACCAGGTAGACCGACACGAGGGCGTCGTAGTTGGTAATGAGCACGCGGGCATTTTGCATGAGGTCGGGGTAGCTCACCACATAGGCGACGGTGGTGTCTTTGACTACGACCACGAGCTGCGAAATCAACGACGGAATGATAAACCGAATCGCCTGGGGCAATACGATTTTAAAGGTGATTTTGGCCTTGGAGAGACCGAGCGCCTGGGCTGCCTCGACCTGACCACGCGGCACGGCGTTGACGCCGGCGCGGAAGATCTCGGCAAGTACGCCGGCTGCAGCGAGCGCGACGGGAAGCGTGAGCATCCAAAACGACGGCAGTGAAATCTTGTACTGAGGCAGCACCAAAAAGAAGAAGTAGATGAACAGCAGGCTCGGCACGCCGCGGAAGAAATCGGTGAGCACGCGGCAGACCAGCTGCAGCGGCTTGATGTCGCTGGTACGGCCGAGCATGAGGGCTAAGCCCAGTACCAGCGCGATGGCGCCGGCGGTGAGCGCGACCTTTACCGTGCCCTCAAAACCGGCAAGCAGGAACTTCCAGGTGGTGAGGTGCGTAAAGAAGTACCAGTAATGGACCGAAAGCTGGCCGGTCACATAAAAGCGCTGCAGTACCAGAGCGATGAGCGCGGCCACGGCAACAAGTGAGATGGCGGTGCCGACGCGAATCTTGGCGCGCATCTTGGGGCCGGGAGCCTCGTAGAGCGCATCGCGCATGGTGAGCGCGGAGGTGGAGTGCTTGCTCATCGGAGGATCCTCACCTTCTTATCGATGTAGTTGCCAATGTGGCTCACCACAAAGGCCGTGCCCAGGTAGCCGAGCGCCGAGATAAAGAACGCGGCGACGCCGCCGAGCGAGCGCGTGTTGATGTAGCTCACCACGCCGGTGAGCTCCTGCGGTTTAAGCGGTACCTGACTGCCGAGCGCGGTGGTGAGCATGACGGCGATAAAGAGGTTGGTCATGGGCAGCACGCTCGAGCGCAGCGCCTGCGGAATCACGATCTTGGCGAGGATACGGCTGAAGCTCATGCCCAGCGAGCGGGCGGCTTCCACCTGGCCGACACCGACGGTGTTGATGCCGCTCATAAAGTTCTCGGAGCCAAAGGCAGAACCCAAGAGCACTGTGGCGACGATGACGCAGGTGCGGTAGGGCAGGACGACCTTGAGCGGGGGCAGCGCATAGACGACGATAATGAGCAGCGCGATGCCGGGGATGTTACGGAAGACCTGGACATACAGGTCGCCAAAGACGCGCAGCGGCTTGAGCGGCGACACGCGCATCACGGTGACGGCGACGGCCAGCACCATGGCGATGGCAAACGACTCAAGCGTCATGCCCCAGGTTGCTAGCAGCGCGTCGATATAGTTCTGGCCATAGAGCGACCAGAGCTCGGAGAGACTCATGCGGACCTCCCGCCGGTAAGGAAAGGGGCTCCCGTGTGTACGGAAGCCCCGACAACTCAGTGAGGAAACAGTTTAGCGCAATAAAGCGCATCGTGCGTTTCCGTATGGTTTCGTAGCGGCCGTTACTAGGCTCGCTGCCTAGGCGCCGATCTCGGGCAGCTCGGGAACATTGGTGTCGCCCGTACGGTCGCCAATGCAGATCTGCCACAGCTCGGTCCAGGTGCCATCGTCCTCGATCTTCTTAAGGAAGTCGTTGACAAAGGCGACACCGTCGGAATCGAGCGGCAGGCCGATGCCGTAGGGCTCCTTGCTGCCGAAGGGCTTGCCGGCAATCTTGTACTTGCCGGGCTCGCGGACCAGGGCGCTCTGCTGCATGTTGTTGTCGATGACGTAGGCGTCAACGCGGCCCTGCTGAAGTGCCTGGCGGGCCTCCTCGTCGGTCTTGAACTCCTGTTGGCTGGCCTTGGGGGAGAACTCCTCCAGGATGGCGGGGCCGTTGGAGCCGGACTGGACGGCGACGTTCTTGTCGGCCAGGTCGTCGACGCTCTTGATGTCGTCGTTGTCGGCGAGCACCAGGATAGCCTGCTGGGTGTAGTAGTAGGGACCGGCGAAGGAGACGAGCTTCTTGCGCTCGTCAGTGATGGTGTAGGTGGCAAAGACAGCGTCGACCTGGCCGTTCTGCAGGACGGACTCGCGCGTGTCCGAGGTCACCTGGGTGATCTCGACCTTGTTCTCGCCCAGAATGTAGTTGGACAGGAGCTGTGCGATACCGGCGTCGAAGCCGCGGGTCTGACCGTCTTTCTCGTTGAGGAGGGAGAAAAGTGTGGAGGTCTGAACGCCACCGATCTTAAAGACACCGGCGTCCTTGACGGCCGTGGCCCAGGTGCTGGCGGCGATGGCGTCGTCATCGGCCTTGGGGCCGTTGTCGACGAGTTTGTCGAATGCCTTGGCATCGAGTATGGTGGAAGCCTCGGTATCTTCGGAGCTCTTGGAGGAGCCGACGGCGGAACCCTTGTCGGCCTCGGCGCTGGTGTCGGAGCAGCCGGCAAGACCAAGGCCGGCAACGGATGCGAAGGTGGCGGCAACGAAGCCGCGGCGGTCGAGAACGACCTGCTGGGAGAGGTTCTTGCTCATGGTAGAACACCTTTCTCAATAAAATCCCTAGCGGTTGAGTAGAGTTATACCCTATCCCGCTCAAATGGGTCAACACGAAATAACTCAGAAACATACTTACCTTATGGGTTATTCTACCTACCATAAAGGGACAGGCACCTTTGTGGTGGTTCTTGCAGATGTGGTGGCCTGTCTCGCTGCTTTGTCTCAATCTGTAACAGGTAGACGAGGAAATGGGTTCTAACTGTTACAGATTGAGATTTTCTCTTCAGGGGAATTCGAATGTCTCGATCTGTAACAGTTAGACGGCCAAAAGGTCTCTATCTGTTACAGATTGAGACAAAGGTCAGGGGCAAAGACGGTTTGTCTAGATCTGTAACAGTTAGACGGGAATTCGGGCCCTAGATGTTACAGATTGAGATAATCGCGCGCGAAAATAAAAACCTCCGCAGGGGTGCTTTCCTTGCGGAGGTTTTCTTACTCGTTGAGTAGCCTTACGGCTTCGGCGGCCATGTTCTCGACCGTCATGCCGTTCTGAGCGAGCAACTCTTTGGGGTCGTAGCGGTCGGGGAAGCCCTTGGCGATGCCGAAGGTGCGCGTGCGCACGGGCGTGCAGGCCAAGTAGCACGCGACACGCTCGCCCCAGCCACCGTCCAAGATGCCGTCCTCGAGAGTGACGACAACGCGATGCTCGGCGGCAAGGCTGTCGAGGAACTCACGGTCGAGCTCAGTTGCATAGCGCGGGTTGACGAGCGTGGCCTCGATGCCGTACTCGGCAGCCAAGCGGTTTGCCACGCGCTCGCCCAACTCAAAGAAATCGCCAAGCGCGAGCACGGCCACGTCGCGACCCTGGCGCACCACGTTGTAATGAACGGCGCCGTAATCGGCGTCCTCGGCAGGCTCCAAGTCGGGGCGGCTTACCAAGCCAATGCCCGGCACGCGAATCGCCACGGGATGCTCGCGGTGATCGAGCGACCAGCTCAGCATGGACAGATATTCCTCCATGCAGGCCGGCGCCAAGTAGTGCATGTTGGGAAGACCGCCCAGCATGGAAATATCAAAGAACGAGAGGTGCGTCTCGGATGTGGTGCCAAAGATCGACGCGCCAAATACCAGGATGGTTGCGGGGGCGTCGTTGAGGCACAGGTCGTGCCACAGTTCGTCGTAGGCGCGCTGCAAAAACGTGCCGTACACACCAAAGACTGGCTTGGCACCCGAGCGGGCGAGCGCGGTGGCAAAGGTCACGGCGTGTTCCTCGGCAATGCCCACGTCGACAAACTGCTTGCCTGCCGCGGCGCGAAGCTCGGGTGTAAAGCCCATGATGTAGGGCGTGGCAGCCGTGATGCCCACAACCTGCGGATCGCGCTCGATGGCAGCGCTCAGGGCCTCGCCCGTAATATCGGCATAGGTGCGCGGCGCAGGCTCGCTCGGATGGCCCGGGCAGAGCTTGCGCCCAGTCGCCATGTCAAACGGACCCACATGATGCCAGCGCTCGGGGTCGCTCTGGGCTGGCTCAAAGCCCTTGCCCTTTGCGGTGGAGACGTGCAGCACGATGGGATGATCGATATCGCGCAGCTCCTGCAGCGTGTCGACCAGGGCCAACGCATCGTTGCCGGCGTCCAGATAGCGGTAGTCGAGTCCCATCGCGCGGAAAACGTTGCGCTCGCAGGTGCCGTTGCTGGCGCGCAGCTCGGCCAGATTGCGATACAGGCCACCGTGGTTTTCGGCGATGGACTGGTCGTTATCGTTGACGATGATGATCAGGTTGCTGTCGAGCTCGGCGGCATTGTTAAAGCCCTCAAACGCCAGACCGCCCGAAAGCGAACCGTCGCCAATGATGGTGATGACGTTGTACGCATCGCCCGCCAGGTCACGAGCGTGCGCCAAGCCGCAGCCCAGGCTCACCGATGTGGAGGTGTGGCCCATGGCGAACAGGTCGTGTTCGGACTCGTCGGGATTGGCAAAGCCAGAGGCCTCGCCGTAGCGTGCCGGGTCGATATAAGTGTACGCGCGCCCAGTCAGCGCCTTGTGGGCATAGGTCTGGTGCGACACGTCAAAGACAATTTTGTCGGTGGGGGAGTTAAACACGCGATGAAGCGCAACCGTAAGCTCAACGACGCCCAGGTTGGGGGCAACGTGCCCGCCGACGGCGGCGGAGCTTTCGAGGATGGCGTGGCGGATCTCGCCGCAGAGCAGCGGAAGCTCGGCGCGATCGAGAGCCTTGACGTCCTCGGGCGTTGTCGTTTGCGTAAGCAGCATCGTTGTGGGTTACTCCATGCGAATCGTGCGCCGGCACTCCCTCGGCCGGCACAATTGCACAAGACAGTCTCGCACATTTTGGCGTTTGATATGTGACGGCGGCGCGGTAATTCGCCAACTGGTGGGGCAAAACGTTTTGTCCGATGCCATACTGATAAGTTCCATGATGATTTTATTCATTGCGTGCAGGCTGTGGCTTGCCGCCGAGCGCCGCCGGAAGGAGGCCGCATGTCCGATACCGTTCGTGCCGAGAAAATCGCGTGCGAAGTAGACCATGCTGCCCGTCAACTGGCACAGGCGGGCCGTCTGGACCTGACGCGCGAGTTTATCCAGCATGGCGATGTGACGGTGTATACGCATGTGACCTCGGTGGCGCGGGCAAGTCTGTCCTTTGCCGAGCGCCTGGGCCGCGTCGGTATCTCCGTCGACCGCTTGTCGCTGCTGCGCGGGGCCCTGCTGCACGATTACTTTCTCTATGACTGGCACGATCCCGACCCAAGCCATCGACTGCATGGCTTTCGGCATCCGTTTTTTGCCCTGGCGCGTGCCGAAGAGGATTTTGAGCTGACGTCGCGCGAGCGGAATATCATCGCGCGCCATATGTTTCCGCTGGTACCGGTGCCGCCGACGTGTCGCGAGGCATGGATTGTGTGCCTGGCGGATAAATGGTGCGCGCTGCGCGAGACGATTGCCGGCCGTCTGCCGCGCAAAGACAGGGCGGACGATGACGTGAGCAGCGAATCGAACGAAAAGAGGAGAGGGTAGACGGTGGGAACCGCGATCGGCATGGCATTTGACGGCGCGACGCTTGCCGCTTGTCCGCTCTCGGCGCTGGTACTCTCGTTTGCCTTCTACGGTTTTTGCGGCTGGGTATGGGAGTCGACAGTCTGCGCCATGCTCAACCACGGACGCTTTGCCAACAGCGGCTTTTTGCTAGGGCCGTGTTGTCCCATCTACGGTGCGGGCGGCATCGCGTGCTGGTTGCTGCTGCGTGGAATCCCAGACGCCTCGAGCCAGTTTGTCGCTGCCGCGCTCGTATGCAGCGTGATCGAATATAGTGTGGGCGTGCTGTTGGAAAAAACGACGGGTGCCCGGTTTTGGGATTACTCGCATCTGCCGTTTAACCTGCACGGACGCATCTGCCTGTACTGGGCCTGCGCGTTTGGCTTGGGTGCGTTGTGTATTTGCCGTTTAGTGGAGCCGGCATTGCTGGGGCTGCTTGGCCATCTGCCGGTGCTGATTGTGCGGCTGTCCGCCTTTATCGTCGCGGTCGCGATGATGGTCGATGCGGTGTGCTCGTTGGCCAGCTGGCGCCGCCTGTCCGATCAGCTTGAGCGTGTGCGTGCCGACCTTGCCGACCGCATCAATGAGTCGCTTGCCGACGCCTCCGACTCTATGCTCGAACGTATTCCCGATTCGGCGATCGACTCGGTGGCGCAGACGCATATCCGCGGTCGCGCCGTTAACGCTTGGCTGGCCGAGCTGGGTGACGCGGCGCTCGATGCCCTGCGCGAGAAGGCTTCGATGCCGACGTTTATCTCGGATGGTGCTCGCGGCCTGGCGCTCGCTGCCCGCCGCGTTGCCGATGTCGCGCCGAGCATGCCGCGTCCGTCGCTCAGTCGTCGCCTTGCCGGCAAGCGCATGAGCCGTCCGGTGCCGAGTGTGTCGCTCAGCCGTCGTGACCTGCGCTTCTTTAACGCCTTCCCGCGTCTGCGCATCAATCGCTACGAGGGCGTCATCCGAGCTACCGACCTCCGCGACCGAGCCCGCGAGCTGTTCCGGCGCTAGCCGGGACGGGCGTGTTTGCGGCTTCCTTGCTCGCGTATTTCCCGTTCGTTTCGCGCCCGTTGCCGCGCCGTTTCCAAGATTGCGGCACCGTTTCCATTCGACAACGCAGTGTTTAACAACGCCGTATCTGGTCTACACCAGTTGCCCCTCGGCCGCATCATGAGCGCCGACAACGTTCATGCGACAAAGGGGGAGCGAATGTACGATACGGGATCGACAACGTTTATGCTCATCTGCACCATGCTCGTGTTTTTAATGACACCGGGTCTGGCGTTTTTCTATGGCGGCCTGTCCAGGCGCAAAAATGTCATCAACACCATGCTTATGTGCTTTGGCGCCATTGGCCTGGTTGGTGTACTGTGGATTGTTGCTGGCTGGTCGCTGGCCTACGGCGGCGACGGTTCCAGCCCGTTTATTGGAGGCCTTGACCAGTTGCTGTGCCTACCGGTGCTCAACCAGGTGCTGCAGGCGGCCGAGGGCAATGCCGCGGACGGTGCCGTCTATCCTCAGATCATCAACATCGCCTTCCAGATGGCGTTTGCCATGATCACGGCCGCTATCGTCACGGGTAGCCTGGCCGGTCGCGTTAAGTTTGGCGTTATGACGGCCTTCCTGGGCATTTGGCTGCTTGTGGTCTATGCGCCGCTCGCCCACATGGTTTGGGGCGGCGATGGCTCCTTTATCGGCGACATCATCGGAGCGCTCGACTTTGCCGGCGGCGACGTGGTGCACATTTCGTCCGGTCTTACGGGCCTGATTCTCTGCTTAATGCTCGGCCGTCGTCGCGGCTTTGGCATGGTGAGCTATCGTCCGCATAACGTGCCGTTTGTAGCACTGGGCGCCGGCCTGCTTTGGTTTGGCTGGTTTGGATTTAACGGCGGCAGCGAGTTTAAGGCCGACGCCGTGGCGGCGCTCGCCATCCTCAACACCGTGACGGCCAGCGCGGCGGGCATGGTCTCGTGGCTTGCCGTCGAGCGCGTGCACACCGGTCGTCCCACGCTGGTGGGCGCCAGCACCGGTCTGGTTGCGGGCCTTGTGGTGGTCACGCCGGGCGCGGGCTTTGTCGAGCCGTGGGCGGCGCTGGTCATGGGCCTGATCGTCTCTCCCGTCTGTTACCTGGCCATCAGCCATCTCAAGACCAAGTTCGGCTACGACGATGCGCTCGACGCGTTTGGCTGCCATGGTATCGGCGGCATCTTGGGCGGCGTGCTCACGGGCCTGTTCTGCGTGCCGGAGCTTTCGTGGACCGGTAAGGGCGGCCTGTTCTACACGGGTGACATGTCGCTGCTCATCTCGCAAATCCTGGGCATTGTGGTGACGGTCGCTATTGTGCTGGTGCTCGACTTGGTGATTGCCGCGGTGGTCAAGGCGCTGTTCCGCGGCAGCCTGCGCGTGGACGAGGCCGATGAGGCGCTGGGCTTGGATGCGAGTCAGCACGGCGAGAGCGCATATCCTTCTTTCTCCGGACTCGATTAGCAGCTTCCCCAAGCACCGCACCTTGCCGTTCAATCGTCGCTCACGTACTTAAGTACGCTTCGCTCCTCTTTCACGGCAATCTGCGGCACTTGGTAAACCTGCTAAGACCAGTCAGTTGAACTTATTGATCTCTGAGGTTGGTTTGCGGCACCTGGAAAACCCGTGCCATGTGAAGGACAATTCATTTCTTTTATTGAAGAGAGGAATTCACTATGAAGAAAATTACGGCTATCGTGCGCCAGGAGAAGCTTGAGGTTCTCAAAGATGCGCTGTTTGCTGCTGATGTTCGCGGCATGACTATCAACCAGGTGCAGGGCTGCGGCGCACAGCATGGCTGGAAGGAATACGTGCGCGGCAACGAACTGCTCGTCAATACCATCCCCAAGGTGCAGTTCACCCTCATCTGCGCTGATGAGCACGTTGACGGAATTGTCGACATCATCTGCAATGCCGCCCGCACCGGTGCCGTTGGAGACGGCAAGATTTGGGTCGAGCCGGTCGAAGAAGTCATCCGCATTCGCACCGGCGAACACGGCCCGGCCGCGGTGTAGAATCGACCGTCTGCCATCCGCAACGTTAAAATGCTGCAATGAGGCACAAGACTTGCGTTGCGGATGGGCGGATTATGGGTCGCAATAAATATCCCGAGGAGACGGTCGCGAAGATTCTCGACGCGGCACTGGAGCTATTCTGCGCACAGGGTTATGAGGGGACGAGTATTCAAGATATCGTTGACCGTCTCGACGGCATGACCAAGGGCGCTGTCTATCATCACTTCAAGAGCAAAGAAGAGATTTTCAACGCCGCGTTTGATCGGGCGATGACTCCGATTGTTGAGCACCGCCGCTCGATGCTTGGCGTCGGTAATATGACCGGAGCCCAAAAGCTCAAGCGACTGTACGCTCCCGAGTCCGTTGTTCCACAAATTGAGCTATGGGCACGTATGCGTCCTGCAGCAGATCCGGTAAAAAGCTCGCGCCTACTGGCGATGCAGTACCAGGGCTCATTTGACGAGTCGGCCGATGGCTGTCTCTTGCCAGTGATCGAGGAGGGCATCGCCGACGGCTCCATTGCGTGCGAATGCCCGCGCGAAGCGGCGGAGGCCGTATCGTTGTTGGCGAATCTTTGGCTGCTGCCATTGTTCCGTCCGCTCGAGCCCAAGGAGCGAATGCTCGCTCGTGCACAATGTCTGGCGCAGATGGCCGCTGCGGTGGGACTCGATTTGGGCGAGGAAGTGCTCCAGACAACGGCACGGATTTGGGACGTATGGGACCGCGCTGGGTGGTAATATAGATACTGACGGTATGTAATTGATTTGTAAGGGTAGCCACGGCTGCCCTTTTCAAGTCATTAAATACATACTAGCGGTATGTATAGGGGGTGGGCTTATGGCTTGAATGCGGAGGAATAGCGTCTCATTGACACAAAAAACAGTGCGGTCAATCAGGCTCGCGGAACTTCTGGTTGCGCAGCTGTGCACGTATTCGATGCTGTCGGCGCTGTGCTTTGCGTATCCACTTTACTTGTTCGATTGCAGCGGATCGTCAACGTTATATGGCGCCGTCGTGGCGACGGCGTTCATACCCGGCGTACTCGCAACTCCGGCTGGCGGAATCTTGGCGGATAGGGGAAGACATCGCGAGGTCCTCGTGGCCCTCGGCATTGCTCTGATGACTGCATCACTGCTGTCTATCCCCATGAAGCGCTCGTTGCCTCTTGCGGTCGTCGTAGTAGCGATACTTTGTGTTCAATATGGTGTTCAATCGCTGCTAAAGCCAATGCTCCAAATTGAGACGGTGCGTATGGCGGGTGAAGAGAAGGTTGAGCGGGCCACTGCATTGGTTTCGCAGATGACCATGGTGAGCAATATCTTGGGCCCTGTGGTCGGGACGGCAGTCTATGGGTACTTTGGCATCGATGCTCTTTGCACAACCGCGTCGGTGGCGTTTGCGATTTCAGCTCTCTTGTTTGGGGGCGCGCTCAAGCAAAATGCCTCATTTGAAACGATGGGAGACGGCGCGACTCGTACGACATGCCGAAACGATTTTCGGGAGTCGATTCGGTATCTGTTGCAAAATGCATCATTGGCCGCTGTGATTTTGCTTGCGGCCGTTTTGAACCTTGCGTTGGTTGGGCTAACGATTGGCGCTCCCATTATTGTTACAAAGCATCTCGGCATGCAATCGTCCTGCGTTGGGATAGTTGAGGTTGCTCTGGGCTTGGGTGGTCTTACTGGCAGCGGCTTGGTCGGCATTTGGCCGCATCGCTTTTCTCTCAATGGCATATGTCGATATGTTGCGATGATCTGTTTTGGAGTCGCGCCGATTATTGTTACGCTGCTGTTCGGCGTAGATGTATGCGTGTTCACCGTGTTTGCGGTTGGTTCGGCATGGGTCATGGTGTGGGCGAGCATTACGTCGGTTGAAATCATCGCGTTTGTTCAGCGGGTAGCGCCGACTGAGCTCTGCGGAAAAGTGCTTTCGGTCGTTTACGTGGTCCTTTCCTGCGCAACACCTATCGGCCAATTGACGTACGGGGTTGCATATGATCGATGGGCACCGGCGATTGTATTCGCAGCCATGTTGGCGGTGCTGACGTTGACGACGGCGCTGTTTTATCGTCTGAAAAATCGCTTGCGGCGATTGTCTTGACGCGCTGGGGCACCGTGAATTTGCGGAGGCAGTGGCCCGCCGCGCCGGGACGGCATTGTTTGTGCATGCCTCTCCTTCGTCTACAATATCGTGCAGACGAAGGAGAGGCATGCACATGATCAAGATGTTCGCGAGTGACCTAGACGGAACGCTGCTGAACGCCCTGCATGAGGCGGATGGGACCATCCGCCGCGCCATTCGCGAGCTGACTGAGGCTGGCCTGCACGTGGTTCCCGCGACTGGACGCTCGACGTTGCCGATCGGCGAGCATGGCTTTACGGGCCTGGCACTTGACGCCTGCTGCTCCAATGGATCCATCGTGCGCGACAGCCATGGCGAGGTGCTCAAGACTTGGACCATCGATCCGCAGGTCACTGAGGAACTGCTCAAGGCGTTCCCGGACATTTGCTTTGATTGTTCCACGCCCGATGGCATGTACTCGAGCGGTTCGTTCGAGATGCATCAGGCGGGCTTTAAAAAGGACAGCCCCATCAAGCGTATTGTGATGCGCGGCATGCGTGCACGCGGCGGGTATCACGAGGAACAGTATTTCGACCAGTCGATCGGCGATATCTTGCGTCACGATGTATGCAAGATCAATTGTCGCGTGACCTCGCCCGAGCTGGAGCGTGACCTTAAGTCGTATCTTGCCGAGCGATCGGACCGCGTGGTCAACGCGCCGTTCGATCCGGTGATGTTCGAGATCACGGACGTGGCGTGTAACAAGGGCGAGAGTGTGGCCTGGCTGGCGGGCTACTACGGCATTGCCGAGGACGAGGTTGCGGTCTACGGCGACGGCGGCAACGACATCGCCATGCTCAAGCGTTTCCGCCACAGCTATGCGACCAAAAACGCTAGCGATACAGCTAAGGCTGCCGCGAGCGCGACCATCGGCAACTGCATGGTCCACGCCGTCCCCAAACACATGCTCGCCACCATGCATAAGCAGAGCTCCCGCACCATCATCGAATAAGGGACAAAGGGACAGTCCCTTTGCCACAATCTAAATATTGCCTTTACGTGTTGATACACACGGTGTGCAATAATACTCGCACTGTGCAATAGCGCACAGGCTGAGTAACAAGGAGGACGCTTGTCCCAGCTCGAGAAATGCGATCGCCGGTCCCTTCGCTCGCAGCGTGCCCTTCGCCAGGCACTCGCCAGCGAGCTTGCCGAAAGCGGCGACCTTTCGCGCATTAATGTCGCGTCGCTCACCGAGCGCGCTGGCCTTACGCGCCGCACGTTCTATTCGCACTACCGCGATATCCCTGACTTTATCAATCAAATCGAGGACGGCTTGCTGGCCGAGATCCGTGAGCGCATTGAGCTCATCACCGCAGCTCAGTTGCCCGATCTCTATCACAACATCGATGAGCTCGAGCCGGCGCCCGGTTCGGTTGAGCTGCTGCGTTATCTTGCAGCCAACCGCGACTTAATCGGCGCGCTGCTGGGTCCGGGCGGCGACCAGGCCTTCATTAAAAGGATTATCGACACCGCGCGTGAGGCCGTAGTGCCGCGTGCGCAGACGGGCATTTTGGGCCTGGCGCTGGGCACGTTCTTTGACTACTACGTTACCTACGTCGTGAGTGCCGAGGTCGGCATGATTCAGCGCTGGTTTGAGCGTGGGCTCACCGAATCGCCTGAGGCCATGGCGCGCATTATGACGGTGCTCGCTTTTGTGCGCCCCGGTGACCTGTATGGCCAACCCATCGATATCAACGTGCCGGAATACGGCATGAAGCTATTGAACTTGCAGCTCGAGGATGCGGTCGACACCGCCGCAACCGTCGAGTCCAACAACTAAGAGGAGAGACAATGAGCAAACTCGTCGAGGGCATCAAGGACCGTGTGGTCGCTGCCGCACGCGAGGCCGCGCCCGCCGCGGTGGACGCTGCGCAGAAGGCTGCGACCGCGGCTGCCGAGAAAGTTGCCGAGGCAGTTGCCGATGCCAAGAACGTGGCAGGGGAGACGTCCGTCGTCAGCGAGCCCGCCACCGCCGCTGAGCCCGTAGCCGCCGCCCAGGCCCCCGAAGGCGCGATCTTCAACCCCGAGGCCGCCCGCGGCAACCTGCACCTGGGCATCGACGTGGGCTCCACCACCGTTAAGCTCGCTGTGCTCAACGACGACAACCAGATTGTCTACGCCAAGTACCAGCGCCACCACACCGACGTCCGCGCTTGCGCCCGCGACCTGATCGAGGGCGCTGCGACCGTGCTGCCGACGGCCCAGATGACCTGCGCCATCACCGGCTCGGGCGGTCTGCTGCTATCTCAGTGGCTCGGCCTGGAGTTTGTCCAGGAGGTCATCGCCAGCAAGCGTGCCGTCGAGACCCTCATCCCGGCCACCGATGTTGCCATCGAGCTGGGCGGCGAGGACGCCAAGATCATCTACTTTGACAACGGTATCGAGCAGCGCATGAACGGCACCTGCGCCGGCGGTACGGGCGCGTTCATCGACCAGATGGCAACCTTGCTGCACACCGACGCGAGCGGCCTTAACGAGCTCGCGGCCAACGCCACCACCATCTATCCCATCGCCAGTCGCTGCGGCGTCTTTGCCAAGACCGACGTGCAGCCGCTCCTCAACGAGGGCGCCCGCCCCGAGGACGTCGCCGCTTCCATCTTCCAGGCCGTCGTGACCCAGACCATCTCGGGCCTGGCGTGCGGCCGTCCCATTCGCGGTAACGTCGCCTTCCTGGGCGGCCCGCTGCAGTATCTCTCCGAGTTGCGCCATCGCTTCTACCTCACGCTCAACCTGGACGAGGAGCATCGTATCGTGCCCCAAAACGCCCACCTGTTTGTGGCGAGCGGCGCCGCCATGGCGCACGAGTCCAACAAGCTCAGCACGTTCCCGCAGCTCATCGAGGCTATCGACAGCTTAGGCGACACGCAGGGTGCCGAGGTCGAGCGCCTGGATCCGCTCTTTGCCACCGACGAGGACTTTGCTGAGTTCAAAACCCGCCACGACCAGGAAGTCGTCCCCAAGGGCAAGCTCGACGGCTACACCGGCCGCGTGTTCATTGGCATCGACGCCGGTTCCACCACCATGAAGGCCGCACTCGTGGGCGAGGACGGTCAGCTGCTGCACACCTGGTACGGCAACAACAACGGCGACATCCTAGGCACGGCCAAGGTCATCATGGCCGATTTCTACAACCACATTCCCGCGGGCTGCACCATCGGCCACGTGACCACTACGGGCTACGGCGAGGCGCTGCTCATCGAGGCCCTCAAGGCCGATTCCGGCGAGATCGAGACCGTTGCGCACCTGCGCGGCGCCAAGGCATTCCTGACCGGCGTCGAGTTTATCCTGGACATCGGCGGCCAGGACATGAAGTGCCTGCGCGTCAAGGACGGTGTCATCGAGCATATCATGCTCAACGAGGCCTGCTCGTCGGGCTGCGGCAGCTTTATCGAGAGCTTCGCCGTGTCTATGAACATGGACGTGCGCGCGTTTGCCGATGCCGCCATTCATGCCAAGGCCCCCGTCGACCTGGGCAGTCGCTGCACGGTCTTTATGAACTCGCGCGTCAAGCAGGCGCAAAAGGAAGGCGCCACGGTGGGTGACATCGCGGCCGGCCTGTCCTATTCCGTCATCAAGAATGCCCTGTTCAAGGTCATTAAGCTGCGCGACCCCAAGGAGATCGGCAGTCAGGTGATCGTCCAGGGCGGCACCTTTATGTCCGATGCCACGCTGCGTGCGTTTGAGCAGCTCACCGGCGTTCACGCCGTGCGCCCCGACATCGCCGGCTGCATGGGCGCCTACGGTGCGGCCCTGCTCGCCCGCGATCGCGCCGGCGCCGATGGCATTTCGACCATTCTTTCTGCCGAGGACATCGCGCACCTTACCGTGACGCAAAAGCATGTCCGCTGCGGTCGCTGCTCCAACAACTGCCAGCTTACCGTCAACGACTTTGGCGGCGGTAGGCGCTTCATTACCGGCAACCGCTGCGAGAAGGGCGCCGGCCACAAAAAGCAAAAGACCGAGGCCCCCAACCTCTTCAAAAAGAAAAACGAGCTGCTCTTTAACCGCGAGGTGCTGAGCCCCGACGAGGCCCCGCGCGGCACCGTCGGCATCCCCCGCGCGCTCAACATGTACGAGAACTACCCCTTCTGGCACGCGTTCTTTACGCGCCTGGGCTTTAGCGTGCAGCTGTCCGACCAGTCGAGCAAAAAGACCTACCAGGCGGGTATCGAGTCCATGCCGTCCGAGAGCGTGTGTTATCCGGCCAAGATGAGCCACGGCCACGTGATGAACCTCATCGACCGTGACGTCGACTTTATCTGGATGCCGTGCGTGCGCTGGGAGCGCAAAGAGGACCCGACGGCCGGCAACTGCTACAACTGCCCTATCGTCATGAGCTACCCCACGGCGCTGGCGCTCAACATCGACGAGATCCGCGAGCAGAACATCGAGTTCCTGTACCCGTTTGTGCCCTATCACGACAAGACCGAGCTCAAGCGCCGCCTGTATCAGGTGCTCGCCGTCGACCGCGTGGCCGATGCTGAGGCCGGTCGCGGTCGCGTGCGCGGTCCTAAAATCACGCGCTCCGAGGTCGATGCCGCCGTCAACGCTGCCTTTGAGGCCGATGCGCGTTTCCACGAGGACATCCAGACTATGGGCGAGGAGGCTCTTAAGTGGGTCGAGGACCACGGCGGCCACGGCATCGTACTCGCCGGCCGTCCCTACCATAACGACCCCGAGATCAACCACGCCCTGCCTGAGCTTATCTCGAGCTTTGGCTTTGCGGTCTTTACCGAGGATTCGCTCGCGCATCTGGTAAAGCCCGAGCGCCCCATCCGCGTCGTCGACCAGTGGATGTACCACAGCCGCCTGTACGCCGTCGCCCGTTTTGTGACGATGCGCAACGACCTGGACCTGATCCAGCTCAACTCTTTCGGCTGCGGTCTGGACGCCCTGACCACCGATCAGGTGCAGGAGATTCTGGAAGCCAGTGGCAAGATCTACACCGTGCTCAAGATCGACGAGGTATCCAACCTGGGTGCCGCGCGCATCCGCATCCGCTCGCTCATGGCCGCGCTTAAGGACCAGGAGGCCGAGCGCCTGGCCGAGGCCACGGCCGCGGGCGAGGCCTACGAGCAGGGCGATGCCGCGCCGGTGGCTCCCTCCAAGGATGCCCCCGCGTTCGCGAGCCGCAAGTACACGTTCGAGGCGCAGCGTGAAAGCGCCTCGACCGCGTGGCCCAAGGTGCCCTTTACCGAGCAGATGCGCGAGGAGGGCTACACCATCCTGTGCCCGCAGATGGCGCCGATCCACTTTGACCTGGTCAAAGAGGTGTTCCGCGGTGCCGGCTACAACTTGGAGCTGCTGCCCTCGACCGATCACGATGCCGTCGAGGCCGGCCTGCGCTACGTGAACAATGACATTTGCTACCCGTCGATTCTGGTGACGGGCCAGATTATGGAGGCCATCGAGAGCGGTCGGTACGACCTGTCCAAGACCGCCGTGGTCATCAGCCAGACCGGCGGCGGCTGCCGTGCCACCAACTACATCGCACTCATCCGCAAGGCCCTGCGCGAGAGTGGCCACCCCGAGATCCCGGTGATCTCGCTTTCGGCCGTGGCGCTGGGCGAGGACAACCCCGGCTTTAAGCTGACGCCGGCGCTGCTTAAGCAGGCAGTCTACGCGGTGCTCTTTGGTGACGTGATGATGCAGATGCTCTACCGCTGCCGCCCGTACGAGGCCACGCCTGGTGCCGCCAACACGCTCTATGAAGAGTACATGGCGCGTGCCCGCAAGCTGGCGCCCAAGTTTAACCGCCACAACTACACCAAGCTGTGCCGCGAGGCCATCCGCGCGTTCGACACCATGCCGCTCGTGGGCGAGGGCACCAAGCCGCGCGTGGGCGTGGTCGGTGAGATTTTGGTCAAGTTCCATCCCACGGCTAACAACCACGTGGTCGATGTCATTGAGCGCGAGGGCTGCGAGGCCGTGGTGCCGGGCCTGCTCGACTTCTTCCTCTACTCCATGAGCAACGCCGAGCTGCAGAAAGACGAGCTGGGAAGCTCTGCTACTACGCGCGCGGGCATGCAAGCGCTCATCAAGCTCGTGGACTGGATGCGCACGCCGGTGGAGGAGATGCTCGAGAAGTCTCGCCGCTTTGAGGCGCCCGAGCGCATCGGCACCATGGCCGACAAGGCCCGTACGGTACTTTCGGTGTGCAACAACATGGGCGAGGGCTGGTTGCTCACGGCCGAGATGCTCGACCTGATCGACCATGGTGCGCCCAACATCATCTGCACGCAGCCCTTTGCGTGCCTGCCCAACCACGTGGTGGGTAAGGCTGTGATCAAGGAACTGCGCCGTCAGCACCCCGAGAGCAACATTGTCGCGGTGGACTACGACCCCGGTGCGTCCGAGGTCAACCAGCTCAACCGCATTAAGCTCATGATCAGCGTGGCCAAGGAAAACATGCGCGCCGGCAAGGGCTTTAAGCTCGAGAAGGTGGCGCCGCTCGCGATGGACGAGGTCACCGGCCAGATGCGCGCCCACGACGGCTGCGTGAGCTGCGAGCCGGCCAGCGAGGAAGCCGTTGCGTCGGTCGCCGAGCGTCTGGGACGCGGCATTAAGAAGTAGCTTGCCCGCTATGGGCTAGATATGAGACAAACGGGTGGCAGCCGTGCCGGCTACCACCCTTTTTTACTGGATATATGTTGCGTAAATGGCCTTGCCGACGCCTTTCGTGGACTCGGATTTCGGAAGTGGGGCACAGTTTTGTGGGTGGTGAGTGGGCCACTGACTTGCCAAGAGTCTGCCGGCCCTTGTTGTTTTCTCTCGGAATACTACAAAAAACTCGGGGCTGGCCCACGCTTCCGTTCTGGCGGAATGCGATGCTGTTTTGCATAGAATTAGTACGCCCGCCATGTTCAGCCGGAAAGGTCTCCTTCTTCAGCGCTTTTTAAACAGCGGGATAGCTGGCGTGCCTCAAGTTGAATGCAGCTTATCGCGTGATGAGTTTGCGCTCGGACATCGTTTGAATTTGAAGCGCAGTAAAAAGGGATTGATAATCTATCTTGTTTGCCTAGGCAAACGATTTTTGCTGGATAGCCTATCCTGATTTGAGACGTTTGCGAGGCTATGGTCAAAATAACCCCATGCTTACGAATGAGAAAATCGGACAAATTGTGCTGGTCTGCTAAGTTAATACTCTCGTAGCGGGGGAAAAGGCCCAGATGGTTAAATGCTGAGTCTATTCTTTTTCGACAATATCGAATGTCACAGGTGTTTGCAATTGGATATTGAGCCACCGCGTTTAGATTCGCTGCTGCGTGACTAGCTAATGGGTGATTGCTTTCAACGAGGAGGTTGACTTCGGCGTTCAATAAAAAATGCGATTCAAAAAGATTGGTGTCTACTTGCCCAGCGACAATCGCAATGTCGATTTGTCCGTCAAGTAGAAGGGATAAGCACGTTCCGCCGTCGTCGTATCTGGAAACAGCAAATTTACCACCGTTGTACTTTTTCGAGAGCCGGTTTAGTGTGGGCTGGTTGAACCAGCTTATGAGTATTGGTGGTAGTCCGACTGCAACGTGTGTCAAATGTGTCTGGGTTATTTTTATCTTTTCACGCGTGATTTGCGCATACGCTTGAATTCCCTCAATTGAAGCTAGTGCATCTAATGCTATAGGAAGGATTTCCTCTCCATAGTTTGTTAGATGTAGAATACTGCCTCTTTTTTCGAACAGCTTCAGACCAAGTTCAGATTCCAATGCTCGAATGCCTTTTGAAACAGCTTGCGGCGAAACGCTTAATATAGTTGCTGCATCCGAGTAATTCTGACAATCAAATACCTTTATGAAATACTGCAGCTGAACAACATTCACCAGAATTTCCTTAGGTTGAATTTTTAATCAGGCTAAGTGTAAATTAAAAAATGTTAAACAAGGCAAACAAATTGTTTCATCTAGTACAAAAAGTTATCAAACAGCTTTTGACTTTTTGACCAAAGTATAACTAGGCCTAAAACGAGAAAGGAGCCATTGTGGATTGGATACAGCCAACTCAAACACCTAACGATATTGCTTTGCTATCAAGTTGGTGTCCTTGTCAGGGCGCAAAATGTCAGGGGCGCTGTAATCCCTGGGGGATGTGTGCCGTGTACACGGGCGGGAATTGCCGCGCATTTCAACATTGCGGTATACACGTTAGCTAGGAGCTTCGATGGAATATATTCAAAAGCCAGTGAATACTCAGATGCCTGCTTCGTCTCGAGATATTTCTACGTGTGTGTCCTGTGCAGCGCATATTTGTTGGAGTTATTCAGGGGGAGGACCGTGTGGCCTGAGGATCTGCATTACCAAATTTTGTGGCTGGAATTACTCCTAATGGCAGGTTGAAATATTGAAATATGCAACGGAGTAGAAATGAAACAGTCTCGCTTTAATGTAATCGATAAAGGCAATCAGCCTACGCTGGTATATAACTCTTACTCCGGCGCAATTGTTGCGTTGGATGCGGAATACGAGAAGGCACTATTTGCGAATGGGGCTAATGGCCCTTCGGAAATTGTCGACAATTTGATGGACGCGGGGTTGTTGGTTTCCGACGGACTTGATGAAATCGAACATTTAAAAGAGATATCATCGGCCTGTCGCATGCAATCAAAATCACTTTCATTTACGATAGCTCCGACATTGAATTGTAATTTCAGGTGTCCGTATTGTTATGAGGACGGCAAGCGTTATGGTTCAATGAGCGACCAGTGCGTCGATCAGGTAATAAAGCATATCAATGGCATGGCTTTAGACAATCAGGCAGAAAGTTTGCAGATTGCCTGGTATGGCGGCGAGCCTTTATTGGCGATTGAGACGGTGGAGAAGATTACGCGCGGAATCCGAAGTGATGAAATCTTATTTAACGCCAGCATGGTGACCAACGGTTATTTCTTAGATGGGAAAACGGCGGAGTTGCTTGCAAAAAATGGGGTCACGCACGTTCAGGTGACTGTCGATGGTCCGCCTGAAATACACAATCAACGAAGATGTCTTCCTTCTGGCGGTGATACGTTCAACCGTATTATCGATAACGTAAAAAGAGCTAGTGCGTACTTCAATGTCATCTTAAGAGTTAATGTTGATCCGACGAACGGTGATCAGATTGATCGCTTGATTGATTCGCTTGATCAAAAAGGTCTTCGTAATAGAGTAAAACTGTATTTAGCGGCAGTAGATGATATAAATGGGGCATGCGCTAACTCTCCGTGCTATTCAGAGGACGAATTTGCCTCGATTGAAGCATCCTGTTTGTCTCGCTACAAAATGACGGGGTACATGGATCCGTTTCTTCCAGGCTTTAATCCGACCATATGCGGAGCCGTCAATAAATATTCAGAAGTTATTGGACCAGATGGTTCCTTATATAAATGCTGGAATGAAATAGGATATTCCGACAGAAGTTATGGCAGCATCTTTGAAAGCGTAGCGAGTAACGCATTCGAAGTTTCCAAATGGAATGCTTACGACTTTTGTTCAGATTCAGAATGTCTTAACTGCTCGCTTCTTCCTATGTGCATGGGTGGCTGTCCCTTCACCAGGCTGTATGAAAATAAGACAAGCTGCGTATCTGCAAGAAAGAACTGTATAAAAGTAATGAGGGCGGCCTATGATTTCAAGCATAAGAAGTGATGCGGACTCAACGGCGCTCTTCGATTGTCTGCCATATTTCAGACTTGGGTTTTCTTCCCAATTGCTTCTGGTTATAGTCTTCGCGTTGTGCTTAATAATATCTGGAATGATGGCTTCTGTATCCCCGCTGCTTACGAGCGCTCTGGTTGACAATATATCTAAAAAAACATCTTACGATACTATCATGATTAGCAGCGCTCTAATTGGTTTTGCGGCACTAATCGATATTGTTGTCAGTTATTTAAGCACCCTTCTTTCAATGCGGATAACGACCGTGGCTGCATACTCGATTGTTCGAAGTAAAATCGATGAGCTCGTTCGGATGCCTTTTGAGTTATATTTTGAGCAGGAGTCAGCTGAAAAAACTCAACAAATTTGTTCAGATGCCAATACTGTGGCTTCCTTCGGATTGTCGGTGCTCCAGACGGTACTTCTTGCGGTTGTCCAGCTAGGTATCAGTTTTATTTTTCTCTATGGATGCTCCGTAGCGCTCTTTTGGGTTTCCGTGACATTTTGCATCTTGTATGCAATTGCATATGCTTTATTCAGAAAACCGCTTTTTGTTTCAGGTCTGACCTTTAAGGAGGAGCAGTCCCTGTATTTCGGAAAAGTGGAGTCCGTACTTGCGCATCAGAGATTTTTGTATGTTAATGTGCTATTCGAAAGAGCATTGAAATCCATAGATAGCTTTTTTTCGTCTTTGCTGCACGCCGGAGTCGCCTATCAAAGTGTCGTTTCGAGATTTCAGGCAACGGATTCCTTTGCTGCGGCTGCGTCCCAGGTGACTATTCTTTTGATTTCGGCTTTCTATGTAATGCATGGAAGCATGAGTGTAGGCCAACTTGTTGCCGTTTCGAGCTACATGGCTTTAATGCTATCTGCCGTGAGGTCAATCTACGGTATAGGTAGTAGCGTACAAGACTGCTTCTCATCGATATCTCGTCTAAATGCCTCTAAATTGCCTTTGGCTGTTGCTGGAGAGGAGCTCTTGGAGATCGATTACATCGAACTGCATAATTTTGGTTTTACATTAAATGAAAAGTGTCTCTACAATAACTTGAATCTCAGGTTTGACAAAGGAAAGCTCTATGCTCTTGTGGGGATTAATGGCTCGGGCAAAACGAGCCTTGCGTACTTATTAATGGGTTGTTTCAATTCGGGTTACGGTGGGGCTATTTCCTACAACGGTAAGGCCCAAGAAGAAATCAACTGCGAGCACCTTAGGCGGAATCTAGTTTCGTTTGCCGAACAAACCCCGATATCAGTAAAGGATTTTCTTAGCGATAGAAATTTTCCTTCTATCGAAAAGAAGAGGTGCGGGGGAATGTCTCCTGGGGAACTGAAACAATTGGAAATTAGGCGGGTCTTGGAAAAGAAGGCAGACGTCTATTTATTCGATGAGCCAACAGCATCACTTGATATTGCTCATAAAGAAGCTCTGATAAATGCTGTGAAGGAACTGCGCAAGCACAAGATTGTCATTGTTATTACACACGATATGGACCTAATAGCAGCTAGTGATGAGGTGGTAGAGCTTGGGAAAAGCGACTGAAATAATGCGCCTGGGGGCACGTTATCTACTGGGTACGATGGTTGCTAGCGTGCCGTGGGCCATTTGGGTTATTGCAAAAGGATCTCCCGCTTGGCTGTGCTCTACAGGGGCGCTCTTTTGTGCGTTGGTAGTCTATCTTTTTGCAACTCGGGGCGCTGTTTCCCGTGATAAGACCAAGCAGCGTGGGATTCTTTTGGGATGGCAGTTCATTTTCATCGTATTTATTATTATGGCCGCCATGCTCGATATAGGTGGAAAATCAATATCCAGATGGGTATTGGTCTGTTCGGTTTCAGTTTTGCATGAGCTGTTATTTAGGTACGTATTTTTATTTGAATACACAATCGTCGGAATAGTTCGGCCGTTTTGCATAAGGGCATTTGTACAGTCGATTCTATGGGCATTGCTTCTCGTGACTCAACAGTGTTTAATCGGGGCACCCACAAATTACATCATTGCAATGATGGGGGGCTATCTTTGTCTGGGCCTTATTTTTGCGCTGCTCGTGCGAAAAACAGGGACAGTGTGCCCGTCTCTTTTAGCCATGATGTTTCTGGATTTTATCAACCTCCTAGCTCTTTGAGTTACGGACAAAATCTTCAGGTGTTGGCGCCATGGCCGACAAGGCCCGCACGGTGCTTTCGGTATGTAATAACATGGGCGAGGTCTGGCTGCTCACGGCCGAGATACTCGACCTGATCGATCGCGGTGCGTCCAACATCATCTGCACGCAGCCCTTCGCCTGCCTGCGATTCGGTTAGCGAGGAGGCCGTGGCATCGGTCGCAAAGCGTCTGTGACGCGGTATTAAGAAGTAGCCGACCTGCTTCGGGCTAGATGGTACCGTCAAGATTCTTTCGCAAATTGATCGAGGCGGC